>CBEVQY010000013.1:0-61986 GCA_965552135.1 uncultured bacterium | reverse complement strand
TGTTCGATTTTGCTTGTTTTTCACCACGGTCTTCTGGATATTTATATATCAATTGCGTGGCTTTACTTCAAGGGAGGTGGGTTTTGGAGAGGCTTTGGGCACCCTGGCGGATGGAGTACATAGCCAGCGGCGGTTCGGGCGAGGGTTGTTTCCTCTGCGAGAAGACGCAGAGCCCGGAGAAGGACGACGAGAACTACGTCCTCTTTCGGGGGAAGAGTTGTTTCGTTCTGCTTAACACCTATCCTTACAACAACGGTCACCTTATGGTTGCTCCGTACAGGCATGTTGGCGACTTTGCCGCCCTCGGGGATGACGAGCTTTTGGAGCTTATGAAGATATCGCAGCTTTCGGTTTCGGCGCTTGAGCGTGCTATGGGCGCGCAGGGATTCAACATAGGCTTCAACCTCGGGCGCGTTGCGGGGGCTGGGCTCGTTGACCACATACACCTCCACATCGTACCGCGCTGGGGCGGCGATACAAACTTCATGCCGATAATCGCCGACGTAAAGGTCATCCCCGAGGCGCTCGAGAAAACCTACGAAAAGCTTTTGCCTTACTTTAGAGGTGAACTTTAGGCATCATGGGAGGTAGCGTGATGGAGAGGATCGACCCCGAAAGTGCATACCCGCGGCAGGAGGGGGCGTATTGTCCCTCGTGCGGCAGATATGTGGGACCGTATCGCGTCTGTCCCTACTGCGGCGCCAGGATAGAGGAAAGGATATCGACCAAGCTCCTTAAGATATTCGCCTTGGGCTTTTCTGTGGTTGGTCTTGTTCTTGTTTGGTGGGCGGCGGCGCACAGGATGGTCCCTACCATCCAGGCGGCGGAGATCGACAACAGAACCAACTTCGCCTACGTCCAGATGAAGGGCATCTGCACCCGAACCCCCTCCTACGACGCCAAGGCAAAATCCCTCTCCTTCCCCATAGACGACGGCACCGGCACGGTTTGGATCAAAGCCTACGGCGCGCAGGCGGAGGAGATTTACGCCTCGGGCAACCTGCCCGCACCGGGCGACACCGTCGTCGTCGAGGGAACGGTGAGGATGAAGGGGGACTACACCTATCTTATCGTGAATCTCCCCGAAAAGCTTGTGGTCGTCGAGCCAAAGCCGCTTGAGCTGGACATATCCGAGCTTTCCGATTCCCTCTGGGGCGTTGTGGTCAAGACGGCTGGGGTGATAAACTCCGTTCGCAGGTACGACACCTCGATGCGCCTTCAGCTCTGCTCCCCACTCGCCGATGCGTGTGTGGACATGAACGTCTACTACTCGAGCTTCCCCAACGTCGATCCCGAGGCTTTCGAGCGCGGCGATACGGTCGCCGTCGTCGCTATGGTGGGCACATACAGGGGCAAGCTTCGGCTCGTCCCCAGGCGTGAGGACGAGCTTTGGCACAAGAAGGGCGAGCCCCCCAAGCGCAAGTGGACCGTCGGCGAAAAGCCGCCCGAGGATGCGCCCAAAGTAAGACTTAAGGACCTGACGGAGGATATGAAAGGCAAGTTCGTCAGGGTTGAGGGGGAGGTGAAGTGGGTGAAGCAGATCAAAGGCGGCGTTTTGGTCCAGATGGACGACGGCACCGAGATCATGACCTTCCCCATATGGGACAGGATTTACGAGACCGTTCCCAACGCCGATGCGCTTTGCGCAGGCGCGACGATAAGCTTTGTGGGCAAGGTGGGCGAGTACAAGGGGGCGCTCCAGGTCGTCCCGACCTATGGACCCGCAGTCGAGGTGAAGGCGCCCGCGAAAAAGGAGACAAAAGCGCCCAAAATAAAGCTTTCGGAGCTTTCGAAGGATATGCTCGGCCAGAAGGTCACGGTGGGCGGAAAGATAAAATCGGTAAAGAAGATCAAGGGAGGGATTTTGGTCACCATCGACGACGGCACGGCGGAGATGAAGTTCCCGATATGGGATAAGGTGCTGCGGCACGTTCCCAACAGGGATGCTATAGCTTCGGGCAACAGGATCGAGTTTGTGGGCAAGGTTACGGAGTACAAGGGCAGACTCGAGGTCGTTCCCACCTGGGGCGAGGATGTTCACGTTTCGGGCGCGGCGTCCGAGAAAAAGACATCGGAGGAGCCCATAAGGATTCAACTCATCGAGCTTTCGGACGACCTTTTGGGTGAGATCGTCACCGTCGAGGGCGAGATAACGCGCGTAAAGAGCATAAAGGGCGGCATCCTCGTTACGATTCGCCAGGGCGATGAGTACATGACGACCCCCATCTGGGACGACGTTCTCTCCGAGATCGCCGACCGCGACAGGCTCGAGAAGGGCGCGTACGTTGTTATAACGGGCAAGGTTACGGAGTACAAGGGCAGGCTCGAGGTCGTTCCCCGCAGCGGCGCGGACGTCGAGGTGAAATAGGCTCGCTTCCCAAAGCCGCACCGGGGAAATTGGCGCTATGTCGTCCGTCTTCGAAAAGGTTGCCTCGCTTGGTGCACTCGCCAACGCGACGCTTGAGGTGGAAAAGCTTTTGGGGCTCGTCGTCGAGGCAACGGGCAAGCTCGTGGGCGCCGAGGCAGGCTCGATAATGCTTCTGGAGGGCGACCACCTCGTCTTCGTCGTCGCCACGGGCAGCAAAAAGGACGAGATCACAAAGCTCCGACTGCCCAAAGGCAGGTCGGTCGCGTGGTGGGTGGTGGAGAACAAAAAGGCTTACATCTGCAACGACCCCGAGGGTGACCCGCTCTTCTCGGGCGATGTCGATCGCGCCCTTGGATTCACCACAAGGAACCTGCTCGCCGTCCCCGTGATGCTTGGCGGAAGCGTTTTTGGGGTTCTTGAGGCGGTCAACAAGCGGCGGGGGGTCTTTCTGCGGCGCGACCTCAGTGTCCTTGAGGCCTTTGCTCACCTTGTTGCCGTCGCCATTCGAAACGCAAAGCTTTTCGACAAGCTCCGGCGCGCCCACACCGCCACGGTGCTCGAGATGGAGCTGGAATACGACCTCGTGGGCGCCTCGGAGCCCATGGAGCGGATAAGGGAGCTCATCCGCCGCGTCGCGCCAACGCCGTCGACCGTGCTTATAACCGGTGAGTCGGGCGTGGGGAAGGAGGTTGTGGCGCGGCAGATCCACCTGCAGAGCGAAAGGTCGCAGGGACCGTTCGTCAAGGTATCGTGCCCCGCCTTCCCCGAAACGCTTCTGGAAAGCGAGCTTTTTGGTCACGAGAAGGGGGCGTTCACCGGTGCGTCGCAGCGCAGGATAGGCAGGTTCGAGGCTGCCTGCGGCGGAACGATCTTCCTCGACGAGGTCGGAGACCTCCCACCCACGGTTCAGGCAAAGCTTTTGCGCGTGCTGCAGGAGGGCGTGGTCGAACGCCTCGGGTCGAACGAGCCCATAAGGGTCGACGTCCGGGTCATTGCCGCAACGAACAAAGACCTGCAAAAAGCCGTCGAGCAGGGAACCTTCAGGCGAGACCTTTTCTACAGGCTCAACGTCGTCCCAATACACATCCCCCCCCTTCGCGAGCGGAAGGAGGATATCCCCCTTCTGGTCGAGCACTTCATCGAGAAGTTCAGGCGCAGGTTTCCGCACAACGTCGAGGGGATCTCGGAGGACGCGCTTGAGCTCCTTTTGAGCTACGACTGGCCCGGCAACGTCCGCGAGCTTGAGAACGCCATTGAGCGCGCCATAGTGGTGTGGTCTCCGCGCACAATAAAGCCCGAGCACCTGCCCGCGGAGATCAGAGGGGATGTGCCCCTCCCACAAAAGCCCCAAACGCTTCCCGATATGGAGCGCTGCGCCATAATCGAGGCTCTGCGCAAAGCGGGGGGGAATCAGGTCAGGGCTGCCAGGCTCCTTGGCATATCGCGCGATAAGCTGCGATACCGGATGAAGAAGTACAACATAAACCCTCGCAACTTCAAACAATGTCGGCAGTGAAAGGGGAGAGCAGCGATGAGCGGAGAGATGAGGAACATTCTCGTTACGGGCGCGTGTGGGCAGATAGGCAGCGAGCTTGTGCTTGCGCTGCGCGAGCGCTACGGCGCTGAGCGCGTCGTTGCGTCGGACATAAGGGAGCCCACAAGCGAAGCCCTCGCCGAATCGGGTCCGTTCTACTACGTCGACGTCACGGAGCGCGCAAGCCTTGAGGTGGTCATACGAAAGCACAAGATAGACACCATCTTCCACATGGCCGCGATACTCTCCGCCACGGGCGAGAAGGATCCCCACCTCTGCTGGCGCGTGAACGTTGGCGGCACCCTCAACGTCCTCGAGGCTGCCAGGGAACACCGCATGGTTCGGGTCATAATCCCCTCGTCGATAGCCGCCTTCGGACCCGAAACCCCGCGACACAACACGCCGAACGAAACTGTCCTCAAACCCAGAACGATGTACGGCATAACGAAGGTGTGCGGCGAAAGGCTGTGCGACTACTACGTCTACAAGTTCGGCGTCGACGCGAGGGGACTTAGGTATCCGGGCATCATCTCCGCCGAGATGCTCCCCGGCGGCGGAACGACAGACTACGCCGTTGAGATATTCTACAAAGCGGTTGAGGAGGGGAGGTACACCTGCTTCGTCAGAGCCGACACGCGGCTTCCGATGATGTACATGCCCGACTGCATCCGCGCGACGATAATGCTCGCCGAAGCCGATTTCTCAAAGCTTAAGCACCACGGCGACTTCAACGTCGCCGCCATGAGCTTCTCCGCGGGGGAGCTTGCGGAGGCTATAAAGAAGTACCTTCCCCACTTCGAGTGCGATTTTAAACCCGACTACAGGCAGGAGATCGCCGACACGTGGCCCACAAGCATCGACGACTCTGCGGCGCGCCAGGAGTGGGGCTGGGAGCCCCAGTGGGACCTCGACTCCATGACGAAGGACATGCTGGAGAAACTCACCAAACGCCACAGGGAGGGCAGGCTCTACCCCAAGCCCATCGGGGGATGATAGGTATAGGCGTGGACATCGTGGATATAGAGCGCATAAGCAGGCTTACAAAGCTTTACGGAGATCGCTTTGTTGGTCGGGTTTTCACCGATGCCGAGGCGGCATACTGTCTGGCACGCCCGCGCCCGGCAAGCTGCTTTGCCGGAAAGTTCGCCGCCAAGGAGGCTTTTCTGAAGGCGCTTGGAGTGGGCAAGGCTTTGGGGGTGCGCTGGCGCGACGTGGAGGTGATAAACGATCCCCGCGGCAAGCCCGAGATAATCCTCCACGGCAGGGCGGCGGAGCTTGCGGAGGGCGCCGGCGTCAGGGGCATAGCCGTCTCTATATCGGACACGGACGCGCTCGCCGTGGCGGCAGTTGCGCTTGAGGGATGACGGGCTTAGCGCTTGCGGCGGCGCCGCATGAGGCTTAAATTTGCATCGCGAAAAACGCAAACCCGAGGAGGAGGGCTATGGCGAAAATCCTGCCGTTCCGAGGCGTAACCTACTCCCCGGAGAGGTTCGGGCGCGACCTGACTCAGCTTGTAACCCAGCCCTACGACAAAATAACCCCCGAAATGCAGGAGGAGTACTACAATCGCCACCCGAGGAACTTCATCCGCATCGTTTTGGGCAAGAGGTATTCCAGCGACGACGAGTACTACAACTACTATCTTCGCGCCGCGGGGTATCTTCAGTGGTGGCTTGAGGACGGGACGTTCGTCTGCGCCCAGCGCCCCGCGATATACGCTTACCACCAGGTCTTCGAGGTCGACGGTCGCAGCGTTGTGCGTCGGGGTTTTGTTGCCCTTGCGGAGCTTGAGCCACCCGGCAAGGGCGTGAAGGCGCACGAAAAGACCCTCGCCGGCCCCAAAGCCGACAGGCTTAACCTCATGCGCCACATCCGCGCGCAGGTGGGGCATATCTTTATGCTCTACGACGACCCCGAGCGCGTCGCCGACGAGGCGATAGAGAAAGCGATCGAGGGAAGGGAGCCCGACTTCGTCGCAAAGGATTGGTTCGGCAACGAGCACAGGCTCTGGGCAATTTACGACGAGGACGTCATAGCCGCCGTCAGAGACGCGCTTTGCGATAAGACCCTCTTCATCGCCGACGGGCATCACAGGTACGAGACCGCCGTCAACTACTGGCGCGAGTGCGAGGAGAAGGGTTTGGTCCCTGAGCCCGGCGCCACCGAGACCTTCCGCAACAGGATGATGACCTTCGTCAATATGTCCGACCCCGGGCTTGTGATCCTGCCGACCCACCGCGTCGTCCACAGCGTGCAGGGCTTCGACCTCGCAGGTCTGCTTGAGGGGATCAGGCAAAACTTCGACGTTGAGGAGTATCCCATCCTGACCGAGGGGTGCGTCCGCGGGAGGTTCCAGGAGGCTATGGCGCGCATGGAGGCTTTGGGCGCCCAGGGCAAACACGCGTTCGTCCTCGTGCCCAAGGAAGCTAAAGCCTACTACCTTCTTGTGCTCAAGGACGAGCGGATCATGGACGAGGCGATAAAGGAGCCCGTCTCCTCCGACTGGAAGCGCCTTGATGTGTCGATCCTGCACAAGCTCATCCTCGAGGACCTCCTCGGCATCGACGCGAAGGCTTTGGAGGAGAAGCGGAACCTCTACTACATCCGCGAGCGCGAGAAGGGCTTTGAGTATCTCGAGAAGGACCCGAAGGTTCAGTGTGTGTTCTACATGAATCCCACGAAGATAGAGGAGGTTCGTCGCATAGCCGAGGCGGGCGAGCGAATGCCGCAGAAGTCGACCGACTTCTACCCAAAGCTCCTTACGGGCATGGTATTTAATAGACTTCGCTTTGCCGAGTGATGGGTTTTGACGGCGATT
This sequence comes from uncultured bacterium, assembly GCA_965552135.1. GTDB lineage: Bacteria > UBP14 > UBA6098 > B30-G16 > B30-G16 > CBEVQY01. Next base: position 55,266 of record CBEVQY010000013.1, on the reverse strand, counting down.
ATTTTCTTCGCCTCGACGGTGCGCTGCGCGGGGCGTTTGGGACGCCCGTTCGTCGCCCGTGCCGCGACCTCGTCGCCGCCCTCGTTAGGGGAATACTCTCGCAGAACACAAACGACCTAAACCGCGACAGGGCGTTTGAGAGGCTGCGGCAAAGGTTCCCGAGGTGGGAGGACGTCCTTTCGGCGTCGGTCGATGAGCTTGCCGACGCCATAAGACCTGCGGGGCTGTCCAGGCAGCGCGCAGAAAGGATTAAGGGGCTCCTTCGCTGGCTTGGGGAGCGCACCGGCGGAAGGATAAGCGCCGACTTCCTCCTCGCCTGCGAACACGAAAAGGCGCTTGAGCTTTTGACCTCGATCCCCGGCATAGGGATCAAGACGGCGGCGGTGTTTCTGCTCTTCTGCGGCGGCGCGCCGCTCTTCCCCGTCGACACCCACATACGCAGGATCATGGTGCGCCTCGGTGTCTTCCCGCCCAAAACGACGGCGGAGAAGATGATAAAAAAGCTTTCCGCCGTCGTTCCGCCTCGGGTGCACTTCTCGCTGCACATAAATCTGATCACCTTGGGTAGGCGGGTTTGCCGGGCGCGCGGCGCAGAGTGCGATAGGTGCCCCATAAGGTCCGAATGCAAAACAGGCTTTAGTATGAGCAGTGCCCCTCCTCCAGCGAAAAGCCCAAAAGCTTTGTAAGCGTCGTCCTGTCGGTTACGATGGTTTGGTTTTCCCAAAGGAGCGTTGGGGTTTTGCGGATGTTTAGGGAGTCGCACAGGGCGGCATCGAGCGCAAGGAGAGAATCGCCGTAAAGCGAAACAAGCGCGTTTAGGCTATCTGGATCTATCCCCGCGGCTTTGCAGCATCCCTCCGCTTCGCCCGAGGCGTTGTAGCAGGCAAGATAATCCCAAAAGCTTTCGGGGAAGAATTTTTGTATTGTTGCTTGTCGTTTGTTTTCCTCAAGTTCGGCGGGTCCGTGGGCGCTGTGGAGGGCGCCGCTTTCGTCGCGCCACACAAGATAGCGAAGTGTGACGTTTCCCGTCCTCCCCGTGGCGTAGAGCGATTCCTCAAGCGCCTTTGAGAACGGACAGCCGCTCATAACGAAGGCAACAAGTTCTCCCTTCCGCCTCTCGCGGTGCGGGAAGAACGTGAGCTCAACGCTTGTGGGCTTGACGAGAAAGTACCTTTTGCCATCAAGCTCGACCGGGATGAGCTTTTCCTCGACGCGACCGAAAGCCTCCGTTTTCTGGAGTGCCTCGTCGAATATATACGCCGGCAGCGCCTCGAGCTTGAGTTTCCTCTCAAGCCTTTCCGCTTCGTCTGTGCCGTGCAGCACGTAGCGAACCTTCAGGTTTCTGAAGAACGAGCGGAGTATTTGTATCATATTCTGCGCGGGGTCTCCGAGCGTTGTGTCGGGTGCAACGACAATAAGCTCCACAGCGGGCGCAAGCTCGAACAGGCAGGCGTTCTCCACGCACCGCGGGATGTATTTGGGGTCTGGCGGGAGGCAGTCGTTGTCGTCGAAGCAGCGGGGCAGGTTTCCGCCGGCTTTCATCTCCCCCCGCAGGACCATGTAGAGTGTGGTTATGTCGCCGCGCCAGTCGCGTAGGCGCTTTCCGTTAAAAAAGAGCGTTGGCGACGCCGTTACTGCGAGGCTTTCGCACAAAGCAGCCTCTCGGCGACCGAGCTCCTCGCCCTCAAGCCTCATGTACTCCCTGACCTTTGCGGTGTCGATTCCGCAGATCGCGGCGTCGGGCGCCCAGATCGTATCCTGAAAGTGGCTTGCGCGCGAAACCACATAGCACCAAAAGCGCCCCGGAAAGTGCTTTTGGATGACAAGCTGCCTTATGTCCTCCTCGACCTCATCATTGCCGTGCAGCGAGTGGAATTGACCGCTTGAGGCATCGTAGTCGAGAACGTAGTGGACGGTTATCTCGGTCTTCTGCGTTTCGGGGAAGAGGTTTTTCATGCTAAAAAGCCTTTCCACCGCCCTTGCGCCGAACGGGCACTGCGACATTATCCAGAGGTCGATCCTTACGTCCTCCGCCCGCGAGAGTGCCAAAAGCGCACAAAGGAGCGCAGCCAGGTTCTTCATTGTCCCGACCTCGCCTTTTTATGTTGCCCCATCCATAACAAGCGGGATCGCCTCTTCGTAGATTTTCCTGAGTGTTTCGACTTTCCAACGGGTTTTGTCTATCTGGAGGGTGCCGTCGTCCGTCACTTCGCCAACGACGGCGCAGGGGACGTCGTATTGGCTTGCGAGGCGCTCTATCTGCTCAAGCTTCTCCGGCGCGGCGCTTACGACGAAGACGCCCTGCGGTTCCGCGAACAGCCACAGGATCGGGTCGAAGCCGTTTGGCACCTCGATTTTTGCGCCCCAGCCTTCGGCGCCGAATGTGCACTCGGCGAGTGCCACGCCAATGCCACCGTCGGATACGTCGTGGGCGCTTTTTATCGCCCTGCGCCGCACAAGCTCAAGCAGGAGGGCTATTGCGCGTCTGTGCAGCTCCAGCCTGGGCTCTGGCGGTTTGCCGAAGAGCTTGTTCCACAAAAGCTTTTGCAGCGCTGTGCCGCCGAGCCTGCGCGATGGCTCGCCGAGGATGATCACAACGTCGCCCGCTTGCTTGAAGTTCGGCGTGATTATGCTCGATGCGTCGTCTATCACTCCCACCATCCCGACGACGGGCGTTGGCAGCGCGGCGCCCTGGGGCGATTCGTTGTAGAAGCTCACGTTTCCGCCGGTCACGGGTATGCCGAGCGCGCGGCATGCGTCGGCGATGCCGTCCGTCGCACGGGCAAACTGCCACATCACCTCGGGCTTCTCGGGGTTGCCGAAGTTGAGGCAGTCGGTTATTCCGATAGGCGTTGCGCCGACGGAGGCAACGTTCCTTGCCGCCTCAAGCACCGCTATGGCTCCGCCCGCGTAGGGATCGAGGGAGGTGTATGCTCCGTTGCCGTCGGTGCAGACGGCGACGTACTGCCCGGTCTCCCTGATGTCGAGCACCGCTGCATCGCCTGCTCCCGGCAGGATCACAGTGCGCACGCCAACCTGGTGGTCGTACTGCCGCCACACCCAGCGCTTCGAGGCAATGCTCGGCATCGAAAGAAGCCTTATTAAGAGGGTCTCTACATCGATTTGGGTTTGCGTTGACGAAAGCTCGACAAGAGGATCCCTCTCCCGCAGGCGGTCGATGTATTCGGGCTTTCGCATCGGTCGGTTGTACACGGGCGCGCCTTCGCCCGCAAGGAGGGCGTGCACGGGGATCTCGCAGACCACCTCGCCGCGCCACCAGAGCCTAAGCACACGCTCCCCTATGACCCTGCCCACGACGGCGTAGTGCAGCCCCCATTTGTCGAGTATCCGCTCGACCTCCGCGAGGTTTTGGGGCGTGGTCACAAGAAGCATCCTCTCCTGCGACTCGGAGAGCATGATCTCGTAGGGCGTCATCCCTTCCTCGCGGAGTGGGACTTTATCGAGGTCGAGCTCGACCCCAAGCCCTGCCTTTGCCGCCATTTCTGCGCTTGACGATGTGAGGCCCGCGGCGCCCATGTCCTGCATTCCCACGGCAAGCCCGCGCGATGCTATCTCCTGCGTCGCCTCGAGCAAAAGCTTTTCGGTGAAGGGATCGCCTATCTGGACGGCTGGTCTTTTTTCGTGTGAGCTTTCGGTGAGCTCACCGGAGGCGAAGGATGCGCCGTGGATTCCGTCTCTTCCCGTCGCCGCGCCGATGTACACGACGAGGTTGCCCACACCGGAAGCCTTCGCCGAGATCATCCTGTCTGTGCGAACTATGCCGACCGCCATAACGTTGACGAGCGGGTTTCCGGAGTATGCTTTGTCGAACACTATCTCCCCGGCGACGGTTGGCACGCCGAAGCAATTTCCGTATGCGGCTATTCCGCGCACGACGCCGTCGAATATGTGCTGGGCTTTGGGGTCGTCGATCTCGCCGAAGCGGAGGGAGTCGAGACAGGCGATTGGATATGCGCCCATACAAAACACATCTCTCAGGATTCCGCCCACGCCCGTTGCCGCGCCCTGAAATGGCTCGATGGCGGAGGGGTGGTTGTGGCTCTCTATCTTGAAGACCAAAGCCCAGCCGTCCTTCAGAAGCAGCGCGCCCGCGTTCTCCTTGCCCATCTTTGTGAGCGACCTCTCGCTTTGTGTGGGGAACTTCCGCAGGTGCACAAGCGAGCTTTTGTACGAGCAGTGCTCGCTCCACATGACGGAGAAGATCCCGATCTCGGTGGGGTTGGGCTCTCTGCCAAGGAGCTCCACGATCCGCTCGAACTCCTCATCCGAAAGCCCGAGGTCGAGGGCAAACTCCCTTGGGGACTTTGCGTCGCTCATAGCCTTGAAAAGATTAGCGCTTCAAGGGCACCGCGCAAGCTCTAACTGCCTCGGTATCTTTGAGAAATTGAAAAAATTTTGCGCGTCATCTCATTTTTGACTTGACAGCCTCATCTGCGTCGGTATGATAGTTTGTGGAGGGAAGTGGAGCAAAGTGGAGCGAAATAGTAACTTATTGATTTTCAAAGAGAAATGAGAGGAATTTAAGGGAAGTTTTGAGGTTGCAGGGTGTTTGTTGGGAGATACATCCACAGGATCGACAGCAAGGGGCGGCTCTTCCTTCCGGCGCGCCTGCGCGAAGCTGGAAGGGGGGTTGTGTACAGTGAGTTCGTTGTCACCAAGGGCGTTGGCGGTTGTCTCGCCATACTTCCGGTGGACGATTTCGAAAGCTTTTTGGCGGAGTTCATTCCCGAGGACATTCCGCCCGACAGGCAGATAGCCTTCTACAGGGAGTTTGCCTCCTGGGCACACGTCGTCCCCGTTGACGGGCAGGGGAGGATAAACCTGCCCCAAGTCCTGATAGATGAGGTCGGGCTGGGTGAGGAGGTCTTGATCCTCGGCGTCGTTGACTGGATCGAGGTGTGGGATCCGACAAGGTACAGCGACTACTCCAGGAAGGTTGGTGCGGGTTACGATGAGGGAGCGCTTCAGTTTTTCAGTTCGTTGATACGTGGCAGACGGACAGGGAAAACCGACGGGGTACCATCGCAGCGTGATGGTGAATGAGTCGGTCGGCTATCTTGTGACCGACCGCGACGGCGTCTACCTCGACGCCACCGTCGGAGACGGCGGGCATGCCATTGCGATACTTGAGAAGCTGGGAGCGCGCGGGAAGGTCATAGGAGTTGACATAGATGAGGATGCCCTGCAGACGGCGTCGCAGAGGCTTTCGCTCTTTGGAAAAAGGGTTAGGTTGATTCGGGGGGATTACGCCGAGCTCGAGCGGCTTGTGCGCGAGGAGGCTGGCGTCGATTTCGTGGCGGGCGTGCTCTTCGACCTTGGGCTGAGGGCAAAGCTCGTCGAAGACCCCATGCGCGGATTTTCCTTCAAGCGGGACGGACCCCTCGACATGCGGTACGACATGACTGCGCCCAAGTCGGCGTTCGATGTGGTGAACACCTACTCGGTCGACGAGCTTGCCGAGATCCTCAGGCGCTACGGGGACGTGAGGGGCTATAGGCGCATAGCCCGCGCCATAGTTGCCGCGCGCCAGGAAGCCCCAATACGAACCACCGAGGAGCTGTGCCGAGCCGTGGAGAGCAAGATACCCGCAAGGTTCCGAAGCGACATACTCCCGAGGATCTTCCAGGCGATCCGCATCGAGGTCAACGACGAGCTTCGCAAGCTGCGGCAGGCGCTGGAGCAGGCGCTCGAGGTCACCGCGCCGGGCGGAAGAATCGTGGTGATCGCGTACCACTCGGGCGAGGACAGAATCGTCAAGGAGTTCTTCGCCACCGAAGCGAAAGACTGCATCTGCCCGCCCGGAATACCTGTCTGCAGGTGCGGGCACAGAAGGAGGCTTAAGATCCTTACGCCCAAGCCGATAAGACCGACAAAGTCCGAGGTCGAGCGGAACCCCAGGGCAAGGGCAGCGAGGATGAGAGTCGCCGAAAAAATCGATTATGAGAAAGGAGGGATGTGAAAACAAAAGCGAAAAATTCGCCGTCGGGCTTCGTCGTCGTAAAAAAGCCTCTCCTGCTTTTGACCCTCCTTGGATTTGCCCTCCTTTTCGTTTGGCAGCGGGCATACACCGTCTCGCTGTCGAAGAGGATCACAAGGCTCGAAAACGAGCTCTTCGAACTTAGAGCCGAAAACTCCGAAAAGCTTATACGAATAGCCAACCTCAGCTCGCCCGAGCGCATAGAGCGCTTGGCGAGGGATGTCTGTGGGCTCAGGTACTCCCTTCCCAGCGAGCGCGTCTGCGTGGTCGAGGAGCCCGCTTCCAGGGCAGCCGAGGCGACGAGGTGGAGGAAGAGCCTCATCGCCCTGAAGAGGTTCTTTCTGCGGCAGTGGGAAAGGCTTGTGAAAGCCCCGCTGGGCGGGGAACAAGAGCTGTTCTACAAAGAGGGGAGCCTTTGAGGTCGGGCAGACCCCTTTGTGCCCAATGTTTTCGCCGAGGAACATAGGCAGGCTCGTTTTTGTGGTTGTGGTTTGGGCGGTGGCAATCGCCGCGGTTCAGGCGAGGCTTGTGGGGCTTCAGGTGATCTCGTCGGCAAAGCTCAGGCAGAGGGCAAAGCGCCAGCAGCAAAAGCTGCGCGATATCCCCGCCCGCAGGGGAACGATATACGACCGCAACGGAAAACCCCTCGCCGTGGACAACCTGTTCTACGACATCTACGGAGATCCCTCCCAGATAGACGATCCTGACCTTGTCGATTCGGTTCTCTGCGGCATATTCGGCAGGCCGCGTGGGTATTACCGCAAGCGCATACTCGATGCCGCGGGCAGGTTCTTCGTTTATCTGGAGCTTAAGGTCGACGTTCCGCACGCGATGCGCGTGCGCGCCAAAAACCTCGAGGGCGTTCACATGACCCCGATATACAACAGGTTCTACCCTTACGGCAGCACGGCTTCGACGGTGATAGGCTACGTTGGTCACGACGGCAGGGGTCGAGGCGGGCTCGAGCTCTTTTACGACAAACAGCTTGCGGGAAAACCCGCGCAAAGACTCATATTCACCGATGCCTGCGGCAGAACATACCCGCTCCTGCACTATTCCCTGGGCAACCCCGTCCCCGGCAGCGACATCTACCTTACCATAGACATCCGCCTTCAGCAGATACTCGAGGCGGAGCTTAAGGACGCCTTGAGCCGTCACTGCGCCGACGGCGCATGCGGCGTGTTCCTCGATCCCCGGACGGGCGAGGTGCTCGCAATGGCGTCGGTGCCAAACTTCGACCCAAACGATTACTCAAGCTACCCCCTTCAGCTGCACCGCAATCGCACCATAACCGACCCCTTCGAGCCAGGGTCGATTTTCAAGCTTGTTACGATGGCTGCGGCTTTGTGCGAGGGGCTTATAACGCCGTTCGACACGGTGGACTGTGAGCGTGGGCGCGCGTTCATATGCGGAAGGGTCGTAAGGGACGTCCACGGCATGGGGAAGGTCCCCGCAAGGGAGGTCATAGTCCACTCAAGCAACGTGGGCATAACCAAGATCGCTCAACTGCTTGAGAAACGAACCTTTTACGAATACATAAGGCGCTTTGGCTTTGGCACCTGCACGGGGATAGACCTTCCCGGCGAGTCGGGCGGTATCCTGAGACCTCCTGCGCGCTGGTCGAAGACGACCATGGCGACCCTCCCCATGGGGTACGAGATATCGGCCACGCCGCTGCAGATAGCCTGTGCGTACGCCGCCGTCGCGAACAGGGGGAAGCTTATGAAGCCCTTCGTCGTTTCGAAGGTCGTTCGGTACGACGGCAGGGTCGTTTGGCGGCGCGAGCCTATGGCGGTAAGGCAGGTCATTCCGCAGGAGGTTGCCGACACGCTTGGCGCCATGTTCCGCGACGTCGTCCTGCATGGAACGGCTACGCTCGCAAACTCGAGGGCTATACCCATCGCGGGCAAAACCGGCACTGCCCACAAGCACAAGCGCGGAGCACGAGGATACGAGGAAAACGCGTACTTTGCATCCTTCGTCGGATACGCTCCCTACGGCGATCCCGTTGTGGTTGGCTTTGTTATGGTCGATAATCCGCGTCGGGGGCATTACTACGGCGGCGTTGTTGCTGCGCCGGTTCTGCGCGCCGTTCTCGAGAAGGCGGTAAGCTCGGGCATAATCGTCCTGCCCGCGGAGCGCAGCGTTGCCCTTGCCGGCGGTCGTGGCGATTCCGGCGCCGTCGTGCCCGACATAAGGCGCATGACGCCCCAGCAGGCGGAGGTCCTGCTCGCGCGGTGCGGGCTTGAGGTGCAGTTTCGCGGCGTGGGCAAGGTGATCTGCGACCAAAGCCCTGCCCCCGGAAGACGCCTTGAGCGGGGAAGCGTCGTGATTGCCTATCTTGCGCCCCTTGCGCCGCGGTGTAAGGATTCCGTCGTTGTGCCCGATGTCGTGGGTTTGTCGTTGCGCAGGGCGGCGGAGAAGCTCGCGAGGGCTGGTGTGCGCTTCGTCGTGCACGGACACGGCATCGTGGTCGAGCAGGTGCCAAAGGCAGAATCGGTCGTCGACACAGCCGCAGTGTGCGTGCTCTTATGCGAGCCCAAGGGGGAAGGATGGCGCAGGCTGAGTACAAACTGAATGATCTTTTGTCGGATCTTGGCGAAAACCTCGTTTCGGCTCCGGACGGGCTTGGCTTCGTTGTAAGCGGCGTGACGTCCGATTCGCGCCTCGTGAAGCCCGGCTGGGTTTTTGTTGCTGTGCGCGGTGTCGAGGTCGATGGGCACGACTTCATCCCCAACGCCGTCTCCGCCGGCGCCGTTGCCGTTGTCGCGCAGGTCGACGCAAACACGCCGAAGCTTGGTGTTCCCCTGATCCGCGTGCGCGACACGCGCGAAGCTCTCGTTGCCCTGCTCAAAAGGTTTTTGGGCGAGCCGCCCCAAAGGCTTTTCGCCGTCACGGGAACCAACGGCAAAACCACCGTGGCGCACATCCTGTGGAGGATATTCACCGAGGCGGGCGAGAAGGCGGGCGTTGTGGGCACGCTTGGATATCGCGTTTCGGGCGGTGAGTACCAGAGGCTCCCCATAACGACCCCAGGACCCGAAACGCTTTGGAGGGTTCTTGCTCAGATGAGGCGCGAGGGCGTTGTTTCCGTTGCGATGGAGGCTTCGTCGCACGGGCTCCACCAGAAGCGGACCGTTGGGCTTGCCTTCGAAGCCGCCGTATTCACCAACCTCTCGCAGGACCATCTCGACTACCACGGCGATATGGCTTCGTATCTTGAGGCGAAGTGCAGTCTTTTTGCGGGCTTGCCGAAGGGCGCGGTTTCCGTCGTTAACCTCGACGACCCGTGCGCAGACGACGTCATCGCCGCCTCCTCCGCGGACGTTGTAACCTACGCCCTCGACACGGTCGCCGCCGACGTTGTCGCCGAGCCGGAGAGGGTTGAGATTTCCGGCTCGCGGTTTAGGATTCGCTCGCCTTGGGGAACCTTTTCCGCCGAGACGAAGCTTCCGGGGAGGTTCAACGTTTACAACGCCGTGGCTGCGTTTGCTGCCGCCGCGGCGAGGGGATATGATCCCTGCGTTGCGCTTGAGGCTATCCGCAAGTTCCGGGGCGTTCGCGGCAGGTTCGAGATCGTCGACCTGGGTCAGCCGTTTTTCGTGGTCGTCGACTACGCGCACACGCCCGAAGCGCTGAGGAACCTCATCGAGACGGCGAGGGAGCTTGTTTCGGGTCGCGTCATCGTTGTGTTCGGCGCGGGCGGCGACAGGGATCACCAAAAGCGCCCGCAGATGGGCGAAATAGCCACGCGGCTGGCGGACGTTGTCGTGATCACGTCCGATAACCCGCGCAGCGAGGACCCGGAGCGCATAATCGATATGATCGAGTCCGGCGCCGTTCGCAACAACTACAGGCGCATAGTCGACAGGCGGCAGGCGATATTCGAGGCTGTGGGTCTCGCCCGCGAGGGCGACATCGTGCTTATCGCGGGCAAAGGTCACGAGGACTACCAGATCTTCGCCGACCGAACCGTCCACTTCGACGACGTCGAGGTCGCGCGGGAGGCGATCGAAAGAAGACTTGGGAGGCGAAGTTGAGATACAGCCTTGGCGAGATATCGGATGTTTTGGGTGGTGAGCTTGTTCCGCCGGATGCGTCGGCGCGGGAGGTCAGAGGGGTTTCGGTCGACAGCCGCACCATTGGGCGGGGTGAGCTTTTCTTCGCCCTTTTGGGCAGGCGCGACGGACACGACTTCGTTTCCGACGCTGAGGCGCGCGGCGCATGCGGCGCCGTCGTCCAGCGAAAAGTCGACGCCAAACTGCCTCAGATCATCGTGCCGAACACACTCGAGGCTCTTGGGAAGCTTGCGAAGTTTCACAGGGATGCCGTTGACCCTCTGGTCGTTGGCGTGACGGGCTCCGTGGGGAAGACGACGACCCGCGATGCAATCGCAGCCGCGCTCGCCAAAAGATTCCAGGTCCACTCCGCGAAGCTCAACTACAACAACCTCATAGGCTTGCCGCTCACGCTTTTGGGGATGTGCGACCGGGTCGAAGTCGCCGTCGTCGAGCTTGGGATCAACTGCCCCGGCGAGATGGAGCGGCTTTCCCGCATATCCCAGCCCGACGTGGGCGTTATAACCGCCATCGCCCCCGTCCACACCGAGGGGCTCGGCGACCTTGGGGAAATCCTCGCCGAAAAACTCAGGATAAGGACGGCTATGTCCCCCACTTCCCCTTTGGTCTTGAACGTCGATTCGCCCCAGCTTGCCGATGTTGCGCCGGAGCTTGCCGCCGAAAGACCGGTTGTAACGTACGCCGCCGAGCGCGAAGCCGACTTCAGGGCGGAGGACATCAGGTTCTCCGAGGGCAGACCGTCTTTCACCGTGAGGGGAGTTCGTTTCGAGCTCAAGCTTTTGGGCATGGGAGCCGTTTACGCAGCCCTTGCTGCCGCGGCGGTGGGGAACTACCTGAATCTGCCGCTTGATCTTGTAGCTGAGGCGCTTTCGGAGCTTGAGCCTCGACCGCACAGGCTCCAGCTGAAGCGCGTTGGAGATGTAGTCGTCGTCGACGACACGTACAACTCGAGCCCCGCCGCGCTTCAGGAGGCGCTCCGCGTCCTCGAATCCATCGATGCGCCGCGGAGGTTCGCCGTGCTGGGCGATATGCTTGAGCTCGGTGAGTTTTCCGAAAGATACCATCGCCAGGTCGCCGGTATGCTGCTCGAGCACGACGTCGACGGCGCCCTGCTTTTCGGAAAGCTTATGCGCTTCGCGTTCGACGAGGCGAAGAGAGTGGGCTATGGCGGCAATCTTTTCTATACAGAAAGCTTTTCGGAGGCGCTCGGACGACTTCGCGAAATGCTTGTCCCGCCCTGCGCGGTCCTCGTGAAGGGGTCGAGGGCAACAAGAACCGAGCGGTTTGTGGAGGAGATACTAAGATGGTTTGGTTGAAGCGAACGCTTTTGCTGCTTTTGGCTTGCCTTACCCTGGCTTTCGCCCAGGGCGTGGCGATTGGGATCGTTATGAGGTCTGCGCGCAGGCAGATAGACACCAGGTTTTTCAGAGGTCGCTTTTACTGGAAGCCGCGCGTGCCGGCGCTCTCAAGGGCTGCCAAGGCGTCTGTGGTGCCAGTGCAGAAAAGGAAGTTCAGGTTCGCGCCGCCTTTTATCGAAGCCGAAGGGAAGGAGCGATGAGGTGTTCTACTACCTTCTAAAACCGTACTGGAGGCATTTCATCCTCTTCAACCTCTTTCGGTACATCACCTTTCGGCTGGTGATGGCTGCGACGACGAGCTTCGTCGTTTCGTGGGCGCTTTGCGGTCCACTTATAAGGTTTCTTAAGCGTCACAACTACGAGAGTCGGATTCGCGAGGACGTTCCGGAGCGCCACCTCGGTAAGCGCGGCACGCCGACTATGGGCGGCATCGCCATCATCGCTGGCGTCCTGGCGGGTACGCTCCTTTGGGCTCAGGTGGGAAGCCCATATGTTGCCATGGCAACGGTTGTGCTCGTCGTCACGGGGATCGTCGGCTTCGTCGACGATTACCTGAAGGACATCAAGCAAAAGCCAAAGGGACTTTTGGCGTCCTACAAGCTCTACAGCCAGATTCTGGTTGGGCTTGGCATAGGGCTTCTTGTGTTTTTGCTCCCGCCCGATGTCTCGTACAGAACGACCACGGAGCTTCCGTTTTTCAAAAAGATCCATCCGGACTTCGGCGTTGGGTACATCCTCTTTTCGGCGCTTGTTGTTGTTGCGTCGTCCAACGCGGTGAACCTTTCCGATGGGCTTGACGGTCTTGCCGCGGGGCTTGTGGCTATTATTGCGGCGACCTTTACCGCGGTGGCGTATGTCTCCGGCAGAACCGACTTCACAAGTTACCTGAACATAACCTACCTCCCCGGAAGCGGCGAGCTTTCGATCTTCTGCGCCTCGATGGCGGGTGCGGCGCTCGGCTTCCTGTGGTACAACTCCTTCCCTGCGGAGATCTTCATGGGCGACACGGGCGCACTCTCGCTTGGTGCCTCCATCGGCGTCATATCGGTTATGCTGAAGAAGGAGTTCCTTTTGCTTATCGCGGGCGGGGTGTTTGTGGTGGAGACCCTTTCGGTGATCCTTCAGGTAGGTTACTTCAAGCTCACGGGGGGGCGCAGGATCTTCAGGATGGCTCCGCTGCACCACCACTTCGAGCTTTCGGGATGGCACGAGGCGAAGGTGGTGGTGCGCTTTTGGATACTCGGGATCATCTTCGCCCTGCTTGGGCTTGTTTCGTTCAAGGTAAGGTAGTCGATGAGGCGTTTGGGGGTCATAGGGATAGCGCGCAGCGGTTATGCGGCGGCGCTTCTTGCCGCCGGCGACGGCTTTTCGGTCATCGCATCCGACGTCTCGGACGACGTCCGCGTGCGCAAGCGCGCAGAAGAGCTCAGGGCGAAGGGGATCGAGGTCGAGCTGGGGGGGCACTCCGACCGCCTCCTTGACGTGGACATCATCGTCGTAAGCCCCGGCGTGCCTTTGGAGATCGATGTGCTGAGGAGAGCGCGGGACAGGGGCGTGCCGGTGATATCGGAGCTTGAGTTCGCCTTCAGGCACGAGATGGGTCGGGTTGTTGCGGTGACGGGATCGAACGGGAAGAGCACCACGGCAACGCTTGTGCACAAGATCCTTTCGGCAAGCGGCATGCGCGCCATCCTTGCGGGGAACATCGGGAGACCTTACTCCGCCGTCGTTACGGACACGGCGCCCGATTCGGTGACCGTCCTTGAGGTGTCGAGCTTCCAGCTCGAGGCGATCGATAGCTTCAGACCGTTCGTTGCGGCTTTGCTGAACCTCTCGCCGGACCATCTCGACCGCTACGCAACCGTCGACGACTACTACCGCGCCAAGACGCGCATCTTCGCCAACCAGGGCGCGGATGACTTCGCCGTGCTCAACGCCGACCAGGATGAGGTCCTTGCCCTCGGCGATGGGCTTTCTGCGCAAAAGCTCTTCTTCTCCGCGCGACGGGAGGTCCGCGGGGCGTGGGTGAAGGAGGGAATGATACTCCTCGACGGCGAGGAGGTCCTTCCCGCGTCTGAGCTTGGGATTCCAGGTCCGCACAACCTGTGCAACGCGCTTGCGGCTTTGGCGGCGGCAAAACCGCTTGGGCTGGATATCTCCGCCGCGGCAAGGGCGCTCAGGGAGTTTGAGGGGATAGAGCACAGGCTCGAGCGCTTTTTGGAGCGCGATGGCGTCCTCTTCGTCAACGACTCAAAAGCCACAAACCCCGACGCCCTGATGTACGCGCTTATGTCCTTCGATCGACCGATAGTTTTGATAGCGGGCGGCTACGACAAGGGCGCCGACTTTTCGCACCTCAGGGAGCTTTTCGCCCGCAAGGTCAAGGCTGCGGTCTTTACGGGGGCTACGGGCGAGGCTATGGCGCACCAGCTTGGCGATGCTGTCCTTTTCGCCGTCTTCGTGCCGGACTTCGAGAGAGCCGTTGAGCGCGCAGTAAGCCTCGCCGAACCCGGCGATGTGGTGATGCTCTCGCCGGGGTGCGCAAGCTTCGACGCGTTCGAAAACTTCGAGCACCGCGGAAAGGTCTTCAAGGAACTTGTGAGGAAGATCGTGGGAAGATGAGGCTCAGATACGACAAAAACCTTTTCTGGGTCGTCGTGGCGCTGGTGCTCTTCGGCACTGTGATGGTCTACAGCGCCTCGTCGATAACGAGCGAAAGCCGCTACGGAGACCCGATGTTCTTCCTCAAAAGGCAGCTTGTGAGGCTTTGTTTGGGCTTCGCAGCCATGTTTGTGGGGATGTGGATAGACTATCATTTCTGGCAGAGGTATGCCCTTTGGGGTCTTGTTGCGGTGTGTGCGCTTTTGCTTCTGCCGCTTGTGCCCGAGCTTGCGGGCGTTGGAGCGATAAAGGGCGCCAACAGATGGGTCAGGCTCTTCGGCTCAAGCTCGCTGCAGCCATCCGAGCTTGCCAAGTTCGCGATAGTCGTATTCCTTGCCGAGGAGCTTTCGCGCAGAAGGCAGGTCCTGCACTACTTCCGCAGCGGGATTTTGCCCGTGCTCTTCCCCGTTTCCGTGGCGCTTTTCCTCATCCTCTTGCAGCCGAACTTCGGAATGGTTATGGGGCTTGGCTTCGTTGTGGTGGCTATGCTTGTGGTCGCTGGGGTGCCTGTGAGGCACTTCCTCTACATAGGCGTTCCCGCTGCGGCTGCGCTCGGAGTGCTTATGGTGAAATCCCATCACGCCTACATGAGGCTTAAGGCTTTCTTCACCCGCGGCGACCCGCTTAAGGAGGGGTACCAAATAACGCAGTCCCTCATAGCCCTTGGAAGCGGCGGGATCTTCGGCGTTGGATTGGGGCAGAGCAGGCAGAAGATCTTCTACCTGCCCGAAGCCCACACCGACTTCATCTACGCCGTGATAGGCGAGGAGCTTGGTCTTGTCGGCGCGACCGCGGTCCTTCTTGCGTTTGCGTACATAGCCTGGCGCGGCATAAGGATAGCCCTGCGCGCACCCGACAGGTTCGGGGCGTATCTTGCCTTCGGAATAACCGCGACGATCTTGACCTTCGCGCTCATAAACCTCGGCGTTGTAACGAGGCTTCTTCCGACGACGGGCATCCCGCTGCCATTTGTGAGCTATGGTGGCTCTCAGCTTGTTGTGCACATGTTCAGTGTGGGGGTTTTGCTGAACATCTCCAGCGCGGTCAAGGTCCCTCTGTCCAAGCCTGCGCTGGAGGTTTTGGAGAGGAGATGCGCTACCTGATGGCAGGAGGGGGTACAGGCGGGCACGTGATTCCGGCGGTTAACATCGCCCGTGCCCTGCGGAGGTTCGACCCGGACCCGCGCTTCCTCTTTGTGGGAACGAGGCGCGGGATGGAGGGGGATATCGTGTCTGGCGCCGGGTTTGAGATAGAGTTTGTGGATGCGCATCCTTGGCGCGGGGTGAGGTCGCTGCGCAAGCTTTGGGTTTCGACGGTGCAGGTTTTGCGGATCATCTCGCGGTTCAAGCCCCACTGCGCGATCGGGACGGGCGGCTACGTCAGCGCGCCCGTCGCCATAGCATCTGCGCTTAGGGGAATCCCACTCTTCATCCAGGAGCAAAATGCCCTCCCGGGTCTTGCCACCAAGCTTGGCTCGCTTTTCGCGAGAAGGGTCTTCTTGGCTTTCCCCGAGGCGCGGGACACGCTTTGGCGCAGGGGCAGGGCGGTTGTGGTTGGTAACCCGATTTGGGTTGACGTCGGCGCTTGGACGAAGGAGCACGCGCGTCGCAGGCTCGGACTCGACCTCGGAAAGTTCACCGTCCTCATCACGGGCGGGAGCCAGGGCGCCGCGGCAATAAACGAGGTCACGAAGGAGATGTTAGAGCGCTTCGAGCCCGAGGAGGTGCAGTTTGTCTGGCAGTGCGGCGAAAAGGGCTATAGTGCGCTTAGGAATTGGCTTTCTGCGCGCGAACTGCCGGTTAAGCTCTTTGGCTTCATCGACGATATGTCGTGCGCATATGCCGCAAGTGATCTTGTGGTTGCGCGGGCGGGCGCGCTCACGATATCCGAGATCGCAGCCTTCGGGCTCCCCGCGATACTTATACCGTATCCCTATGCGGCGGGTGACCACCAGCGCGTAAACGCAAGGGTCTTCGCTCGCCGCGGAGCCGCGGTCGTCATAGATCAGGAGGACCTCACCCCGGCGCTTCTGTGGAGCACTATAACCGAGCTTTTGGGGAACTCCGCGAGGCGTAGCGCGATGAGCGCCGCCGCAAAAAGCCTCGCATCGCCAAAGGCCGCCTACGAGATCGCGAAAGCCATAGTCGACTACACAGGGAGTGGAAGATGAGCCCTCGCAGCGGACACATGTTCAAGAAGATAAAGAGGCTTCACTTCGTCGGCATAGGCGGAAGCGGCATGAGCGGCATAGCCGAGATACTTTTGAACCTCGGCTACGAGATAACCGGCTCCGACATAAGGCGCAGCGACGTCACGGAGAGGCTTGAGAAGCTTGGCGCGAAGATCTACTACACCCACGCCCCTGAGAACATAGGCGATGCGGACGTCGTGGTTGTTTCGTCTGCCATAAGGGAGGACAACGTGGAGCGGCGCGCCGCGCTCGAGCGCGGAATCCCCGTGATCCCCAGGGCTGAGATGTTGGCTGAGCTTATGCGCCTCAAGTACGGCATCGCCGTCTCGGGCACGCACGGCAAAAGCACAACGACCTCACTTGTCGGCGAGGTGCTCCTTAAGGCGGGACTCGACCCCACCGTGATAGTCGGCGGGAAGGTGGTGAGCCTTGGGTCGAGCGTCCGCCTCGGGACGGGGGAGTATCTCGTCGCCGAAGCGGATGAGTTCGACAAGTCGTTCCTCAGGCTCTCGCCAACGATAGCCGTCGTGACCAACATGGAGCGCGAGCACATGGAGTGCTACGCCGACATAGGCGACCTAAGAGACGCATTCCTCGAGTTTATGAACAAAGTCCCCTTCTACGGTGCAGTCGTTCTTTGCATCGACGAGCCGCCGCTGCAGGAGATGCTGCCGCGTATAAAGCGCAGGATCATAACCTACGGGCTTTCGACCCAGGCAGACGTCCGCGCCGTCAAAGTAGCCGTTGAGAAGGGCTTTACCGCGTTCTCTGTCATCGCCAGCGAGGAGAGGCTCGGGGATGTTCGGGTCAATCTCATCGGACTTCACAACGTCAAGAACGCGTTGGCGGCGATAGCCGTTGGTCTGGAGCTCGGCATAGATTTCGGCACAATTCGGCGCGCCCTCGCGGAGTTTAAAGGGGTGTACAGGAGGTTTCAGGTCAAGGGCGAGGTCGACGGCATCCTCGTTGTGGACGACTTCGGTCACCACCCGACCGAAATCCGCGTTACCCTTCAGGCTGCCAAAACCGCCTACGACAGAAGGATCGTAGCCGTCTTCCAGCCGCACCTCTACTCGAGGACGAGGGAGTTCTGGCAGGATTTCGGCAAGGCTTTCCTCAACTGCGACGTTCTCGTTGTGACCGAGATTTACGGTGCGCGCGAGGAGCCGCTTCCTGGGGTGACGGGCGAGATGATAGCCCGCGCCGCAAAGGATTACGGACACCGCGATGTCCACTTCGTGCCGGATATGGAGGATATCCCAGAGCTTCTGGAGCGGATCGTCAAGCCCGGCGATATGGTTTTGACCATCGGCGCGGGCAACATCTGGCGCGTTGCCGACGAGTTTTTGGCTCGGCTTCGCAGGAGGCGAGGCGGTGCGTGACTGGGACGAAATATTCGCCACGGTTTCGGCTATCTGTTCCGCCGAGCGCAACGTCAGGCTCTCCCTTTTGACGAGCTTTGGCGTTGGCGGCGAGGCTGCCGTCGTGGCGAAGCCGGCATCCAAGGACGAGCTTAGGGAGCTTTTTGCCTTTCTGCGCCGGGAGGGTTTACCCAGCTTCGTCCTGGGTCGCGGGACGAACGTCCTCGCCTCCGACGACGGCTTCGACGGCGTCGTGGTGCTTGTGGAGGGCGGTCTGGACGACGTCGTTCACGAGGGCGGCTGCAGGTGGCGCCTTGGGGCGGGCGCAGGTCTGACCGATGCGATCGCAAGGATCGCCGAAGCGGGGTACGGCGGGATGGAGCTTTTGGCAGGGATCCCAGGCTCCGTGGGCGGCGCAGTGGTGATGAACGCTGGCGCCTTCGGATGCCAGTTCCTCGACAGAACGGTATTCGTCGAGGTTCTGACGGCGCAGGGCAAGTTCGAAACGCTTGTGAGGGATGAGCTGGCGCCTTCGTACAGGAGCGTAAGGCTTCCCGACGGCGCGGTTGTCGTCTCGGCGACGGTCGAGCTTTCCAAAGCTGACCGCGATGAGCTTTCCCGCCGCATCGATGAAGTCCTCCGCAGCAGGAGCATGAGTCAGCCTCTGTCGGAGCGCTCGGCGGGATGCGTTTTCAAAAACCCGCCGGGGATGCACGCAGGCGAGCTCATCGAGCGGGCGGGGCTTAAGGGTTTGCGCGTAGGCGGCGCAATGGTCTCAAACAAACACGCAAACTTCATCGTCAACACGGGCGGCGCACAGGCAAGGCATATAGTCGAGCTCATCGAAATCATAAGGCGCGAGGTCGCCGAAAGGTTCGGCGTCGAGCTCGAGCTTGAGATCAAACTTCTGGGGTTCGAATGAGGAGGGCGGTCAACATAGCGCTTCTTCTTTTTGGGGCGTTGGCGCTTGGGGCGGGATGGCTCCTTACGACTACGCGCTTTGCCGTAAAAAGAATCGAGTTCTTCGGTCTTGTGGATGTGCGGCGTTCGGAGCTTGAGAGGCTTTTGCCGTTCTCCTACGGCGATAACCTGCTTTTTGTCTCCACGAGGGCGGCGCGGCGAAGCATCTTAAGGGACCCTCGCATCGAGGACGTTCGCGTGAGGCGCAGGCTGCCCGACGGGGTGGAGGTCTTCGTTCGCGAAAAGACGCCCTCGTACCTGCTTTGCTGCGGCAAGGTGTGGGGCATAACCTCGGCGGGCGACGCAATTCCCATAAAGGACGTGAGGAAGCTTCCGAGCCTGCCCGTTATATCCGTTGTTGAGAACTACAGTCCGAAGCCTTACAGGCGCGTTGTGGCGCCGTCTGCGCGCAGGGCGCTTGAGTTCCTCAACTTTGTTGCGAAAACGAAGCCCGCCTTTTTGGGCATGATATCCGAGGTCGTCTCGCCGCGGGAGGGGGAGTACGTCGTCTTCCTCGCAGACGGCGGGACGCAGGTCGTCTTCCCCGAAAGCTCGCCCAAGCTCTTCGAGAGGCTCGAGTTCATCCTCAGGCAGCTTGGTCCCGCTGCAGATAGCGTAGCCGAGATAGACCTGCGCTTTCCCGACCAGGGTATTGTGAGGTTTGTCGGCTGCCCTCGTGGCAGGCGAGGTCCTTGGAATGGTCGTGGGTGAAAGTGGGAGAGGTCGCTATGGACGAAGTCATAGCTGCAATAGACGTTGGGACGGCGAAGACGGCGGTTGTCATAGCCGAGGAGACCGACGTTGGTCTTGCGGTGCGCGGTTTTGGCTCCGCGCCCAACGAGGGGGTCGTGAGGGGCGTTGTCGCCAACGTCTCGAAGGCTTTGAAGGGCATAAGGCACGCGCTTTCGCAGGCGGAGAAGCAGGCTCAGCTAAAGGTCAGGGATGTCGTTGCCGTCTTCGGCGGCGCGCAGGTCAAGGTGATAAAGAGCCACGGCGTGACAACCATCCCCAGGGACAGGGGCAAGGTCACCGCCGACGACGTCGCGAAGGTCATCGAGGCGGCTGAGGCGCTGCCCCTGCCGCAGGATGCGCAGATCATCGACTTCGCCGTAAGCGACTTCACAGCCGACGGTCAAGGCGGCGTAGTCGACCCGACGGGGATGATAGCCACGAGACTTGAGGGCGACGTTTTGGTTTTCGTTGCGCCCGCTGCCGCCGTCAGGAACCTGACGATGGCGCTTGAGGACGTGGACCTCGTTCCAACGGGCTTCGTTGCGTCTTCAGTTGCCGTTGCCGAGGCGGTCCTCACCGAGGAGGAGCGCGAGCTTGGCGCCGTCGTCATCGATATCGGAGCGGGGGTAACAAACGCCGCCATCTACAAGGGTGGGAGACCGAAGCAGGCGGTGGCGATCCCCTACGCCGGCGAGAGCATCACCCACGACCTTATGGTCGGTCTTAAGCTCACGCGACCGGCGGCAGAGGAGGTCAAGCTTTCGCACGGATGCGCCGTCGAAAACACCATTCCCGAGGACGAGCTTGTCGAGATCATGGGCATAGGCGGTCGCGAGCCCAGAAAGGTCAAGAAGCGATTCGTGGGGATGATCGTCGAGGCGCGGCTTGAGGAGATCATGCTTATGGTCAAGGAGGAGTTCGAGAAGGTGGGCTTCAAGCTTTCGAGCGAAAGCCTCCCCGCGGGCGTTGTGCTTACGGGCGGAACGTCCCTTATGCCGCAGGTCGTTTTCCTCGCCGAGCGCGTTTTCGGCATGCCGGTGCGACTTGGGCTTCCGGGCGATAAGGACCCCGTGCCCCAGGGGATGAGGCTTCCCGATTTCCCCGCCGCCTGGGGCGCCCTGCTTGTCGAGTACACAAGACGAAAGACGCTGAAGGCTAAAGCCAGGGGCGGGGGCGGGCTTTCGGCGCTGTGGAACAGAATAAAAAGGTGGGTGCTTAAGAACATTTAACCAACAAGGAGGTGCGTCATGGTGTTTGAGTTGGCGGTTGATGAGGTTGAAGTTTCGACGTCGGCGCGTTTGAAGGTTGTGGGTGTGGGTGGTGCTGGCGTCAACGCCGTCACGCGGATGATCAACGCGGGGCTTGAGGGAGTGGAGTTCGTCTGCGTCAACACCGACCAGCAGTCTCTGGACCAATGCCCTGCGCCGCTTAAGGTCAGGATCGGCACGCGGCTCACCCGCGGTCTGGGCGCTGGCGGAGACCCCGAGCTCGGAAGAAAGGCGGCGGAGGAGGACAAGGACATGATATCCGAGTACCTCCAGGAGACCGACATGCTCTTCATCACTGCTGGCATGGGCGGTGGAACGGGGACGGGTGCATCGCCTGTGATAGCGAAACTTGCCCGCGAGATGGGGATCCTCACCGTCGCCGTCGTGACGAAGCCGTTTCCGTTTGAGGGGCGCACGAGGTTCGAGAACGCCGAGCGCGGACTCGAGGAGCTCAAGTCGGTGGTCGACGCACTGATCGTGATCCCAAACGAAAAGCTGCTTTCGATCGTGAAGGATGCGCCACTTCTTGAGTCGTTCGCCAGAGCCGACGAGGTTTTGCTGAACGCCGTCCAGGGCATCTCCGAGCTTATCACAAAGCCCGGTCTTATCAACCTCGACTTCGCCGATGTGTGCGCGGTTTTGCGCAACGTTGGCGGCAACGCGCTCATAGGAAGCGGCGTGGCAAGCGGCGAGGGGAGGGCGCTTGAGGCGGCTAAGAGGGCGATCTCAAGCCCCCTTATGGACAACGTCTCCATAGCGGGGTCGAAAAGCGTCCTCATAAACATCACCGGCGGTCCGAGCCTCACCCTCGACGAGGTCAACGAGGCGGCGAACCTGATCTCCGAGCAGGCGGGACCCGAGGCGACGATTTACTTCGGGACGGTTCTGGACGAGCAGCTCCAGGACGAGGTTCGCGTGACCGTTATTGCGTCGGTTCCTGCGAGGAGGGGCAAGCAGTCGCGGCAGCCGCTTTCGACAACGTTCACACAGCGCCTCGCGCAGGCTATGGACAGCATATTCGACGTTCCTCCGCAGCCGAGGCAGGTTGCGCACGCGCCTGAGGCGCAGGCTCAGGAGGATCCCCCTAAGACCGCGCCAACCTTCATCCCTCAGGAAGCTGCGCCGAGCGAGGAGGAGCAAAAGGATAAAGCCTCCGACGGCGTGAGCGAGGAGAGTGTCGTCTCGATCGACTCCGGCAATGTACCCGGGCTTCTGGACTTCTCCCCCGACGATTACGACACGCCGGCGTATTTGCGCCGCATGCGTCGCAGGGCGAGCGAGCAGTAGCACTCTGCTGCACCTCCTTATCGAAGGGCTGCCCGCAGAGCTCGGGCAGCCCTTAGTTTGTGAAAAAGCTTGAACCTGCGCGCTGTGTCGATATCTTTTCTTGGGATGCGGTATCGCGTTTGGGGATATGGAACCTACTACCCGGGGCAGTACTATCGGGTTGGCTTCAGGCGACCCACGAACGTCGTCCTCACGCTCATTGCGGCGAACGTCGCGGTCTTCTTCGTGGAGATGCTTGCCCCCACAACCTTCGTCCTGACCTTCGGGCTTGTGCCACCGCTTATAGTAAAAAGGCTTTATCTGTGGCAGTTTGTGACCTATATGTTTTTGCACGGAAACTTCGCCCACCTTTTCTTCAACATGCTTGCCCTCTACATCTTCGGGCACGACCTGGAGATGCTTTGGGGGGCGAGGAGGTTTTTGTTTTACTATTTTGTGACGGGGATAGGCGCGGGGCTTTGTGCGTTTGCGTTCACGCGCGTCCCCACAATAGGTGCGTCGGGCGCGGTTTACGGGCTCCTTTTGGCTTACGGAATCACTTTCCCCAACAGAATACTTCTCCTTTATCTTTTCATTCCGATGAGGGCGAAGTATTTGGTGATTTTGTTTGGTGTGGTTGAGTTTTTGGCGTCTGTGAGCGGTCGACCCGACGGGATTGCGCACTCTGCGCACCTTGGAGGGATGTTCTTCGGCGCGCTCGTTTTGTGGGTTTGGTCGAGGATGGATCGCGGCAGGACGCGCGGCGGACACACAGAGGTCATCGTCATCCCTGCACGACCATATCTCGACGATATCGACGACATATACGACAAGATCCTAAGCGAGGGGTTTGAAAGCCTTACTTCTGTTGAGCGTCGTAGGCTAATCGAGTCTGGGAAGTACTTTTCAGGCTGCGAGGGTGAGAGGCGCGTAAGATGAAGATTGTGCCCGAAAAAAGCGAGGTTTTGCGCCAGATTCGGGCGGAGGAGAGCCGCTACAAGCGCTTTTCGACGCGCGCGCTTTTGAACATGTACGAGTTTGCCACCTGGCGCGTTATGCAGCTTGAGCATCAGGGGGGTGTTTTGCGCTTTTTGGGCGCGGAGGGCGGCGAACTTGAGGACCTTTTCTCGCTTGCCGAGCGGATCGAGCGTGTGGAGAGAAACCACGCGAGGTTCGAGGCGATAAGGCAGGCGCTTTTATACGAGCTTATGGTTCGGGGCGAGGAGTAAAAAAAGTCCCCGCCCACGACCTACTTTCCCGGGCGGCTTCCCGCCAAGTATCATCGGCCCTGCGGGGCTTAGCTTCCGGGTTCGGAATGGGACCGGGCGTTTCCCCCGCGGTATGGTGGGCGGGGAAATATTTTGAGAAGAGGATGGATTTTGCGCCAACTCCGTGGAGAGAGGGGTTGGTTAAGACGCACGGGCTATTAGTACGGCTCGGCTAAACGCCTCGCGGCGCTTACACCTGCCGCCTATCGACCAGGTAGTCTCCCTGGGCCCTTCAGGGTTCCTGGGTTTCCCCAGGAACGCGGGAGGCCTCATCTTGGGGTGTGCTTCGCGCTTAGATGCTTTCAGCGCTTATCACGACCGAGCATAGCTACCCAGCGGTGCCCCTGGCGGGACAGCTGGTACACCAGAGGCTCGTCCGCACCGGTCCTCTCGTACTGGGTGCAGACCCCCTCAAGCCTCCTGCGCCCGCGGCAGATAGGGACCGAACTGTCTCACGACGTTCTGAACCCAGCTCACGTGCCGCTTTAATGGGCGAACAGCCCAACCCTTGGGACCTGATTCAGCCCCAGGATGCGACGTGCCGACATCGAGGTGCCAAACCGGGCCGTGGATGTGAACTCTCGGGCCCGATCAGCCTGTTATCCCCGGGGTACCTTTTATCCGATAAGTGGCGCCCCTTCCACTCGGAGACGCCAGATCACTAAGCCCGGCTTTCGCCCCTGCTCGACCTGTCGGTCTCGCAGTCAAGCCCCCTTATGCCTTTGCACTCAACGCCCGGTTTCCAATCGGGCTGAGGGGACCTTTGGACGCCTCCGTTACCTTTTAGGAGGCAACCGCCCCAGTCAAACTGCCCACCAGGCGCTGTCCCCCACCCCGTACTTGTAGGGTGCGGGTTAGAGTCCCGACATACCGAGGGTGGTATTTCAAGGGTGGCTCCACCCCAGCCGGAGCCGGGGCTTCGCAGCCTCCCACCTATCCTACGCACGATATGCCAGAACCCAACGCCAGGCTGCAGTAAAGGTCCCGGGGTCTTTCCGTCCCGCCGCGGGTACGCGGTATCTTCACCGCGACTTCAGTTTCGCCGGGCCCGCCCTCGAGACACCGGCCCAGTCGTTACGCCATTCGTGCGGGTCGGAACTTCACCTTCATCCCCGCCTTTCGGCGGGCGGTGGACTATCTCTTCACCTCACCAAGCAACCGTAGGAGTTCCTCCCGGCTATACCTTCTCTTCCCCGATGTGTTCATTGAGTAGGCAAGCTCGATGATCTGCCTCAGGTAGTTCGGGTTGAGGTGGTGGTTGCGGTGGACGAGGTCGCATATCTGGGCGAAGAGCTCGAAGTCGCGCCGCTTTTGCCCTGCAAGAGGATACCGCTTGAAGTGGGGGATCACTTTGTGCCACAGGTCGTCTATCGCCCTTACCTCGAACTTGTAGGTTCTGTCGCTTCTGCAGAAGCGTATTCCGCCGCAGCCGAAGAACTCGCGCAGTTTCTTGACGAGTTCCAGGTCTCGCTTGGAGAGGGAGATGGAAAACGACGGTCGCGTTTCTATTCCGACTTTGAGTCTGCGCCGCCTGTTGAAGGAGACGCAGAAGCATCCTTCGCCCTCCACAAGACCCGTCACGTACCATGGGTGGAGCATCTTCACCGTCCTTTTTTCGGGAGGTTCTCCGTAGTTGCTTCCCCTGTTGGGGCTTTGGGTGAGGGCCGGCGTTTTCCCCGCGTTTCGCGGGGCTCCCCTTTCGGGTCAGTCTCTACGGGGTCATCCCGCAGCGGTGCTGCGGGAGACTTCCCTCGGGGTTGCCCACTGTCGCACCCGCAGACGACAGGAGGGTTTCCCCGATATAAGCCGGCTTTGCACTACCCCTCGCGGGGTAGTGGGGCAAGCCTTTGCTTACCCGACAAGGAATTTCGCTACCTTAGGACCGTTATAGTTACGGCCGCCGTTTACCGGGGCTTCGGTTCGGAGCTTCGCCGCACGAGGCGGCTAACCCCTCCCCTTAACCTTCCGGCACTGGGCAGGCGTCAGTCCCTATACTTCCCCTTGGGGGTTAGCAGAGACCTGTGTTTTTGATAAACAGTCGCCAGGCCCGATTATCTGCGGCTCCTTTCGGCTTCCCAGGCGTGCTGGTACACCTACTCGGAGCGCCCCTTCTCCCGAAGTTACGGGGCCAAGTTGCCGAGTTCCTTGAGGGCGGATAACCCGAGCGCCTTTGGATACTCACCTCGCCTACCTGTGTCGGTTTGCGGTACGGACACCCGGGCTTCAACCCTTAGAGGCTTTTCTCGGCAGCGTGGAGACCGGGCAGTTCCCCCATCTTGCGATGGGGTCCCCATCGGGTCTCGGAGTTTATGTGGGCAAGGATTTGCCTCGCCCACCTCCTACGCCCTTGGACGCGGACGACCAACGCCGCGCTGCCCTCTCCTTCTGCGTCCCCCCTTCGGTCCACCCGGGTGGGGCCGGAATATTAACCGGCTTCCCATCGCCTACGCCTTTCGGCCTCGGCTTAGGGTCCGCCTAACCCTGGGAGGACTGACCTTCCCCAGGAAACCTTAGGCTTTCGGCGAGCGGGGTTCTCACCCGCTTTATCGCTACTCGTGCCGGCATAATCACTTCCATGCGCTCCACCGCGCCTTTCGGCGCGACTTCAGCGCGCATGGAACGCTCCCCTACCGCCAGTCCGCGGGAGACCCGCAGACTGACCCGCAGCTTCGGTGCCGTGCTTAAGCCCCGATCATTTTCGGCGCAGAACCACTCGACCGGTGAGCTGTTACGCACTCTTTAAAGGATGGCTGCTTCTAAGCCAACCTCCCGGCTGTCTGAGTGGTTCCACCTCCTTTACCACTTAGCACGGACTTGGGGACCTTAGCTGGCGGTCTGGATTGTTCTCCTCACGGTTATGGAGCTTATCCCCCATAACCTCACTCCCGGGTATTGCGTGCAGGGATTCGGAGTTTGTCTGGGTTTGGTAACCTTGCGGCCCCTAGCCCAAACAGTGCTCTACCCCCTGCACGGTCCACCCGAGGCTGCCCCTAAAGGCATATCGGGGAGAACCAGCTATCTCCGGGCTTGTTTGGCCTTTCACCCCTACCCACAGGTCATCCACGGGCTTTTCAACGCCCTGAGGTTCGGGCCTCCACCCCGAGATTATCGGGGCTTCACCCTGCCCATGGGTAGCTCGCCCGGTTTCGGGTCTACTCCCAGCCACCAAGGCGCCCTGTTCGGACTCGCTTTCGCTACGGCTCCGGGGCTGAACCCCTTAACCTAGCGACTGAGAGTAACTCGCCGGCTCATTATTCAATAGGCACGCCGTCAGCCGACTTCGAGGCGCCACAAAGGGCTTGCCCCGAAGTCAGCCTCCGACAGCTTGTAGGCGCACGGTTTCAGGTTCTTTTCACTCCCCGCACAGGGGTGCTTTTCACCTTTCCCTCACGGTACTGGTGCGCTATCGGTCGCTCCCGAGTATTTAGCCTTGGAGGGTGGTCCCCCCGGATTCGGACGGGATTCCACGTGTCCCGCCCTACTTGGGATCACCACCGAGGGAGTCCCCACGGATTTCGCCTACGGGACTTTCACCCTCTGCGGTTCACCTTTCCAGGTGATTCGGCTATCCGGGGGATTTGTAACTCCCCGCCCCTCACCCCGGTTGGGGCCGGTGGTGTCCCGCAACCCCGCCGCGGCAACGGCCGGGGCCTTTTGCGCCGCGGTCGGTTTGGGCTCCTCCCCTTTCGCTCGCCGCTACTCGGGGAATCTCGGTTGATTTCTTTTCCTCCGGGTACTGAGATGGTTCAGTTCCCCGGGTTCGCCTCCTACCCCTTATGGATTCAGGGTAGGATAGCCCTTACGGGCTGGGTTCCCCCATTCGGAGATCCCCGGATCAAAGGTTGCTTCCACCTCCCCGGGGCGTATCGCCGGTAGCCGCGTCCTTCATCGCCTGGGAGCGCCTAGGCATCCACCGTGCGCCCTTAGTATCTTAACCAACCTCCGCTCGCCACGGAGTATCCCGGCGCTTCATCCATCCTCTTCTGTTGTCAAAGAGCATGCCAATCCACACACCACCCTTCCGGGCAAATTGTATACTAAAGATACCCCCCAAGTTTGTCAAGTCCAAAATGGGTTTGTTTTTGAAAAATTTCTTTGAGGGGTTTGCGTTCTTTCAGCTTGCGGCTTTTCTTACTTTGGGGGATTTGTCCTTTTTCAGCTCGTCGAGCGCCTTTTTGATTTCGTTTGTCTGAGGCAGCTGTTTGAGTGCCCATGCCGCCGCCGCGCGGACCTGTGGCGGCTTCGGCTTAAGGAGCGTCCACGGCTTCGGCACGACCGCAGCCTGGATGAGCGCATCTGCTGCGCTTTCGGCACGGAGCAGTCCCAGCGTCTTGCACGCCTGGACCTGGAGGGCGATGTCCTCCTCCTTCTCCCACATCTTTCGCGGCTTTATGAGTTCGGCAAGCAGCGGTGCGGCTTGTGTTACGCCGCGCTCCGCGATAAGCGCCATCACCTCGAGCTTTGCGCGACCGCTGCTTTCCTCGAAAGCCTCCAGAAGCAGCGGGTTGACGAGTTTTGCGGGGAATTGTGAAAGCAGGGCGGAGCACTTCCTCATAAGGCCCGGGTCGCCCAAAAGCATTATGTTCCGCAGGGCGGGCAGGAGGTCCTCGTTTCCCGTGAAGAGGTCGAGGACGTCGATTATCTTTGCGGCGACCTGAGGCGTTGTGCCCGGTCCTATCTTTCCGAGGAGGTTTTTCGCCGCCTTGCCGCCTATTTTGGCGATGACGGCTGCGGCAAGGCGCCTGGAGCGAAGCGGCGCATCGGATGTGATGTAGGAGAAGATCGCCTCGGCAAGCTGGGCGGGGTTTTGCTTCATAAGCCACGCTGCGGCTTTAGCGCGGATCGTCGTGTCCTCGGACGAGAGGTCCTGAAGGGCGAGCGTTATGTTCATCTCCGCCTGTTGGACCAATGCCACGTCGGGCAGGACGTCGGCGTAGCGCTCTTCCTTCGGCGGCGCGGGCTTGAGGGATCTATCCGCTCCGGCGGCTGATGCATGCGCCGCGATGTCGGGAAGTTCCGTTTGCTGCAGAAGCTCCACAAGCCGCTCTATCTCCTGGCCGCTTACGTTCCCTGACCTTATCGCCTCGATGAGCTCATCCTTCTCGCGCTTGAACTCCTCGAGTGCTTTTTTGATGAGCTCGAGCTTTTCGTCGGGGATCGTCTGCGTTGTCGGTGCTTCCTCACCTGATGAGGTTTGTTTGCCCGCCACCTGCGCCACAAGCTGACCCTCGTCGAGGGCTATCCTGCGCTCGCCGACGGCGACGAAGATCTTGCGGTCGGGGAGGATGTGCGAAAAACCGTATTGCTCCACAAGCTCGTCCCACCTGCCGGAGACCTCCTCGGGCTTGCTTTTGAAGACCTCGAGGAACGAGACGACCTCATCCTCGCCTATGCCCTTCAGGAAGAGCACCCCTTGCAGTCCGTAAGCGCTTAGGGTGGAGTAGAGGTCTTCGGTTAGGCGCGAATCGGCTTTGTTGGGCGGCGGCGCCTGCCCGTTGAAGAGCATCGTCTCGGGCGTAAGCGAGATCGAAAGCGCTTCGGTCTTGCTCTCGAGGAACTGGTTCAAAAGCTCAAGAAAGCGCTGAACCGACTTCTTCACGTTCTCGTTTTCGCGGGGGTAGAGCCTTAGGTTCTGCATCGCCACTTTAAACGCCCTTGCCACCTCCACCGCCCTTGCGAGGTCGCTTTCCTCGAGGGGGGACTCTTTGGCCATCGATGCGGTTATTATCCTTTTGCGCAGCGCGCGCCTTGTGCCCTCGGAGATAAGGACCGAGTTCATCTGTTCGTTGAACACCGAAAGCAGCTTCACGGCTTCGTCGAGGCGTCCTGCGTTTTGGTAGTGGTAGGCGAGTCTTCCCACAACGCGCTCAAGCGCTCCTTCGCCGAACTTGCGCTCGACTTCCGCCGCAAGCTCGTGGTAGTGGCGGCGCTCGTCGTCGTCGAGGAGCGAGTAGAAGACGGCTCTGTCGAGTCTGTGGGAGAAGACGTACTCGTCGGGGTTGGGCGTCTCCTCGATAAGCAGCGCCCTCTTGGCGTTGCCCAATATGTCGAGGACCTGTTGCTCCTTGAGTCCTGCCAGGGCGGCAAGCTGCTTGGGGTTTATCCTCTCCCCAAGAACCGACGCAAGCTTTAGCACCCTTATCGCTTCTTCGTCCATGCTCATCAGGCGCTGGCGCAGAAGGTCCTCAAGCTTTGGGGGGATATCGTCGGGTTTGACCTGGGAGAGGTCCCACCTATCGCCCGCTGCTACTATCTTGCCCTCCTGCAGGAGGAAGGATATCGCCTCCACGACGAAGAGGGGTATGCCGCCCGAGTTGTGCAGAAGGGCTTGCTCCACCTCGGGGGTGAAGGTTTGACCGTCGAATATCTTCGCCGTAAGCTGCCTTATGTCCTCGAGCCTGAGGGGTTTTAGCTCGAATTTCTTTATCGTCGCAGATGACGCCACCGACTTCATGTTGCCCAGAAGGGAGAGGAGGTTTTCCTCGCCTGTGGGGATGTCGGGGCTGTTTATCGCCGCGGCGAATAGGAGCTTTTTGCCCTCCTTTTGGTTGAACAGTGTGTCGAAGAACTGCAGCGATGGCGGGTCTATCTGCTCGGCGTCGTCGAGGAGGATGGCGCCGGGACCGGTCTCCATGAGTATGAAGAAGGTTTGCGTCAGGGCTTCGAAGAGCGCGAAGCTGTCGGGCTCGGCAACCTCCTCGCTTTTTAAAACCTCCTTCGCGTCCCACGGGTAGAGCCTGGGCTTGAGGATGACTTTGTATCTGTCGTCGAGCTTTTCGAACACCAGGTCGGAGATGTCCTGACGTTGCTCGAAGAGCTTTCCGAGGGCGGAGAATACGGCGCCGTACATCTCCGTCTGCCAGAAGGGATATCCTTTGCAGTTTAGGACGAAGGAGAGCTTTTTTGCGGCGACCTTTGCGCCGTAGGCGATGAGACGCGACTTTCCGGCGCCCTCGCCGCCCATAAGAACAGGGAAGACCGACGGGTCTCCGTCCTGGGAGAGGTGGTTTTCGAGGAAGTGGATGATGTCGTCGCGCCCGACGATGTACGGCTGGGCGAGGATCGAGTCGAGCTTTGCGGGGGTAAGGAGTTTTCCGGAGTCGGGGAAGACGAATACGCGCCCCTTTCCGGTGCGCTTGGCGACGTAGAGCGCCTCGTCGGCTTTCTCGAAGAGTTGTTCCCAGTCCTTGCCGTCCTTCGGGAAGAGGGCTACGCCTATGCTGCAGCGCAGCACAAGCCTTTGCGAGTCGAACTGCAGTGGCGACTGCTCCAGATTTTTCTGGATGGTTTCGCCAAGCTGCGCCGCGGAGCTCTTGTCGAGCCCAGGGGCGATCACCACAAACTCGTCGCCGGCGTAGCGGATCGGGATGCCACGTCTCTGGAGCGTCCCCACGAGGACCTTCGCGAGGTGGATCAGAGCCTGGTCGCCAGCTTGATGACCGTAGGTGTCGTTTATGCTCTTGAAGTTGTCCATATCGAGCATCAGGAAGGCGACCGAGACGCCTTTCTGCTCCGCCTGAGCGAAGTAGCGCGGGAGCTGCTCTTTGAGGTAGCGCCTGTTGTAGAGGTGGGTGAGCTCGTCGGTATAAAGCAGCCTTAGGAGCTCTTTATGTGCAGCGGCAGACGTCATCCACACCCCCCATAGAAATTCTTACATAAAACGGCTTTGGGACGCAAGCGTTAGATGTGGATGGCTCGTCCTTGGGCGGCGAGGGCAGCCTCGAAGACCATCTCCGAAAACGTTGGATGCGCGAAGACGACCTCTTCGACGTCCTTCGTCGTCATTCCCTTTGTTATTGCGATGGCGCCTATGGCGGCGAGTTCGGCTGCTCCTTCGCCCGCGGCGTGGAAGCCCAGGATCTTCCCCTCCGGGTCTGCCACGATCTTCACGAACCCGACGGCGTCGCCGCTGCACTGTGCCCTCCCCGAGGCTATGTAGGGGAACTTCCCCACCTTCGCCTCGTCGCCGAAGCGCTTGCGGGCTTCTGCTTCGGTCAGCCCCACCGTGCCCACCTCAAGCGCCGAGAAGATCGCAGCTGGGATCGCGTCGGCGCGGTATTTCGAGTCCATGCCCATCATCGCCTCGGCGGCAACTATACCCTGGTGGGACGCCTTGTGCGCCAGGTACGGCTCGCCAGTAACGTCACCCGCGGCGTAGATTCCATCCGTCTTTGTGCGCATCTGCTCGTCGACGGGGGTGGGTTCCTCGGGCGAGATGCCGATTTTCTCTGCGCCTTTGGGCAGAAGGGGTTTTCGTCCCGTGGCCACGATTATTTCCTCCGCCTCCAGCGACGACGCGTCTTCGATCTCCACGACGACGCCTTCGGCTCTTCTGTGGACCGCGCACGCCTTGGTCCCGGCGAGGATCACAACCCCTTCGCCCACGAGGGCGCGGTGGACGGCTGCGCTTATCTCCTCGTCCTGAAACGGCAGGATCTTGGGCAGTATCTCGATTATCGTGACTTTGCTGCCGAACGATGCGAATATGTGGGCGAACTCAACGCCTATTACACCCCCGCCGATGATTATCACGCTTTTGGGGAGTTTTTGCGCTGCGAGTGCCTTTCTGTTGTTCCACGGCGCAGCGCCGGAGAGCCCCTCGATCGGCGGCATGGTCGGCTCTGATCCCGTGGCGATAAGAAGCCTATCGAAGCTCAGGCGCGTCCTCGTCGTCCCCTCCACTTCCACCTCGGATGGCGAGAGGATCACCGCCTCGCCGCGCACAAGCTCGACGCCGTTTTTTCGCAGGAGGTAGTCGATTCCCTTAGAAAGTCTTGCGACGACGCGGTTTTTGAAGTCGATGCACCTGCGCCAGTCGAGCGCCACGCTCCCGTCCCAAAGCTTTTTTTCGATGCCCCAGCGAAATCCCGAAAGCCTTTTGCCAAGTGAGAAGAGCGTTTTGGTGGGGATGCATCCGTGGTTTGTGCATTCTCCTCCCAGCGCTTCGCGCTCGACAACCGTTACGCGGGCTCCAAGCTGCGAAAGCCTTATCGCCGCCACGTAGCCCGCCGGACCTCCGCCTATAACGCAGACCCTCATCGCTCACCTCGCAGAATATTCAAAAGTCTACCCTTGCGTTCACCCTGACCTGGAGCGACCAGCTCCCCGCGTCGTCGTAGCGTCTGAACGAAAGCTCAGTCTTCCAATCGGCAGACCTTGGTATATCGATGCGTGGTGTTACGGCGATGCCCCAGTAGCCGTCTTGGGGGTCGTTTACGTCGTAGTCCTGTCGTTCTGCGCGCACGCCCACCTCGAAGTTGCGCCAGAGGGAGAACGTCACCGTGTTCGAAACTCGGAACTCGTTCCTCCAGTCGCCGTCGGAGTACTGGTTCCACCTGAAGTACGAGTAGTTTCGGATGGTTACCCTTTCAGAGGGCGTCCACCTGAGGGATATTCCCACTTTGTCCCTTGTTGTGCCCGTTGCGCCCCAGCCGTCCCATCGTCTTTCGGCGTATGTGCGGGCGTAGCCGGACCATCCTGCGTCGTACACGGCTGCGATGTAGCCAGCGCCACCGCTTTTGGGGCTTGCGTGGACGTCGAAGTACGTGAGCTTGACCTCGCCCCTGAGTCGTCGCGTGATGGGCACGCGGGCGGAAAAATATCCGCCAAGCTCACCCGCCTGGTAGGATTTGAGGTAAAAGGAGAAGTTCTCGGGGTAGAAGCTTTGGTAGCTGCGTCTGTCGCACTCGCCGTCGGAGTAAAGGGCTTTGAAGCCCGGGTGATATGCCCAAAGCGTCCAGGTTACGCTCACTCCCCTTCGTCGGGGCGAGTAGAGGAAAAGCTGGGTTCCCCACGCGCCGTTCTGCAGAACACCTGTTTCGTTGCGGAGGCGCCAGCCCGAAAGTCTCACCTCCCCGAAGACCGATGCGCCTTCCTGAGTGAAGCTTGGCTTTGAGCTTGTGCTTTTGTCTTCGACGGAGCCGTAGTACAGCACTGCGCCTATTTCGGCGTTCCTCGACGGTCGATACGCCGCGGAAGCGGCGGCAAGCGCCTGCGAAGAAGTCTCGTAGCTGTTTCCCGAAAGCGCAAGCTTCGCCCTAAACGACCGCGATGGGCGCCAGTAGACGTAAAGCCCGTTCAGGTCGCCGTAGTACGGCGAGATGAGGTACCCAACCCCATCGTTCTGGCGCGAGGAGCTTGAGAGGGAGAGGTAGCGCCCCACAAGCAGACCGTAGCCTATGTCTTTGTAGTAGTTGCCGACTATGGCTTGGATCTTTTCGCCGCGGTACTCGATGGCTCTGAACGTCGTTGTGCCGAACTCGTCGCCGCGTTGTCTGAGGCGATAGTCGAGGGAGAACCTGCCCGCGCGCAGGTACAGCTTGCTCGAGTGGTATGGGTCGTCGTAGTCTGGTGGGGATGCGTAGTCGCGGCGGGTGTAGACCTTCGCGTAGCCTTTGACCTTGATCCTTATTGGTGGGACGACGTAGATGAACGGTTCGATCAGCGCGAAGTCGCCCGGGAACGCCCTTTTGACGGCGGCAAGGCTTCGGAAGGGTCCCCTTCTGGAGCGCGCTCGCTCCAGCGCCTCGATGTCGCTGCGGTCAACCCCGGGAACTACCAACAGGCGCCTCAGGTTGCCGGTGTTTACCTCGATCTTGTCCTCCAAAAGCTGCAAGAGCTCAACGTATTGCTCGAAGGTGATCTCGCCGTTGTTGTAGGCGTCCCTTATGTCGTCCGTCGTCTGGAAGTACTGGACCGCTATATCCTGCGCGAAAACAAGTCCACACAAACACGCGGTGGCTAAGACGACCCTCATTTTCTATCACGCTCCTTTTGCTTGAGGTCCTCCACCTGTTGCTCCAAGAGGGCGAGCTTTTGCGCAAGCGTCTTTATCCTGTCGGCTTGTTTCGTGACTATGACGGAAAAATAGAGGAAGAGCACGACCCCGAAGAAGATGATTATGGGCAAAAGCACGGCGGGGGCGTAGTATATCCCCACAAGCTTTGCGAGGATCTCGAGCAGATTCCCCCACACGGAGAGCACCACAAGACCCGCAGCCGAAAATATCCACAAAAGCGCAAATCGTTCTTTGAGCATCCGCCTTCTCACGAGCTCCAGCACGATCCCCAAAAGCCCAAGCGACGCCAAAAGCGATATGAACTGGACCCTTTTCATCCTGTTCCCTTCCTCAGCCTGTGCATAAAGAGGGCGAGGGTGACCTTTATCATGTAGTGGATGGGTTTTATCCCCTTTATCGATGAGCTTCCGGCTTGTCTTTCTCGCATGACGACGGGGATTTCGGTGAACCTGAGTCCTGCGCGGTGCAGCATGATGACGGCTTCGGGTTCGGGGTAGTCGTCGGGGTAGTTTTCAGCCACAAGGCTTAGTGCTTTTGGTCCGAACGCTCTGAAGCCCGATGTGCAGTCCGAAACGCGGATGCCCACAAGAAGCCTGTACAAAAGCTCGAAGAACCTTATGCCTATGCGGCGCAGAAGCGACGACTGAAAGCCCTCTTTTTTCAAAAACCTCGATCCCGAGACTACGTCGGCATCGCCCCTCTCCAAAAGCTCTATCATCTGGGGTATGTATTTTGGGTTGTGTTGACCGTCGCCGTCGACCTGGACGGCTGCATCGTACCCCTCCCTCACCGCGAACTTAAAGCCCGTCTGCACGGCTGCCCCTATGCCCATGTTGAATGGGTGCTTTACGACGAAGGCTCCGGCTGCCCTTGCCTTTTGGGCAGTATGGTCCACAGAGCCGTCGTCCACAACGACAACATCCACGCCCGGAGCCTTCTTCCTTATCTCGTCGACAACCCCTTCTATCGTTTCCTCTTCGTTGTATGCCGGAACCACAGCTATGGTCCTAAGCTTTTGCATAGCTTTCCCTGGCGAGCGCCTCAAACGTTACCCTCAGTCCCTCCAGAAGCGGTGTGCGAGGTTCGAACCCGAGGGAGCGCAGGAGGGAGATATCGGCAACCGAGCGGGCTATGTCGCCCTTTCGCGGCGGCAGGAACTTGAGCTCAAGCTCTTCGCCTGCGACGGACATTACGGCTTGCGCGAGCTGTAGGACAGAGGTCTCCTTCCCGCTTGCGATGTTCACAACGCCGCAAAACCCACTTTCTGCCGCATGGAGCACAGCCTTTGCGACATCTTTGGCGAATATGAAGTCGCGCGTCTGCTTTCCTGTGCCGAATATGGGCAGCGGCTTTCCGCTAAGCGCCGCGGTCAAGAACCTCGACACTACAGCCGCATAGCTTGTGTCGGCTCTCTGTCTGGGACCGAAGCCGTTGAAGATCCTCGCGACTACCGTCTGCCCGCCCGTCCTTTCGGACCACGACAGGCACATCCCCTCGCCCGCAAGCTTGCTTTCGGCGTAGACGCTTATGGCATTTGTGGGTGAGGTTTCTTTGAGCGGCAGCTCCGCCGGCTCGCCGTAGACGGCGGCGGACGAGAAGAAAACGACCCTTTCTACCCCGTTTCTTTCGGCAGCGGCAAGGACCTTCTCCGTCCCCTCGACGTTGACCCTCCTGCAGCGCGCAGGGTTCTCCTCCGCCTCGGGAACGGAGGCGACCGCCGCGAGGTGAAAGACGGTGTCGCATCCTGCGGAGCACTCAAGCAAAAGCTCGTCGTCCTCTACGCTCCCCACAACGAGCCTGGATTTCGTGCCCGAGAGGTTTTCGCTTCGACCGCTCGAGAGGTCGTCTAAGACGACCACCTCCACCCCTTCTGCCTCGAGCTCGCGCACAAGATGCGATCCCAAAAAGCCCGCTCCACCTGTAACAAGCGCCCTTCTCACAAGCATCCCTCTTGACTTCCGAAAATATAAGGAGTAGATTTCACCAGTCAAGGAACAACGCAGGAGGTGGTCTTTTATGAGGCGCGCCTTCTGGGCTTTTGTGGCTTTGGCGGCTTTTGCGGCGCTTTTGGGATGCTCGAAGGAGGAGGGTGGTGGGGGAGAGGAGGTCGAGCACGACTACTTCCCCCTCGCTCTGGGCAACAGCTGGACGTTTTCCGTCTACAGCGTCGACACCGCGGGAGCAGAAACGACGTACACGCAAACCCAAACGATAGATCATGTCACCACGTACGACTCCCTCGACTGGTTCGTGATGCTCACCCCCACAAGCGACACCACCTACGACTCGGCGTACTACAGGAAGGACGACTACTTCGTTTACGTGACCTACTTTTTGGAGGGGATTCCGCTTGAGCTTATGGTTTCGCCTGTGGATCCTGAGGTTGGCGCCACGTGGAGTTGCAGCGATACTGCGGCGTTTTTCGTCGTCGAGGCAAGCGGCGAGGTCGAATGTCAGGAGGACGTCACGGTCCCGGCGGGGACCTTCAGCTGCTTCAGGGAGCTTTTGGTCGTGGAGTCCTCCGTCTACGGCGCGACGATCCGCACGTGGCTTGCCGATGGCGTCGGTCCCGTGAGGATCGTTTCGGTGTCCGATGAGGATTCCACCGACATGCAGCTTGTGGATTATTCTACGCAGTGAGCATGCCCCGCTTCGTTTTGCATAACGTTTGGGCGGGCTATGGTGATGAGGTCGTTTTAAGGGGGGTGGAGCTTGAGATCCCCGGCGGTTTTTTCGTCGTTGTGGGACCTTCGGGCTGCGGCAAATCCACCCTCCTTCGGCTGCTCAATCGCCTGCTCGATCCCTTGCGCGGCGAGATCTTGCTCGACGGAAAGCCCCTTCGGAGTTACCCTGTCCGTCTTCTTCGCCGCAGGGTTGGGATGGTTTTCCAAAAGCCTGTGCTTTTCGACGGCACCGTTGCGGGCAACATCAGGTTTGCCGCGCCGCGCATAAGCGATGACGAGCTTTTCGCCCTGCTTGAGTCGGTTGCGCTTGGCGCGGAGTATGCCTTCAGGCGCAGCGACGAGCTTTCGGTGGGTGAGGCGCAGCGGGTTTGCCTGGCAAGAACGCTGGCAACAAAGCCCGAGGTCCTCCTCCTGGACGAGCCAACATCCGCACTCGATCCAACGGCGACAGGGATAATAGAGGACCTCCTGCGCAAGCTCGTTCGGGATGTTTCGATAATCTGCGTGACCCACAACGTTGCCCAGGCGATGAGATTTGAGGGCAGCGCGGCTATGCTTTACGACGGGAAGGTTCACTGGGTAGGGAGCACAAAGGAGCTTGGGACCACGGACGACGAGCTCGTCAGGCGGTTCGTCGCAGGTGAGCTTGACGGGAGAAGGTGATATCGTACGTCGACATAGCCTTGTCGTCGGCTTTTGTTGCCGTTGCGCTTGCGATATCGGGCGCCGTAAGGCTTAAGCTTGAGCGCGATATCATCGAGGCTGCGGTGAGAGCCTTCGTGCAGCTTGTGCTTGTTGGTTTTGTGCTTCGGTTCATATTTGCCAGGGATAGCTTTGCCTGGACGGGGGGCATGATGCTTGCGATGACGCTCATAGGCGCCTTTACTGCGGGCGGCAGGGCGAAGGCTATCCCGCGGGCGCGGCTTGTGTGCCTCGCCGCAATGCTTGTCACGGTCGTCTTTACGGTGGCTTTCCTGCTTGCGGCGGGGATCGTGTCGCCAAAGCCGATGTACATCATCCCGATAGCCGGCATGGCCATAGGGTTCAGCATGAACGCCGTTGCGGTTTCGCTGATAAGGCTTAGGGAGGGGATTTACGACGAGAGGGAGCGCATCGAGGTTGCGCTTGCCCTCGGAAAGCCGCCTTCGGTCGCAGTGGCTCGTGTGGTAAAACGTGCTATGAGGCTTGCTATGATCCCGAGGCTTGACATAGTCCGTGTTGCGGGGATAATTCAGATGCCGGGCGCGATGGTGGGGATGATACTCGCCGGCGCGTCGCCGCTTGAGGCGGCTAAGTTCCAGATCGTTATAATGAACATAGTCATTGGCGCGCCGGCTTTGGCTTCGTTTATAAGCACGTCCCTCGCGTACAGGCAGTTTTTTACACCTGCCGAGCAGCTTTTGCTCCCGGGGGCTGTTGGCACATCTGCGCGCAAGCGCGAGGAAGGTGGCTTATGGTCGTCGACATCGCGAAAACGAGGTTCCTCGCCTTCGACTTCGAAATGACGGGGCTTTCGCCCGGTGAGGATTCGATAATCGAGGTCGGCGCCATCCCGCTTCTGGGACCAAACCCCGACGGCGATTACTTCTTCACCCCCGTGCAGCCCTACACCATCGTTCGCTCTGCAAGCAAGCGCGTTCACGGCATAGACGGCAACCATCTCTGGGACGCCCCACCCGCCGAGATCGCTATGACGCAGTTTTTCAGGCTTGCCCGCGGCAGGGTGCTTTTGGGGCAAAACCCCTCGGTCGACCTTGCGTTTATGTGGTCTGCCGCAAAGCTTGTGGGCGGTGATCCGCCCGCAGACTGGGCTCTTGACCTGGCAAAGCTTTTTAAGGTTGCCTTCCCCGACCAGCGCTCTCTTTCGCTTCGCTCGATGGCAAGGCGCGTGGGGATCACCGTCGAGGACGACTTCCACAACGCCCTCCAGGATGCGCTCCTTGTGGCCAAGGTCTTCGCCAAAATCGTGCCCCTGCTCAGAGTGAAGGGCATAAGCACGCTGGATGGGCTCATATCCGCAGGCAGAGTCGTGAAGGGGGAGGGGTAGTTGAGACATCTCATTCTACACACGAAGCGCAAGCTCCTTTGGCGCCTTGTGGTTCGCAGGGGGTTGGAGCACTGGGCGAAGGTTGTGGTGGCTTTGATTGTGCTCGGAGGGTTCTTTGCGGGAGCCTATGAGCTTTTCAGGCGCATTTTCGCCTATCTGGTTACCGTCCAGAGCATTGGAAACATACTTATCGACAGACTCATCTCCATAGGCTTTCTGGCTTTCTTCGCGATGCTTGTGATAAGCAACCTTGTGAGCTCAATTTCGACCCTCTTCCGCTCGACGGAGACGGAGTACCTTATGTCCACGCCTCTTGCGCACAACCAGATCTTCTGGGCGCGCTTTCTGGACAACTTCTTCTACTCGACGTGGGCGACGGCGGTCGTTGGTCTTCCTATGGTGCTTGCGTACGTTGTTGTGCACAGGATGCCTTTCTGGCAGGTTTTGTGGGCGGCGGTGCTTTTGGGCGCTGTGCTTGTGATCCCAGCTTACCTCGGCGCTGTGCTTGCGATGGTCCTTTTCCTTGCGGCAAAGCGGTTCTCGATGCGCAGGGCGGTCCTTGCGCTTGTGGTCGTTGCGGTGGCGCTGGTGTTCTTCTACGTGAAAACGAACCTCGCGGGCGGGCTCATGTTCAACGTAATGGGGGACCTCTCCCTGCTCAACTACTACCTGCGACAGCTGGGGAGCTACAAGTATCCCTTCTTCCCCCACATCTGGTTCTCCGAGGCGCTCAGGTTGGTCAGGCTGGGGGAGTGGCGGTCCGCC
Source organism: uncultured bacterium (assembly GCA_965552135.1). Taxonomy (GTDB): domain Bacteria; phylum UBP14; class UBA6098; order B30-G16; family B30-G16; genus CBEVQY01. Next base: position 15,830 of record CBEVQY010000013.1, on the reverse strand, counting down.
TTTGTCTTTACGTCTGCGCTTCTTTCGTCGGCGGTTTTCGGCTGGTTTTTGACCGACCTTTTCGCCCGAAGGCTCTATTACCCCGCCTTTGAGGCTGCTTCGATGCTTGCGGGTCGCAGGGCGCGAAAGCCGCGCTCCATAGTCGCCTCAAGACTTTGGCGCATCTTCTCGCCCTTCCCGAGGGACATGAGGGCGCTTTTGGTGAAGGACGTCCGCCTCTTCGTTCGGGACCCCAACCAGTGGTCGCAGTTCGCCGTGCTTTTGGTGCTGCTTGCGGTGTATCTGTCGAATCTGCGCTACGTACCCACAAAGGTCGAAAGCCACCTGTGGCAAACGGTGATCTCGTTTGTGAACTTCGCGTTCTGCGGATACGTCCTGGCAACCCTTTCGGTGAGGTTCGTCTATCCTGCCATAAGCATGGAGGGCAAAAGCTTTTGGTCGATAATATCCTCCCCCCTTCCGGTAAAGAGGCTTTTTTGGGAGAAGTTCGCCTTGGCTTTTTTGGTGTTTTTCGTCATCGCTGAGGTCATAGCCGTCGTCTCGAACGGGATCCTCTCCCAAAGCCCTCAGATGGTTGTGCTTACCGCCGTGGGCATCTTCCTTATGAGCGTTTCGCTTGTCAGCCTTAACGTTGGGCTTGGGATAATCTTTCCGAACTTCGAGGAGCTCAACCCCATGCGCATAGCCTCCTCCGGCGGCGGGATGATAGCGGCGCTTCTTTCCCTCATCTACGTGGGGCTTACGGTTGTTATAATCGCCGTGCCGACGTATAGGTATACCTCACACCTTAGCTTCGGCTACGGCTTTTCGGACGTGGAGGTTTTTCTTTCGGTTTTGGCTTTGGTTTTGGTCAACGGCGCGGCGACCTTCGTCCCTCTAAAGCTTGGCGCAACGGCTATGACGATGCGGGAGTTTTAGCCGCCAAAGCGGGCTTGACCTGCGCGTGGGGGCTAATATCTTTTGTTTGCTATGAGCGATCTTGGCATAACAGACGAGGTTTTGCTTCGGGCGATGCGGTTGACGCCGCGTCAGATCGTTGCGGAGCTCGACAAGTACGTCATCGGTCAGGATGCGGCGAAGCGCGCCGTGGCGATAGCGCTCCGTAACCGCTGGCGGAGGGCGCACGTTCCCAAGCCCCTCAGGGACGAGATCCTGCCGAACAACATCCTCATGGTCGGTCCGACGGGGGTCGGGAAGACGGAGATTTCGCGCAGGCTGGCGAAGCTTGCGGGTGCTCCTTTCGTCAAGGTCGAGGCGTCGAAGTTCACCGAGGTGGGCTACGTCGGCAGGGATGTTGACAGCATGGTTCGCGAGCTCGTTCAGGTTGCGGTGGACATCGTGAAGGCGGAGGAGGCGGCAAAGATAGAGGATCAGGCTCGCAAAAACGTCTTCGAGCGCCTGCTCGATGCCCTCCTTCCGCCCTCGGCGCGAACGTCGGACGAAAGCTACTACCGCACCAGAAGCAAGCTCGCCGAGCAGCTCAGGCAGGGCGCCCTCGACGACGCGATGGTCGAGATCGACGTCTCTACGTCGCCTTTTAAGACTTTCGAGGTGATATCGCAGGCGGGGGCTGAGGAGATAGGGATAAACTTCCAGATACTCGACGATATGCTCGGCGTAAAGCAGCGCAAGAAGCAGCGGCTGACCGTTGCGCAGGCAAAGGAGAAGCTTTTGCAGGAAGAGATCGAGAAGATGCTCGATATGGACCGCGTCGTCGAGATAGCGAAGGTGAGGGCGCAGGAGGCGGGCATTATCTTCATCGACGAGATCGACAAGATCGTTGGCTCCGAGGGTGGCGTCGGTCCCGACGTTTCGCGCGAGGGCGTTCAACGCGACCTCCTGCCGCTCGTGGAGGGAACGAGCGTTATGACCAAATACGGCGTCGTGAGGACCGACCACATACTCTTCATCGCCGCCGGCGCCTTCTCGAACTCGAGCCCATCGGACCTTATACCCGAGCTGCAGGGCAGGTTCCCGATACGGGTTGAGCTTTCGCCCCTTACGGTCGACGACTTCAGGCGCATACTCGTCGAGCCGGAAAACTCCCTCGTGAAGCAGTACACCGCCCTCCTTGCCGCCGAGGGGATAGAGCTTGAGTTCACCGAGGGCGCGATAGACGAGATAGCGCGCATAGCCGACGAGGTGAACCGCAAGACGGAGAACATAGGCGCCCGCAGGCTCCACACGGCGATGAGCACACTCCTTGAGGACCTCCTCTTCGAGGCGCCCGATATCGCCCCGCGGAAGTTTAAGATAACAAGGCGCTATGTGCGCAAAAAGCTTGCCGCAATCGCCGCCGACGAGGACCTTTCGAGGTTTATACTTTAGCCCGCGCCGGTCTTTGTTGGATGTGGCTTTTGGGGCAGGGTTTGCGTCGCCCAGCGGATCACCAGTAGAACCGCACGCCGATGTATCCCGCCGTTGAGAATGCCTGCGCCTTTGCGCCGCCGCTCCAAAGGTGCCTTTCGTTCACAAAGCGCTCTGCGCCGATTTCGCGGAGGTAGTCGTATTTCACCTTCGCGCCGCCCAGTATGGCGCGAAAACCGAGCTCACCGAAGACGGCGAAATGCTCGCTCGGGCTGTACTGCGCCCCAACGCCCAGATGAAAGCCTATCTCGTAAAGCCCCGAGATGGAGACCTCGGGCTCACCCTCGGAGGTGTTCTGCGTGTATCTTATAATCGCGCCGGTGCTGTCGTAGTGGATAAAGGTTTCGCTGTAACTTCCGGAAAGAATCGGGATCACCCAGAAAGCCCCGATGTTCAGGTACGGCGTCGCGTTCGATCTCGGCAGGAGGTATAGCCTTACCCCCACCTCGGGCTGGATTAGGTACGTCTTGAGGTCGAGGGAGTAGGAGTCGGCTTCGGCGAGGTATTGGAGGGTGTCGGCGTAGGTTTTGTATTTTTCGGCGGTAGCCCAGAGGGTGTCGCTTGTGCCCGATGCAGTTGCGCCTACGTAGATTTCGAGGGCGCAGTATCTGAACGCCAGCTGCGACGAAACCGACGCGGAGGAGAGCGTTGTGGATATGCTCCAGAGTGCGCATCGAGTACATTTTCGTTGTGGCATAGCTGCGCCGCCCACGACGTACGCCCTCCCCCATGCAAATGACGCCAAAAGCATCGCGAAGGCAAGCTGCCGTTGCATAAGTTCCCCCTTACTGGTTTTTGGGTCGCAGTCGCAGCCGCGGAGGCTTTATCTTCGGCTGGGTCTTTGCCGTATCGGCTTTTGCGGGTCGGCGGCGATGGCGAACGATCTCCGGCGGCGGACCCAAAACGGTGTCGACGCCGCTTTCGATGCGCTGACCGTACGCAGAACTCACGCCGGGCGGAGGGGGCTGATACCCCGCTATGTACTGCAGAACGTTCTGCCTGTTTATCTCTATCGCCTGCGGGTGGCGGACCTCTATGGGGGCGAGGTCGAAGCCGTTCACCGATATCCTGAGCGCGGAGGGGTTGCTCACCTCGAAGTAGAGGGAGTTCTTCACCCGCCAGACTTTGCGCTGACCGCGATACATCATCCCCTTGAAGGCTCTGTGGATGTGGTCGATCTCGACGTAGATGTTCACGGGCTCCCGCGCCCTTACGACGAAGGTCAGCGACTCTGCGATGGACAGCGCCTGCGCTGCGTTTACGGTGTCGATCGTTATTCGGATTTCCTGTGCGATGTCTTCGTCGAGGGGTGCTGCAGCGGCGCGCTGGAGGGTTGTGTCGCCCAAGACGGCTTCCGTGACGGTCTCGGGCGGCGAGCCACCACCGCCAAGCGAAGCCACAAGCACAACGCCGACCACTATAACGACCGCGGCTATGACGTAGACCACCACGGGAATAGCCTTCGCCGACTGCCAGAGCTCGCCGATGCTCGGCTTAACCCTTGCGGACTCTTCGTAGGCTGCGGGCTTGGGTGCGATCGTGCGGCGACGGCGCTTGGGGAGGTCTGCCTCGTAGCGGGCGTAGAGTTCCTCGGGGTCTATGCCCAGGTAGTCGGCGTAGGCGGCGAGGAAGCCGCGGACGTAAACCTCGGGCGGCAGGATGTCGTACTCCCCCTCCTCGAGGGCGCGGAGGTATTTTAGGTTTATCTTCGTTGCCTCCGCAACCTCCTCGAGCGAGACGCCGCGGTTCTGGCGCATCTGGCGGAGGTATTCGCCAAGCTCACGCACCAAAAGCCTCCGGTCGCAGGTTGACGAGCAGCTCCAACCGCTTAACGTTAAGTTTCTCCAGCACTTTCGTCAAGCATAAAAGGGGCAAGCCCACCACGTTGTAAAAGCATCCGTCGACCTTTGCCACCAAAAGCGCGCCAAGCCTTTGTATTCCGTATGCGCCGGCTTTGTCTAAGGGCTCGCCGGAGGCGACGTAGGCGTCGATCTCCGCCTGCGAGAGCTTTGAGAAAAGGACCTCGGTTCTTTCGACAGCCGAGGCGAACTCACCCTCGGGGATTCTGCGCGCCGCAACGCCCGTAAATACGGTGTGCCATCTTCCCGAAAGGCGCGCCAAAAAGCGCTTCGCCTCAGCCTCGTCGCGGGGCTTGCCCAAAATCTCACCGTCGATGTAGACTATCGTGTCGAACGCAAGGACTATCCCCCTTTCGTTTTCGGGGATCTTTGCCCGGAGGGCTTTTTCGACGGCAAGGCGCTCTGCGAAGGCTTTGGGATCAGCTTTTGGAAAGGATGTTTCGTCGAGGGGTTCGCGGTCGACGATCTCGAACCTGAACCCGACTCTTCGCAAAAGCTCTCTGCGCCGCGGCGACGACGACGCCAGAAAGAACTTCGGCAAGCTCAACTTGCGACCTCCTTCAGAGCTTTCGCTGCGCGCTCTGCGTCGGCAGGGGTGTTGTAAATGTGAAACGAGAACCTCAAAAGCCCCTCCCTTTGGGCGCAGATGATCCCCCGTTGCGCAAGCCTTTGATAAGCCTCCTCTGGCTTCGGGACGACTGCGGCGACTATGCCCGACCTAACCTCCCGCGCCGGCACGGCGAGGCGAAAGCCCTGCTCCTCGAGCATGCGGGCAAAGCTTTGCGCCAAGCCGACGACGTATTCCTCGACGGCTGCGGGACCGAGTTGGAGCAGGAGCTCTGTGGAGCGTCGCATCGCCCACAGGTTGTGGTACGGCAGCGTTCCGAGTTCGAATGCGGAGCAGTTATCCGGCAGGGGGCGGTCGTACTGGCGCAGCGACGAGAAGTCGCCGTCGTAGAACCTCGCGAGCCATCCGGAGAAGGTCGGCTCAAGCTCGACCCCCTCGCGGACGTAGAGCACCCCTGTTCCGTAGGGCGAAAGCATCCACTTCTGCCCGCCCGCCGCGAACACGTCCACGCCGGATGCCTCGAAGTTGATCTCAAGCGCGCCCGCGCCCTGGATACCGTCGACGCAGAGGATCGCGCGGCGCTTGTGAGCGATTTCGGCGCAGCGGCTCAGATCGTAGCGAAGACCGTCGAAGTACCGCACCCAGGAGATGGCTATGACCTTCGCGCCGTCCACAGAGAGGGCTTCGGGTTTCGGTTCCTTCGCGACCACCACGCGCGCCCCGCGGCGACGCTGCATCTGCCACGGGTAGAAGTTGGCGGGGAACTCATCCGCGCCGACGACTACAACGTCGTCCTCCGCAAGCGGTAGCCCAAAGGCGGCGATGCAGAGTCCGTGCGAGGTGTTGAAGGTGAGCGCAAGCCTTTTGGGGTTTGCTCCCAAAAGCCTTCCCAAAAGCTCGCGCAGCTGCGACAAAACCTCAAAGGTTTTTGGGATGTGCCGTATCCCCTCGCCCTCGTAGCGGCGAAGGAAATTCCTCATCTCCTCAAGCGCGCTTTGGGGCACTATCCCCGTCCCGGCGCTGTTTAGGTAGCAGAGCCTGCCTGTGATCGGAAACTCCCGCAAACGCTCCCTTTCGCTCAGAAGAGGTTTCATAGCTTGGTCCTGCGCATCATCTCGTCGAAGGCTGCGATCACCTCTTGCACTGGTATATCTTCTATCGAGTTTGGGTCGTTCGACTGGAGCGTGAAGCTTTCGACCCCCCATGGTCGCCAGCGGATCAGGTTCATTTCGCCCTTTGGGTAGAGCCCTATTACGGGCACGCCGAATCCGGCGGCGATGTGGACGAGGGATGTGTCGGGCGATATGAGCATCTTCGTTTTCTGAATTATCGCTGCGGCGTGGAGGACGGTTGGCGTTTGTGGCGCAAGCTTTGCGCCCGATGCGCCTGCGATGCCCCGCGCAAGCTGCGCATCGGCTGGGGAGTAGATCACGAGTGGTGTGAGTCCGCGCCTTGCGATGTGCGAGCAAAGCGCCACGAACTTGTGCTCTCCCCACATTCGCGACTTCGCGCCCGCGGAGACGTTGACGGCAACGCACCCTTTGGGGTCAACGCCCGAGATCGACCAGAACTTCTGCGCGAATGCGATCTCGGAGGCGCCAAGCTTCACCGCGCCGTCGAGCCTCGCAGGGTCGATCTCGACCCCGAGGGCAGAAATCACCTTCGCCGCAGCCTCGACGGCGTGCTCGTTTCCCGAAAGCTCGACCTGGACGTTGAACGGAAGCGTCCTTTCCCACCTCGCCCGGATGCGCCACCTGGCGCCGCAAAAAAGCGCGTAGAGGAGGGACGTCGCTGACCCCTTGAGCTGCAGGTCGACGACCGCATCGGGGCGGAAGCGCCTTGCCCGCAAAAGCGAAGCCACAAAACGCCAGGGCGCCTTGGCGTAGGTTATCTTGACGAAGCCCTCCTCGTGTTTTAGTATCACCTCGTTCTTCGTCGACGCGACGACCGCGATCTCCGCTCCGTCGAACGCGTCCCTGAGCCCTCTCAGCGCAGGAAGCGTGACGACCATATCGCCCAGCTTATCCTGCCTGAGGACGAGCACGCGAGAAAGCTTTTCGCCCTCGGGTACCCTTCGAAGGACGGTTTTGGGCGCAAAGAGTGCAGAAAGAAGCTTCACAAGCATCGACCGTCCGGTCACCTCGAGCCTTTTTAACGCCCTGACCATCGCCCCGAAACGGCTTCCTCGAAGAACTTCTCGAGTTTTGGCGCTATTTGTGCCTCGTCGAACTTCGCCGATACCCTAAGCCCTGCCTCCCCCATCGACCTCCTGAGGTCTGGATCCTCAATAAGCCTTTTTATTGCCTCTGCGAAGGCTTTTGGTTTTCCCGGCGCGACGAGGATTCCGTTTCGTCCATCTTCCACCACTTCGGGCACGCCGCCGACGGCGCTTGCCACGATGGGGACCCCCAGCGCCGCTGCCTCGACCAGAACCTGACCAAAGGGCTCAAAGCGCGAGGTGAGAACGAATATATCGAACCTGCGCACCAGGGGGAAGGAGTTTTCGAGGAATCCCGTCCAGGTGATCTTTTCGTCCAGTCCGAGGCTGTGCGCGAGGCATTGGAGCGTTTTGCGCAGCGGACCTTCGCCAACGACGACGGCGCGAAAGTCCACGCCGTCCTCCGCAAGCGCCGCAAGCGCGCGAAGGAGGGTCGGGATGTCCTTTTGCCCCACGAGGTTCGCGACCGTCCCGATGATGGGCGCATCGTCTCCGAGCTCTATCGGCGGCGGCTGTTGCGCCAGGCTCCGAACCTCGGAGACGCTGACGAAGTTCGGTATGACGGCTATCCGTTCCTCGTCGATCCATCCGAAGCCTAGGAGTGCGCGCTTGAGGTCGAGGGATGGGACGAGGAAGAGATCGGCGAGCGCTGCGGAGAGTCTGTGCCGCAGCCTTCTTCTGAACGCCGGCAGCCCGCGGCGGTTTATCACAACGGGGCGTGGCTTCACAAGCCTTGCGGCGATGCCGCCGATGCGGAGATCACGATTGGTGTTCACGACGATGGCGTCGAAGCGCTGCCTTTTTATGTGCAGCGCGAGCTTGGCTATCGATGCCGGCGAAACATCGCACCGAGGCGATATGGATACCGTCGTGAAGCCCTCTGCGGAAAGTCTGTTCAGGAAGATCCCCCCGCGTTTTCCCGCGAAGGCTACGGTGTGCCCCCGCCTCCGCAGGAACGAACCGACGCGCAGCATCCAGCTCTCAACTCCGCCCCAAACGCCCTCCTTGACTGTGTTTACGAAAAGAAGCCTCACGGACTTAAAATTTGCTGCTCGAGTCATTTTCGCAACCGCTTTGACTCGCTCCGTCTTGCGCTGAGAGCGTGTTGGCGTATATTTACCGCAAAAAGGGGGGTGCGATGTGTCTTGCCGTTCCCGGTCGGATAGTTGAGATAGACGGCGATATGGCGGTTGTGGACTACGGCGGCGTTCGCAAGCGGGCGAGCATAATGACGCTGCCCGACGCGAAGGTGGGCGACATGGTCATAGTTCACGCTGGCTTTGCCATATCGAAGGTCGACGAGGAGGAGGCACAAAAGACGCTTGCCGCCTTCGCCGAGATCGAGAGGTATTTTTCGGGCGGTGGCGATGTCGACTCGTAAGCACATAATCTTCGTCTGCACGGGCAACCGCTGTCGCAGCCCTATGGCTGAGGGCATTGCCCGCAGGGTTTTCGGCGAGCGCGGGTTGGACTACACCTTCGCCTCGTACGGCGTTCTCGACCTCGACGGCGCGCCGCCGACGCCGCAGGCGCAACAGGTGTGCCGCAGTGCCGGAATCGACATAAGCGACCACCGCGCCCAGCCCCTCACTCCCGATGCCGCGAAAGACGCCGACCTCATCCTCGTTATGGAACGCGCTCATATCGATTGGATCGAGGAAAACATCGGTCCCGATGCCGCAGAAAAGGCGTTCCTCATAACCGAGTACGGACGCGACGGCAGAGGCGAAGAGATCCCCGACCCGATATCCCAGCCCGAGGGGTTCTACGAGGTCGTCTTCGGGATGTTGGAGCGCGAGCTTGTGCGGATTGCAGATTTTGAGCGGCGTTCGGCGGGGTGAGATATCTTCGCCCTATCTCCTGTAGGGGCGGGGATTGCCTGCTGGGGCAATGAGGGGGCGCGAGCTCGCCTTCTTGTAAATCGGTCGGAGCGAGAGCGAAAGGTGGAGCAGCAGCGCATTCCGCCAGCGACGGTTAGCGGGGCCTTTCTTTGTGCGGCAGAAATCGGGATGTTAACAGGCCGACCGTCTACCGGGCACAGCCACATCGCAGATATTCTGTTCCCCTGAGCGCGCCCGGGAGCGAAGTCCCGCCCTGAGAGCTACCTCACCAAAAGCACCCTGACGTTTGTTTTCGCGCCGCCGGCAGCTGCCGTAACCACGTATACTCCAGAGGGCACGTTGGGCGACCAGGTTATCTGGTTCGTTCCGCTGGGGATGCTCCAGCGACACACGACGCGCCCACGGATATCTGTTATCGTGATCGTGGCAGGCTCGCTTGTGGCTGCGGTTATGACGCATCTGCAGTTGAACGGGTTTGGCGCCGCGCGGAGCGATACGAGCTTTGGGCGAAGGCTCTTTTCGGCTACTTTGTTGGGCGCGCCCGGCGTGCCGCCAGGGACTGCGCTCGCCTGCCAGTTGGAGGGGTCGTTGGAATCCCCGTAGGGGTCGATTCGCTCAAGGCTCGAGCCACCGCTGTTCGACTCCGGTGCCCAGTCGGGGCTGTATGTGACCGAGTCGACGACGACGGTGTCTCCGTCAACGATGTGGAGCAGGATCACATCGTCGCCGCCGTTGGCAAGTTTAATGCCGTGACCTGTGGCATCGATATCGGGCTCGAAGGGAACCACCGTGTCGCCCGACCAGTAGGTGTCGACGATGACGGTCACAAAGCCGCCGGCCGGAACGGTGAACCCAGGGAAGTTGAATCTCCCCTCGCCGTCGGTCAAAATCCAGGTGGAGTCGAGGACAACATCGCCGTCGGTTATGTTGTAAAGCTCAACCCATTCCTGGTCGATCCCCGGCGGGTTATACATTATTTCGTTCACAACGAGCTCTCCCTGCGCCCAAAGCGCAAAGACGAACGCAAAAACGCACGGCAAAAGTCTTCGCATGGCATACCCCCTGTCTCTTTGGTTATTCCCCGAATACCGTTATGCATCCGTCGGTTGTGTAGACTGAGTCGAGTCTTATGAATACGGTGTCGCCGTTTGCGGCTTCGATGAACGCCGTTGCGAACCACATCGTGTCGCTTCTGACGAAGCTTAGGTGGTCGGTGGGTTCGAATAGCGTCATCGTGTCGGCGGTGCCGCCGGGATGGGATATTATGACGGTGAAGTAAGTGCGCGTGGTGTCCAAGTCGGTTCCCGACGGGGGGTAGAGCGCGAAGATAGCCTCCTGAGGCACGCAGCTTGAGAAGACCCCAGGCGGCGGGCAGATGTACATAGCGTCTACAGGCTCGCACGGCGACGGAACGAAGAAGGTGTAGTCTTCGTGAGCCTCTATGTGGTCGGTCCACCAGCCGCGCCTGTTGTAGATAAGCTGGATCGGCTTTTCTGCCTCGACGCGCGAGGACTGTGACTCGCACCCCGGAAGCAGGGATGTTGTGTCGTGCAGGACGAGGGTGGCAAGCGAGTCGAGGATCGTATCGAGCTCTACAGTACCGTCGAACCCAACGTCGATTCTGACGCGGTTGCTGTCCACAATGGACGTGATCGTGTACCACATCTTTGCGCCTCCGTGGTGCGATGAGGGTAGGGAGCTTATGTATCCGCACTTTGTGTTTGCGCGCTCCGAGGCTATAAGCGTAGCCGTCTCGTACCAGCGCCTCGGGTGCGAGCCCCAGGGGTCCGTTGCGATGATCCAGAAGAACCTGACCACCTGAACCGGCGAATCGGCAACTATATCAAGCGGCGTGGAGATAAGCCCCGATATTGGTACAACGAGCTTGTCGCCGGCATCGAGGGTGTAGGGTATTCCGGCGACTGAGACGTTCGTTCCGTCCGAGAGTGCGGTTACTATGAGCCGCGATGAGTCGGTTGGCGATATGTAGCCCGTTCCCCAAAGCGCGGGGAAGGGGGCGCTTATGTAAACGGTGCCCCAAAACTCCGTTGGCAGAAGGGAGTATCCGAAGAAGGCGTCGTGGTTGCTCGTGCGGGCGCAAATGTGCACAACGGCGATGGGGCTTGTCGAGGTGATGTGCACCACATCCGAAGAAAAATGTATTGTGTCGCACTCGCCGGCGCCGTAAGTCCCGCGGAGAACGCCGTTGACGTATATGTCGTTGCCGTCGGCGGTCGAAACAAAGCCTACGTACTCGTCGGAGGATGCGGGGGTGTAGAGCGAGGCGACGTAGTATTCCGTTCCCAAAAGCTCGGAGGGCAGGAGGCAGTAGGCGTATTCCGTCGGCTCGTACTCTGTTGGCGTGACTATCTTTATGCTGTAGACTGCGCGGACGGGCTTGGAGGTTTGTATGCGCGTTCCGCATGCCGAAAAGTCCGAGAGGGTGAAGCATTCTCCGCCGTTGAGGAGGGTATCGATAAAGCCTGTGACGTTTACGTTGGTGCTGTCCCAAAGGGCGCAAATGGAGAGCCGGGAGTGCCAGTGCATTTCGCCGGGGATGTGGAGCGTGTTGCAGTAGGGCACCCAATACTCCCACGAGGAGCTTAGAGCAACCCAAAAAAGCACAAAGAAGGAGGCTTTCCTCATCGTTTTCCGCGCTCCCTGCTTTTAGGTTAGCCTTATATCCTCGACCTGGATTATCGAGTAGCGCTGTCGGTGACCTTTTTTCTTGTGGAATCCTTTGCGGCGGCGCTTGCGGAAGACGATTATCTTTGCGTCTTTGGCGTGCTCCAGGATCTTTGCCTTCACCGATGCGCCCTCGACGGTGGGCTGACCGACTTTTATGTCGTCGCCGTCGGCAACGAGCAGAACGTCGGTGAACTCAACCTCCTCGCCCACCTCCTTGTCGCCCATGTAGGGGACCCAAAGCTTCATCCCGGGCTCAACTTTAAACTGCAGCCCTTTTATCTCGACGACGGCGTACATGGAAAGACCTCCTTATTTACCTTCTTCGGTGACCGCCTCTGCGCCCTGTGTCGCGATGACCCTCGGGCTTTAAAAGCGCTTTGCGCGAAAGCCTTATCTTGCCCGTCTCGCTGTCGACTGAGATGACCTTCACCTTGATCTTGTCGCCGACGCTCAGCACCTCCTCGACCCGGGAGATGCGTCTGTTGTCGATCTCCGATATGTGCAGGAGCCCCTCCACGGAAGGGGTGATCCTCACTATTGCGCCGAACGGGGTGACGCGGGTGACGGTTCCCTCGTAGATCTGACCGACCTCGGGCTCGGCGGCGATCTCCTTTATCATCCGTATCGCCGCCTCCATTCCCTCGACCGAGTGCGCCGATATGAACACAGCGCCGTCGGGCTCGATGGCTATCGTCGTGTCGGTCTGCTCCTGGATGCTTCGTATGATCTTGCCGCCCGTGCCTATCACGTCGCCTATCTTGTCGGGGCTTATCTGGATTATTGTTATCCTCGGGGCGTAGGGCGAGAGTTCCTTACGCGGTTCTGGCAGAACGGCGTTCATCTTCTCGAGGATGAAGTCCCTGCCGCGCTTCGCCTGCGCAAGCGCCTGCTCCATAACCGAAAACGGTATCCCAGGGACTTTGACGTCCATCTGGAAGGCGGTTATGCCGTCCTTCGTGCCGGCGACCTTGAAGTCCATGTCGCCGTGGTGGTCCTCGGCGCCGATTATGTCGGAGAGGACGACGAAGTTTTCGTCGTCCTTGATAAGCCCCATTGCTATTCCCGCCACGGCGGTTTTGACTGGCACGCCTGCGTCCATGAGGGCGAGGCTTGCCGCGCAAACCGTCGCCATCGACGACGAACCGTTCGACTCGAGGATGTCGGAGACGATGCGTATTGTGTAGGGGAAGGATGCTTCGTCGGGCACCACGGGCGAAAGAGCCCTTTCGGCGAGGTAGCCGTGTCCGATCTCGCGCCTGCCAGGACCACGAAGCGGCCTTATCACCCCCACCTAAACCGGGGGGAATTTTAAGTGGTGGATGAAGCACTGCCACGACTCTCCCTCGAGGTCTTCGATCTTCTGTTCGTCGATCTTCGTGCCGAGCGTAAGCGCCGCAAGCGCCTGTGTTTCTCCGCGTGTGAAGAGAGCTGAGCCGTGGGCGCGGGGCAGAACGCCTACCTTTATGTCTATCGGTCTTATCGAGGTGTAGTCTCTGCCGTCGGTTCGCCTCCCCTCGACGACGATCATCCTTCGCATGAGGCGTCCCTCAAGCTCGTCGAGGGCAAGTTCTATAAGCGGCTCTGCGCCGGGGAACCTTTCGGCAAGCCTTTCCTTGACCTCATCCGCGAGTCTTTTGCGCGCCCTGTTGCGCTCGAGCTTGCCGGGGATGCGGACGACCTCGTTCATCCGCTCCGCCGCAAGCTCCTCCACCGCGGCGCGGATCTCGTCGGGCAGGACGAGGGGTTCGTAGCTGCGCTTCGGCTTGCCGAACCTCTCCGCAAGCTCCAGCTGGAACTCCACCTGCGCCTTGAGCGCCGGCATAGCCGCCTTAAGCGCTCCAAGCAGGATATCTTCGGGCACTTCGTACGCTCCGCCCTCCACCATCACGATGTCGTCGCCGGTGCCTGCGACGACGAGGTCGAGCTGCGACGCATCGCGCTCCGCAACGGTGGGGTTTACAACGTATTCGCCGTCGATGTAGGCTACCCTCACGGCGCCGAAGTAGCGCTTGAGGGGGATATCCGACACGGCTATCGCCGCTGATGCCCCGAATATGCCCAGAACGTCCGGGTCGTTTTGCTGGTCGTACGATGTGACGAGGGCGAGGACCTGGGTTTCGTAGTTGTAGTCGTCGGGGAACATTGGTCGCAGGGGTCGGTCGATGAGCCTTGAGCGAAGTATTTCGTGGTCGTAGGGTTTGCCCTCGCGCTTAAAAAAGCCGCCGGGGATCTTCCCGGCGGCGTACGCCCGCTCTCGGTAATCGACGGTGAGAGGGAAGAAGCCCTGATACGGCTGGGGTTCCCGCGCAGAGACAACGGTGACCAAGACGACGGTGCCGTCCATCTGGACCCACACGGCGCCGTCCGCCTGACGCGCTATGCTCCCCGTCTCGACTACAAGCTTCTTGCCGCAGATTTCTGCCTCCGCTCTCAACACACACCCCCTAAATGCTGCCTACTTCCTCAAGCCAAGCTCTGCTATGAGCTTCTTGTAGCGGTTGTAGTCTTTTCGGCGCAGGTAGTTGAGAAGCCTCTTCCTGCGACCGATGAGGATCATAAAACCGCGCTTGGAGTTCGTGTCCTTAGGATGTCTGGCGAAGTGCTCGGTAAGCTGCTTTATCCGCTCCGTCAAAAGCGCAACCTGGACCTCGGGAGAGCCTACGTCCCTCCCCCATCTCGCAAAGCGCCTGATGATCTCCTGCTTCTTCTCCTTGTCGAGCACCTTGGCACACCTCCGCGTTTGCGTTTAATTAAATAACTTACGCTTCCAAGAACGAAAGTCAAGAGATAAGGAGTTTGTTTTTTGCAAGGGGGACTTTCTCACCTTTCGCCTCGGGTCCGCGGGGGCGCGCAAAATTCGTTTTCCTTACCGAAGGAGGGAAGCTAATTTTTTTAGTTTAAGGTTTAATCCGAAAGGAGGGAACGTCGTGAGAAGGGGTGTTTTTGCTTTCCTCGCGATCTTCTCCTCGGTTTTGGCGATTCCTGCGCGGATGACCTATCAGGGCAAGCTTGTGGATCCTTCGGGCGTTGCGCTAAACGGCGTTTATCCGATGGAGTTCCGCATTTACGATGTTCCTGCCGGTGGCTCGCCGCTTTGGGTTGAGCCTCACCCCGCGGTGTATGTCTCCCACGGGCTCTTCTCCGTGGTCCTCGGGGATTCCGTTCCTCTTGCGCTCCCCTTCGACGAGGGCTATTACCTCGAGATCGTTGTGGATTCGGTGGTCCTCACTCCCAGGGTTCCCCTTACTGCGTCGCCTTACTCCTTCAGGGCGCAGGTTGCCGATTCTGCGGCAAGCGCCGGCAGAGTCGTTTCCCTCACCTTCGGCGCGGGCGACACACTGCGACTCGCTCAAACCGCCGGCGAAACGCTTTCGGTCTTCTTACCGGTTCGCGAGGATTCCCTTGCCGACAACTCCATCGCCGACCTCGGCGATGTCAGCCTCTCCGGCGTCGAGGTTGGCAACGTCCTTTTGTGGAACGGGAGCTTTTGGACTGCCGGAACGCTCTCCGCCGACGGGGATTGGGGGGTATCCGGCGATAACGTCTACCTGCTCCCTGCCGGCAACGTCGGCATAGGGACGTCTGCGCCGGAGAGCAAGCTCACCGTTTTGGCTTCTGTGCCGGACAGCGGGGCGTTTGTGGGCAGCCGTTTTGGGCTTGTCTGGGTCGATTCGTCGCGGGCAAAGGCGTTCTCGGTGTGGATAAGCGGGGGGAGGGATTCGGTTGGTTTCGGCGGCTCTGGCGGGCTTTTGGCTGTTGCCGGCAACGGTTCTGATGGCTGGAACGCCGCTGTGGTTGCCCGTTTGGTTGGTGAGGGCGACGGTGCCGCGCTTATCGCAGAGGCTGGGCAGCGCTTGTCCGCCGACTCGGCTATGTACACCGATATCCCAGGAAGATGGGGGGTGTATTCCTACAGCCCGTCGATGTTCAGGGATACTTTGTTCGTCGGCGATCGGGACGTGTACATCTGCCAGGACGGCTCCGACAACCTCGTTTTCCGCGACGCCAACGCCAGCGGCGGGGCGCCAGTGACGCTGTCTGATCTTGTGGGCGGTGGGGGGTCGTCGTCGAGGCAGATCTTCGACACGCCAGGGACCTACACCTGGACCTGCCCCAGCGGCGTCACCGAGGTTTGGGTTACCGCCATTGGCGGTGGGGGTGGTGGCGGCGGTGGTGGCGGCGGCTCCTGGGAGTGCAATCCCCTCCTGGACCCCGACTGTGGCTATCTGGGTTCTGTTGGTGAGGAGTTGCTTGAAAATGTGAGTAAACTCTGGAAAATTCTTAACAGA
>CBEVQY010000012.1:0-65561 GCA_965552135.1 uncultured bacterium | reverse complement strand
ATACATCCCCCGCCTTGGCTGCGGCGACGATACGGGCTGAGTCGCCGCCATCAGCTCGCAGGATCAAGAGCCAGAGCCCGAGGGCAGCCGATGTATCCCCCGCCGCAACAAGCGAATCTGCCTGCGAAAGAAGCGCCCGGGCATCCGCGGTGGGGGTGGGTTTCTTCGCCGGTGCCTCGCCTTTCGGCTTCCTCTCCTCGACCTTCCGCGCCGCCGCGGGCTTTTTGACCCTCCTCCTCCTGCGACGACGGGCGCCGTAGGCGTCGTCAAACGCGCAGAAAAGCAAGAGCAAAACAAGCGCTGTGGAGACAAACCGCATCACACAAATAATAAATAGGCTACCGCACGCCGTCTGTCGAGGAGTTTTTTGACATCGAGGCGGCTTTGATTAAATTCTTTTGCCGAGCGCGCGGAGGTGATAAATTAGAAATCGGAGTGGGGGAAGCAAACGCGGAGGGAGTATGAACCTGGACAAGTTCTTCTTGAGGGCGATTGAGCGCGGCGCTTCCGACATCCACTTCAAGGTCGGCAGCCCACCGATAATAAGGATGTACGGCGACCTCTACGTGGTCAAGGGTCCTCCCCTCCGTTCCGACGACGTGACGAACCTCGTCTTCGGGCTCCTGGCGCAGGCGAAGGGAAAACACCTGCGGTCCTTCACCGAAATCGACACAACCTACACCATCCCCGGCAAGGCGCGCTTTAGGGTGAACATCTACCGCTCCCGCGAGGAGTACGCGATAGCGATGAGATACATCCCGCTTACGATCCCCACCCTCGAGGAGCTGCGCGTTCCGGGCGTTATGAAGCTTTTGGCCCGCAGACCCCGTGGGCTTGTGCTCGTTACGGGCATCACCGGCTCGGGAAAAACCACAACGCTTGCCGCAACGCTCGAGTTCATAAACCAGAACAGAAAGTGCCATATTATAACCATCGAGGATCCCATCGAGTTCATCTACGAGGACAAGCGTTCGGTGATACATCAGCGCGAGGTTGGGGTCGATACCCCGAACTTCCTCACCGCCCTACGCGCCGCCCTCAGGGAGGACCCCGACGTCATCATGGTGGGCGAGATGAGGGACGTCGACACGATCGCCACCGTCCTGCAGGCAGCTGAGACCGGTCACCTCGTGTTCTCAACCTTCCACACCGTCGACGTGAAGGAGACGATAGCAAGAATTATCTCCTACTTCCCCGAGGCACAGCAGCAACAGGTGAGGTCTCAGCTTGCGGCAAACCTTATAGGGATAATCTCGCAGCGTCTTGTGAAGCGCCGCGACAAAAAGGGGCTTGTCCTTGCGGCGGAGGTCATGATAAACACGCCGACGATAAGGTCGGCGATAATCGAAAACAGGATCGACGAGATACCGCTCCTCATCGCCAGGGGCGCGGATGAGTACGGCATGCAGACCTTCGACCAGGCTGCAGTAAGACTTTATAAGGAGGGTCTTGTAACTGAGGAGGTTGGTCGCGCCGCCGCGACGAACCCTTCGGAGTTCGACAGAGCCATAAAGTTTACTGGGTAGATGAGCTTTTTGCACAAACTCTTCGCCACCTTCTTTGGGCTTGGTTACTTCTCCTTCGCCTCAGGCAGCGTTGGCAGCGCCGGGGCGGCTTTGCTCGTGTGGTTCATCCTGCCAACAAAGTCCCCTTGGTACGTCCTTGGGACGGTCCTGGCGATACCTGTGGCAGGCGTGCTTTGCGGCGGAGGCGAAAGGCTTTTCGGAAAGACCGACGCCAAACAAATAGTCCTCGACGAAGCTGTGGGAACAGCGATAACCTACATCGGTATGCCCAAGGACTGGAGGCTTTTTGCGCTGGGTTTTTTCCTTTTCAGGCTTTACGACGTCGTCAAGATCCCCCCTGCCGGCGCGGCGGAAAGGCTTGGGGGCGGATGGGGGGTGCTGCTCGACGACGTCGTCTCGGGGGTATACGCCAACATCGGGCTTTGGATAGCAAGGTACCTGCTTAGGATCTGATGCGGAGGGCTGCGATGCTCACAGGCGCCGTGATATCGATAGGCGACGAGCTTTTGCGCGGGCGAATAGTCGACACCAACTTCGCCTGGCTTGCGAAAAGGCTTTTCCTGCTTGGCGTCAGGGTGATCCACCACTGCACCGTTCCCGACACGGAGGAGTGGGTTTGTGCGGCTTTCGGCGATGCGGTTCAGCGTGCGCAGGTCGTCTTCTCCACGGGCGGGCTTGGACCAACGCCCGACGACTCCACGCGGCGAGGGCTGGCGAGGTTTTTGGGGAGGAAGCTCGTCTTCGACCAGAGGATAGCCAAGAAAATAAAGGACTTCTTCGCCGCCCGCGGCATCGAGATGCCGGAGTCGAACCTCGCTCAGGCTTACCTGCCGCAGGGCGCGGTGCCGATGGACAACCCCGAGGGCACAGCGCCCGGAATATTCATCAAAACCGACGAGGGGAAGCTTGTGTTCCTCCTTCCCGGTCCACCGCGCGAGATGGAGGCGGTTTTTCGCACCGCCGAGGCGATCCTGCGCCGCGAAGCTGCGCTGCAGCCAATCCCAAACGCGGTCTTCAGGACGGTGGGCGTGCCCGAGTCGCGAATCGAGGAGTGGGTGGCGGCGATGCGGCTGCCCGAAGGCGTGGAAGTGGCGTACTACCCCTCCCTTCGCGGCGTCGACGTCTTCATCACCGCACCGGATGACGAAGCCCTGGCCGCCGCAGAGAAAACCCTTTCGCCAAAGCTTGAGAAATACACCTTCACCCGCAGGGATGGCGAGCCGCTTGAGGCGGTTTTGGGCGAGCTCCTGCGCGAAAGGGGTGAAACTGTTGCAACCGCCGAATCGTGCACGGGGGGCATGCTTGCCTCGCGCATAGTCGACATCCCCGGAAGCTCCGACTACTTCCTCGGCGGGGTCGTGTCGTACGCAAACGAAGCCAAAGAGACACTTTTGGGCGTTTCGCGCAGCACGCTTGAGGAGCACGGCGCCGTAAGCTCTCAGGTGGCGACGCAGATGTCCGAAGGGGTGCGAAGGAGGTTCGGCGCAACCTACGGGATAGGCATAACGGGCATCGCCGGTCCCGGCGGCGGAACACCCCAAAAACCCGTGGGGCTTGTGTATATATCCCTCTCGACGCCGAGCCGAACCCTGTGCAGGAGATACCACCTGACGGGCGGCAGGAACGCCGTGCGCACAAGGACCGCAACGGCTGCGCTCAACATCCTGTGGGCGGAGGTCGCCTTCGGCAGGGTCGAGGAATATCCTTTCGAGGACGGGGGCGAGTGGGTATGAGCGCTGGCGTAGACAGAGTTCGAGCCTTCTTCGCCATCGAGCTGCCCGACGGCGTCCGCGGGTGGATAAACGGGGAGCTCATAAAGCCCCTTTCCGCTGTCCCCGCCAGGGTTCGATGGGTTGCGCCAAAGAACATCCACCTCACGCTGCGCTTTTTGGGGGAGGTGTCGTTTAGGCTTTTGGGCGAGCTTATGGCGCTTGTCGCGCCCCGCCTTTCCGAGCTTGCGCCGGCAAGGCTTCGCCTCGCCAGGCTGGGAACCTTCGGCGGAAGATCGCCCAGGGTCGTCTGGGTCGGCGTGGAGGGCGACCTGAACGAGCTCTGCCAGATGCACGACGTCATCGAACGGTCCTGCCGCGAGGTCGGGCTGCCGCCGGAGGACAAAAACTTCTCCCCACACCTGACCATCGGTCGCGTCAAATCGCCCGCCCACACCGGGCAGCTCCTTGCCGCCATGAAAAAGCTTTCCGTAAAACCCTTGGAGTTCGTGGCGGACGAGGTTATCTTATTTAAAAGCACGTTGACGCCACAGGGCTCGATCTACGAAGTGATCGAACGCTTCAGGCTGGGGGAGTAAAAAGAAAAGCGGGGAGGCGCTATGGCGAAGAAGGGGGAGAAAGAGATAACGCCTATCGAGCTTGTTCGAGAGGCGATAGATAAGCAGTTCGGCAAGGGCTACCTCATTCGCCTGGGCGACAAGGCGGTGGAGAAGATCCCCGTGATCTCCACGGGCAGCATTTCGCTCGACTACGCGCTCGGGATAGGCGGCATACCCAAGGGCAGGATAACGGAGATTTACGGACCCGAGGCTTCGGGCAAGACGACGCTTGCACTTCACATAATAGCCGAGGCGCAGAAACAGGGCGGCACAGCCGCCTTTATAGATGCTGAGCACGCCCTTGACCCCACATACGCCAGGAACCTCGGCGTGGACGTCGACAACCTCTGGGTCTCCCAGCCCGACTACGGCGAGCAAGCCCTCGAGATAGCGGAGACTTTGGTGCGCAGCGGCGCCGTCGACGTCATAGTTGTCGACTCGGTGGCGGCGCTCGTGCCGAAGGCAGAGATCGAGGGCGATATGGGCGACCAGAAGGTCGGGATGCAGGCGCGGCTTATGTCGCAGGCGCTGCGAAAGCTTACCGCCGCCGTGGGAAGATCAAAGACGGCGCTTGTGTTCATAAACCAGACCCGGATGAAGATAGGCGTGGTCTACGGCAACCCCGAGACCACAACGGGCGGCGTTGCGCTCAAGTTCTACTCCACGGTCCGCATCGAGATACGTCGCGGGGCGTCGATAAAGGTTGGCACGGAAACCATCGGAGCGCACACGGTGGCGAAGGTCGTCAAAAACAAGCTCGCTCCACCCTTCAGAACCGCGGAGTTCGAGATCATCTACGGGAAGGGGATCTCGCGCCTCGGGGAGCTCGTCGACCTCGGCGTCAAACTCGGCATAATCGAGAAAAGCGGCGTTTGGTACGCTTACAAAGGCGAGCGCATAGGTCAGGGTCGCGAGAAAGCCAAGGAGTTCCTCGAGAACAACCCCGACATAGCAGGCGAGCTTGAAAGCGAAATCCGCGCCAAACTCGGACTCGCCCGGAAGGATGAGGAGCAAGAGACTCCCCAATGATCCAAGCCCATAAAAGACAAAGGCGGGAAGGCGACCAGACCCTCCTCGAGGGTACGATAGAGGATTTTATAGCCGCCCTCGGTCTTTTGCATCCGCTCGCCCTGCGGAAAGCAGCGCCGCCTTCCGCAGGGGTCATCGCGTTAGCTCAACCTCGGGGGGCAACCTCCATTGGTCTTGGTGTGGGGGTCATTTACCTTCCCGCCCACATATATTATAGAAAGGCGCGCTGCCAAGCGCAAGGCTTTTTTGAGCGATGGAGATAGCACGCGTAACAGGCACGGTCGTTGCGACGCGGAAGGATGAGCTCATCGAGGGGTTCAAGCTCCTTTCCCTCGAGGTCCTCGACCCGGCTGATCTTTCGCCAAAGGGGATGCGCCTTGTTGGCGTCGACATAGTCGACGCCGGCGTCGGCGATGTGGTCCTTATCGTTCGCGGAAGCTCCGCAAGAACCGCAACAGGACTCCAGGGGAGACCGATAGACACCACCGTAGTCGCCGTTGTGGACGAGATCGTCGTAGGCGGGAAGACAATCTACAAAAAGGGCGCGGGGTAGGTCGGCGCTCATTATGCCTTTGACAAACCGCGCTTTTGGCGTATCTTTGCCTTTGTGGTAACGCTTGAGGATATAAAGGGTTCCGCCCGCATACGAAGCTTCATCTCGGCTGCCGACAGGAGCCTTGCCGTCATAGGCTACACGGAGCACGGCTTCAGGCACGCCGACATAGTCTCTCAGCGCGCCGGGATGCTTTTGCGCGAGCTTGGCTTCGACGAGAGGCGGGCGCAGCTTGCCGAAATCGCCGGATACATTCACGACATCGGCAACGTCGTCAACAGGCGCTCGCACGCCCACTACAGCGCGATCCTCGCCTACGACCTTCTGCTTGAGGTGGGGATGGAGCTCGGCGAGGTTTTGGAGGTCGTTGCTGCGGTGGGGAACCACCACGAGGACGACGGCGACATCGTCTCCGACATCTGCGCGGCGCTCATCCTCGCCGATAAATCCGACGTCCACTTCTCCCGCGTGCGCAACCCGAACACCGTGGCCTTCGACATCCACGACAGGGTCAACTTCGCCGCAAGGGACAGCAAGCTCATCGTCGCATCCGAAGACACGATCGAGCTATCGATCCTCATCGACCCCGACATATCCTCTGTTATGGAGTACTTCGAGATCTTCCTCACGCGGATGATAATATCCCGCCGCGCGGCGGACTTTTTGGGGAAGAACTTTGAGCTTGTGATAAACGGCGTGAGGTTGACATGAAGGGGTGGTTGCCATGGACGAGTCGCTTATACGACAGGTAGCCGACGCTGTGTATTCACACCTCACCTCGCCCAAGTGCGTGGACGGCAGCGTTTGCTACGGCTGCGGTCTTTGCGTTACGCTCAACGTTTCGGGCACGAAGGCTATTATAGACGCCGGCGCCGACAGGATAGACTCGCCCCTTGGCGCCGTGCCGAAGGATCCGCAGATAGCCAAACTCATCGACCACACGCTCCTCAAGCCCCAGGCGACCGAGGACGACATAAGAAAGCTTTGCGCCGAGGCGAGGGAGTACGGCTTTGCGTCGGTGTGTGTGAATCCGTACTGGGTTTCGCTTTGCGCAAAGCTTCTTTCGGGAAGCGGGGTTAAGGTTTGCACGGTTATTGGTTTTCCGCTTGGCGCCACGACGACGGAGACGAAGGTTTTCGAGGCTCGGCAGGCGCTTGAGCGCGGCGCAAACGAGTTCGACATGGTGATAAACATAGGCGAGCTCAAGTCGGGGAACTGGCGCGCCGTGTACGACGACATCCGCGCCGTTGTTGCCGCCGTGGAGCCGTACACGGTGAAGGTCATAATCGAGACGGCGCTTTTGACGGACGAGGAGAAGGTTGCCGCCTGCGCGATCTCGAAGGAGGCTGGCGCGCACTTTGTGAAGACCTCGACGGGTTTTTCGAAGGGCGGCGCCACGGTTCACGACGTTGCGCTTATGCGCCAGGTTGTGGGCGGTCAGATGGGCGTCAAAGCCTCGGGCGGGATCAGGGACTACGAGACGGCGCTCGAGATGGTTCGCGCGGGTGCTACGCGCATCGGCGCATCGGCTGGCGTCGCCATCGTGAGGGGGGAGAGGAGTGAGTCTGCCTACTGAGGGCGATGTCTTCTGCGATGGGACATCCGCGGGGCGAGGTTCTTGCCGGCAGGGGGCTTGTGAAGCGCTACGGGAGGAAGGTTGCCGTTGCGGGGATCGACATCGAGGTTCGCCCCGGTGAGGTCGTTGGTCTTTTGGGACCCAACGGCGCCGGCAAGACGACCACGTTCTACATGATAACGGGCCTCATAAAGCCCAACGCTGGTCGGGTTTACATAGGGGAGGTGGATGTCACGCGCTTTCCGATGTATCGCCGCGCGCGGATGGGGATTGCATATCTTCCGCAGGAGCCTTCGGCGTTCAGGGCGCTTACGGTTGAGGAGAACCTTTTGGCGGTTTTGGAGTTTATGCCTTTGTCGCGGTCGCAGCGCCGGGAGAAGCTCGAGGCGCTTTTGGAGGATCTCGACATCGTTCACCTTCGCTCGCAGAAGGCTTACACTCTTTCGGGCGGTGAGCGTCGTCGCGTTGAGGTTGCCCGGGCTCTGTGCGCAGACCCGAAGTTCCTCCTTCTGGACGAGCCCTTCGCTGGGATCGACCCGATAGTCGTCGGCGAGCTGCAAAAGCTCATCGTTGGGCTTAAGGAGCGCGGCATCGGGATACTTATAACCGACCACAACGTCCGCGAGGTCCTGTCGATCGTCGACAGGGCGTATATAATCTTCGAGGGGAAGATACTTATCGAGGGTCCTTCCGAGTATCTCCTCAACGATCCCAAAGCCCGCCAGATATACCTCGGCGAGAAGTTCAGGATGTAGCGGCGTGGTGGGGGTCGTGGGGGTCATTTATTTCCACGCCAAGCGCGACCAGGCATAATCCCCACCAATCCCCTGTGGGGGTCGTGGGGGTCATTTATTTCCCGCGAAATACGGGCTATGCTGTGACCCCCACCCGCAATCCTCTGTGGGGGGCCTTCATTTCCCGCGAAATACAGGCTATGCTATAACCCCCACCAATTCCCTATCAACCGGGGAATTCGATGGTGGGGGTCATTCATTTGTCACGAAATACGGGCTATGCTGTGACCCCCACTCGCAACCCCCTATCAATCGGGGAATTCGATGGTGGGGGTCATTCATTTTCCCGTGAAGCGCGGGCAGGGTATGACCCCCACCGCAATCCCCTATCAATCGGGGAATTCGATGCAACTTTTTCATAATAGGAGACTGGAATGCAGAGGTTTTGTCGCAATCCCCTATCAATCGGGGAATTCGATGCAACTCAAAGCTGTGGGGGAAGTACGGCGCAGAGGATTGGGTCGCAATCCCCTATCAACCGAGGAATTCGATGGTGGGGGTCATTCATTTTCCTGTGAAGCGCGGGCAGGTTATGACCCCCACCGCAATCCTCTATCAATCGGGGAATTCGATGGTGGGGGTCATTTATTTGTCACGAAATACGGGCTATGCTGTGACCCCCACTCGCAACCCCCTATCAATCGGGGAATTCGATGCAACATCCCTGGCGAAGGTATAACGTGATGATCCTGGAGGTCGCAATCCCCTATCAATCGGGGAATTTGATGCAACGCTATAAGATACTGTTTTTCACGATTGAGGAAAGTGTCGCAATCCCCTATCAATCGGGGAATCCGATGCAACTGGAAGAGGCACTTGAATGGCAGAGGAGACCCGAGTGTCGCAATCCCCTATCAATCGGGGAATTCGTTGCAACTCTCTCACCTTCTCTACAGATGAACTTGTGGTCGTACGAGTCGCAATCCCCTATCAATCGGGGAATTCGTTGCAACTTACATTCTTACACATATACGCAGAAGGAGATTTCGTCGCAATCCCCTATCAATCGGGGAATTCGTTGCAACTCTTGGAATCCCCAGTGGCCAATCAGAGTGGTGACGGTCGCAATCCCCTATCAATCGGGGAATTCGATGCAACGAACTAAAGGAGGTGCAAAAGTGTTAGTGAAGAAGGTCGCAATCCCCTATCAATCGGGGAATTCGATGCAACGCTCCGCCCAGTATACCTGATAAGCCTCGTACATGTCGCAATCCCCTATCAATCGGGGAATTCGATGCAACAGGTGGATAGTGATTGAGTTGTTGTGGAGGTTGGAGTCGCAATCCCCTATCAATCGGGGAATTCGATGCAACTGTCGATGCGGTTCGCCGTTGGTTGGCGATTGGCGGCGTCGCAATCCCCTATCAATCGGGGAATTCGATGCAACTGTCTCCCTGCGAGCCCTTGATACTCAAGGGCTCAGAAAGCCATTTCGGCGAACCTACCCCACCAACCCCCGTAAGTTGAATTTGCATTTTGCAAAACATCGACTATCCCCTTGATCCACACAAACTTAGCTCCGGAGCGAACCCCCCAGGGTTTTTATGTGCGCTTGAGGTTCGCGCAAAAATCGCGCTCTTCTATTTTCAAAGAACTCAACCACTTCCCAAATAAACCCAACAGCGCGAAGATGTCAAGGGGAAATTGCGAAAGACGGAGGAAAAATCTAAATTCCAAAGATGAAACTCAAGGTCAAACCTGAGGATTTCCTCGTCGAGGAGGTTCTGAGGCTCGACGTGCGCAAAGGGGCGGGTGAGTTTTCGATATACCAGCTCACAAAAAGCGGCACAACCACCCTCGACGCCATAGACGACATAGCCAAAAGACTCCACATCCCCAAAAGCGCCATAGGCTACGGCGGGCTTAAAGACAAAGCCTCGGTATCATCGCAGCTTATATCGATCCGAGGGGGCGGGCTCTGGAGGATAAAGGCGAAAAACTACGAGCTTTTGTTCGTGGGTCGCTCCGAAAAACCTGTGACAAAAAGAGCCCTCCTGGGCAACAGATTCCAGATAACGGTGCGCGATATATCGCCCACCGAGCGCACAAGGATAGAAACAAACCTGCCAAAGGTGCTGCAGCAGGGATTCGTCAACTACTACGACAAACAGCGCTTCTCCTCGGCAAGGCACGGGAAGGGATTTATCGCCCAAAAGGTAGTGCAAAAACGCTTCGACGAAGCCGTAAGGCTTCTTTTCGAGTCGTCGTGGCGACAGAGCTCGAAAAGCCGAAGGTTCAAAAACTGCGTCACCCAAAACTGGGGCAACTGGGAGATGTGCATAGATCTTGCGCCAACGCCCTGGGAGCGCAGAATACTCGAGCACCTTTCCCAAAATCCAAACGGCTGGCGCAAGGCGCTGCAGCTCGTGCCGCGTGAAATACTGTTCCTCTGGGCAACAGTGTACCAGGCACACCTGTGGAACAAAGCGGCGGCAAAACTCATAAAATCCATGCTCCCGCAAGAGCTTTTCGTAGAGCAGGAATTCGTCGCCGGACAAACGCTCGTGCTGCCCAAAAAACTCCCCGACGAGCTTGCGCAAAAGCTTTTGGAGGTAAAGCTCCCGCTCCCCTCGCCAAAGCTTGAGCTCGACGGAACCACAGCCGAGATCTACGACGCCGTCCTCAAGGAGGAGAGCATTCCCTGCATGCCCGCGCTGCGGAGCAAGATAACGGGGATGGTCTTCAAAACGCACCGGCGAAAGCTTATGGTAAAGCCGCAGGAGCTAAGCTGGCGCTGGGAGGAGGACGACCTCTTCCCCGGCAGGCAAAAGCTTGTTATGCGGTTCTTCCTGCCGAAAGGAAGCTACGCGACGATGCTCCTGCGCCAGCTTGTGTACCCCTAAATGCTTTTGCGGATGCGCTCCATCTCCGCAAGAAGCTCGGGATACAGCGGGAACGCCTCGCAAAGCTCCTTGACCTTGCCCTTCACGTCCGCTATCACCGCCTCGTCGTCGATGTTCGTGAGGACCCTGTGTATGAGCCTTGCGATGGTGCGCATCTCGTCCTCCTTCATCCCGCGCGTGGTGACGGCTGGCGTCCCGATCCGTATCCCGCTTGTGATAAACGGCTTTTGCGGGTCGAAGGGGATCGTGTTGCGGTTCACAGTTATGTCTGCCTTGCCCAAAGCCTCCTCAGCCTGCTTGCCCGTTATGCCAAGCGAGCGCAGATCAAGAAGCATAAGGTGGTTGTCGGTGCCGCCCGAAACAAGCCTTATCCCAAGCTTTGCAAACTCATCCGCCATAGCCTTCGCGTTCGCAACGATCTGGCGCTGATACTGCCTGAACTCCTCCGTCATCGCCTCCTTGAACGCCACAGCCTTTGCGGCGATTATGTGCATAAGTGGTCCGCCCTGCATGCCGGGCATAACCTGCTTGTCGAGCTCCTTCGCCCACTCCTTCTTGCACAGAATAAACCCCGAGCGCGGTCCGCGCAGCGTCTTGTGCGTAGTCGACGTAACAAAGTCGCAGTGTGGCACAGGGTCGGGATGGAGCTTCGCCGCAACAAGACCCGCGAAGTGAGCCATATCGGCAACCAGAACCGCACCGACCTCATCGGCTATCTCCCTGAACTTGGCGAAGTCCCAAAACCTCGGATAAGCCGACGCGCCCGTCATTATAAGCTTTGGTCGATGCTTTTGCGCAAGCTTGCGGATCTCGTCGTAGTTGAGCGTCTCCGTCTCCGGGTCAACGCCGTACTGGACGACGTTGTAAAGCCTCCCCGAGAAGTTGACGGGATGACCGTGGGTCAGGTGCCCGCCGTGGGAGAGGTTAAGCCCCATGATGGTTTCGCCGGGCTTTACGACGGTAAAATACACCGCCATGTTCGCCTGCGATCCGCTGTGCGGCTGGACGTTTGCGTGCTCGGCGCCGAAAAGCTCCTTGGCGCGCTCGCGGGCAAGTTCCTCCGCTATGTCAACAAACTGACAGCCGCCGTAGTAGCGCTTGCCGGGGTAACCCTCGGCGTACTTGTTGGTCATAACCGACCCGCAAGCACCCAAAACCGCAATCGACGTGTAGTTCTCCGAGGCTATAAGCTCAAGCCCATCGGTCTGGCGGCGAAGCTCAAGGTAGATCGCCTCGAAAACGTCGGGATCTGTGCGCGCTATCGCCTCCAAAAACATCGCTCAACCTCCAATTTGAGCCCTCCCGTTCCACAAAATAAGGCTTCGCGCCAACATCACCAACCCAAATTTTCCAAAAAAGCGGTTTGATTTCCAACGAGTTGGGTCGCATAATAGTTTTTTGGAAATCAAAGCCTGAGGGGGTGTGGAGATGGACTTTTCGGTTCTGCGCAAGGTTGACGACTACAGGTGGGACATTCCGCAGGACTTTCAGCCCGGCATGCGCGTCCCCGGGCGGATATTCGCCACCGAGAAGATGCTCGAGCACATAGTAAGGGACGAGGCTTTCCGCCAGGTCGCCAACGT
This sequence comes from uncultured bacterium, assembly GCA_965552135.1. Taxonomy (GTDB): domain Bacteria; phylum UBP14; class UBA6098; order B30-G16; family B30-G16; genus CBEVQY01. The sequence continues at coordinate 53,328 of CBEVQY010000012.1, read as the reverse complement.
CGCAACGCTTCCTGGCATCGTCCTTCGGTCGATGGCGATGCCCGACATCCACTGGGGCTACGGCTTCCCGATAGGCGGTGTTGCCGCGATGGACGCAGAGGACGGCGTCGTTTCGCCCGGCGGCGTTGGATACGACATAAACTGCGGTGTAAGGCTCGTCCGCACCGACCTCACACTCGAAGACGTCAAGCCCAGGCTCAAGCGCCTCGTCGACGAGATATTCCGCGAGGTACCCTGCGGCGTCGGTTCCCGCGGGAGGCTTTCGCTTTCGCACCGCGAGCTCGACGAGGTCCTTCTACAAGGCGCGGAGTGGGCGGTCGCTCACGGCTACGGCTGGCCCGAAGACCTCGAACGAACCGAAGAGGGCGGCAGAATGAGCTTCGCCAATCCCGCAGCAGTGTCGCCGCGGGCTAAAAAACGCGGACACGACCAGCTCGGAACGCTGGGAAGCGGAAACCACTTCCTCGAAGTCCAGGTCGTCGACGAGATTTACGACGAAAAGCTTGCGAAGGAGTGGGGGCTCTTCCGCGGACAGATAACGGTAATGATACACTGCGGCTCGAGGGGTTTGGGTCATCAGGTTTGCGACGAGTTCGAGCACAGGCTTGTGCCGATGCTTGCCAAGTTCGGGTTTGATCTGCCCGACAAGCAGCTTGCGTGCGCGCCCATACGCTCAGATATTGGGCAGGAGTACCTCGGCGCCATGGCGGCAGCGGCAAACTTCGCCTGGGCTAACAGGCAGATCATAATGCACTGGGTGCGAAACTCCTTCCGGAAGGTTTTCGGCAAAAGCCCCGAGGAGCTGGGGATGAGGCTCGTCTACGACGTTGCCCACAACATCGCCAAGTTCGAGGAGCACGTTGTGGGCGGCAGGAAGATGCGTCTTTTGGTTCACCGCAAGGGTGCAACGCGCGCCTTCGCGCCGGGAAGACCTGAGCTGTCCGACGTCTACCGCAACACCGGCCAACCGGTCATAATCCCCGGCGACATGGGCAGGGCAAGCTACGTTCTTGTCGGCACGCAGCAGGCGATGAGCGAGACCTTCGGCTCCACCTGCCACGGCGCAGGTCGATATATGTCGCGCAAGGCGGCTGTGCGAAAGCTCCAGGGAAGGCGCATCGACCAGGAGCTCGCCGAGCTTGGGATATACATCCGCTGGGTCGGCAGAGACACCCTGAGGGAGGAGGCTCCCGAGGCATACAAGGACGTCTCCGACGTCGTCAACGCCGTCGAGGGCGCTGGGATATCGAAGAAGGTGGCGCGGATGAGACCCATCGGGGTGGTGAAGGGATAGATGCCGGCTATGGGGTCCAAAGGCGAGAATGATTTCGCAGACACGGTGCTTGCCTGCATCGAGTTTATGCCCGTGGCTGCGGCGCTTCTGGACGAAAAGCTCGTGCCCCTGCGCTACAACACCCCCTTCGCGGAGGCGCTCGCCGCAAGCGGCGTCGACCCCAAAAGCGCAAAGCAGATCCAAAGCTGGGTCGGCACGATGTGGGAAAGCGAAAAAGCCGTGCGAGGAACCGTAACGAGCCCAGGCGGGAAGGAGTACAAGCTTCTTTTTCTGCCGCAGTTCAAAAGCCGCATCGACGGCAGCGCGCGCATCGCAGAGCAGATACGCACCTATCTCCAGAACCTGCGCGAGGTCGGGGTCACATCTCGCGAAGGCAAAAAGATTCTGGATTACTGCGAAGAGTGCCTCAAAAGCCTCGCTCGGCGCGCAGGGGCAACGCTCACGCACATCCCAAAGCCGCAGGGGAAAAGGGTTGCCGTGATCTGCCCCGAGCCGCTTGCAAGGGAGCTTCTGGTCGTCTACGTCCGCAGGCTGGGCTTCGTGCCAAAGGTTTTCGAAAAACCGCCCCCGCAGGATGAGCTCGAACGCAGCAACATAAGCCTCGTCATAGCCGACGAACGGTCTGCGGCAAAGCTTTGTGATGTAAAAATCCCCGTCGTGGTGCTGGCTGAGTTCGGCAAAAAGACAGATGTCGCCCTGAGGTTCCCCAAAAGCACCGTCATCGAAATGCCGCCAAGGTTCGACGAGGTAAGAACCGCCCTGGAGGGGCTGGATGATGGAAGCGGCTGAGAAGTATCGGGTCCCGCCAACGCACAGGGTAGCTGTCGGGGCATACGTCTTCGACGGCGAGGGGAGACTCCTTCTGCTTCTGCGCAGGAAGGAGCCCAAGGTCTTCGCTCCCCCGGGCGGAATGCTCGAGCCGGACGAAGACCCAAAGGAGGGCATCCTGAGGGAGGTTGCGGAGGAGACGGGTCTTAGGATAAGGCTTTTGGGTCCGGCGTTTGTTTGGTTCGGCGAGATCACTGCGGGTGCGCCGCCGTTCGTCGGGATCGACTTCATCGCGGAGGCGGAAACGAAGGACGTTCGCCTTTCGCCCGAGCATGCGGCGTTCGTGTGGGCAACGCCGGAGGACGTTGAGCATGGGCGCGTGCCAACAATCACACCCGAAGGCGAAGGCTACGACCCCAAAGCCATAGCCGAGGCGTTTGAGCTGTGGCGAAAGCTCACGGGATAGGCTAAATGGGCTCTTCGTCTGCGCGGAACGCGTCGACAATGTGGGTTATCCTCCCCGTGGCGGCGTCGACCGTCACGACGTCAAACCTCACCGGCGCATCGTCGACGCCCCCTGCCAGCAGGAACTCCCGGGCAGCTTTTGCGATGCGCCGCCGCTTCGCGGGCGTCACCCAATCCACGGGCGCGCCGAACCTGCCCACAAAGCCCGACTTGACCTCCACAAAGACAAGCGCATCGCCGTCCCTTGCGACGATGTCTATCTCGCCCCACCGGCAGCGCCAGTTGCGGGCAACTATCTCATAGCCGCGACCCTCCAAAAACGACGCTGCGGCATCCTCGCCAAATCGACCCTTCCGACGCAAGTCCTTCATCGCAAAAGGTAAGAAAGCTCCCTTGCCGTCTGCGAAGCCCTGTAAGAACTTCGAACAAGCGGTCCTGCTATGACCCTGCGAAGACCCAACACCCCCTCGCCGTAGCGCCTGTACTCCTCAAAGGTCTCCGGCGGGACGAAGCGCGCCACGGGAAGGTGCTTTGGCGTGGGTTGAAGGTACTGACCGATCGTGACGACGTCGACTCCGGCGTCCCGCAGAAAGCGCATAAGCTCGAAAACCTCGTCGTCATCCTCGCCCAAGCCAACCATAAAGCCCGACTTGACGATAGACGTTCCCCTGCGCGCCGCGTGTTCCAAAACGCCAAGCGACCGCTCAAACGACGCCTGCGGCCTTACGGTGCCATAAAGCCTTGGTATCGTCTCGACGTTGTGGTTGAACACCACGGGCTTCTGCTCGAGCACGACATCGACAGATGCGAGGTCTCCGCCGAAATCGGGCACAAGCACCTCAACGCCGACGCCGGGTATGTGATGTCGCAGTCTTTGGATCGTTTCGGCGAAGTGCCCGGCGCCGCCGTCGGGGAGGTCGTCCCTGGTGACGGACGTCACCACGACGAACGAAAGCCCCATCTTCTTCGCCGCCTGCGCAACGCGCCTCGGCTCATCGGGATCGAGGGCGCAGGGAACGCCCGAGGCTATGGCGCAGAACCTGCAGTTGCGGGTGCAAACGTTGCCCATGAGCAAAAACGTTGCCTGCCCCGCGCCGAAGCACTCGCTCCGGTTCGGACAGCGCGCCTCCTCGCAGACGGTGTGCAGAAGGTGCTCGCGAAGCGTTCTGCGCGTTGCACCCAGCGCAGCCCCACCGCGCAACCGCGAAACAAGCCAGCGAGGCTTACGCAACATAAAAACCCCCGCGCTACAACCCCTCAGAAATGGAACCATCCTCACCCTTCTGGAACAAACACTCACCTATGAGCTCGTGGCACAGGTCGATGAAAAGATCACTTACTTGACGCAGCTGCTGCGCTGTCTCCTTCTGGAAGAAGGCGACCTCAACCTGCTTGCCCATCTCCTTGACCGCCTCGACGGCTGGGGAGAAATCCCCATCCCCGCTCACAAGGATCGCGACGTCGAAGTAATCAGCCGCCGCGTAGCGAACCATATCCACCGCTATCTGAACGTCGATGCTCTTCTCCACCAAAACATCGCCCTGGCGCATTAGCCTGCCGTACTTGACATGAAAGTAGGGAATCTCCTGCAGGTAGGTCACGAACCTGAGCTGAGAGCGATACTGCTCCTGCGCCTCGTCCTTGTTTATCATCGGGATGTAGTAGTAAACCCTCACAAGCCTCCGCTCGCCAACAAGCTTTTTGACCAGGCAGCGATAGTCTATCCCCACGTTGCCCAAAACGTCCCTCTTGCCGTGGTAGAAGTTGCTCCCGTCTATGAAAACCATCACCCGATCAAACACCCCTAAAACCTCTTTTTTAACTTGACACGCGCCCCTTCTGCCCTTAGATATAGATTGAGGTCGCCGGGGTGGCGGAATTGGCAGACGCGCTAGCTTGAGGGGCTAGTGGGCGTAAGCCTGTGCGGGTTCAAATCCCGCCCCCGGCAGTTTTTATTTTCCCCGGAAGCGACCTCCCGTCAAAGACCAAGTTCATCCGCCACGCTCTGCATCCCCCGCAGGACGACCTCAACGAACTCGCGCAGCGGTATGCCAAGCTTCTCCTCGCAAAGCTTTATCTGCTCCCTGTTTGCGCCGGCGGCGAAACGCTTCTCCTTAAACCTCCTCAAAACGAAATCGGCATCGAGGGCGGAAAGCCTCCTTTTGGGGTGCATCAGGGCGGAAGCCACAATAAGCCCCGTCAGGGGGTCGACCACATGCAGCGCCCAGTCGATAAGCTCTTTTGGAGGATACTCCCTGTGGGCAGGATGCGCTCTGACAGCCCGGGCTATGCGCTCGTCGACGCCGAGGTCGCGAAGGATCTCGTAGGAGACCAGACCGTGCTTCTGGAAATCGTCTGCGGTTTGGTCGTAATCGATGTCGTGCAGGATCCCCGCAAGCTCCCAGAGGTTTGGATCTTCGCCGAAGCGCTCCGCCAGCGCCCTCATGGCGGCGCCAACGGCTATCATGTGCTTGACCAAATTCTCACTCCGAACGTGCCGACGAACAAGCTCTATAGCCTCTTGGCGCGTCATACAATCAGCCAAGCATCTTGCGCTGCGAGAAAACCCCGAGGACGAGCATGATCGCAACGACAAGACTTATGATGTTCGGGAACCACTTGGGGGTCTCCCAAAGCTGAGCCGCAACGCCAACCTGAGCAAGCTTGCCGAACGAAAAGGCAAAGATCCCAACGGTTATATACCCCCACGACTTCGCAAGCTGACCGCCGCGCATAAGCTTATAAAGCTCCCACGCAAAAAAAGTGGTTATCAGAAGCAGAAGCAGCGAGAGGGTATCGATGACGATGATGAAGTTCTCCTCGGATGGGTTCACCGCGGTGCTCGCCTGACCGAAAACCAAACCGAATACAAACAAAACCCACAACCAACATGCCCATTTTCCCATAACTCATCCCTCCTGAAAGCTCCTTTGAAAACAAAAAAGAAGACAAACACACAAAGGTCAAGGGAAAAGTTGGGGTGACACAGGATTTGGTTCCCCAGCCATCATAATTTAATGTTTATTCAGCAATTACTTCATACCACTGACAACGCTAAATTGACCACTCTTCCGGAAAATACTCTCTTGCCCGCTGACTATTTACAATGATTTGCAAAATTTTATTTGTGATTTTTTCAAGGGTATCTCGCTTTTTATAGAAAAAATAGTTGTAATTTTTCCAATCCTTATCCATCGCTTCCGCCACAACCCCATATACAATCTGTTCCAGTGAAGAAAACCATTTACCAAACAAAGGATATTCCATCGACGGAGAATCGGGATCAAGAATATCTGCACGTTGCAAACTTTCATCGACATGGAAATACTGAGCTATCTTCTTAAAAGGCTCAAACAACCTACTGAGTTCATCTTTACTATTCAAATAATCGCCAATAAGCCGCCGTCGAAGTTCATAACGCTTTTTGTCATTGCCACTAACGTAACGCTCAACAATATAATGAAAAAGCCTGACTACGTAAAAACTCCAATATCCACACAAGAATTCTTTTTTGCGTACTTCATTATAAACAGGATTAGAATCGCTCCCCTCAAAAAGCGCAAGTTTTTGCTTGTAAGTATATTTACCTATAGATAACACGAACTTATAAATTCCATATGCAAAGATGATGTCATCAACAAATTCTTCTAAACCATCTCGAAGCATTGGCTCTGAAATCCCTATTTCAGACCAATCTCTATTCTCGTACTCAAACAGAGTTTTATAATACTGCGGATCATTAAAAATTAAACTTTTCTTGTTCTTCGCCACAGCGGGTTCACCAGCAAGAGCTAAATATAATTGGCCGGACAACTCATTGTCCAATTTACGATAAACTTGACCGCGCACCCTAAATCTACCTCGCTTTCCCTCACAACCCATAAGTTCCCACTCACCTCGCTTACGTTCATAAAAAATAAATTTTTCATTAAAAGCTCTTTGAATAGCAACTTGCCACCGATCGTTCGATTTAAAATCACGAGGCAAAATAGGGTATTGGTAATTGGCTGCAAACGTTATTCGTTCCTGCAACCTTCTGTCGGTTGTCTCAACGATTTTTACAACCACATAGGCATTCTTTATTTTCTGTCCGCCGCAGCTTTCAATTGTATCATATATTCCATAAACTGTTTGACAACCATTAACAATCTGAGGCTCATATAAGATAAGCATTTTATTTTTTGCTTGAGCCTCTTTGCAAACTATATTAATGCCATTATTTAGTACTAAAAACTTGTCTGGCGCTTCACGTAACGTTGTTTTGATATCCTCAGCGATTCTCCATTTAGAGGTATTCGATAACTTATACCGTAAATTCTCCTCGAAAAGTCCAGGACCGTGTTTCTTGAATGCATTATATATATCATTTACATCGGCTATTAGCACCAAAACATCGCGATACTTCAAATAATTTTTTCCTGTGACCGGAAGCCTTAAGTACTGCGGTGTCTTAAATTCGGCAGGGTTTTTTAAGCGCTCATACTCTTCTTTTAATCGCTCAAAATCATATACTTGTATGTCTTTCTTAGCAGCATAATTTCTGGCAGCGGGAGAGAGTTTACCGAAACAAACTAATACAGGTCTAACCTGATAACCTATGTTTTTCTTTTGACGATATCTCCTGGCGAATTCTCTTCTACGGCTGTTGCCAATGTCCGGTTCGCGCTCCAGCTTTTGTAACGCAAGCCAAACCTCATCAACACAATTTTTCCCGAACTGTCTTCTAAGTGGCTCAGTCGAATACTTAGCCTGAACCACAAAAACCATCTCCTGCTCGTCATCAATTATTCCTAAATCTATCTTTTCATCTCCCCGTCCACCAATGTGATAAGTTTCAGCAACTTGCTCCATCTCATAGCCAAGAATTTCCTTTCCAAACCATATAGCAAAAAGATCTCCTTCATTATATCTTCCCGTTGTTTCTCTGATTTCTTCCAATTCCTCCCTGACTCGACGTACAAACTCATCTTCTCTCATCTCATCCCTCCTTACAACTTGAATCCTTGCTTACCTCAATTTCAACTCTACCCCACCACCCTCAGGAAGTCCGACAGGATCCCGTATTTTTTGAGCACTTCCTCGTTTTCCTTGATGAGGGGCTCTGCCGACTCGATGATCCTTTTCGCCAGGCGCTCTTTCTGCTTTATGCCGATGGTGCCGGTCACCGCCTTAAGGAGCTCGCTCAGGAAGAGCGAAAGTCCTGTAGAGACCTCGTGCATTCGGGTCTCCTCGGGCAGCTTGGTGCAAAGCTCGGTGAAGTTGGAGAAATCGAAGGTGCCGTCGTCGTTCACGGCAACGAACTCGAGGACTTTATACTTATCCCTGAAGGCGGTGTAGGTGTTTTTAACGATTCTGGCGGCTGTTTTGCCCATCTTCTCGCGTATGGCGTCGAGGGTGAGGTCGAAGGCGAGGTTATATATAGCTGCCGTGACCTCGATGGCGCTCCGTTGTTCGTCTGCAGCCTTGCGGGTATACTCCTTCACGCCCACCTGTTTGACGACGCCCGCGGCAAGAAGATTATATAAAGCCTTTGCGAAGGTAAGCTGGTCCATAGCCGATTTTTCTCTCATTTCGGCGATGCAGCGTTCGCCGTCGACGAGGGAGAGGACAAGTGTTTCGGCGGGTGATAGCTTCACCTCCTTCATCTGGGATAGCATCGCCCCTGCGACCTGGAGGACTGCGTTGTCGGGAGGCAGGGCGTTGCGGATGCGCGTCCACTCGTCTATACGGCGCGTCCCCTCCATCAGGATGTTCATCGTGTTGAGGCTGCTTACGATGACGTCGGTGTCGGGGAGATGACCCTCCTCGAACTCAAACTCACCGTCCTCCCAAGAAAAGAGCGAAAACACAATGTTCTCCACGTACTTCCGCGAAAGTTCCGCCACCTGCTCCTTTGTGGCAAGGTTTAAGTAGACGAGGGTCGAGGCAAGATCCTTGCCCGTAAGCTCCTGGACTTTGCGCGCCTTCTGCAGGTCGTCGAGGGTTACTATCCCCGCCGAAAGGAGCAGGTTGTCGAATCTGTCCTCCTGCACCGTCGACTCGGCGTAGATTATGGCGCCGTTTTTGAAGTAAACCTTCTTCTCGACGTTGTCGCGGCGCAGGGTGAGAGTGCCCGTCTTCTTCGAAAGGGTCAAAAGCTGAAGGATATCGGGAAAGGAAACGCTCTTAAGATTCCCCTGAAAGCTCATAGCATAACTCCTTTTGTTACCCCCATTTGAGAAATGTAGCGAGGATTGCCTGTTTTTTCAAGCGAAATTTGGCAGGTCGGAAAAGCCCCCTGCCCCGCGAGCAATAGGGAGGCTCTGTTTACGCGTCTTCCTGCGGCTTACTTCACAAGCACCGCTCGCCTTGTCGCGGTAAACTGCGGATGTATGATCCTGCAGAAGTACACGCCCGCCGAAACGGGTTTGCCTTCGTCGTCGGTGCCGTCCCAGACGACGGTGTAGTATCCGGGCTGGGTGTCCCTATCCCAAAGGGTGCGGATCCTCCTTCCGAGCTGGTCGTAGATGGCGACGACAGTGTGTCCGGCGCCGCCTGCAGGTATGCCGAAGCGGATCGAGGTCGAGAGGTTGAACGGGTTGGGGACGGACGGTGAGAGGAAGAACCTGTCGGGCAGGTGCTCCTCGCCCTCAGCGATCGGCGAGGCAATATGGTACACATAAAGCTGCATTTCGAGGGCTTTGCCGTGCGTCGGCGGCAGGAGGACGTAACCCTGTTGCCGCATATCCACACTCCCCACGCCCGGCACCTTCAGGATGGCGACGTAGTCCGTTGGCAGGTGAGAGAGGTCCCAGAACAGGCGGATGTGCTCCTCGGCGGCGCAACCGGGCTCAAGGTGAACGGTCCAGGTGTAGTGGCTCTGCTCCTTAGCGAAGAAGGCGTTGCAGAGCTTTCGCCCCTCAACAACGTAGTAAAGGCGCAGCGGGTCCTGCCTGTCGGGCGGGTAGGTGAACGGCGGCATCTCCTCGAAGTTCCGCCTGGGATCGGGGGAATACCCCGCGAGGTTGTGGAGGTCCACCTCCTCCCCAGCCGAGCACGAAAGATCAACATACCACGAAACATCGGGCGTTCTGCGGCAGAGGAGCATCACGGGGCTGTGGTTTTCGGTCCACATGATGAGGTGGAGGCTGTCGCCGTACTTGAGCGCGGTATCGCCGAGGTTGAACCAGAACCCCTCCCACGTGTGGATTGCGCTGTCGGGCGTCGTTTCGAAGAGCGGGATGTTGACGGGCTGGAACACGCTCGTTCCCGGTGCACGCCTGTAGACAACTATATGGCTTTCGATCCAGCCGCTGTCTATGGCCGCGGGAGCGCTTAGGGTCTTTATGCCGCGACCCGGCGTGTCGCTTGCAACACGCTTGACCTGCCACTTCGCGGGAACGACGAGCGTGTCGGCGTCGCCCGTAATGTAGAAGGGGTTAGCAAGCATATTGTACTTGGTGTAGCCGAGGACGCTTGAGAGGTCGCGCTCGTATTTGTCGAGGGCGACCTCAAAGCCCGTGGTGGTGTCGACAGTCACGCCGAAGACGTCAAACGGTATCGAGTCGCAGTGGATCTGGTTCCCCCAAAAGCCGTAGCCCGGTGCGAACCTGTCGGGGTTGTTCGGGGCGCCAGGACCCTGATAGCGCCTGTAGCCCCCAGAGAGGGTATCGGGGTAGTAGCGCATGATCCTGTACCAGTTCTCCCACATTCCGCACGTGGAGTCGTTTGCTGGGACGTCGCATTCGGGGTCGAGGTCGTCGTAGAGGACAATATCCTGCTCGCCGAAGCCCAGCTCCTCCGTCCCCGATATGCATCCGTGCGAGGTGGCGTATGCGCGGTAGGCTGCCGTGTCCTCACGAGGGTAAACGGGAACGCCGAAAAGGCTGTAGCGGCGCCAGAGGATGCCGTTCGCATACGTGGCGTAAAGGGGCTGCTGGTATTTTATCGTGTTGCTTGTGGATTTGCTGTAAGGGTCGAAGATGTGGTCGGATATCGTTATCCAGCCGGCGGTGGTTGTGTCGGAGAACTCGAACTTGCAGCCTTTGTCCGCCCATATTTCGACGGTGCTACCGTGCTCGTAGAGGTCGGCGTCTCTTGTGCTGTCGCCGCCGAACTTGCTGAACTTAACGTAGTCGACCCAGCCGCCGTCGCAACCGCCGCCGGGGCACGGCGTGCCCGTTGGAGGATCAAAGACTATCGGGTTTTGCGACTTAAACTGCTCCCAGAAATCGACGATGACGGTCTCGGGGTCGCTCTGTGTGCCCTCGGTGACTGTGCCCCAGGCGCTGTCGGGACGCGCCCAGCGGTGAATGCTTGAGACAAGCTCCGGGTTCGTGCAGTTGTTTATGGCAACCATGCCATAGCAGTAGTTGTACTCCCCCGCCTGAACGGTATCGACCCAGGCGACGATTGAGTCGACGTCCCCCTTCCCGATGGAGTCGCACCGCCAAACGCCGCGATAGCGATACCAAACCCTGACCATAATGGAATCGTGCCAAACGGTGAGGGAGTCGGGGTCACCTATGGCTGCGCGAATGGCGTCGCGGGCGCGAAAGATGACCAAAAACATCTTCTCTTTGTGGTAGAAGCCCTGCTGGTCCTCGTAGGAGCCGCCGGAGATGACCGTTACAGCCGTCTGTCCCAAGGCGCTGCCCCAAAGGTTATAATCGCCGCCGCTTGCGCCAACCGGACCCCCCGCGCCGTAATAGCTCTCCCTAAGCTCGTATTGACCAAAAACCAACCCAAACAAAACTAAAAAACACACCAGCGCGAACTTACCTCGCATAACCTTGCCTCCCCTCGAACCGTCAGATTGAAATATAATACTTCAGTGTTAAAAGTCAAGGGTGCAAGCGCTTTGAGGAATTGTGTTGCCAAAGGCGGAATTGGGGGGCATCTTTTGGAGGACCGAATCTTTCGGAGCATGGCTACGAAGGCGATAGTAATAGCTTTGCCCGGGCTTGGCGACGCGCTTATGTCGACCCCGCTTCTGCGCGCAATACACGAAAAACTCGGCTTCGAGGTGGACCTGCTTGTGGCTCAGGCAGGAACCTTCGGCGTCATGGAAACAAACCCAATTCCCAAAAGGGTGATCTACTTCAACTTCCTGAAGGAGGGGCACCTTCGCTCCCTCAGGTTCCTTCTGGGGCTTAGGGGGAAGTACGACGTGAGCTTCACGATCTACCCGTCCTTCCCCAGGCAATACCACTGGGTTGCGTGGGCGATAGGCGCCAGGCGGAGGATCGGGCACAGGTTCGAAAGCGGATACTGGTCGCACTTCCACTTCGTCTACACCGACAAGATCCCCGCGCAGCAGGACATCCACAACGTCTACAACAACATGAACCTGCTCAAGCCGTTTGGGATAAGCGCCGAGCCTGGACCGCTTGAGGCTTACCTTACCGACGAAGACCGCGCGCTTGCGCAGAGGTTTCTCGAGCAAAACGACCTCGTCCCGGGCGAATACATCTTCTTCCACAACGGAAGCTCCCTCATAAAGCCCAATTCTGAGAAGAAGCGTCTTCCCTCCTCCACGGTCGATGCGCTTATGCGCCTTTACGTCGAGGCGGGCTTTAGGGTCGTCTACAACGCCGGTCCGGACGAGTGGCACATTCCAGCCGTAGAGGGCGTTGTTGTCCTTCGCGGGCAGAAGATCCGCACCGTCGGCGCCGTGATCGAGGGTGCGGCGGTGGTCGTATCGAACGACTCAGGACCCATGCACTACGCCTCAGCGCTGCGCAAAAAGGTCGTCGGAATATTCGGTAACACAGACCCCCGAAAGGCTTACCCGTTCAAGGTGAAAAGCATTGTGATAAAGTCGGACTGGAGCTGCGCGCCCTGCTACGTCGACTACGCAATGAGGTATTTCCCCTGCACGCATCCCGAGTTCAACCCGCAGGCGGAAAGCTTTCCGTGCATGGCAGCCTTCACGCCGCAGGAGATATTCGACGCAACCGTAAAGCTTTTGGAGGAACCCGACTGAAAAGCCATCGGAGGGCGTTATGAGGCTTTGCCCAACGCACATAGTCTTTGCGCTTCTTTTGGCGAGGGGGGCGTTTGGACTTCCCACGTCGCCCACGCTCCCCGCCGATGCGCCTGCGTCAAACTCCATAGGCGACATAACGACAGACGGCAGATGCGTTTGGGTTGCGACTGCGGAGGGCCTTTCGCGGACGTGCGACGAAGGACTCACCTGGGACCACTTCCTTGCGGGGTGGTCGTTTTCGGCTATGTGCTTTGCCTTCGGAAGGCTTTTTGTCGCAGCATCGCACGATATCGAAATCGCGGGCGAGGCAATACCAAAAGGCGACGGGATCTTCATCTGCCGCACCGACTCGGAGCAGATCGAGTGGGAGCACAAAACCCCCTGGCAGCTTTCGTATAACGCGATGCTTTCCTACGACCTCTGCGTCGTTCCCGCAGGAGACGACACAATTTTGTGGTCCGCCAACTGGTACGGCGGGCTTGCCAAAAGCACCGACTGGGGCGAGACGTGGACGAACGTGCTCTGGGACTACGTCTTCAGCGAAGACAGCATAAGCGTTGGCGACAGCGGCGTAACCAAGGACACACTGATAGACACCACGCAGATAAACGACTTCGGCACCGACAACCACTACCACCACGACAGGCTCGTCTTCGCCGTTTCTGCGGACACCGCCGCCGACCCGCCGCTCGTCTTCGTTGGAACGGCACTTGGGATATACGCGATAGAGGACACGTTCTTCTGGCGCGCCTCGCCCGAGGACGGTCTTTTGGGGAGCTGGTGCGTCGCACTGGCGGTGCAGTACATGCCCTCGGGCGAAAGGATCGTCTGGGCGGCGTCAAGGTCGACAAACGAAAGCGAGGGCGACGGAATCTGCTTCTCCACCGACGGCGGCAGGACGTGGGACACCCTCGCCACGGGGCTTATGTGCTGGAACTTCGCCTTCTGCGGAAGCACCGCATACTTCGCCTGCGAACAGGGACTCTACAGATCAGATGGGCTTTCTGCGCCGGAGTATGTCCCTGTCGTGTCCGACGAGATCCGCCTCCCGCTTGATCAGATGATATCCGTCGCCTCGGTAGGCGGCGGACTTTGGGTGGGCAGCGACTTTGGGCTTGCGTTCTCGCCCTCCTGCGGCTCGGACGAGTTTACAATCCTCATCCACAGACCCAGTGTGCCCGAGCGAAGCGAAACCTACGCATTCCCCTCGCCGTTTTCACCAACCCAGCACGGAACGATCTTCTTCGTCTTCGACAACCCCACTGCGGGCGAGGCAACGCTTACGATATTCGACTTCGCCCTAAAGCCTGTGGCGACGATAACGAAAACCCTCCCGGCGGGGGAGAAGGAGATGTTCCAGTGGGACGGCACGAAACCCGACGGAAGCTACCCCGCAAACGGAATCTACCACTACCGCATAACGCTTCCCGACGGGAGGGAGCTTTGGGGGAAATTCGCTCTGCTTAAATAGTCAGGTCAAGGCAACCGCGGGCGCAGAATATGGTCGACGTTCTACAACTTCCGTGGCTTGGCAAGCTTTTGGGGTCTTTACTTGCCGTCCTCGTGGTGTACATCCTCTCGGTCCTTGCGAGGCGGATGACGAAGCGGTTCATCTCGGAGCCCTCGGCGCGATACGCAACGAACAAGAGGATCTTCTACATCTCGCTCGTTTCGGCGATTGTGGTTGTTGCGCTTATCTGGGCAGAAAGCCTCGGCTCGCTCACAACGATGCTCGGGCTGCTTTCCGCTGGGCTTGCCCTCGCGCTCAAAGACCCAATATCTTCGCTTGTGGGATGGTTCTACATAACGGGCTCGCGGCTCTACCACCTCGGCGACAGAATCGAGGTCGGGGGGATAAAGGGCGACATAGTCGACATCTCGATGCTCACCACCACGCTCGTTGAAGTGGGCAACTGGGTCGACGGGGAGCAGAGCACGGGAAGGCTCGTTAAAATCCCGAACTACTGGGTCTTCACGCACGGCGTATTCAACTACACGCAAGCCTTCCCCTACGTTTGGACGGAGCTTTCGTTTGTGGTCACCTTCGAGAGCAACTGGCAGAAGGCGGCGCAGATACTCGAGCGCGCAATGACGGAGGTCGTGGGGGATCTGCCGCAGAGGGTCGAACACTCCCTCAAACAGGCGCAGGACCAGCTGTTCATACACTACAGGAACTTCACGCCGATAGTCTACGTTTCTGTCGTCGGCAGCGGCGTGAAGCTTACGGGACGCTTCCTGGTCGAAACGAGGCAGCGGCGCGGGCGAGAAGCCGAGGTAACACAAAAGGTCCTCAAGCGCTTCGACGAAGAAGATGACATAGCGCTTGCCTACACAACGTACCGCATCGTTCAGTAGCCTTGCCGGTTGTGTAAGCTGGGGAAAATGGTTATAATTTAGTCTGGCATCTTTCGGGAGGGCTTGGTATGCCGTTTGTGTTTGTGCTTTTGATCCTTTGGGGGATGGCTTTTGGCGCTGGAGGTATTTCGGACAAAACTCACGCCTCCGCGACAAGCGACGCCCTTACCGTCGTTCACCTCGGCAACGGCTACGTCGACGTTGCCGTTGACCTCGACGGCGACGACGGAAACTTCGAGGAGGGCGGAGATCCCTCGGGCACGGGGTCGTACGTCAAACTCACCTTCTCCTACCCCGGTGCTGGCTGGACGGAGTGGATGATATTCTACGTCGACAGCGTTTGGGCGAAGACGCAGGCGGAGCACGTCGGCGACATGAGCCCCGTTATGCCACCCTCCGACACGCAGTACGTCTCGGCAGCCGACTCGATGGCTGTCGTGGAGTGGCGCAACTGGAACGGCGTCAAAATTAGGGTGAGCTTCAGACCAGTTTCGCTTGGCACAAGCCCCGGCGAGGTCGAGCAGATAGAGTATCGCATCGTTATGAAGCCCGTCGACGGCTACACCCACACCTGCGGGGCGATGATCTACTTCGACACCATGATAAACACGAACGACGGCGCGCCAATATCGACCTCTTACGGATACAACGCCAACGCGTCCATATTCTATGCGCCGGACATCCCGACGATATGGCGCGCATACGAGGGGAGCTATCCGCCCGCGCCGGGTGACCTTCGGGCGTTGGGGATCCTTGTGGGCTACGAGGCGACGATGCCAGACGTCTTCTGGTACGGTCAGTGCTGGGCGCCCGTCTACAGCCTCGACTTCGGCTGGGACGAAGGCGACTGGGCTTCCGCCACAGGAAGCGTGTACGACGACTCCTCGGTAATGCTCAAGTGGCGCGAACGACCCGTCGACTACGGCGACAGCCTCGTGTTCGTCACCTACTACGGGATAGGCACGTTCGACACGACGAGGGTGACGATAATCCACGAACCGCCCTCCTTCTCCTACGACTGCGACGGAACGATGAACCCCGACACGGTGCACTTCACGTTCATGGTCGTAAACGGCGGCACCGATTCGGTCTGCAACGTGCAGGCGCAGCTTTCGGGACCGGGATTCATCGTCGTCTCCACCGAAAACCCCATCGACATAGGCAACCTGGCGGGCTACGGAGGGTCGTACAACATCGACTGGGGCGTGCTTTTCGACCCATCGGTTTGGGGAACGACGCAGACCTACACCTTCACCGTCACCTTCGACAACTGCAGCGGGACGCCCTACACAATCGACACGAGCTTCAGCGTGTACATTCCGCACCCAAGCGACCTTGACGCCGAGGTCTTCGCCGACGACACTATCCTTTGCGCCGGCGACAGCGTCCAGCTGCACGCGACTGTTACAGGCGCCGTGGGACCGATAACCTACTTCTGGGCGCCCGACGAATACATATCCGACCCAAACTCCCTCGAGCCCTGGGTGTACCCACAGTACACGACGTCGTACATATTCTTCGTCACCGACTCCAACGGCTGCTCGGTGAACGAGGCGGTCTACCTCACGGTTTCGAACATGGATGTCGACGCCGGCGCGGACACAGTTGTCTGCTTTGGCGACTCGGTGCGCCTCGGCGGCTCCCCAACCGTATACGGTGGCGTTGGGGAATACAGCTACAGCTGGGAACCCTCCTACGGGCTTTCGGATCCTGCGGCGCCGAACCCCTACGCCTCACCCGATACGTCCACAACCTACGTCCTCACCGTCACCGACGAGGCTGGCTGCAGCGCAAGCGACACCGTGTTCGTCTCGGTCGCCTCGGAGCCCTACGCCTACTTCGTCCTCCCCGAGCCGTGCGGCGGAGTGACCTCGTGCAACCCGCCCCAGTTTAGCATAGTCGTCGCCGACTCCACAAACCCGATAGACGAGACGTCGTTTGAGGTCGAGATAAACGGCGAGATATACGACGCATCAAGCGGCGCCCTCACGTACTCCGACTCGGTCTTGACGGTTGCGCCGCCTGGGGTTTTCGCGACGGGCGAGACGGTCGCGGTGGTCCTCACAGGCTACGCCAACTCCGCGGGCTGCAGCGGCGACTTTGTGGCGTGTACCGTCGTAGTCGATGCGCAGCCGCCGCAGGCGGAGATGATTTACCCCACGCCCGGCTCGACCGTATACGACCCCGAGCCCGAGGTGAGGATCATCGTCACCGACGCCCCCGCAGGCGTGGACACGACGTCGTTCGAGCACATATCGATATCGATAGGCGGCGTTCCCGTGGGCGGATTTGCGTGGACGTGGTCCGACTCGACGCTTTTGATCTCGGGGCTTTCGTTCGCAACGGGCGGAACGGTCCACGTCTGCCTCGATTCGCTCTTCGACCAACCCGACTACCCCTACTGCCCGCCGAACGATACGGCGATATGCTTCACCTTCGTCGTCACGCTGGGGCGCGTTGTGGCTTACCCCGAGGAGCCCCTCGACGGGCAGATAACCGCGTGCGCCGACCAGATCATAAGAATCCACCTCGAGGGGACGACAAGCCCTGTGGATGAGGGCAGCATCGCCCTCTGGATAGACGGCGCAAGCTACACGATCGATTCGCCCGAGGTGAGCTATGACTCTGCCACAGGCGTACTTGTGTTCGACCCGGGCGCACCGCTCTGGAGCGACGGCGACACGGTCTGCGTAAAGCTCTGGGCGACGGACGTATACGGCGGCACGATGGAGGATACCCTCCGCTTCTGCTTCATCGTCGACCTTTCGCCGCCATACCTATACGACGCCTCGCCCGCCGAGGGCGATGTCGTGACATCGCTTGAGCCATCGTTCTCCTTCGGCATAGGCGACAGCGTATCGGGCGTGGATTCGCTTGTCGTTGTGGTCGACGACTCGATAAGGCTTTCGGTCGACTCGCCCTGCGTTTCGTGGGACGGCACCTTCTTTTCGTTCGATGCGGCGTGCGCTGGGATATCCTACCCGCCCGACGAAACGGTGGACGTCTGCGTTACCGCCTGGGATTCGCCCGACCTGTGCGGACCGAACGAGCTTGACAGCTGCTGGTCGTTTGTGGTTACGCGGCTTTGCTCGCTTCGTGCGGACGCCGGCGCCGACACGTCGATCTGCGCGGGCGCCGTGATCACCCTGGGCGGAACGCCAGCAGCAACGGCGGGAACACCGCCATACTCCTACCAGTGGTCGACTGTGGGAGGAGGCGTCTTCTCGACGGAGGAGCACCCAACGGTGTCGCCATCGGCGCCCACGTACTACGTGCTTGTCGTCGTCGATGCGCTCGGATGCTCCGACGCCGACACCGTCTTCGTCGACGTGCACGACTGCTCCGGACCTGTGGCGTCGTTCGTGCACCCAACGGGCGGATTCACGTCGTGTGATCCGGAGTCTGTCGTCGTGATGCTCACCGACCCCGACGGCGTCGACGAGGGAAGCATCGTCCTTGCGGTAAACGGCGTCAACTACACGACCTCGGACCCACAGCTTTACTACTCCGACCCCTACCTTGTGTTCGTTCCTTCGCCGATGTGGCTTGACGGCGACAGCATAAGCGTTGCGCTTGTTTCGGCTTCGGACGTTTTGGGCAACCCGATGGATGCGCCGCCTGCGCCCATCACGTTCGTCGTCGACCTCTCGCCGCCTGCGGTCGTAAACACAACGCCGCCAGCAGGCGCGGTGATCACAGCGCCGTCAACGCCCATAGTGATAACGGTCGTTGACAGCGTATCCGGACCCGACAGCACCTCGGTTGTCGTCGAGGTTGGCGCAGCGTCGTACGGCTACGGCGATCCCTGCCTATCCACAGCGCCCGCCTACTGCCCCAACTGCATCGCCGTCTCGGTGGACTCCTCCTGCGTGGAGCTTTCCGGATGCGACACCGTTGTCGTCAGGCTGGTCGTGACCGACACCACGGACTTTTGCGCCGACAACGTCCTCGACACAAGCTTCGTCTTCTTCACCGACTGCGAGCCGCCGCAGGCGGAGCTTTTGGAGCCCATTGAGTCGGCGTGGGTGTCGTGCCCGGACGAAAGCATCGTCGTAAACCTCGTCGACGTTGCCCCCGGAGTCGACGAGGGGAGCATACTGATTTCCGCCAGCGACGGCGGGACCTACTTTGCCAGCGCGAGCTACGGAGATGCGGGTCTTGCCTACGACGACGTAAGCGGCGTCCTCGTCTGGCACCCGTCGCCGCCTCTGCCACCAAGCGGAACGATAACGGTAACGCTTTCCGCATCTGATCTTTTGGGCAATGCGCTTGACGCAAGCTGGACGTTCTTCGTCGACAGGGTTGCGCCCCAGATCGCCGAGTTTGCTCCGGGATGCGGCGACACGGTTGCGTTCACAAGCCCGCCCGTGTACATCGTTGCGTCGGACGTAGGCTGCGGGATAAGCGATGTCTCCGTCACCGTCGACGGCGTGGCGTATCCGCTCGTCGCAAGCGGCGACACCTTCCGCGTCGACCCGGATTCGCTCCCCGTGTTCACAGGAGGCTCGCTGGTGGAGGTCTGCTGGCACGTTGAGGACTGCGCGGGCGATATGTGCGCTCCAAATTCCGTCGATACGTGCTGCTCGTTTGCGGTTTCGGCGGGCGGACCCGTCGCAAACATCCACAACCCCGACGACGGCGCGTACGTCGCATGCTCGACCTTCTCGGTGGCGATATCCATCGTCGACCCCGACGGCATCCTGCCCGAATCGGTCGCCGTATCAACAACGATCGACGGCGCAACGCACACACTCCCCCTCGACTCGCCCGAGATAACCTACTCCATCTACCCCGACTCCATCGCGCTCGCCTGGACGCCCCTGTCGATCCACGACGGGATGACCGTCTCGGTGGAGGTTACCTCCGCGAGCGACTCTCTCTTCAACGCACTTGCGGCATCCGACGTGGTGAGCTTTGTCTTTGACGTCGCTCCGCCGCTTGTGGGCGGGCTTTCGCCTGCTCCCTTCGACACCGTCGCGGCGGCGGCGCCAACGATATGCGCCACCATCACCGACTCCACAAGCGGGGTCGACTGGGGCGGCGTTGTGGTCACCGTCGACGGCGTGGATTTTGCGACATCAAGCGGCGCCATAAGCTACGACGCTGGCACGGGCTTGATCTGCTTCGACCCTGTTGCAGCGGGTATGAGCTGGCGCGGCGGCGACTCGGTCGAGGTGTGCATAAGCGCACCCGACTCGCCCGACACCTGCGGACCCAACGTGACCGACACGTGCTGGATCTTCTTCATATCCCGCGGAGGACCGCAGGTTGCGGTGATACGACCCTCAGGCGGCGCCGTTGTGGCGTGCCAGCCCGATTCCGTCGTCTGGATCGCCGCAGACTCCAACGGAATCGACACGGCGTCGGCGGGGGCAGTCATCTGGACGAACGGCGACTCAAGCTACATAGACGCCACAAGCGACGAGCTCAGGCTCTCGACGTGCGGCGCGGGAAGCGTCATCGTCGTACTCTACCTCGCCACAGTAGCCGAAGACGGCGACTCCGTTCGGGCGTGCCTGGCAACTCTTTCCGACTCCCTCGGGAACGACATCGACAGCGCCGTCTGCGTCGACTTCGTCCTCGACCTTTCGCCCCCCGTCTTCTGGGGCGAGGTGCCCGCCCCCGGCGAGACGGTCCGGACGAACACGCCGACGATAAGCGTTTTCGTTGCCGACAGCACAAGCGGCGTCGACAGCCTGTCGATAGCGATATCCGCTGGCGACACAACGTTCACGATATCCGATGAATGCTTAAGCTTTGCCGAAAGCCTCATCACGCTCGATCCGGCGCTGTGTGGCGTCTCGTGGTCCGGCGGAAGCACGATCGATGTTTGCGTGTACGCCTCCGACCTCGCCGACACCGCGTTCTGCGGACCGAACGCCGACTCGGCATGCTGGAGCTTCGTCGTAGCCGGCGATGCGCCGACGGTAACGCCCATCGCACCAACCGATTCCTCCGTCACAAGCTGTCTGCCCGAAACGGTTGTGGTCCTGCTTTCGGACCCCGACGGCGTTGACCCGAGCTCCGTCGTCGCCTCCGTCAACGGATCAACGTTTACGCTGAGCTCGGCTGAGCTCTGGCTTTCGGGCGATACGCTGTACTTCACGCCTTCTGAGCCGTTCGGCGACGGTGAGCTTGTGCGGTTCTGCGTTGAAAGTGCGTCGGATATGCTCGGGAACGCCATCGCAGCGCCCGAATGCTTCAGCTTCTTCGCAGACTACAGCCCGCCACTTATGGTGCTTGCCAATCCCGCCGAAGGCTCCATGGTCCGCGACGACCAACAGGACATAACCGTGGAGATAACCGACATCCCAGGCGGCGTCGACACAAGCAGCGTGATCTTCGTCGTGGCGGGCGATACGATACCGCACAGCGCCCTCGCTTGGGGTGCCATCTCCGGCGGGTTCGCGGTAACCTTCGTCCCCGAAAGCTTCGGCACAAGGTTCGCCGACGGCGAGACCGTTTGGGTCTCCGTTTACGCCGAGGACACCACCGACTTCTGCGCCGACAACGCCGCCCAGAACAACTGGTGGTTTATGATCGAGCCTGTTGTTGGCTGCGGTCGCGCGCCGAACCCGTTCACGCCAAACGCCGACGGACAAAACGACTTCGTCGTCTTCGACTACCCGAACATGTTCTCAGAACCCGCGGAGATCCACATATACGACCTCTGTGGCGTCGAGGTCTACAGCGCAAGGATAGGTCCCGTAAGCGATTACGCCGATTTCTCCCTCCGCAGCTGGGACGGCACCGACAACAACGGCAACCCACTGCCGCAGGGGGTCTACATCTACGTCATATCAGTCGGCGGCGAGGCGACGTGCAGCGGAACGGTGGTCATAGCAAGGTAAGCCCGGAGGGCAAAGATGCCTGAGAGGATCGAGAGGGTTGGCGTTTTCGCCAACCCGGAGAAGAAGGACGCGGTGGTAGTTGCGCGCAGGCTGATGAGCTTGCTTGAGGGGGTTGAGGTCGTGTGGTCGGAGGAGCTCGGGAGGGCACTTGGCGTTGATGGATGCGCCTCCTTCGAGGAGCTCGGCGAAACGGACCTCGTCATAACGCTTGGCGGCGACGGCACGATGCTTCTGGCGGCAAGAAAGCTCGCCCCATCGGGCGTGCCGATACTTGGCGTCAACCTCGGGCATCTGGGATTCCTCACAGCGCTGCTGCCCGACGAGCTCGGATATGCCATCCCGGCAATCCTCCGGGGTGACTACGTCATAGAGGAGCGGATGATGCTTGAGGCGAAGGTCGCCGACTCCGAGTCGGAGCCCGTCATAGGTCTCAACGAAGCCGTCGTGAACAACGGCGGCTCGCCGAGGATAATCCACCTCACAGTTTACGTGTCGGGCTGCCTGGTCAGCCACATAGGCGCAGACGGCATCATAGTCTCAACGCCAACGGGGTCCACAGCGTACTCGATGGCGGCAAGCGGAGCGATACTATCCCCCGAGATGGAGGCGTTCATAATAACGCCCCTGGCTCCGTACACGCTTGCGATAAGACCGCTTATCGTCGGTCCAAACGACAGGATAGAGATCCGTTACGTAAGCGGCGACAAGAAGATCACACCGCGCCTTATAGTCGACGGCCAGGTCTTGGTCGAGCTTCCGCTTGAGGGGATGGTCGAGGTTCGGCGTGCAGACTGCGTCGCACGGTTCGTCAAATACCACAGGCGGTCGTTCTACGATATCCTCAGGACGAAGCTCGGCTGGGGACCACCGCCCTCGGCAGCGTAGACGGAGGGGAAAACTGGGAAAGGTATTTGGCAAATTGACGGTTTTGGCTTTTTGCGCGGTTCTGCCCTCGGGACAGGTCCACGCCGTCGAACCCACACCGTGCAAAATCCTCATCTACAGCAACGCCCTCGACTGGCACTACCCGCTGGATACACTCAAGGCTTTTCTGGAAGGCTTTGGCAACACCGTCCGGCTGGAGAACCGCTCTACGCTTCCTGATCTCACCACCGTTTTGCCCGGGGATTTTTCCCAGTTTTGGTTTGTCAACGGTCGCAGCAGCGCCTCCGTCACACTAACCGCCGCGGAACGCGATTCGATCATAAGCTTTGCCGAAAGCGGTCGCGGGCTTGCGATTCTGGGGGACCACTCGCCGGCGTTCGCGTACGACGCAAACTACATCGCGAACCACTGGGGCGTATCGTTTGTTGGCTGGCGCGACCACAGCGGCACCGAGGAATGCGACACCACAGTTCTGCTCCACTACGACCACCCGATAGCCGAAGGGCTTGCAAGCCTCTCGACGAACGTAAGCGAGGGTCAGATTCGCTACACGGGCTCGGATTCGGGCTTTCGCGTTGTGTCTGAAAAGCCTATGGGGACGATTGCCGACACGCTTCAGGCAACCTTCACAGATGGGGTCGTCCGGGTCTTTTTCGATGCGTCCTTTGTGAGATACCTCGACGGGCACATCGTTTGCTGCAGGGGCAGGCAGCTTGTGCGCAACATAGCCTGCTGGCTTGAGCCCGACGGTTGCAGCTGCATTCCAGCCCCGTCGGTCGACTCTGTGTGGCTCTGGGAGGAGACCGACTGCGACGGCAGAAACATCGTCCACATCTGCTACAACCTCTCTGGTGCGAGCGCGAGCGTTGGGCTTAGGATGAGCGCCGACAGCGGCGCAACGTGGGGCATCCCCCTGGCAAGCCTTTGGGGCGACAGCGGCGACGTTGGCGCGGGAGTCGAGCCGGGAACCCACTGCCTCGACTGGATCATGGACGCCGACGCACCGGGAATGGAGGGCTACGACTGGCTCCTTGAGGTCTTCACAAACGAAACGCTCTTTGTCGACTCGTTCGCCGCTCTGGACACAACCGAATACAGCATAAACGGCAACGACGGCTTCGTCGCGCCCGATAGCGACTACTTCGTCCTCACGCAGAACCTAACCTGGCGCAACGGCAGACTCATGACGACGGATACGTTCTACATCGACACCATAGCGGTGGATTTCGACTTCAAGTTTGTGCCCGGCTGGTGTGACGTTCCGTCGGACTCCACCGGCGCAGACGGCATGTCCCTTATCTTTTCGCGCCTGCTCGACCCACCGCTCTCCCTCGGGGGGCAGCTTGGGATAATAGGCTGCGGCGGATGGGGCGTTGAGTTCGACACGTACAACAACTTCTGCGGCGATCCGCGCTCCGACGTCGACGGAAACCACATCGCGGTAAGCGTTGACGACACCTCTTGCCTGTTTTTGGGCAGCGAGGCTGTTCCGCTTTCGCTTGCGCAGGTCTCCGTCCCCTTCGAGCTTGCCGACGGCGCGTGGCATCACGCATCGGTGTTCGTTGCCTATCCCAGATGTCGCGTTGAGCTCGACGGCGTTGTGTACATCGACACCGTCTTTGCCGCTTTGCCGCCGCCGTTTTGGGCGCACGTGGGATTCTCCGCGTCCACAGGCGACTGCTGGAGCGAACAGGTTATAGACAACCTCGTCATACGGCGCCCGATATCGGTTGGCGCCTTCTCAGCCGACACTGGAGCCGCGCCGTTGGACTCGCGCCCGCCCCGGGTGGAGTTCCTATGTCCGCCCGAGTCGGCGTTCACGGGCGATACGGTGGCGCTCGCCTGGAGCGTCGACGACCTCTTCTGGCGCAACGACCCCGGAACGCTCCTCGTCGCATCGGGACCGTTCGTCGACACGTTCATCGTCGCCGACACTACCATGCTTCTGCCGCTTCCCGGCGTGTGCGGCTCCGTCTGGACGTGGATCTCTGTGAGGGATTCGTTCTGCAACTGGGGAGGCGATAGCTGCGGCTTCCTCGTTTGCCCAAAACCCTATGCCCTCTGGCTGTGCCCCGCGTGCGGAGCGTTTTCCGCATGCTCCTCGCAGACGGTCACCCTTGCCGTGGTCGACTCGATGTGCGAGTTCCCCGTCGACTCAGCGGGGGTTTACCTGCACGTCGTCGTCAAGCACGAAGGCGGCGAAAGCGATACCTTCGCGCAAAGCGAGCTTTCGATCACAACAACCATGCGGGGCGACACCTCCTTCATCACCATAGGCGGCATACCGTACTCCGACGGCGACACGGTCACCGTGATGCTCGACTCCATCTTCAACGTGATGGGTTGCCCCGTCCGCATCAGGTAGAAAGTGCAAAATCGGAGGCTTTTTATGGAAAAAGAAACCCTGCGTCGCTTAGTTCTGTGGACCTCGTTTTCTGCGCTTTTGGGCGCGCTTGTTATGGGGGTCGTCATCGAAAAGGCGGGTGGTCTTGGCTCGGTCCTTGGGGCTGTCCTGCTTTACCCCTACATGCTCATCCCCGCCCTTTCGGCGATTGTTGTAAGATTCCTGCTGGGTGTCAGGCTTGGTTGGGGCGGGGTTTCGCTCGGGAAGCCGCTTTTTTACATCCACGCGGTTTTGCTTCCCGCGGGCGGGATGCTTGCTGCGCTTCTCGTCTCCGTCGCAGCCGGCGCCGCGGCGTGGGGGATACCCGAAGCGGTAAGGGAGACGCTTCCACCCGTAGCCGCTTCGCCTGGCGATACAGCCCTCGTCGGGGCAATCTTAGCCATAAACCTCACGTTCGGCGTCATCATGGGGTTGCCTTTCACCTTCGGCGAGGAATACGGCTGGCGCGGAACGATATTCCCGGCGCTTTTTGCGCTGAAACCCAGCGCCGGAGTTGCAATAGCCGTCACGGGCGCCGTATGGGGAATATGGCACGCCCCGATAATCCTTATGGGATACAACTACCCCCAGCATCCCGTGGCTGGGGTTTTCGTGTTCGTCCTCTTCTGCATTGCGCTGGGCGGCGTGATCGCCTGGGTTTACGCAAGCTCAGGCTCCGTTCTTGCGGCTTCAGTTGCGCACGGTGCGCTCAACGGCACTGCGCAGGCTGCATCGATAGCGGTGGTGCCCAAAAACGACCTCGTGGGCGGCGCAGTGGGAGCGATATCGGTGGCAGTGTTCGCGGCGATGGCTCTTGTGCTGTGGCTTATCTTCCCGCCCGCGCTGAAAGCCCCTCCCGCACCGGAACGGACAACGCCGCAGGAGGAAAAAGCGCCCGACGCCCCCGAAGGTTAGTGGTCGCGCATCACGCGAACGTCCCTGCCCTTGAGGATCAGGTGCTTCGTCACCAAAAGGGTGTCGGCGGAGAAGTAGTTGGTCGTTCCCGCCTTGAAAATGAGCGTTGCGCCGCTTGGGGCGTCGGCAACGGCTTCCTCGATATTCCTGTAGGGGTCGCCAGGGCTTCCGTCGCCTGAGGTCGTGCTGCCGACAAAGCGAACCCAATACACAGGCGCTATCCTGCGCAGGAACGGGTGATGAACTATGTGGTCCATCGTCTTCCAAACGGGTGTGGAGAAGGTGCCGATAAACTGCATCTCGTCGGGGAGCATCAGCCTGTTATATCCGCTGACAACCCAGGCGTGATATAAGGGCTTACCGTGGAAATATATTACGGGTCTAAGCCACTGAATTTCCTCCATCACAGCCTTCGCCCCCTCGCACGTGTCGGGCTCGTGGCAAGCGCAGGTATCGTCGGCGGAGACAGTGTCCCAGTCGCTAGCACAGGGACAAGTATCGGGGGCATAAGTACAGCGGGGAAGAATCACAGTGTCCATGTCAGAGTCATAGAAGAAATGATTTTCGAGAGCGTACTCGGCGCCATTTGCCGTAGCGCCCGACCCTGTTGTCGTGTACCCCATATGGGCTGCCACGCCGGCGTGGAAGGCTATTGTCGACACCGCGTCCCGCTCCGTCGGGCTGTCGATGGAGTCGCGGATGAGGGGCATGGCGTCCCAGTTGTACGTTGCCGCAGAGAAATCCACCGCAAGCACGGTGTCGCGGTTCGTCAGCCTGTGCCAAAAGAGGCTGTCGAGGGCAGCCTTAAAGGTCGAGTCCTGCGCGTCGGAAAGGGAGGGATCCGCCTGTTTTTTAGCGCTTCCCAGAAGACCTTTATCCCACCAGTCCTTCATCATAAGCATTCCGCCGCCCGCAGACGACCACATAAGCCTCCCGCGCCAGGGGCATGCGGTCGAGTCGAAGTCGGGCTTGAAGGGGTTGAAGCTCAGGGGCCAGGTCTGCCAGACAGCGCTGTATCGTCTTACGAACGTTGTGGAGTCCGTGCCGCTGCCGTACGGAGGCCACTCCCAGTAGCGCATCAGCGCACTCATAGAGTGTGCAACGCAGCCGTCGGGAGTCTCGCGCTCACCGCAATGATCCGAAGCCGGCAAAACCGGACACTTGTCGTTGAAGGGATACCACTGACGGTTGTCCCAGCTTATCGGCACGTTACCAAGGCTCATCGAGTCGGGACCAGTGTATATCCCATCAAGCGAAAGCGAGAGGGGAACGAACCCAAGCGCAAGCGAGTCCCAGTAGATGCGCCTTATGGCAAGCTCCTCCGATATTTCGGCGGAGTCCTGAAGGTAGGTCTGCTCAAGCTCCTTCATCTGCACCACAAGCTCGTCGAGAAGGTGGCGCCTGGTTTCGAAGAGCTCATCGGCGTCTATGGTTGGGCTGTAGAGGTAGACGGGCAGCGCGAAGTCCTTTGCGCCGCACACGCAGAAGCCGCTTGGGGAAAGCTGGATGACGTAGAAAAGCGTATCGCCGCCCTCAACGTAGGGCTCTATGTGATCCACCGAGGCTTTGGGCATTTTGTCCGCCGTTATGTTGCGCACCCAAGTTATCGCCGCGGATGCGACCTTCTGCGGCGGAAGGGTTGCCCCAAAAGCCGCTCCAAATGCGACAATTGCAGCCAAAGCCAAGGAGCGCATCGGTCACCTCCTGCAAGCACGAAAAGCGCCCTACTGGAGGTTTATGAGCACAAGCACAAGCCCCTTACCCGACTCAAGCCCCGTCATCGCCTTGCCGAGGATCGCTCCGCGCGCCCTCTCAAGGTTCGTCGCCTTCATCGCATAGCCGGGTGTGTTCGAAGTCGTCAGAAAGTCGCCGGGCTCTATGGGTTCGTATGTGGCGTCGGCGAGGACGTAAACCCTGCCCGACATTGCAACGGGAACCGTTCCGTCGGCTTCGCTCTCCCGCTGACGAAGCAGTATACCCGGCTCTATGCCCCCCGCGCCGCTTACGACGCCGGCAACGCAGGGATCGTACGCCCTGTCGGCTACCTTGAGCTTGCCGGGGTGCTCGGGGTCGATGGCAAGCACCATCCCAGGCTTAACCTCCTCGGGATCCGTGACCTCGAAGGGCTCGGCAAGATCACTCCCGCCCGTTATCTCCAAAACCTTGCAGCTGAACCAGCCGTTGTCGAGATTTATGCTCGCATGCTCAACGCTTAGGTCCCTCCCGTCGTCGGAACCCTTGCCGAAGCGTATCCTGTGCTCCGAGATTATTATTGCGCCCTGGTCGGTGTTGGAGCGGTTACCGACGGAGCCTATGTACAGATAGTCGCCGTAGGTGCCGCTCCAGCCGCAGTGGATGAAGGTCCTCACGGAGTCCTCGTCGCCAAAGCTGGGCTCGTGGGTCTGGAAGGTGAAGCCCCAGCCGATGCTTATCGTGTCCCTCCCAATGTCGAGGACCGATATGGGGTTCGACCTGGCGATGCCGACGTTGCCGTGGAGGTAGACCCTGCCGGTAAAATACCCACTCCAGTCGTCGGGACCGCTCCGCGGCGTGGTGCCGTATACGGCGTAGTTGGCGCCGTCGCCGTTGGCATAACCGTAAACGCCGTAGCTGAAGTTATCGCCCAACGCCTCCCCCCTGACGCCGCAGCTTGCGTTGGAGTTGTCGGCGTGCCCCAAAACGCCGTAGTTAGCGCCAGAGCCGCCGACAACGTAGCCGTAAAGACCATAGTACGCATCCGACCCCTCGGGGGTGACCTCGCCCCTCACGCCGATGTACCCGCCAACCCCCTCGACGCCTATACCGTAGTAGTCGGAGTTGTCGCAAACACCCTTTATGCCCCTGCCGTCGCTTTCTGTGACGTCGTTTACCGCGTACAAAACGGGGTTGGGCGAATAGGCTGTGCCGGAAAAGTAGCCGGCGTAAGTGTGGTTGCCGAGAATGCCCAAATTCCCGTTTTCGTTCTCACCAACAACCCCGCCGGTATTTGCCCCCCATGACCCGGAGTAGCCGTAGACGCCAACGTAGTTCCCGTCGAGGAAGCCGGCAAGCTGGGCGTAGGAGTTGCCGGTAAAGCGGAAGGTCACCCCAGCCGAGGTCGTGTGTACGGTGTCGACCAGGCTAAGTGTATAAGGGCTTGCACCAAGCTGATAGCGGCAAATCTCAGAGCCGCCATCGACGGAGATCCCAAGCCAATACGGCTCGGTGAAGGGCAGGCTAAGCGGCACGATCGAACCGAGCATAACACTAAACAAACCCTCCGCGTTGAGCGCGACGGATGTATGCGTCTCCGTCCACAGCGGGGTTCCGCCGGTTTCGGTGTTGTAGATGCAGAAGGTTATATCGTGCGTGCCCGTTATGGGCGCGCCCGAGGCGTCGGTGAGTCTGCCCTGGTACGAGATGAGCTTGGGCGCACCACCCCATAAAAGCGCAAAAGACCCCACAAAAACAAACAAAAGCACGCGGCGAAGCATATCGCACCCCCTTCTTTAGTTGCCTTCGCAGACTTATAATTATCGTTACAATAAGTTTTCTGACAAGCTAAATTTCGCCGGCGTTCGGGAACGGAGGCTCAGTTGGGCACCAGCGGCACCCGTGGCAAGCGATCACACGCGGGGGACGAAAGAACGGCTCCGCCTCCCCGCTCAACCGGCGCAATGGGGCATCGGCGCAGCAGGTGGGGATAAAGCCGGTCTTTTGCCTCACCGCCTCGAGCCAACCACACCCTGCCACAGGCGCACGACAGGACACTGATCACCGCCTCGGCTGGGGATCGACAAACTCCCTTATGTCCACGGGCTCAACCCTGTCGCCCTCGCAACCCCAGACCTTCGCCACCACCCTGTAGTCGAACGTGGCGTCGGGGCGACCGCCGGATACCTGGTGGACGATGAAGTAGGTATCTCCCTTCTCGACCCAGTAGTCGCCCATGGGCGACGTCGGCGTGACGAAGACGTGCATGGGGTTCTCGTCGTCGATGGTGGTTCCCTCTACGAATTCCTTCGGGAGGTCGACGCGACAGACCCCATCCCGGAGTTTTGCGTGCCCGATGTGCTCAAGCCACCTTCCGGTAGAAGCCGACAGAGGCGCCACAATGCCCCTCCCCTCGGCGTCGACGATGTACTGGTTGTAGCTGTGCCCGAAGACCTCGCACTTGTTCGTGACGCGGAACAGATGCGGCACACCATCGCAGATGAAACAGTCCGATGCGGGAGTATGGATATTCACCCCGTACCTGCCCGGGTTGTTCGCCACAAACCCGTCGTAGCTTGCGTCGTAGGAGACGAAGGACGACCACGCGCAGGAATCATCCTCGTAGCCGTTGTGGTCCGATTTGTGAACCACAACGCCCGTGCTCGGCTCCGATATGTATATCGCTTCAAAAAAGGAAGAATCTATCACAATTCCGCTCCCTGCCGTCTTGTTAATATATATCCCATTATCGCCCGGCTCATAAATGGATATTCCATTGTTTTCTGGGTAATTGACCACAATGGCTGTGCCCCCCGTCGTAGAATCTATCACAACCCCCGCGTACCTCGGATGGTCGATGAATAACGCCGTATCTTCTGGCCAACTTATGTACACCTTATCTTCGAACAACGATGGTGCCCCGCTGACATTGAACGCAATCACCCAGAAAGGCGAGTTCACATCGAGGGCGGCATCGCAGAAAAGAGGCGAATCCGTTACGCACAGGTTGCCGACAAACGAAACGCCATCAGGGTCGAGGAAATAGTCCTCGTTATCTTTGTCCATGAAGTATTTCGCTCTGACGCTGTTTATTGCCGAAACGACAGAGTCCACATAAAGCGTGCCCGGTGAAACGTACAGATTCGAGTTCCCAATGTCTGATGAACTTGTCCACTTCGGGATGAAATCGGTGGTTCCGCTCCCGCTTACGCCGCCAGTCTCGTCGTTTGCGGGAACCCACTTGCCCTGCGACGAACTCCACTTGAGCACCTGACCGTCCGAGGCGCCCAAAGAATAAAGATTCAACGCGTACGGACTCGCACCAAGCGCATAACGGCATATCTCCCCACCGCCGTCCACAGAAACGCCCAACCAATACATCCGCGAGAAATCCACCGTGCTCGGAAACGGCGTAACATCCCCCAAAAGGACGTTGAAGAGACCCTCGTCGTTCAGAACGACGCTTTGGGTCTCCGTCCACACGGCGGCGCCCAGAGGGTCGGTCTCGTTCTCGTACAGGCGGAAGGTGACCGTGTGCGAGCCCACAAGGGGCGTGCCGTCGGAAGAAGTGAGCCGACCCTGATACGAAATCAGACGGGGAACATCAGAAAAAAGGAAAGAACTGAAGGAAAGAACAACAAAAAGAAAAGACCCGCGCATAGTGCACCTCCTCCGATGGTGACCTGTCTAAATGCCATCTTCACGCATAGAACCCCCACCGGAGGGCGGCACTATGCGCAAAGATGACCTCCGCAGGAAATCTTATCGGACGAGCATAAGCTTTCCGCGCTCGCTGACGTCTCCGGCGGAGACGGTGTACAGATACACGCCCGAGGGGAGCTTCCCCGCATCGAAGCGAAGGGTGTAAGCTCCCGCCTTGCACCTTACAGTCCGCGAGAAGATAACGCGCCCACCAAGATCGTACACAGTAAACGCAACGTCCTCCGGCTCGGGCAAAACGACGTTTATCTGACACGCGGAGTTGAACGGATTCGGGAAGGGAAGTCCAATCTGGGCGCGCTCGGGGAGGCTCGAGCAAGGCTGAGGCTTGACTTCAAGCTCTATCCCAAGCCAAGTTATGTACCCCGCCTGGCTCGTGTAGCTTGCGTTGCTCCCTATGCCCGCAACAGCCTGACCGATGGACGCATAACTCCGCAAGCCCGCGCCTTCCTTGAAACCCCCTCCGTTGTCAACCACCTGCTTCTCAACAACAACCTGCGCCAGAACAATGCCCCCCAAAAGCACAAAAACCAAAGCTGCCCTGCGCATGAAAACCTCCTCAATAAAGTTTCGAAGCCGCCCTACAATTTAAAATTTGAAGAACTTAAGTCAAGTGATTCCTAAGGAGATGGCGGATGCACGCCGACCACATAGGACCCTTACAAATATTGCGTCGAATGTGCTCATAGCTTGCAACCTTTAGATGAGACACGGAGAACCTCAAAACGCAACCTTGCAGGTAAACCAACGAAAAATTTGCCCAAGCTGCCTTTCCCGCGATAGATTTTGTTGATGTCTCTTAGGGTACTGCACATAGCTTCCGAGAATTTTGCCGGCGTGCCCTTTTCGCTTGTGCGGGCAGAAAGGCTTTTGGGCTTTGAATCGCACCTTTTGACCCTCATCGACCC
The DNA here is from genome assembly GCA_965552135.1 of uncultured bacterium. Classification (GTDB taxonomy): domain Bacteria; phylum UBP14; class UBA6098; order B30-G16; family B30-G16; genus CBEVQY01. The sequence continues at coordinate 21,125 of CBEVQY010000012.1, read as the reverse complement.
CGGGCGTGGGCATCCCGAGGAGGAGAGCCTCAGGCTTCCCCTCGCGAGAGGTTTCTTGCCCGCGTTTGCAAGGCGTCTTTCGAGAAGCACCGCCCCCTTCGGCAACACCCGATACCGCGGGAGCGAACGCCCACCGACATGGCGACCCCCAACGTGGGGCAAAGCGCTCTTCTGGGCTCGGGACAGGATATGGGAGGTAATCCTTCGTTCGCGCGGCATACCAAAAATCCTCGACGACTACGACGTGATCGTCCTCGATGGGGGTGTTGGGCTCCTTAGGAGCGGGAAGTTCGTCCTGCGCTGGAGTGAAAGCCGCGGGAGGCTCGTCTCCATCTTCTACGGCGACGACCTCAGGCGCCGCGGCGTGATCCCTCAGATCGAGCGCGCATCAAAGCTTGTGTTCACATTCGAGTTCGACCACACACTCATACACCCTAGGGCGAAGTTTCTCTTCTACCCTTTCTTTGTGAGCGATATGCCGCAGCGCACCAGGAGAGACGACGGGAAAATCCGCATAGGTCACTCGCCCACTAACCGCGCCTCGAAGGGGACGGAGGCTATACTTCGCGCGGCGCGCGAAGTCGCAAGGCGGCACAAGAACGTGGAGATAGTGCTCATAGAGGGTCTGCCCTACCACGAAGCCTTGCGGATGAAAGCCGAAGTCGATATATTTGTTGACCAGATCGGCGAGCTTGGCTATGGGATAAGCGCCCTCGAGGCGCTGGCGATGGGCATACCCGTCGTCGTGCAGATCATGCCCGACTTCGAGCGCTTCTTGGGGAGGCACCCGTTCGTCAACGCCGACGAGCGGAGTCTGGTCCGGGTGCTTTCGGAGCTCGTCGAAAGCGAGGATATGCGGGCGCACTACGGCGGGATGGGACGTGAGTGGGTCGAGAGGGTTCACGACCCCGCGCGCTGCGCCGAAACCATCGCAAAGCAATACAGGGAGCTCGGATGGCTCTGAGGACGGCAACGATCCTCCTTTTCGCGGGCGTGGCGTCCGCGCTTGTGGTCGAGGCTAACTTCGACAAAAGCGACTTTGCGATCGTCGAAACGCCGGCAGGCTTCAGGGTCGAGCTGCGGGGCGGAACAACGCCCCAGGACGGCTCGCCGTGGATCGAGTTTACACAAAAGCTTGTCCTCCTTCCGCCGGGAAGGCGCGCAGTGGGGGTGAAGCTCATCGGCGACGTCGCGGAGACTGTAGCCGTCGACGGGAACCCCGCGCCCGTTTGTGGCGCAGCGATGGACAAAAGCGCGAAGGTAAATGCTCCCAAAGCGCCGCAAAGCCAAACCGAGCCCGTATCGCTTGCGGCAACGGGAACGATAATGGGCTTCGCCTTCGCAGCCGTGAGGATCAAACCTGTCGAGCTCTCGGAGGGGCGGCTGATCATCCACAAAAGGCTTTCGTTCGACATCGAGACAGAGGCGTGCAAACACTCGTTCCCCGAAAGGGCTACGATCTTCTCCGACGGCGTCCGCAAAAGGATCGCAAAAGCCATCTTCGGCGAAAGCCCGCTTTTTGACCTCTATCGCACCACCATCACGCCATCGTGCGACGCCGAGAGGTACAGCTTCCCCCCTCTCCCCGGCGACGATCCGGCCGACCTTGTCGTCGTGACCTCGCAGGAGCTTTTGCCAGAGGCGAAAGAGATGCTGAGCGAAACGCGAAACGGCGTAGTCACTCGGTTTTTCTGCGTTGAGGACATCGTCGACACGTACGACGGCTGCGACGAAGCCGAGAAGCTGCAAAACTTCCTCAGAGATGCCTACGAGAACTGGGGCATCGTAGCCGCACTGCTTGTGGGGGACTACACCGTCCTGCCCGTACGGTACATAACCGCGCTCGACCGCGCCGGCGACTGGAGCTCGTCGACATCCGATGTGTACTTCGCTGCACTAAGCGGCAACCTAAACACCGACTATGACGCCTACTTCGGCGAGGAGGACGCCGACGAGATATACCCCGACATCTTCGTTTCGCGGCTTGAGGTGAAAAACGCCTACGAGCTCGAAAGCTTTTCCCAAAAGCACGAGTCATACAGGTTTGGGCATCCAGGGTGGTTTTTCGGTCGGCTGCTTTTCATAGGCTCGAGCATAAGCACCCACGGCAACGACGACTCGGGCGCCCTGCGCAAAAACGCTATCCTTGCCGAAACCGGACTCGACACAATCTTCTGCGTGACGAAGATGTACTCCCATCCCGAAAGCACCGGCGGCGACGTCTGGGTGAGCGCCGAAAACTTCGTCGAAGCCCTCGGCGAAGGCTACGCACTCATCAACCACTTCGACCACGGGAACCAGGCGTATCTTTCGTTCGGGATGTACGTTGGCGGCGGAGGGCTTTCGATGTCGGACGTGGCAAGCCTTGAAAACGAGCTCTTCCCAATCTTCTACACCTTTTCGTGCGACGTAAACAGGATGGACACCGACAACATCGCCCGCCACTGGACTCTCAACCCCCGCGGCGGCGGAATAGGGATGTTCGCACACTCCAACACCGCCTGGTCAACGCAGGCGTATATGGACGACTTTATGTGGCTGACGCTGGTCGAGTCAAGACCGCGGTTCTCCGGGGAGCTGCTCGTCGGGTGGATTTCCCGGCTCTCTTACCACTACGATATCTCCATACTCAACTACTGTGGTCATCCGCTCACGCCCATAGCGCCAGAGCCGCCGCGCGAGTACGCCGTGTCGTTTGAGCCCGAGGAGCTCTCGGGACGCGACACAACCATCTCTGTGCGGATATCTCCACTGCCCTTCGACACTGTATTCGTTGCGCTTGCGTCGCGGCAAAGGCTTTTGGCAAGCAGGTTCTGCACCGACACAACGGTCGAGCTTGGCTTTACGCTTTGGGGTGAGGACACCGTTTGGCTCGTCGTCTACGGGCTGCCCGTCAAGCGGTTTGCGATCCCCGTCGCTTCGTGCGAGGGGGGTTTTGTGTGCTGGGCGGGGCTTTCCGAGCTCCTCGGCGACGGCGACGGCATCCCCGAGGTCGGCGAGGTGGTTCGCCCCGCTGTGGATGTGGTCGGTGCAGGCGCAGACGACACGGTGTTCGTCGGCATTCCCGAGCTTGGCGTGCACGACGAGATGGGTTTCCTCGCACCCGCGGGCGACACAGTTGAGCTTTGGGGCGAGCCGTTCGAGCTGCGCGGAGAACTCCGCGGCGCAAGTGCCATAGAAATCCTGTGCTGTCTTGCGTCCGGAGGGTGCGACACGTTTTCGGCAACCGTGGCCGGACCCTCGCCGAGGCTCGTCCTCGCAGAGTACGTCGATGCCGACAGCATCCCCGCGCCAGGAGACACAGGGGTGATGCTCTTCGTCATCCAGAACGACCGCGTGGGCAACCTGATCGATCCGTGGCTTTTGGTGAGCGCGGACGGTGCCGTCGTCGCACCCGAAACGACCCACCTTGACGATATGACCTCCGGCGGCTTCGACTCGATCTTCGTCGTCTGCTTCATATCCGACAGCGCGACCGGTCTGTCCTTTTCGCTTCAGCTCCACAGCGCAGGCGATACGTTCTTGTGGACGCTTTCGGTAAGCCGCCCGGAGCCGCCCGGGAGCATATGGGTGGTGCCGTACTCCGATCGCACGGTCTTGTGCTGGGAGCCGCCCGCCAGCGGCGCCGCGGGATACGTCGTCCTGCGCGCAACAAACCCCGACGCCGTCTTCCTGCCGCAAACGCCCGCACCGATCACAAACGCAACCTATGAGGACCGAAATCTGCCGGATGCCGACGAGTTTTATTACCGCGTCCGCTGCATCGACAGCCTGGGCAACCTGGGACCGCCCTCTGCCCCCGTGCGCGCCTGGAGGATCTTCCCGCCGCTTGAGGGCTTCCCCGTCGACCTGCCCATCGGGGTGTGGCCGCTTTCTGCACCCGCAGCCATCGACGCAGACGGCGACGGATGCAAGGAGATCTATGTCTCCGACGAGAGCGGCAACATCTGCGCCTTCAGCTGCGACGGAAGCGAGCTTTTGGACACCTCGGTCGGCGTTGATCCGATATTCAGCTGCGACGCCGCCGACGGTCTTGGCTTTTGGAGCTCCATCGCCGCCGCAGACATCGACGGCGACGGAGAGACCGAAATCGTCGAACCCGACAGGATGTACCCCGGCAGGCTCTGGGTCATCGACCCCTGGGGCGACGTTGAGCCCGGCTTCCCCGTATCCCTGCCGACGCGGTTTATTGCAACGCCAGCTCTCGCCGACCTCGACGACGACGGGCTTTTGGAGATCATTCTCTTCGGGCAAAACCGGAGGCTCTACATCGTTCGTGCGGACGGCGCGCCCTACGCCGCTGACTACCTCGTCGACAGCCTGCCCGAGTGCACCGACGGCTTCGGTCCCTCCTCCCCCGCAGTGGGGGACATCGACGGCGACGGAGAGCCAGAGGTCATCGTCGGCGGCGGAACCGACGATGCCTACAACGGATACATCTACGCCTGGAACGCGGACGGAAGCCGCGTGGACGGGTTCCCCAAGGCGGTATACGGCGACCCGAGGGGCTCGCCAGTCCTCGGCAACATCGACGACGATACAACAACCGCCGAGATCATAACCTACGTCTATCCGCGGGGGCTCTACGCTTTCCGCGGCGACGGGACGATTGTGCCCGGCTTCCCCGTGCACGACACGCTTTTGGGTCCGTCCGACGGCATCCGCAGCCCGGCGCTTACGGACATCGACGGCGACGGAAGGTGCGAAATAGTCTTCCAGTCCAACGAAAGGCTCTGCGTCATCCGCCCCGACGGGTCGCTTCTACCTGGCTTCCCTGTTCCCGTGGGGAACCCCCACTGGTCATCGCCGCTTGTGGTCGACGTTGACGGCGACGGCGAACTCGAGATACTCGCCCCAAACGACACAAGGCTCGTCGCCTACGAGTTCGGCGGCAATGCGGTCGACTTCGGCTTCCCGCTCCGCGGAGGGGTCGCCCTTGCGGCAACGCCAATGGTCGAAGACGTCGACGGCGACGGGAGGCTCGAGATCGCCGCGCCAGCGTTCGACAGCAGGCTGTACGTGTGGAAAACTCCCGCGGCTTCGGAGTCTCCAGCCCCAACCTGGTCACACTTCCGCCACGACTTACGAAGAACAGGCTGCTTCCCGCAGAGATCGCCGTGGAGGGCGGACGCACCTGCCACAAAGCCGAAAGCTCCGCGCATAGCCATATTCCCCAACCCCTTCAACCGAAGCTGCGAGATAGCGGTTTTTGCGCCGCTTGGCGGAACGATTATCATAAAAGACCTGCTCGGTCGCGCGGTGAGGGAGTTCGAGGTAGGCGAAGGGCGCACGAAGCTTGTTTGGCGCGGCGAAGACGATGGGGGCAAGCCGCTGCCGTCGGGGATATACTTTGTGGTTTTGCGGGCTCCCTGCGGCTCGAACTTAGCAAGGCGAGTGGCTCTGATCAAGTGAGGTGCCGAGGTTGGACAGGATAGTTGTGGCACTTGGCGGCAACGCGCTTTCCACAAAGGGCACCGACCCGTTCGACGTCCAGTTCGAACGGGCGCGCAGGTCGATGTCGGTTATCGCGGGGCTTGTTGCCGAGGGGTGGCAGCTTGCCATAACGCACGGCAACGGTCCCCAGGTCGGCAACGCCTTAAGGCGCGTTGAGCTCTCGCAGAGCGAGGTCATACCGCTGCCGCTTTCGGTGTGCGGAGCGCAAACGCAGGGCGAAATAGGGCTTGTGCTCGCCATCGCGCTTGGGAACTACCTCTACACCTCGGGGATGGACAGGCCCGTCGTCGCCGTCGTGACAAGGGTGATAGTCGACCCGAACGACCCAGGCTTCGAAAACCCAACCAAGTTCATCGGCAGATTCTACACGAAGGAGGAGGCGGAAAAGCTTGCGCGGGAAGAGGGCTGGGTGATGAAGGAGGACGTTGGTCGCGGCTGGAGGCGCGTTGTTCCCTCCCCGTGGCCGCTGGAGATAGTTGAGCGCAAGGCGATAGTCGATCTTCTGGAGGGCGGCTCTGTGGTGATCTGCGCGGGCGGCGGCGGCGTGCCGGTGATCGAGAAGCCCGACGGCTCGCTCGAGCCCGTTGACGCCGTCATCGACAAAGACAGGGCGTCAGCCGTCCTCGCCACAGACATCGGCGCCAGAAAGCTCGTGATAATAACCGGCGTCGACAGGGTCGCCCTCAACTTCGGAAAGCCAAACCAAACCGACATCCCCCAGATGAACGTCTCGCAGGCGAAGGATTTTTTGGCGGAGGGACACTTCCCGCCGGGGTCGATGGGACCGAAGATCGAGGCGGCGATATACTTCCTTGAGCGAGGCGGAGAGGAGGTCATAATAACCTCGATCGAGCAGGTGGCGAACGCGCTTGCGGGAAGGGGAAGGTTCACGAGGATCGTGCCTTAGATGGTAGCGTTTTTCTACAGGTTTTTGGTCGTGGTTTTGGGCACTTATGCGGGCTCGAGCCTGCTTGCCCCGCTGCGGCTCCTGGGATGGGATATAGACCTTGGGCTTTTGGCGCTCTTTCTGGTGAGCGTGCACACAAGCAGAGCCGCCACAATAGCCTGGGGGGCGTTTTCGGGGTTCCTCATCGATTGCCTCAACCCGCAGTGGATGGGCGCGGGGATCGCATCAAGGGCAACGGTCGCGCTCTTTGTCGGCTCAATGCGCGAAAAACTCAACATCGAACACACCTTCCTCGACGGCGTCGCCATCTTCGTCGCCGGAATCATCGACCGAACGCTGTACCTCGCACTGACGCAATACAGAAAACACTTTTTCTTCGCACTGTGGAGGTATATCCTCCCAAGCGCCGCCTACACCGCGCTTGTGGGGGTCGTCATAATTCTGCTCTACAGGCTAAGGGAGGTCCTCAAGCCAAGGCTTGCCCCATGAGGCGAGGGAAAGAGATCCTCGTTTTGGCTTTTTGCGCTTTTGCGATAAGCTCCTGCACTAAGCGCTCCGAAAGCGCACCTGCGCCGGGGAGTTTTGAGGTCATGTTCACCGACCCCTATGGCGAGGAGGACCTTCTCGAGCGCGCGCTCGAGCTGATAAGCGGCGCGGAAAGGTGCGTCTACGTTGCCGCCTACGGCTTCGACCTGCAGGACCTCGCGGATGCCCTGATCGATGCGCACAACCGGGGCGTTGTGGTTCGGATCGTCTGCGAGGGGGACAGGTTTTTCTCCGCGGACCCCGACGACCCCTACGCGCGGATGTACGCCGCAGGGATTCCAATAGTGCCCGACGACGAGCCCGACGCGCTGACGCACGACAAGTTCATCGTCGTAGACAGCGCGGTCGTCTGGACGGGCTCGGCAAACTTCACGCAAAACGGCTTCTTCCTGAACAACAACAACGTCGTCGTAATAAGCTCGCCGGAGGTTGCCCGCGCGTTCGCCGACCAGTTCACACAGATGTTCTACGGCGCCTTCCACACCGAAAAATCCCCAAACGGCGTGGAGAGGTTTCCCGTCTACGACGGCAGCGTCGAGATCTGGTTCGGTCCGGAGGATTTGCCCGAACAGATGCTCCAGGAGCGCGTCGACGAAGCCAGGGAGGAAATCTGCTTCTGCATCTACTCATTCACCCTCGATGGGCTATCCAGCGCGCTTGTCGCAGCCGCCGAACGTGGCGTCGTCGTGCGCGGGATATTCGACGAAGGAAACGCACACGACGCCGCAAGCGAATTCTCAAGGCTCCTTTCGGCTGGGATCGACGTCAGGCTCGATCAGTGCCCGTACGCGTTCCACCACAAGTTTATGGTGATCGACCCCGACGGCGAGGACCCCATCGTGATAACCGGCAGCGGGAACTTCAGCTGGTCGGGAACACACTCGAACGACGAGAATTTCGTCGTCATTCACAGCCCGTCGGTGGCGCAGATGTACCGCGAGGAGTTTGAGCGCTGGTGGGAAAGCGCAGCCGTCCTTGACTTGAGCAACCCGCCCAACTAAATTGGTTTTCCACCCGACCTATGGGGGAAAGCGATATGGGTGATCATGCACGCCTTCTTGCCGCCAAGATCGAGGAGCGCAGCGCGAGGGTTTGCATCGTTGGGCTTGGGTACGTTGGTCTGCCGCTTGCCGTGGAGGTCTGCAAGGCTGGCTTTTGCGTCGACGGCTACGACGTAAACGAGCGCAAGGTCAAAACGCTTCTGGGCGGCGCATCCGACGTGGACGACGTGCCCTCCGACGTGGTCTCTGAGCTTGTGTCGAGTGGGAAGTTTTGCCCCACCACCGACGCCGACGTCATCGCAAGCGCCGACGTCGTCGTGATATGCGTTCCAACGCCCCTTTCCCGATTCAAGGAACCCGATATGTCGTACATCGAGGACGCCGTTGGGAAGATAGCCGAGCGCGCCCACCCGGGGATGCTCGTCGTGCTCGAAAGCACCACCTACCCGGGCACAACGCGCGAGCTTGTGGCGCCGCGCCTGGAGGAGAGGGGCTTTGCCGTCGGCGAGGAGGTGTTCGTCGCGTTCTCGCCCGAGCGCGTCGACCCGGGGAACAAAAGGTGGCACACCGGCAACACGCCGAAGGTCGTGGGTGGAATCACGCAGCAGTGCACCAACATAGCCGCGGCGTTCTACCTTTCGTTTTTGCCCAAGGTCGTCCCTGTCTCATCCGCCGACACCGCAGAGATGGTGAAGCTTTTGGAAAACACCTTCCGCTCGGTCAACATCGCCCTCGCAAACGAAATGGCGATGATATGCGAGCGCCTCGGGCTTGACGTGTGGGAGGTCATATCCGCAGCAAGCACAAAGCCCTTCGGATTTATGCCGTTCTACCCGGGACCCGGCGTCGGAGGACACTGCATACCCATCGACCCACACTACCTCGCGTGGAAGCTTAGGTCCCTCAACTTCTACGCGCACTTCATAGAGCTTGCAAGCGAGATAAACTACAGGATGCCCAACTACGTCGTCGAGGGTGTTGTTAAGCACCTTGGTCGCGCGGGGAAGTCGCTTTCGGGCGCAACGGTTCTGGTGCTGGGCGTTACGTACAAGAAGGACGTGTCCGACGTCAGGGAATCGCCCGCCCTCGACGTGATGCACCTGCTTCTGGAGTGGGGCGCAACGGTGATATACTCCGACCCCCTCGTGCCGTCGCTTTCGTGGAACGGCGAAACCCTCCAGTCGGCTGAGCTTACGGAGGAGCTCTTGAGGTCGGTCGACATCGTCGTGCTTTTGACGGACCACTCCTGCTTCGACTACGAATGGATAGCAAAGCACGCGCCGCTTATCTACGATGCCCGCAACGCCTTCGGCGACATCCCAGACGAAGAGGGCAAAATAGCACGCCTTGGAGCAACATAAACCGCCGAGAAAACAGGAGGTATACTAAAGTGTCAAAGCCGCGCACGAACGCTGATCGACTGGTTATGATATCGGTTCAGGGGTACGTTTCTCCGCCGCACCACAGCGGCAGACACGGATTCGACGCGGAGGGGAAGCCTTTCCTGCTGCCCGGCACGGGCGGCATAACGTACAACATCCACGTCGGCGACCCTGCCTTCGGCTGGGAGGCTGATCACCCTGAGCCCGCCGTCTCCGCCATCGCCGACAAAAAGGACCGAAACAGCGGCACAAACAGCGCGTTCAACTTCTACGCATGCGTGGGAAACGAAGCCATCATCATCTCGGGCGACGCAAAGGGAGCCAAGGGGACTGTGATCGGGCACCACGGCGGCGCCGAACACGTTATCATCGAGTTCGACGAGGAAACCCTGGAGAAGATGACCCTCGACGATAAGATCCTGATAAAGGGATTCGGTCAGGGGCTGCGCTTTCTGGATTATCCCGACATCGCCGTCTACAACCTCGACCCGCGGCTTTTGGAGCCCTGGGGCATCTCGGACGACGGCGACGGCATAAGCGTGCCCGTGGCAGCTGTAATCCCCGGCGAGCTTATGGGAAGCGGCGTGGGGTCCACAACGATGGGAAAAAGCGACTACGACATCATGACCGCAGATAAAGACTACATCGCCCAGCTGGGGCTCGAGAAACTCCGCTTCGGCGACTTCGTCGCCATAAAGGACCACGACAACCGCTTCGGTCGCAGCTACAGGAGGGGAGCCATCACCATAGGCATCGTCATCCACGGCGACTGCCGCTGGGCGGGGCATGGACCCGGCGTCACAACGCTTTTCTCCACCGCAACAAAAGGGCGGATCAAGCCCGTAATATCCGAGGACGCAAATATAGGCAAGGTCCTGGGCATCGGAAGGTTCAGGCGGTAGGATGGAGTTTGTCCTTCAGATAGAGGGTGTTAGCAAGCGCTTTGGGGATGTCGTTGCCGTCGAGGACCTGACCCTCTCGCTGGCGCCCGGCGAGCTCTTCGGCTTCATCGGACCCAACGGCGCAGAACAACAACTATCAAAACGATCACCGAACTCCTACGACCCGACAAAGGGAGAATCCTCGTCGGCGGGTACGACGTCGTGACGCAGCCGCAGAAGGCAAAAAGACTCATAGGATACATCCCCGACAACCCATACATCTACGACAGACTCACGGGCAGGGAGTTTTTGGAGCTTGTGGGCTCGCTATACGGAATGGACAGAAAGACGATCCACGAGCGCATCGAGTGGCTTTTCGACCTCTTCGGCGTCGAGGGATGGGGGGATGACTTCGCCGCCGAATACTCGCACGGAATGAGGCAGAAGATCATCATGGCATCCGCGATAATGCACGACCCCGCGCTTGTCGTGATCGACGAACCAATGGTGGGCTTGGACCCCCAGAGTCAGCGGTTGGTCAAAGGCGTTTTGCGAAAACTCGTCGAGCGGGGAACTTCGGTCTTTATGTCGACACACACGCTCCCTGTGGCGGAGGAGCTCTGCACCAGGATCGGCATAATCCACCGCGGACGCCTGATGAAAATAGGCACCCTCGAGCAACTCCGCGCAGACGCAAAAATGGAAGGACGCTCCCTCGAGGAGCTCTTCGTCCACCTCACGGGCGGGGAAAGGGAAATCAAGCTTTGGGAAAGCCGAAAAAACAACTGAACGCCATGCACTGGCAACCGGGCTAAGACTCCGCCGTAAAAATTTAATCCTCCGGCAAACAGTATTTCCCTGGGCGCCCCAAGAATTGCCCGGAAGCCGCATTATAAAAACTTCCCTTCGCTTAGTGAGGTATCGTCAGACATCCCGCTTCGTTGTATATACTGTCGAGCGAGATCTCGACTGTGTCGCCATCAGCCCAGATTCTGTGGACAATCACAAAAACCGAGTCGCCTGAGGTTGAAAAATCAAGATACGGCGATGCAGCCGAAAGATAAACGGTATCGACAACACCGGCACGAATTATCGCGGTGCAATAGACCCTCATCGTATCGATTGCGTACCCCGTGGTGTCGCAAATACCGAATATCGCCACTTGACTCGAGCAGGAGGAGAACTGCAGGAACGAGGTGGGGCATTCAAGCCAAACCACCGCAGGCGCACAACATAATTCTACCGATACAAAAACGCTTTCGCTGTCATAACACCCGTTGGTATCGACCACGGTCAGGATGAATACCCCGCTGTGAAGCGTATCAGCATCTGGAATAATCGGATTCTGCAGCGTTGAAGTAAAGCCGTTGGGTCCTGTCCAGCTATACGAAGCCATGCCGTCGGGTCCGCCATAAAGATAAATCGTGTCTCCCACGCAATAGATGCTGTCGCTGCTGCTGGCGGACGCCATCGGGCTGGGATAAACCGTGACATCGGTGCTCGCCGTATCTGTGCAGCCGTAAGCATCGGTTACTACCAGCGTGTATGTTCCGCTCGCCGACGTCGTTGCGCCCGGTATCGTGGGATTCTGCAAGGACGAACTAAAACCATTAGGACCCGTCCAGCTATAACTTGCCATACCGTCCGGATAACCGAACAGATTGATCGTATCGCCCTCGCAATAGGGTCCGTCGTTGCTTGCAGATGCAGCAGGATTGGGGCGAACCGTTACGTTAACGTAGTCGGTGTCGGCACATCCGGGCTCGTCGACAGGGAAGCAAAGGCGATAGATCATATCAGTAGCTTTGTCCGAATGCCACAGGCAAATTCCATCGAAGGCAAGCCCCTGGGGCGATGAACCCGGGCTGGGAAACGAATGCTCAACCGCCCCCGTCGCTGGATTGAGCCCGTATATCCTTGGGTCGGCGGCATCCCAACTGCAAACCCAAAGCAAATCGTGAACATCGTCGTAAGCGCAACCCTCTTGCCAATCGCGAGGTAACAGAAATCCGCCAACTGGCGAGCTCCACGACGACACATCTGTGACATATGCCGAATCATGTCCCGATGCGCCCGCAACAACCTCCCAGAGCCTATTCGTCCCCTGCCAGCCAAGACCCATGCTCTCCTGCGAACCGTGACCGGAAAGAGGTCCACTGACGATTGCTCCAGAGGTGGTTATCTCGTATATCCCGGGCGGCCATGACGTCACCGAAACCCACAGATGCGAACCATCATAAGCCAGCCCGTAAGGAAGAACGGTGGGGGAATTTATTTTGCTGACCACAACCCCTGCAGTCGTGATTTCATATATTGTGTCATAAGAACTTGTATGTGCGGCAAGCCACAGATGCGAACCGTCCCAGGCGAGGTCCCCGGGGTCAGCGGTTGGCGATGGGAACGACGTGTCTATTATAAAATCGGTGCCTAAATTCGTAGGCTTGCTGACAACCACCCGGACGGTGTATGTTCCCGTTGAGCTGTATTCGTGCTCCTCCCTTATCTCCCAAGGGGGTCCGAGGAGCGAATCTTGGATAACGGTGCCGTCGCCGAAGTCGAGCGACCAATATATCGGCGGCGATGTCCCCGAAGGATCAACGGATGCATAAAATTCGAATGTGCTGCCCTCGCAGATATCCGTATCACCCATCGCGCTGACCGAAATATCACACGGGTCAAGGCATCTGTTGACTCCGACGAAGGTCAGCGCTGTATCGGAACAGCCGTTGCTATCTATCACAACAAGGGTATAAATTCCGCGCGCAGCTGTATCCGCAGCGGGGATTGTTGGGTTCTGCGATGTCGACAAGAAACCAGCGGGACCGCTCCACTCATAAGAGACCATACCATCGGGACCGCCAAAAAGATGAATTTCGTCGCCGATGCAATATGGTCCATCGTTCTCAGCCCACGCCACCGGAGGGAATATCTCGCAGCAGTTAGCAATAATCGGGGTTATATCAATAACAGCCGGTGAAACATCCATTATGCTTGGACTCGGGGATGAAACGCCTATCGACGGGCTTATTATATTGGGGGTCGGCGAAGACGTTGGAGGTGATACAGGAGTCCCAATACATGCCATACCGTCATCTGTAAACGACACGATAAATAAATCGTCATTGCCTGCGCCGAAACTCGCTGTCCATCCCACCACTGCATACCTATCGCCGCCGACGTGAAGGAGGTATCTGCCCCAGTCGTCAGATATTCCGCCAACGGCTCTCATCCACTCAAAAGATCCCGTCTGGCTAATCTTTGCGAGGAACAAATCATCGCCGCCGGCACCGTAGCCGTTTATACGCCCTGTTATGATCACCCCACCATCAGGGGTTGCGATAGACGCGACACCTTGGTCTCTATTTGCACCACCTATGGTTCTGGACCATTGATAAGCGCCCGTGGAACTAAACTTCGCAACAAATATATCATAGTCCCCCGCACCATATCCGTTGGTATAACCTGTGAGGACAAAGCCACCATCCGCGGTTTGAACGCCTATTTTGCCGTAATCATCCGATGGATACACAGTTCCGTCGATTTCGCGAGCCCACTCTATGCTGAAGGAGGAGTTCATTTTTATCAATACGAAATTTCTATTTAGCGGATAAGCCGGGAATGAACGACCCGTTATCGCGTACCCTCCGTCGGAGGTTTGAAATATTGCGTATCCGTGGTCTTCTCCGTTCACATCATACCTGCGCGCCCACTGAAATGCACCCGAAGGACCAAGCTTCAGAAGAACTATATCCTCTGTAAAGCCGGGCGTATTGTCCGCAACCCCGAGCAAAAGGTATCCGCCATCGGAGGTCTGGATAACGCTGGTACCAAAGTCCCCGTTTTCAAAGTGTATCGATTTTGCCCACTCTACACAGCCCGCCGAATCGAACTTGACGAAAAAGAAGTTCTTGTCGCTCCCGTAGCTCGTTGTTTTCCCCAGAACAGCGAACCCGCTATCGGATGTTTGAATAACCGCCGAACCAACATCAGAGCCAGCGCCTCCAACAGCTTTTGCCCAATCGATGGTGCCGTCCTCGCCGAACTTTACGATGAGCAAATCCGCGCTGCCAGCACCGTAACTGTATGTGTGTCCGGTGGCGACATACCTGCCATCGAAGGTTTTCGTGATCGAGTTGCCCCTGTCAATGTCTGCGCCGCCGATGACAAAACAACTGCCTCCACATCCCGCGAGTGCGTAATTGAATGAAATCACTATGGTCAGCGTTGTAAGGAAAATATGTTTCATACCCCTCCTTACTTTTAGATTTTAATGAACGCGTATTTTGTCAATGATAAAAACACTTTCATTCTCTTCTTTATGGTGTGGTTCCTTCCACGACAATTTTTACCAGAATAGGTAATACAGATGCGCGGGACCATTATCGCCTCCGTTGCGAAGCCAACTATTATCTGAGTAAGTTTTTTTCGCATCTACTCTAATTGTTTCTACGCCACTGTTTGTCTTATTATATATCCATGTCATTGTTTTGGAACCATAATCACTTCCAGACTGCAAAGCAGAACACTGCTTGTTACCTATCTGAGTACCAGTAGTTACATTGTATATCCTGAAGCAAAAGCGCTGAAACATTGCCGGAGGCGCTTCCATAGTTGGTATATGCACGGTTATAACAGCAAGCCCGGTGGCGGAGGGCAAATCTATGGTAAGACCAGGAACCGCCTGCCAGCCTGTCGAAAGTGTTAAGTCTGAGCTTGACCATACCTCGTCTACCGTTGGGGCGCCGCCCGAAGCACCGTCTGAAACATAATCCGCCGTATCCGCATAGATGCTTCTGTATGCAAAGGCAAGCGGCGCAAGTTTCTCCCGGGGCAACAATGTGTCCGCTGTGGTGGAGATGCTGCCGTCGTCGTCGTTGTCCACCACAAGCTCCATATAATAGGGTTCAGAAAAATCAAGTTCTATCGGATGAACCTCCCCCAATACGACATCGAACAAGCCGTTGACGATGGGGACGCAAAGCGTCTCTCCCCAAAGTGGCGTGCCACCGGTGGAAGTATCGTAGATGTGGAAGCCAATAATCCTGCCGGCGCAAGGGGAGCCCGTTGTGTCCAAAACAGCCACTCCGCTGGCATCCGTCAATTTCCCCTGATAGTTCATTATCCGGGGAATCTGAGCAAAAAGCGCAGATGAAAGCAACAGTGCAAAAACTATTGCAAGTATGATTTTGTGTGTCATAATGACCTCCTTATACGGCATTTTCCAACAGAAATTGCAAAATGCACTGGATCTGCAGCCGTCCAACGACTTTTAAACATTTCCACAATCTCACATAAATTGCACTTCTTTTTGTTATTCGGACAAAACCAAGACCAATCCACTGAGTATAGAGGGTTCTTTTTCGGTTTTATTCTTCCAGTATCACGCAGCATCGATAGTTACGGTTTACCTGAACCTGGCCTGTAGAGGTTGATGTACAGATCTCGTTGTTGCAAAAGACAGCATCCCACCAATCTGCTGAACCACGCGGCACCAAGCCAGCAGTCCAATAGCCGTTGACCGAAGTGCTCGTCTGAGCATAAAAAGCCCTATACTCCGACCGGGAGCAGAGTCTCCCACCCAAATCCTCGCAGACGGCTTCTGCAACATACCAGGGGTCGCTCCCCAACCCTGGGGAAATGCAGAAATTATAAGGGAGTCCCGCCACGTGAGTAGTAATCTCAGTCCAGGTCAGGCTGCCCGAGCTGGGAAGGTCGTTGCAGGATGAGACCACGCCTCTAATTCTGGAACTTGTACCCTCAGGTCCAAGGCGGAAATCCTGTTTGGTCAAAGACCCGGAAGCATAATCAGCGGTGTCAGCGTAAATAGAGCGGAATGCAAAACTTACAGGTGCGAGCTTCTCCCTGGGCAGCAATGTGTCCGCTGTGGTGGAGATGCTGCCGTCGTCGTCGTTGTCCACCACAAGCTCCATATAATAGGGTTCAGAAAAATCAAGTTCTATCGGATGAACTTCCCCCAATGTGACATCGAACAAGCCGTTGACTATGCGGACGCAAAGCGTCTCTCCCCAAAGTGGCGTGCCACCGGTGGAGACATCGTAGATGTGGAAGCCAATAATCCTTCCGGCGCAGGAAGAGCCTGTTGTGTCCAAAACAGCCACCCCGCTGGCATCCGTCAATCTCCCCTGATAGTTCATTATGCGAGGAACCTGAGCGAAAAGCGGGGATGAAAACAACAGCGCGAAAACTATTGGAAGCGTGATTTTGCGTGTCATAATGACCTCCTTGATTTTACTGTTCTCGGACATGGAACCAAATTTTTTAACTCGACAAAGCTCACTTTATCTTATTCTTTTGACGCTCTCTCAGTTTATACTGATACCCGAGAATTCTCCTTTCCACAGCTGAGCAAATTTCATACACCTCTTTTACAGATTTTATCCATTTTGACTGCGCTTCTTTCTTTTTCTTAATTGCTTCGTGCAACGCACAGCGCATACTCACAAGCTCTTCAATATCTATCTCGATCGGCAAGGATTCTCTACCATCGATAATGCAGTCCAGATATTTAAGAATATCGTTCGGCTTTCTTAGTTGTCGTGACCTCATGTTCATATATTTGTCCTTTGTAGTTTTCAGGGCAGCCGCCGGAGGGGGGTTCCCGGTCATTTCCGGGAAGCGGCTGCCCAAAGGAACTTCGGCCGCTCCTAAAGCTGAACGCTTCCCTCCAGTTATGTGTTATCTCCAATACAATTTGAAATTCGTCGACGAGGCTTTTTCATCACCGTAGAGAAACTCTGTGCTAACAGCGTACCCAACTGCTGATTCCCCCGTCGTGGGCGTGGCTACGTTCTTTATTTGGTTCGAGTTCATCTCAATGTTTCCCTCCACATCAAGTTTTTCGGTCGGGCTTGTCGTCCCTATACCGACGTTGCCGGAAACATCAATATTCAAATCGGGTGTCCCTGTAGCCATATGCACAGCATGACCAGCCAGACGAAGCCCTGTGTCGGATCTTATAGCCATTGGCTTGCCCGACACATTGCTGTAAAGCCCGGGAAGACCGTTCACTGCCCCTATCCTCAACTCACCTGAACCCGCCTCCGAATTCGTCACCAAAATGTATCCCCCCTCAACATCAAGCCTACTCCCAGGGCTTGCCGTCCCTATCCCAAGTCTTTTGTTTGTGTTGTCCCAGAAGAGATTGTTCTCATCGCCGCTGAAGGAGCCGGAGTTGTTAAACTGCACCGCACCGTTGCCACCGCCGGGGGTTCCTCCACCTGCGGTGAGGTCATATTCGGTGCCGCCATCATCCATAAAGTAGAGTTTGCCGTCCGAACTTTTGACATACAACTTGCCATAGCCCGATGTCGCCGACGGCGCAGAGGTCTCAACAAGGCTCAAAACTCCCTCAACCGTGAGTAATTCATTCGGAGAGGTCGTTCCTATGCCAAGATTGCCATTATTCATTATATATAAATCTCCATACATAGTATCACCGCCCACATCAAGTAAATGACCAGTCGCCTTCCCACTAAGAGGGCTTGTTACTTGAATAGTAGCAATGTTCAAATCTCCGTCATGGTCACCATCTCCCGCGTCAGTTACATGTATTCTTATCTGATCAACTCTCCACATATCCACATAATGCGCCACTTCGTAGCTACTGTTGCCTGTAACATTCGCTATCGTAGTCCATTGATAGGTTCCATTATTGTCATCGTCTTCATAAACCTCGATTTGGTAATCTATCGCTTGCGAGTTTCTCGACCCAAAAGCTATCCCAATGAGCTTTACATAAGGCGTTCCGTTTAAATCAATGGTTATCGTGACGGGCGTTGTGTTGACATTGTTCCACACAGCGCCCGAATTCCGATGCAAATCAAATATGTCCGAAAGCGAACCAGCATCCGGACCTCTGTTCACAGTCACACTCAATCCCCGCTCAACTGCGTAATACACCAAATCAGAAAAAGCGGGCAACATTAAATTGGCTGACCTGCCGTCATAGCCGGTGGGGAACAAAATAGTATTTCGAAGGCGATTATAGTTAAGGTCCACATCGCCTTCAACATCTAGTTTATATTCCGGCGATGTCGTCCCTATGCCGACGTTGCCGGAAACATCAATATTCAAATCGGGTGTCCCTGTAGCCATATGTACAGCATGACCAGCCAGACGAAGCCCTGTGTCGGATCTTATAGCCATTGGCTTGCCCGACACATTGCTGTAAAGCCCGGGAAGACCGTTCACTGCCCCTATCCTCAACTCACCCGAACCCGTCTCCGAATTCGTCACCAAAATGTATCCTCCCTCAACATCAAGCTTACTCCCAGGGCTTGCTGTGCCTATCCCGAGGCGCTTGTTTGTGTTATCCCAGAAGAGGTTATTTTCATCGCCGCCGAAGGAACCGGAGTTGTTAAACTGCACCGCGCCGTTGCCACCGCCGGGGGTTCCTCCACCTGCAGTGAGGTCATATTCGGTGCCGCCATCATCCATGAAATAGAGTTTGCCGTCCGAACTTTTGACATACAGCTTGCCATAGCCCAATGTCGCCGACGGCGCAGAGGTCTCAACAAGGCTCAAAACTCCCTCAACCGTGAGCAGCTCATTTGGAGATGTCGTCCCAATGCCGACGTTGCCAGAGGATGTTACCCTTAACAGTTCATCAGCAGAGGTGTTGATAACCTTGAAGTTATCTGCCATAATGTAACCGTGAGATTGCAAACAGTGTAAGTAATGAACCCTTATCTCCTCCGCGCTCAAAGCTCTGTTGTAAATGCGAACCTCGTCAATCGTGCCATCAAAATATGCTCCGCTTATATAATCCCTTCCTATCTCGTGATGGTCCACATCAAAACCAAGAGTCGTTGGATCTGTCGACTCATCAACTAATACGCCATCTACATATAACTTATTGGGATTCGCCGACGATTTATCCCTTACAGCAACGATAAAATGCCAGTTTCCATCATTAACGGTATTTGGAGAACTCTCAACCCGATTTGTCCAGGTTCCACCTGCGTCCCTATATGTAAACCCTACAAGCCCATTATACTTGACGATTATTCGAATAAACGGGTTAATATCCTCGGAATCTCGCCACCCAATCACTACCCTATCGCCAGAACTCCAAGGGCAGGTTGTCTTTATCCACACAGCCCAGGTAAATGAGCTCGAGGCGTCAAAGTCCAAAATTGAATTGTCCGGCAAACTCACATAATCGTTACTACCGTCAAATTCTAATGCCTTACCGTATTTACCGTCTGTCCATGCTGCACCGTAAATTGTCCCATCGTTGCCATAGGGGCTTTTGTCATATGTTGTTGTTCCCGTTCCCTCTCGGAAAGGAAGATACAAAACCAATCCATCGTCGGAGGGATAAACGGGTTGCCATAGTGCGCCTTCTCTTAAACCCACATCTCCCGTCACGGTCAACTTTTCACTAGGAGACGCCGTCCCGATGCCGACGTTGCCGCCATCGGTTACGTAGACCGATGAGCTCTGGAGATTTGTTGTTCCGTCCCACCGCGCGAGGTAGTTGTCCGCTCCGCTTCCGCCAACACTACCGGCGGCTTTCAGCGCATACGGCGCGGACCAGAGACGCTCGCTGCCGAGGAAAGTATAATCCGTCTCGGACGGCTTCTTGACGAAAACCGCAAGATAAAGGCTGTCGTGGTCCAGATAGTCTGAGATGCCATCAAGGACGACGGAGAAAAGCCCGCCATTGATTTCAACCCCAGAAGTGTCGCCATCCGTCCAGGAGAGGGTATCATTCGGGTCGTCGAAATCTCCATCGCCGTTAACATCCGTAAACAAACGGAAGCGAAAATCTCTTGTCTCACCATCCACAGGTCCGCCGCCCTCGAACAGCTTCCCCTGATAGTTGATCCCATCAGGGGCATCGGCAGCTGAAAGCAGGAAAGCAGCCGCTAAAAATGATACAATATAATTCTTCATAAGCCCCCCCTACCCTTCGAGCCTTTCGATGTCCTTGAGACGAACAGGTTTAGCAACCTCCCACAGTAACTCGAAACTCTTTATATGAAAACGTATGATTTGTTTGTTCTGGATTAGAAGCGAGATATGGTCCTCCGGTCTTCCGTTAGGCGTCATTGAAATCAGGCTGGCATAGTCATCATATATAACAAGCTTTATAGGCACTGATGGTAGATGTCTCACAAGATTACCACTGTTTAGAAATATCTTTATCGTTTCGCGATATTCTCTATCCTTCAGCATATCGGTTTCGCATATAACGAGTTTTTTAAAACTACGCGGGCGATTTGTGTTCCCAATAGGTGGTTTTTTGTCCTTCTGGCGCGGAACAACAATGGGAGGTCGGGACAATACCCTGATATACTCACGCACACGAGCCTCGATTGGCTTCATAATGTTCCGTATCATCTGTGGTCCGCGAAGTATCATAAGCTCACGGGTCGCGTCTATAGATATAGGCTTCCGCTCATAAAGTTGTTCAGCTTGCACGATGAATTCTTCGGCGATCAGGGGCAGTCTTTCCGCCCATCGCTTTGCCTCTTCAATTCTTTCCCTGAGAAAATCCGCAAGAGCCTGTCGCGGAGGCAGAACCTGGTATCGAACCGGCTTGCCGGCAACTTCAACTATAAGCCCCTTCTTTACCATCTCCCTCAAAACAGAGTAAGCAGTGGTTCGCCGAACCTTCGCAACCCTCGCTATCTCATTAACGGTGCCCTCTCCCAGATTCAGAAGAGAAACATACAGCTTAGCCTCGTTCTCGCTGAAGCCAACTTGAGTCAAAAATTCCTTCATCGTTCATTTCTCCTTTTGTCGTCCCACCGTTACGACAAGTTAGACCTGAAAAGTTTTATGTCAAGAACTTTTTTGGTAGGCGCAGGGACAGCAACGACCAACGTTGTCCAGGCTCAAGCAAGCGCTTTGGGGATGTTGTTGCCGTCGAGAACCTGACCCTCTCGCTGGCGCCCGGCGAGCTCTTCGGCTTCATCGGACCCAACGG
>CBEVQY010000011.1:0-68206 GCA_965552135.1 uncultured bacterium | reverse complement strand
CTGCGGGGGTGTACATCCTGCGTGAGGCGTCCGGCAAAGCGGCTGCGCGGGCGCTTATCGTCAAATAAAACGATTCGCCTTGAAATAAAAAGCAATTCAAGCTATGTTTTATAGATAAATTTGTGGAGGGGGGTGAGCCAATGAGGCGTTTGCATAGTTTTTGGTTGTTGTTTTTGCTGTTTTCGCATCTGTGTTCGTCGCCGGTGAGTGTGGGTGGCGCGGAGGACGCCTCCCGCCTTCTTGCCGAGATGCCGGACATAAGGGTCGACCCCGAGGGATATCGTGCCTGGAAGCTTCGCTACGCCCGCTTGCTTTCGCGAGCGTATGCAGATGCCTCCAGCGGGCTTGCGAGGGTAACTGCCCCAACCGACTGGTACGCCGGCAACGGCTACGTCCGCGCCGACGTTGACGAAACCACCGGCGAGTTCGACGAAGGCGGCGATCCAACTGGCTCCGGATCCTACGTCAAGCTCACCTTCTCGTGGCCCGACTCGCCCGGAACGGAATGGGTGATGTACTACGTCGACGGCACGTGGGCGAAAACCGACGCAGCACTGCCAAACACAAGCTCAAACTACATGATAGGCAACACCGTCTACTCGATCTGGAACAACTGGAACGGCGTATACATCCGCCAGGAGATATGCCCCGTCTCGTTGGGGACTTCGCCTGGCGAGAACGAGCAGATAAAGTTCAAGGCGGTGATGAAGCCCGCCGACGGCAGCTGCCACAACTGCGGCTGCATCGTGTATTACGACACGATGCTCGACTGGAACGACGCCGCCGAGATATCCACCGCCTTCGGATATACGGGCATAGCCGAGATCTTCTTCGCTCCGAACATCCCTCCCATCTGGCGCGCCTACGAGAACGGCTATCCGCCCTCACCCGGGGATCTTGTGGCGCTGGGCATCCTCATCGGCTTCGAGGCGACGATGCCCGATGTCTTCTGGTACGGCAGCTGGCCGAGCTCCGTCGGCAACGGATGGGACGACGCCGACTGGACCGCCGACACAGGTTCATCCTTCGGCGACTCCGCGACGATGGTCAAGTGGTATCCGCGCTACGTCTGCCCCGGCGACTCGGTCGTGTTCGTGACGTATTACGGGATAGGCAACATCTCGGGCACGGGTTTGACCCTCTCGCACACACCGCCCGATGTGACCGCATCGTGTCTGAGCGTTTCGCCCGACCCGATGACGCTTACCGCCATCGTCACAAACATGGGCACCGCCGACGCGCACAACGTCACGGTGACGCTTGATCTTTCGGGCTCTTCGCTCGTCTACGTGGGCGGCGACCCCACGTCGACCTATTTCTCGTCCATCGCGGGCTACGGCGGCTCCGTGACGGTGAACTGGCAGGTCGATATCCCGCCCTCGGCTTACGGCTCGGTGCAGTGCTACACAATAACGGTCACCTACGACGAGGGCGGACCGATAACGCAGAACTACTGCGTCACAATACCGAATCTCCTTTCCCCGCCAACGCCCTCTGCCTGGGCTGATTCGTATACGATCTGCGCGGGCGAGTGCACCTACCTCCACGCCGACCCCGACACGGGCGGCGGAGGCAGCTGCGACGGATACTCATCGAACTTCAACTCCGACAACGGCGGCTTCTCGGGCACGGGATCGTGGCAGTGGGGAGCACCGACATACGGTCCGACAAGCGCACACTCCACCCCGTACTGCTGGGGGACCAACCTCTCGGGCGACTACTCAAACTCCGCCAACTGGACGCTCACATCACCACCTATTGACCTTTCCGGCTGCTCCAGCGCGGTGCTTACGTTCTGGCACTGGTACAACATCGAAAGCTACTGGGACGGCGGCAACGTCAAGATCTCCACAGACGGGGGCGCGACCTGGAACCTGATCACGCCGGTCGGGGACTATCCCGAGGATGCCGCCTCGTCGTCAAACTCGGGCATCCCCGGAGAAGCCTGCTACTCCGCCTCCTCCGGCGGGTGGGTGATGGCGACCTTTGACCTTACGCCGTACGTCGGCGGCACGATAAGGCTGCGCTGGCACTTCGGCTCCGACGGCTCGGTCACCTATCCGGGCTGGTACATAGACGACGTTGTTGTAAGCGGCAGCGGCGGTGGCGGCGGCTCGTGGACGTGGTCGTGGTCGCCTGCAACGGGGCTTTCCGACCCCACAAGCACCGACCCACAGGCGTGCCCAAGCACAACAACGACATACACATTCACCGTCACCGACGGAATCGACTGCACAGGCTCAGCCTCGGTGACTATAAACGTTGTGCCGCGCCCCGTCGTAACCGTCGCCGACAGAACGATATGCTATGGCGAGAGCACAACGCTTAGTGCCTCGATCACGGGGAGCTACACGTCGATCCTCTGGTCGACGGGGGAAACCGGCGTGACGTTCATCACCGTCTCGCCCACAACGACGACAAGCTACTGGGTTGAGGTGTGCAACGGTGGCTGCTGCGACAGGGACACCGCCGTTGTCACCGTAAGCCCGCAGATAATTGTCGACTGCGGACCCGAGCCGGCGCAGGTATGCGAGGGAAGCTCCATAACCCTCTCGGCGACGGTCTCCGGCGGAACGCCGGGGTATATATACACCTGGTTCCCCTCCACGGGGCTCGACAATCCGATGAGCCCAACGCCCAACGCCTCTCCCACAACGAGCACGTGGTACTACTGCACCGTCACCGATGCTTTTGGCTGCGACGCGACCGACTCGGTCTTCGTGGAGGTTCTGCCCGCGCCCACGCCGCCTGTGCTCATATCGATCCCGAACGGCGCTGTTGACGTCCCGCCGGGCGATACGTGCCTCTACTGGCACAGCGTACCCGGCGTGACGTATGACGTCTACTTCGACGGCGGGCTTGTTGCAAGCGGCATAACCGATACGTTCTGGTGCACAACGCTTGCCTGCGACGAAACCCACACGTGGTCGGTCTCTGCGACGAACACCTGCGGCAGCGAAAGTTCGCCTACGTGGACGTTCTCCACGATGACGTCGCCTGCGGGGCTTGCGCTCGTCTCGCCAGCCAACGGCGAAAGCGATATCCCACCGGGAACCGTCACCCTCGACTGGACGGACGCAACTGGCAGCTCGCCCATAACATACGAACTCTACGTCAACGGGGCGCTTGTCGCCTCGGGGCTTACGACATCGCAGTTCGACATAACGGTCGCCTGCGACGACACGATAAGCTGGTACGTTGTGGCAAGCAACATCTGCGGCAGCCAGACATCGCCCACCTGGACATTCTACGCGCAAACATCCCCAAGAGGGGTTGCACTTGTGTCTCCGTGGGACGGCACATCCGAGGTTCCCGCGGGGACGGTGACCCTCGACTGGAACCCGCCAACCTCAGGAAGCGGACCGTTCACGTACGACGTCTACGTCAACGGGGTGCCCGTGGCAACGGGGATCTACGAAGATCAGTTCGACATAACGGTTGCCTGTGACGACACGATAAGCTGGTTCGTTGTGGCAAGCAACCTGTGCGGAAGCGACACAAGCGAGGTGTGGACCTTCTACACGCAAACGTCGCCCGATGCCCCCGTTTTGATTTTCCCGCCTGCGGACACAAGCTTTGCGACCGGGTCCGTCGGCTTCGTCTGGCACGCCTCTTCGGGCTCTGCGCCGATCACGTACGTTGTCATCGTCAACGGCGAAACGCTGGCAACCACAACCGACACCACCGCCACAGGTTACGGCGACTGCGGGGAGAGCTACGAGTGGTATGTTGTTGCCGTAAACGCCTGCGGTGAGGCTTCGAGCGAGCCGCAGAGCTTTACGATATTCCCCTGCTCGGGTCCTTCCGTAAGTATTGTTGAGCCGCTTGCGGGCACGTGGAGCGCCTGCGTGGACCAAAACATCGTAATCGCGATATCCGACTCCGACGGCGTTGACGTATCGTCCATCGTGCTTGCCGTTGACGCCGACACGTTTACCGTGGACGGCGTCGTGCTTTCGTATTCGTCGGATACGCTCGTCTTCGTTCCGCCTGCGGGCTGGTCGGACGGCGAGTCGGTTTACGTCTGCCTCGTCGACGCCGCGGATGTCTACGACAACCACATCGACGCGCCCGTGTGCTGGTACTTCAGGGTCGACCTCTCGCCGCCCTATGCCTGGGACTTCAACCCGCCCGACGGAGCCGTCATCACTGACCCGTCGCCAACGATATCGTGCTTCTTGGACGACACGCTCTCCGGCCTGGACGAGACATCGATCACGCTTAGTGTAACGTGGTCGGGTGGGACGCAGGAGTTCGGCGTAGGCGACGCTGGCGCAAGCTGGTCGCCGCCAACGTTTGTGGTCAACCTGAGCGACGTGGGGATCGAGTTTGCCGCCGGCGAGGTGGTGCAGGTCTGCATCTCCGCCGCGGATATGCCCGACTACTGCCCGCCGAACGAGCTTGATACGTGCTGGAGCTTCCAGCTCGCCTCAGAGGCGCCCGTTGCGGAGCTTCTTACGCCCCAGGACGGCGTCTTCCTGTCCTGCGCCGACCAGCAGATCCTGCTCAGGATAACGTCGAGCATTGGCATAGACGAGAGCACGATTCGCTTTGTCGTCAACGGCGACACGATGGGGACATCCGACCCGCGGCTTTCGTGGTCGCCCGACACGCTCAGGTTCGTCCCCTCGCCCCTGTGGAGCGACGGCGAGGTAGTGAGCTGGGCGCTTATTGCGGCAAACGACGTCCTCGGCGACAGCCTCGCCGCACCGCTTAGCGGAACTTTCACCGTTGATCTCACCCCGCCCGCGGTGATAGACTTCTCACCCGCAAGCGGCGAGACCGTAATCACACCATCGCCGGGCGTGTGGGTCGTCATCGTCGATTCGATCTCGGGCGTCGATTCCACGACCCTCTCGATGACGGTAAACGGCGCGGCAGTTTCACCGACCGTCTCCGACTCCTCCTACGGCGGGCTCACCTTCTGGACCCTAACCTACGACGGGATATTCTCCCACAACGACACGGTCAACGTCTGCGTTTACGCCGCCGACGCCGTCGATACGTCGTACTGCCCTGCGAACTCGCTTGAGCACTGCTTCTGGTTCGTCGTTGATCTTTACGGACCTGTGGCGGGAGGGCTTGAGGACCCCGCAAGCGGCGGGGAGCTTGACGGCGCCATATCAGCCTGCGCCGATCAGGGCTTCTGCTTCGAGCTCGTCGACACCGAGATCTCGCACGGCGTCGACCCGGCGAGCATAATCGTCCTTGTGAACGGCGACACCCACACGGTCGGCGACGGGGAACTCACCTACGACGGCGAGCGCGTGTGCTTCTTGCCCGAATCGCTTTTCGCCGACGGCGAGGTCGTCTCGGTCGTCCTTGCGGCGGCAACCGACTTCCCGGGCAACCCCCTGGCAACGACCTACAGCTGGAGCTATTCTGTTGACCTTTCTGCGCCCTACGTTCCGCCCGGCGCATGGCCGCCGCCGGGTTCGGAGATCGCCACGCTTACGCCCGTGGTGACGTTCGACCTCGTCGACGCCCTCTCGGGCGTTGCCCTGGGGAGCGTTCAAATCTGCATAAGCATCTCCGGCGGTGCGCCAAGCTGCTACACCCTGGGCGACGCGGGCATATCCCACAGCGGCACAAGCTGGAGCGCCGACTTCGCCACAATGGGGATCACGCTTTCAGGCGGCGACGTCGTTCAGTTCTGCATAAGCGCAACCGACACGCCGGACTTCTGCCCGCCGAACGAGCTTGATACGTGCTGGAGCTTCTCGGTCCCCGTGGGCGGTCCGCGGGCAACGCCGCTTGAACCATTAGATTCAACCTTCTCCGCGTGCGACGACCAGAAAATCATAATCAGGCTCGCCGACCTCGACGGCGTGGACGAAAGCACAATACTCCTCTCCGTCAACGGAACCCACTACACGACCTCGGACCCCGAGCTTGTTTACTACGCTTCGAGCGATTCGCTTGTGTTTACGCCGCCCTCGCTTTGGACGGACGGCGAGGCGGTGGTCTGCTCGCTCCTTTCAGCAAGCGACGTCTTCGGCAACCCGCTTGAGGACGCCCCCGTTGTCTGGAGCTTTGTCGTTGATCTTTCGCCGCCAACGCTTGCGGGAATTTCGCCATCGCCTGGCGCCCACGTTTTGGGCGACTTCACAACAATCGAGGTGGATATCGCCGACGCATACTCAGGCGTCTCCGACACGCTCGTTTGGGTTTCGGTTGATGGCGTGGTGTTCGGCGTCTCCGACCCGTGCGTAAGCTGGAGCGGCTCCCACTTCACCCTCGACCTCGCCTGCGCCGGCATAACGCCAGAACGCGGCGACACGCTCCAGATATGCCTCCACGCAGGCGACAAACCCGACTACTGCCCGCCAAACGAAACCGACACATGCTACCTCGTCTGGATAATGGAGTGCGACCTTGCGGTCTCAATCGAGATGGACGACACAGTCATCTGCCACCCGTCCGGAAGCGTTAGTTTCACGATAGACGCCACTGTCTCGGGCGGTGTGGGTCCATACAGCTACAGCTGGTCACCGCCCGATGCGTGCGTCGACAGCCACGTTGAGGACGTTGTTGCCGTGCCGCCCTACGGCGTGACGGAGTACATCGTCCAGGTCACCGACGCCACCGGCTGCACAGCCTACGACACCGTCTACGTCACCGTGACCGACCCGCAGGTCGATGCAGGAGGCGACATATCGGTTTGTCCTGACGGCGTTGCGCTTTTGGAATGCACAGCGCTTTCGGGAACCGCGATCGAGCCCGTATCGATAACGTGGCACGACCTCGACGGAGTTGTCTACAGCACGGAGGAGACTTTCTCGTTTGAGCCTGAGTCGACGGTGGTGCTTGTCGTCGACGTCGTCGACGGCGTTGGCTGCGCCGCTTCGGATACGATAATCGTCCGCTACGAGCACGATGCCCCGGGTCCCTTCACCTATCACATCCCCGCTTCAGGCGACACGGTTGCGTACGGCGAGCCTGTGACGCTGTGCTGGGAGATGCCCGAGGGCGATGCACCCGTCTACTTCGACCTCTACGTTGACGGCTCCGCCGTCGCAACGGGCATCACCGACACCTGCTTCGACGTCGGTCCCTTCGGCTGCGGAGAGACGCACACGTGGCACGTCGAGTCGTACAACCTCTGCCTGCCGCTCGACTGCCGCGGCGACACGTGCGGATATTACGCCGAAAGCCTTGGTGTCGACACGCTGTGCGGCGTCATAACGGTGCCGGGCGATACCTTCGCCGGCGGTGTTGACCCATCCTTCCACACGCAGCCCTGCCCAACGGGAACGCCTGAGATTGTGGAGCCCCTGGAGTCGACGTGGTCGACCTGCGACGACCAGCCGATAATAATACGGATAGCGCCTCCGGACAGCGGTCTGCCCCTTGACGAGGCTTCGTTCAGGCTGACGGTTGAGGGGAGCACCTACGTCGTCGACGGTGTCGTTCTTTCGTGGAGCGAGCCGCTTTTGGTTTTCAATCCTCCTTCGCCGTGGCTCGACGGTCAGGTTGTCGACGTCTGCCTCGACAGCGCCACAGACATCGCCGGAACGCCCGTGGAGGGCTTGCCGCTTTGCTGGAGCTGGTTTGTTGATCTTTCGCCGCCCGTCTTCTGGAACGAAAGCCCATCGGGCGCAACCTCAAACCCGCAGGCGAGTGTAAGCGTTTCGGCAATCGACTCGCTGCGCGCCGTCGAGCCGACGAGCCTCTCGCTCACAATCGGAGGTGTATTCGGCGCAACGGGGGAGGTAACGCTCCACTACGGCGACCCCGCCGTAGCCTTCGACGGAACAACCTTCGTCATCGACCCATCCAGCGCAGACCCCACCGAGCTTGGCGTCGACTACTCCTGGTGCGACGACAGCCAGCTTGTGGGCGGCATATACTTCCCCGAGGGCGAGACGATAAGCGTTGTCGTCTCGGCATCCGACCTGGAGCCCGATTACTGCGAGCCCAACTGGGGCAGCTTTGCGTGGAGCTTCTGGGTCGTCGACGACGACACAACGCCGCCCGCCTTCTCGAACTTCTCGCCAGCCTACGTCTCCACGCAGGTGTCGTTCGGCATATCGGTCGACGTGTGCGATGAATCCGGCGTTTTGGGCGGGGAGCCCTTCGCGCCGTTCGCGGTTTACGACACCGACGGCGAGGTCGAGGCAAGCTGCGACACCGTTTGGCTGTCCGTCTCCGACTGCTGGACCGACACCATAACGGGTCTTACGTGCTGCAGGCTTGTGAGCACCGCGAACGTCGGTCCTTTTGATGACACGACGACGGTCCTCGTACGCGTCTTCGCCCACGACGGCGACTACGACTTCTGCAACGACGCCGACCCGCTGCTTGGGTGGTCGGACTTTGTCGTTCCCGTCCTTGCGGGTCCTCGCGCCGAGCCCCTGGAGCCGCTGCCGGGGAGCATCACGGCTTGCGACGACCAGCAGATCCGCATCCGCCTCTGGGACCCCGACGGAGTCGACCTCTCCAGCATAACGCTTGCCGTCGGCGACAGCGCCATAGCCTGGGGCGACCCAAGACTAACCTACGACACACTCGCACAAGAGCTGATATTCACGCCGCAGGAGGGATACTTCTTCAACGAGGAGCTTGTGACCGTCAGCCTCACCGGCGTTCTGGACGTGCTTGGCAACCCGATGTGGGATACCCTTTCGTTCAGCTTTGCCGTCGACCTTGAGCCGCCTGCGCTCTCCCTTGTGTTCCCCAGCGAGGGCATGATGGTTCGAACGACCGCCCCCGACATCGCGATGAACGTCTCCGACAACCTCGCCGGAGTCGACGTTAGCTCGATCGTGGTCTCGGTAAACGGAATAGACTACTCCGTCGACGGCGCTGTGGTGCTGTACGATCCCGCCACGGGCGAGCTTGTCTTCCAAAGCGATGCCGCAGGGCTCGTCTTCCCGCCCGGTGACACAGTTTGGCTCAGCCTGCACGCGTGCGATGCGCCCGACTACTGCGCCCCAAACTGCAACGATACGCTCTGGTGGTTCTCGGTGGAGCCCGAGGTGGGATGCTACATCCACCCCAATCCGTTCACGCCCAACGACGACGGTCGCAACGACATCGTCGTATTCGACTACCCGTACATGTTCAGCGAGCCCGCCGAAATCAGGATATTCGACCTGCGCAACGTAGAGGTCTACCGCGGTCAGATCGGACCGATAAGCGCCTACGAGGACTTCGACCTGCGCATGTGGGACGGCAGAGATAAAAACGGCAACCCCCTCCCGCCCGGACTGTACGTCTACATCATCACCCGGGGCGGCGAGATAATCTGCGACGGCACGGTCGTGCTCATGAGGTAGCCGCTTTCCGCGTTCGGCGGCGAGGCAAACCGACGCCGGCAAAAAGCCCGCGCAACTGACGGGCCGAGGGATCCCCGTTAGTGAGCCGAGGGGTCCCCGTTAGGAGGGCGCCGGGGAGGTGAGGAGAACGCCCGGCGCCAAGAAGATGAAGAGGACCCGCGGGTGCCGAGGAGACGAAGAGGACCGCGGCGCCACGGGGATGAAAAGGACCCTCCGCCAGAAAGCAGAGGCTTTTCGTGCCGTAGCGCGCCTTAGTGTGAGTATATCGCCGAAACGCTTACGGTGCAGCTTCGCAGCAAAAGCACCCAGAACGCCTCTCCGGGAACGAGGACATCCGCCACATAGTACGACGGCGGCGAGGTTATGTGTCCGAAAAGGGTTCCCTCGAGGAATGCGTCGGGCGGTTCTATGCTCTGCTCCGACCAATAGACCGCCTCGGCGGGCGCACCGATCATGTACCAGCCGGGGGGAAGCTCAAGCTCGTACCGAAGCAGTGGCTCGCCCGAAAGCTCGTAGTCGTGGTCCTCGTTTATGAGAACCCAGTATCCCTTCCCCGGCTCAAGCGTCGTCGTGGGGACGTACGTTTCAGCCTCGGGGTCGTAGTAATATGCGGGTGGTATGGCGTCGGGGAAGACTTCGGAGAGCTCGAACGCATCGCCTGCAATGGGTATCGAAACCATGTTCCAGCCGCGGAGGAGGTGCACAACGAACCTGAAGGGCACGCTGCGGTGGTAGTAGATGACAACGGTATCGCCGGCGCTCACCGCCACCGACGATACGGTCTTCATATCGAGGGTGTCTCCCACATAGCAGCCGCTCCAGACGCGGTTAACGTCCCACTCGATGTATCCCGCCTGCTCCGTCACAAGCGGGAACGTTACGACGGTGTCTTCGGCGCTGCGGATATCGCGCTGGAGGTGGTAGTAATCGCTTGCGAGGAAGAAGACATTGGCGCCGTCGGGGAGCGCTGGCGGATCGAGGCGGTCGATAGCAAGATCATATCCATCGGTGCCGAGCGGGTGCACGCCGAACGATGCGGAGTCGGCGCGAACGCCGCCGGGAAGAACGAGCGTCACCATCGCCGACCAGTACGGAACGACGTCCTCGCCCACGACGAGCAAGCCGTTCTGCGTGGTGGGATACGGGAAGCCGTCGTTGACCACGGGCTCCGAGAACTCAAGCGGAGATGCCGCGCCCCGGAAAGCGCTCGGTGAGACAGAGAAGCGAAGCTTCACGATCTCTCCCGGCGCGGGCAAAGGCTCGATGCCGTGGACGTCGACCGTTATGTGATCCTCGCCCGCCGAGGTCACATCCACGCTCCAGTCGCCCGGCAAAACGCCCCCTGCAAAAGCACCAACGGGCAAAACGACATCGGGATCGCACAAAACGGTGAAGCGAACGCGGGTGATGAGGTTATCGTAGAGCTCACCCACCTCGACCGGAACGACGACGTCGCTGTCGGCAGAGGCGTAAACGACCTCAGGAAGTGAGATGATCAGGTGGTTTTCGGGCTCAACGGGCGTGACGTGAAGGATAACCTCAACCTGCCGCAGCGGCTCAACGGGGTCCGTCGTGTAGAAATTGACGTAGCCGATGTAGTCGCCCGGTTCCATGTCGGCGGAGATCACTACGTTTATGGGCGTGGCAACTCCCGGGTAGAGGAACTCCTCCTCGGGGCTTACAGATATCCACCCCGGCGCGCTGGAGAGGGCGATAAATCCCGTTCCCTCGCCCATGTTCTGGGCGTAGGTGGTAACCTGCGTCCACGTTCCCTGCTCGAGCTCGACCTCGAACTCAAGCGGCGCCACTATGATAGACGGCACGCCGCTCGGAGATCCAAGGATGAGCCTGCCGTAGGTCGCTGGCGCAAGCTCGTCCGAGGTGGGCAGCCAGCGGAACAAAACCCCCACGCTCGGGCTTTCCGCCTCAAACATCACGCCAGAGGAGTCCCCCGGCAGGCACCCGAAGTGCTGGTCGTCGCCGAGGGGGATTGCGTACTCAAGCACAGCGTGGCTTCCCACAATCGCCCAAGCCGACGTGGCTTGGCTCATAGGGGTCGGCGTCCCCCTCGCGGCAACGCCGCCAACGTTCGCCACAGGCTGGAAGTACGCGCGTACCGTGTCGCCAAAGCGGAAGAATATCCTGCCCTCGTCGGAGGGGATGCCGTCCCAGAAGCCCGAGTTGTCGTCGTCGAACCAGAAGGAGAACTCAAGGCTATCCTCGGGCGCCGAGGTAAACTCAACAAACCCATAAAGGTAGCTTGCGGTGTTGACGAACCCGAGGGTGTAGCCGTCCTCGAGCTGGAAGACGGTGGCACTGCTCCACGCCTCGTCGTCGATGGAGCCGTCGACGAGCACAGGCTCCAGCGTCCACGAGGAGTATATGCGATCGGATGTGTAATCGCAGGCGCCGCCGTCTGTGTTGGAGTACGCGCTTACGAACGAAGGCTCGTCGTAAACCGCCTTCACCCGATAGTACTCAACATACCCACACGTGACGGATGCGTCGTTGTAGACGTTTACGTCGCTTGAGGCGATGAAGACGGGCTCCGAGTCGGGGTACGCGCTGCGATACACCTGGTATCCGACCAGGTGGACGGGGAACCCCAGAATGACCGCCTCGGGGACGTCCCAGGTGAGGGGTATCGCGCCCAGGTAGCCCGAGTGCGCCACGAGGTTCCGCGGGGCGAAGATCGAGTCGGTAAGCTTGTACACCCTCACGGGGAAGCCGAGGTAGGCGGTGTCCACCCCATCGGTGACGAAGACGGTGACGTCGTAGTGTCCCTCGGTTGCGGGAGGTATCCAGTGGAGGGAGCCCGTTGGGGCGAGTGACATCCCCGGTGCGCCTTCGGCGAGCACGAACCAGATCGAATCGCCGTCGACGTCCTCCGCGGTGAAGACGAAGTCGAAGTCGACGCCGGGCACAGCGACCGACTCGGGAACGCCGCAGGTAAACCGCGGCGCATCGTTCACCGGCGCAACGTGGACCAACACTGTGTCGGCAACGATGTAGCCAAGGTGGCTCGCGTAGAGGATGACGAAGGTTTCGCCGTTGTAATCGGGTTCGAGCGAGAGCCAGACCTCGGTTCCTTCGCTATCGGGCAGGTAAGCCGTCACGCCCTCGCCGCTTGCGATGGAGTAGTCAAGCCCGCCGGGAACGAAGACATCGGCGAGGTCGGCGAGGAACATATCGGAGGCATCCTCGGTTGTGTACACGTCCGCGACGGGCGAAGAGACCCCCATCGTAACGCAGTCGACGACGATCCCAGGATGGGACCTGTTGCCTGCCTCGTCGAAGGCGAACACGGCGAAATAATACGTAGTTGCCGGCTCAAGACCCTCAACCCACGCGTGCTCCAGCGTACCCGCGGGGCTCGGGAGCATTGCAAGGGCGTATGAGTCGGCGTAAACCCAGGTCTCCTCGTCGAACGGCTCGGTGGAGTACCTGACCTCGTACGCCGCGGCTGTGCCGGAGAAGAAGTCGTCCCCCGGCGCCATCCACTCAAGCTGTATCCCCGTGGGCTTGAAGTCGCTGCACGTGAGGGTCGTTATGGCAGCCGGCGGGATCGTGTCGGCGCAAACGCCCGTCGTAAAGTCAACCACAGCAAGCGGAGAGCGGTTCCCCTCCTCGTCGTAGGCGTACGCCGCAACCCAATAGTGCGTCGATGCCGCAAGTCCAAAGATGACGATGCTCTGCTCCGTGCCCGCAGGCTGCGGCTCGGGAACGTCCGAAACAACCTCGCCCGAGTCGAAGTTTTCGGCGGTAAGCTCGAAGTCGGCGTATCTGAATTCGTAGTGGTCGGCGGTGCCCTCGTCGCCGTCGTCGCCGGGGGCAACCCAGCTTATTGTTGCCCTATCGCAACCAACTTCGGAGACAGAAAGCTCGAAAGCCCCAGGAGGCGTCGTATCGGGCGGAGTTGGGAGCGTCACCTCGACGACGTTCGAAAGGTCGCTGCAGTTGGGGACCTCGTCGCAGACCTTCATCGCGAAAAAGTACGTTTGACCGGGCAAAAGCCCGTCCACCCAAACGCTCTGGCGGGTGCCGGCGGTATCCACGGGCGGCAAGCCGGAAACCGGCGTGCAGTAAGGCCAACCAAGCTCGGTTATGTACGACGTGCTGTAGCGCAGATCCACCGACGAAGGCGTTCCCACGACTCCGTCGTCGCCGGTGAGGGTCCACGACAGGAGCACGGCGGTGTAAGTGACGGAGTCGGCGGCGAGGTCAACAACGGGGTCGGGCGGAATGCTGTCGACCGCGGGGAGGGTGTCGATGGAGAAGATGCCGGAGTAGTCGACGACGGTTGTGTCGTCCGTTGCCCAGGCACGTATAATGCAGCTGTCGGAGACAACATCGGGCGCGGTCCAGTAGTAAGATGCCGACGGTGGAAGACCGCTGTCCACAAAAGCCCACGTCGCGCCGCCGTCGGAGGAGAAGAACAGGTCGACGCCCGAAATCCCCCCGCCGCTCCAGCTTATCGTCACCGTGTCGCCAACGTAGTAGTGCTCGCCGCCCGCAGGCGACGTAAGATCAACAAAGGGCGCGGGCGCAATGGAGAAGAAGCCGTCGGACACATCGTAGACCGCAGGATCGGAGGCGTCCTCGACCTTTACCAGACACTCGTCAGACCCCACGGAGGGAGCCGTCCAGGAATACTCCCCCGACGACGCATCGACGCCCAGGGCGACGGTGTCCCAGCCTGCGCCGCCGTCGGAGGAGAAAAGAACGTTCACCGCAGCTATCCCCGGCGAGGCAGTCCACCGGATAACTATCGGGTCGCCGAACTCGAAGCTCTCCCCGCCGTTCGGGTAAAGGACGGTCACCACGGGCGCGCCGGGAACAAGCGTGACCAATCCAACGTCCTGCACGGGCACGGAGAGATCAACCTCCACAAGCACAAGGAGCGTTTCGCCGTTGCACGAGTTCTCGAGCCTTATGGCGACCGTATCGCCGTCCTCAAGCTCGAAGTCGGCGATCTGAACCCACCAGTCGCTTCCCGAAAAGCCGCAGCCGTCGGAGTCCTGCGTCACAGTGTCGGAGGCGGATGGATACGGATACGCCACGAACCTGCCGCAGCCTTCGGGAATGGGGGTGTGATCGGAGTTCTCCGCCTGACCGACGATCGAGTGCGGCTCACCCTGACCGAAAGCAAAACACAAAATCCCCATAAAAAGCGCCAAAAACCAAACTCGCCTCATCTTAACCTCCTGGAACGCTCCCTATCTCCACCGAAACTGCACGCGCCGCCCACGAAGGCGCCACGATATAAACTTTGCGGGTATACGACCCACAAAAGCAAGCCGCATACCCGCAAAGGAAGGCTTCCCAAAGGCTCGTTTAGACTCAAGCTCCACCGCCACCTGTAGCCAAACGCCTACCTCGCCAAAACGACCTTCCTGGTCGCGGAAAATCCTCCCGCCTTCATGCGGCACAGATATACTCCAGAGCCAGCCTCGGAGCCGTCGTCGGCGGTGCCATCCCAAACGACCGAGTGATACCCCGCCTCAAGCTTGCCGCGAACGAGCGTGCGAACGTGATTCCCCGCAAGGTCGAAGATATCTATGCGAACCTCTGCATCCTCCGGAAGGGCGAAGCGGAACTCGGTTGCGGCGTTGAAGGGGTTGGGGACGTTTCGCTCAAGCGCAAACTCCACAGGCAGGGCGCGGGCATAAAGCTTGTGCTCACCGGCCGAAAGCGCAACCTCGCCCGACACAGCCTCACCGTCGACGACGAGCTGAACCCCCTCCGGAACGTCGAAGCGAACCGTGGCATCCTCAGCCAATACCAGATTCCAGCTGGCGTCGGGGTTTATGCACCGCGAAAGGACCCAACCGTCTTCGGCGAAGTACGCCTTGGGCACCTCGCCGCCGGGAAGCACAGGCGGTATGGGAGCCACGTCCCAGGCGCCAACGCCAAACTCGAGGACGCGGTCGCCGACAACCGCCCTGCCCGTCCACTGGGGCTTCACCTCAGGCGAAGCCTTGCCCATACCGCCCGAGCCCGGCAGGTAGAGGACACACGGGTTAAGCGCAGCAACGAAATACCCAACCCCCGGCAAAAGCTCGTCGGTGAGCAAGTAGGTTCCGGCAGCCTGATCGTAGTAATATGCGTGCTGCGGCGAGCCCAGGATCGAGCCGTCGGGATCGTCGTCGGGGTCGGAGAAGTCGACGGGGCTTGCAACCATGCCTATCAGGTTCCAGCCGGCGGAGAGGTTCAGAACCAGGCTCTCAACGGGCGTGCCCCAAACGGTGAACTCCGCAGGCGAGGTGAAGAGGATTATGTAGCCAACGCCAACCTGCAGGACATCGGCGGGAACCCACGTGTTGAGGGAGTTATCGTAGTACCAGCAGCCGAGATTGCCGGGGAAGAGGTCGTTTACGCTGTAGTCGTCGAGCATGAGGGGCAGCGAGAACATCGTGTAGCCGGCGTCGAAGTGGAACGTGAACGGCTGCTCGCCGGTGATGCGGTAAACGATCTCGATATCCTGACCAGCGCCGTAGAAGTAGAAGGTGGCAAGCTTCATATCGACGACGTCATCGCCGCAGTAGAGGAACAGGCTGCCCATCCTTGAAAGATCAACCTCGTCGTCGAAGCTCCACTCGACCTTCCCAGCCGAATCGCCCGTCTCGATGTACCAGTGTATCTCCGTGGCGTCGGCATCCCTTATGTCCACCGAAAGGTGCGGATGCTCGCTGTCGAAGCCGGAGATATCGCTCCAGACGTCGAACCAACCCTCCGCGGGCGGAACGTTCTCCTCGTCCCACTCCTCGTCGAAGGCGTCGGTGGCGCCGGGCTCAACGCCTATGGTGATCTCATCCGCACGCTCGCCGTAAACCTGGAACTCGAGGGTGACCCGCCAGTGCCTCTCGCAGCTTGTGACCATAAGCTCGCCGGGATAGGTGTAGACATCTGTGACGTATGCGTCGGGGTTGTATGTGACCCCGCTTATGCCGAGGGTCGTCGTCACCCCAACGCCCACGTCGTTTATGAGGAAGTGCACAAGCGCCAGAGGACCGCCGCCGGGGAGAGGATACTCGGACGATATCTCGAAGGTTATCGTTCCCGGACCCGCATCGATGGATGTGAGTTCGCCCATCATCGCCTCGACGTCCACGGGCTGAGCCACCGCGGGATCGCAGCTTACAGTCATGCCCAGGGTCGTTATCCCCATCGCCTCGAGGCTGCCAACATACACCGGAACGACAACCTCATCCCCAGCGCAGCCCATAACGACGCTGTCGGGGAAGCTTAGGACAAGCTCCCTCGGTTCGGGCTCAACAACCTCCAGAT
The DNA here is from genome assembly GCA_965552135.1 of uncultured bacterium. Classification (GTDB taxonomy): domain Bacteria; phylum UBP14; class UBA6098; order B30-G16; family B30-G16; genus CBEVQY01. The sequence goes on along the minus strand of CBEVQY010000011.1, from coordinate 51,641 downwards.
GGCACGGAACGGCAACCATCGGGGAGGTCGGATCGTTGGTATGGATCATGAGGTATGCGTAGTAGTGTCCTGGCGTGAGGTCCGTGGCGTCGAAGACAACGCCGACTTCGTCGCAGTCGTGAGCCGAAAGGAGCCCACCTGCAGGATTCACCGTAAGCCAAGGTACGTCCTCGCAGGGGAGAAGCCCCGAGATCTCGTTCACCAAAAGCTCAACACCGTCTATTATCCCGTCCTCGTCGCTGTCGTTGAGGGGCGAGAGGACGAAGGAGTTCACGACGACGCCAGCCTCGGGATCGAAGACGATGGCAGCGTTGTTCGGATAAGGATAGAGGTCGAAGGAAGCGAGGACAGTATAGTCGCCGGGTATCAGGTTGTCGCCGTAGTCCTCGTAGTCGCCCTCGATGCACTCCACCGAGGGTGGCACCTCCATCGGTATGTGGAAGAAGGGGTGAGCGGGCAGGTCCCATGTGAGGGCGCAGCCGCGGTCGCCGAGGTCCTCGCCCAAACCCAGCCCCAGCATATCCACAACGCCCAGGTCGGAGGTGGCGTCGAGGTCAGGGGTTTGGATAAGGAGCTTGCTGCCGTCAAGGTATGCGCCCAGGGCAGCGTTCCAAACGGCGGGCTCAGACACGTCGAGGGCGGAGACTATCACAAGGTCCCACGACCCGGACGAAACGGCGTTATAGAACTCCATCGGGTCGGTGTAGATGGCTGCGGTGTATCCGAGGGCAGAGAGCGCCTGCGGGACGAGTGATGCGTCGTCAATGTAGGCGACGATGTTCATCGAAGCCGTCCTCATAAGCCCGCCGCTGGGAGCGCAAGCCTCGTGAATCGTGTAGTTCAGGTATCCCGCGTCGCAGTTGCAAACGTTGAGCACAAGTGATCTGGACTCGCCCTGGCGAAGGGTTATCGAAAGCTCAACGGGCTCTATGCAGAGGACACCAGGCGCCGCACCGCTTTCGAGGTAAAGCTCGCCGAACGAAGAAGGATCTTCGGGATCGCTTGCCGCGGGCAGAAGAAGTATCCAGCTGTAGCTGTCGACGTCGTAAACCGCAACGCGCAAACCAACCCACCTGCCAAGCTCATCGATGTTGATGCCGGCGGCGCCATCACCTATAGGAATCGCAAGCTCGTAGACGACGTATCCGTCGGCATCTGATGCAGCGCCCCAAAGACCCTCCGCAGGACCGCGAACGTCGCGGACGATATCGTCGGGGAACGTGCCCCAAATGCCCTGGAACGTCACCTCAACGCCGTAAGAAAGCGCCTTTATGCGGTACTCGCCCTCGCTGCTCGGACCCGTGGAAGGCCAGCGATCGTTGTTGTCGTCGTCGACGCTCACCATAAGCATATCGTCGGGCGAGAGGGTCTCGTCGCTGACACACTCAACGGCTATGTAGAGGTGACCGTTGTCGTGCTTGAAGTAGAGCTTGAAATCTCTGCCGTCGACGCTGTAGGCGTAGCTCATGGCGTCGGTCCACTCAGCCTCGTCTATGGAGCCGTCGAGGACGGGCGGAGCGGTGTACGTAAACGGCGAGAACCAGCTCACAAGCTCGCCCTCCACGCAGAACGCGTGGTCGGTGTTCGATGGCGCGCCTATGCCCAAATCGTAAACCGCAACGACGTAGTAGTAATAAACCTCGTACGGCTCGACGTCGACGTCGGCATAGCTGGGCACGAAGGTTTCGGCAAGCATCGTCCAGTCGCCGACCTCGGGGTCGGGGTTCGTAGCGCGCCAAACCTCGTAGCCCACAAACGAGATGGGCATGTAAGGCAGCTCCGAGAACGCCGCAGGCGGATTCCAGCTAAGCGGTATCACGCCAACGTGCCCACCAGAGGCGACAAGATCAGTGGGGGCGAAGATGGGATCCCAAAGAGGATACACCCAAAGCACGAAGCTTACGTCGGTGTAGTCGTAGCCGTCGCTCACCCTTATCGTGACGTCGAACGCGGTTAGGGTGTCGACCTCGGGCACGTTCCACAGCACTGCGCCGTCGGCGGCAACGTGGATGCCCGAAGGTCCATCAACCACCGCAAACGAAAGCGGGTCGCCGTCAAGATCACTCGCCTCAAGGTGACCAACGTAGCTTGCGCCGCCAACCGTTATGGTATCCACGAAATCCCCAACCTCGGGGAGGGAGTTCTGTATCTCCACGGTATCGAAAAGCGACACATATTCGCCCTCAACGAAGCCGTCAAGCAGCCTCACCTCCAAAACCCACACGTCGAAGTGGCTTGTAACCTCGGGCGAAACGGTGGGATCCTCGCCGTAGAACTCGCCGTTGCGATACCAAAGGTACTGAACCTCCACGCTGTCGCCGTCGGGGTCGTAGTAGTCGAGTCGGACGCGGAGCTCGTCGTCGGTGTAGGGCTCTTCGGGCTCTATGCCGAAGTCCTCCACCACAGGCAGGGCGTTTCCGATGGTAACTGTTGCCGATGTGAGGACTATCTCGGTGTCGCCATCGGAGATCGCAACCTGGACGAAGACGTCGTTGCCTCTGTCGAAGTAGGTGCCGTCGATGGAGTTGGTCTCTCCGGGCAGGGCGAGGGGCGTGCCGTTGACGTACCAGGTGTAGCTAAACGACAGTGGATCGTCGTCGGGGTCGCCTGCGCCGGAAACGACGGCGACGAGCGTCGAAAGCTCCGTCGCCTCGCCCGCAGGCTCAACGTCGATCGAAACGCCCTCGGCGTAAGGCGCAGCGTTGACGACGAAGACGTGGTCAGTCTCCACAGGCTCGCCGTCGTCGTAAGGATCGTGCGGCGTTATCACGCACCAAACCTCGTCGCCCTTGGAGAAGTAGTCGCTCGTAAGCGTTGCCGAAACCGCACCCGGAACCTCGGTGCCGTTGACGTACCAGCTGTAGGTGAAGGTCACCTCATCGCCGTCGTCATCGTGCCACGAAACGACCGAGGCGGTTATAACGTCAAGCACCGTGGGCGACGAAGGCTCTATCGAAACCTCGTCGATCACAGGCGGCGTGTTGGTCATCTCGGGACCGGAGATGTAGTCCTCCATCCCCACAGCGACGTCGCCGTGGTCGTCGACCGCCGAGAAGCGGAACTGGTGGCTGCCCAAAGAAAGCGTCGTCTGATACATGTAGACCGCGCCGTCGATGTAGTTGTCGTCGCTCGTGTCGGCGGGATACATGTTGTACGTCGTGCCGTCTATGTCCACAAGCACGTAGCCGGGCGGATAGTTGCGGCTGTTGGAGTAGGTGACGTAGTACGTAAACACGGTCGTTCCCGGATGCCCGCTCGGCGGTGACACATATCCGTCGGAAAGGACCGGTCCGCCCACTGTGAACTCAAGCTCGGCGCTTTCGCCGTCGGCTTCGCCGTCGTTGGGCGTGACCACAAGCGTCCAGCTCTGACCAGTGGTCGTAAGCGAGTTATCCAAAACGCTTCCCGTTGCCACAGGCGCGCCGTCCAAAAGCCACTGATAGCTGTACGAAACAGCGTCGCCGTCGATGTCGGGGGCATCGACCACGACAAGCGCGGTCACGTCCTCGAAGTCGAACGGGCTGGGCGGATCGATGGCGATGGACGGCGGTCCGGGCGGCGTGTTCTCGATGATCACGTGCTCCGTCTCCACAGGATCGCCGTAGTCGCGACCGTCGTACGGGGTGACGACGCACCAGACCTCGTCGTGCTTGTCGAAGTAGTCGCCGTCGATGGAGTTTGTGTCAACGCCCACCAAGGAGCCGTTGACGTACCACTCGTACAGGAACGAGATGGCGTCGCCCTCGCTGTCGGTGGCGGTTCCGACAACGCACGTTATCGTGGAGGACTCGGTCGGCGGCTCGGGGCTTACCTCAAGCCAAGCCGAAGTCAGAACGGGCGGATGGTTCGCCACGACAAACGAAAGCGTCTCGCTCCAGGCAGGAAAGCCAGCCTCATCCTCGGTGTAGAAGAAGAAGGTGTGTTCCCCTCTGCCGATCAGGCTTCCGGAAAACTCGACGAAGTAGTCTGCTCCGTCACGGTATTCACTGTCGCCGGGATCGACGGGGGATGCGGAGGTGAAGTAGCTCCCGTCTATGTAAAGGTGAACGAACGAGGGAGCGCGGTTCCAGGGATCACTCTCGTAGGTGACCTCGAACCTGAACACATCCTCGACGTATCCCGTTGTGGGCGAAACGGAGACGTCGTAGAGGTAGGGGCGAATGCCCTCGATCTCGCTGAGCACAAGAAGACCGAGATCGGTGGTGAAGGAGTCGGACACCATCCCGTTTATCGTGCCGTCCTCGTACCAGCAGCTATCTATCGCCTGGACGACGACCTCAGTTCCCGGAATAGCATCGCTTACGACCAGAACCCATCTGCCGTTTTCCGAGTCGTAGGTGCCGTCGCCGGGGATGTAGTAAACGTCCCCTCCAACCGAAACAGTTATGTACAGGCACCCCGCCTCGGGATACATCCCCTCCTGCAGCTGAATCGTTCCCGAGAGGGTGTGGGGAACCCCCTGACCCCAAAGAGCGGAAACCAACAAAGCCGCAAACACAAAAATCCCACACCGACGCATATCTGCCTCCTTTGTTTGATGTCACAAACCTATGGAACGAAATAAACCTTTCTTACTAAAACGTTTTTGCCGTCCGTAGCTTTGATAAAGTAAACGCCACCGGAAACATCCTCAGGTCTCCAAACGAAGGATGCGCCGTTGGGGCACCTTCCAACGTAAAGCTTGCCCAAAGACTGACCTAAAATGTTGAACGCCTCAACCTCGACAAATCCCTCGCCCAAAACCTCGATCAAAAATCCCTCCTTCGAAACCGCTGGCGTCACGGAAAGCGAAAGGGCGGGCTTTTTGCCACCCTCACCGCATCCCATTGCCGAAAGATATGTTGTGCCAAGGTCCTGAACCGGCCCTGAGAGATCGACCGTTGCGGTGTCCATTCCCGCCGTGCTGCTGCAAATGTTGGCGAAGACGATGACGAAGAGGTCTCCGTTCTCCAGAGCCGTTGCGTCGAGCGTAACTGTCCACGCGCCGCCAAGCTCGGGGGAGTAAGTTGCCCTCGGGTCGCCGGGGTAGCGCACTGTATCGACGCTCCCCTCGACATAGGCGATGAAGGTAAGGCAAGACGGGGCAGGAGGGGTGCCGCAGCCGTTAAAAACGTGACCGGTGAAGGTGTGGGGCGTACCCTGACCAAAAACCAAAACAAACAGCGAAAAAACCAAAGCCAAGCCCGCCTTCCTCATCGCGCCCTCCTTGCGCTTTTGAGGGGGAGAGCGCCAAGCCCTCCCCCTCACAGACTCTCTACTTCACGAACAGAATCTTCTCCACAGCAGAGAAGCCCTCAGCCTTCATTCTGCAGAAGTAGACTCCGCCGGGCAGGTCATTTCCGTCGTCGTCGGTGCCGCGCCACACAACCGAATGTGTTCCCGCCTCAACAGCGCCGTCGACCAGCGTGGCAACCCTGCGACCGTCCACGTCGTAGACCTCGACGGTGACCCTGCAATCGCTGGGCACGTCGAAGCGTATCTGTGTGGCGGCGTTGAAGGGGTTGGGTCGAGCGCCGTACAGCGCAAACGCAGCGGGCAAAGCCACATCGGCAAGGTGGTACTTGCCGAGGTACTGCGCGGGTGAGCCGTCGACGACCACAGGGATCTCAACCGCATCGCCGCCGTCGGCGTAGAGCACAAGGACGTACTCGTCGCCCACGCTCCAGTCGATGTTGCCCACCTGCACGATGAACTTGCCGTCGTAGACGGCGCAGCCGGGATCGTCGTCCGTCACGAGAACTTGTCCGTCCTTGGTGGTGAGCTTGAAGTGCACGGGCTCCCAGGCGCCCTCGATATCGCCCACCAGAGCCTTCGGAAGCGGCAGGGCATCCGCGGGCTGACCAGCGGGAACGATCGAGCCAAAGCCGTATCCCTTGCTGGGCGGCCAGTTGCCCGCAGAGGTCGCCCAAGCCATGTACGCCTGACCAACGTAAACGTCGAAGTTCCCGTAGTAGACGCCGCCTATCTCAACAAGCTGCTGCCAGCCGCCGCCGGGGATCCTGTGGGCAACGCTGAGACACCCAACCGAAGCGTCGATGCTGTTCATAAGGTCTATCGCGTCACCTATATCGAGCCTGTCGAGCGGCAGGAAGAACTGGTTCCACCCGTGCTCGAACGAGAACACAGGCGCGGGCATGAGGTCACCGCACAGCGAAAGCGTTGTGGCGGTAAAGCCGTAGACGGTGAGCGCCTCGCTGCCCTCGGAGATCACGCTGTTGAACGACCCCTCGATGTACGCGGGCGTCCAGTGACCGCTCTGGTAGCGATACATCGCAACGATGCCGGCAGAGCCGAGGTACGAGTCAAGCTCAGATGCCAAAAGCGGCTCGGAACCGTACTCCACGTCGAACGGAACGGCTATCTGCGACCAACCAACGCCGAACTCGTAGCTTGTGCGACCAACTATCTCCGATGTGTCGCTCTGGTTGTAGTTGTGGTCGTATGCGAGGACGAAGTAGTAGGTTGGCTGCGCCACAGGCGAAGCGGGCAGCGGATCGTCGTAGGCGGGAACGTCGGTCATCCCCAGGAAGGTGTACGTCGAGATGTCGTACGGGTTGCCAACGCTGCGGAAGACGTAGTAGACGATGTTTTCGGCAGGCGCTATCTCGGGCGAGCCGTCGACGCCAGTGGTAACTTCATCCCACCACAGGTGCGCGTTGCCGCCGGACTGCTGGATCCTGAGGTCCGATACCGCCGCAGGAGGCACATTGTCCACAGGCGCCACAGGTTCAATGAGTATCCTCGAGGAGTAAAGGTCAACGGGCGTCACGCCCTTCGTCCTGCCGTGGATGATTATGCTCCTGCGGTAGGCGTTGAAGTCGCCGAAGTTGGTGACCTTGAAGAACAGCGTGTCGCCGCTCTCGTACTGGAAGATCGGGAAGATCTGCACCCAGTTCGTATCCGGCCCGAGGTCGGTGTCGACCCAGTAGGTGTACTCGACCACGTAGGTCGTCAGCGTGTCGATGTCGGCGCCCTCGTAGAGCAGGTCGTTCCTCGAGCGGGTGTGGACAAGCCACAGGGTATCGCCCTGATCGTCGGGGTTGTCGTACACCTCGGCGTAGATGCTCTCGTCAAGCGGCGATACCACATCGAACGGTGCGGACGTTCCCTCGTCGTAGCCCGAGCCGGGCGCGTCGACCCACAACACAAGCCCAAGCTGCGGACAGCTCGCCGTAACCCAGATCGTATCGCAGCCGTAGGTGAGGTAGTAGGGGTAGCTTGGCAGGTCGATGCAGTCGGGATCGCCGAAGGTCGAACCGAACTCAAGACCGTACGCAAAGCTTGTGTTCGTGTCGCCCGGGGAGTTGAGCGCCGTCACAACCACAGGGAACGGCTCGCCCACAAACACAGGATCCCACAAAGGCTCTATCGTCAAATACCCCGTCATGCCGAAGATGGTGAAGTTGTAGTAATACTCCTTCAGGTTGCCGAACACATCCCACGCCCTGACCTGGACGTTGTAGGTACCGCTCTCAAGAACGATTCTCGGCAAGTAGTAGTACCAGAGCATACCGCCCGTGGGCGTCATATCGACCCAGCTCCAGCTTGTGCTCCAGCTCGTGCCGTTCCACCAGTACGGTATGCCGCCCATAAGGTGCTGGATCGATATCTTGACCGAGTCGATGTCGTTGGTACCGACGGCGCCGCAGCTGGGATAGGTGTCCAAAACGGCAACCCAAAGGGTGTCCCACCACTCATCAAGATGGGTTATGACCTCGCCGTCTGCGGGGCGATAGGCGTAGAGGACCTCGGGACCCGTGTTGTCGTAGGCGAAGGACCAGGTGTTGTATTCCGTCGCGCCCGTGGTGTCCCAGCCGCTTCCCGCCTCGTAGTTCTGCAGGTCGTCGACGGCGCGGACGTAAACGGTGTAGCAGCCGCTTGCAGGCGGCGTCCAGAAGTAATGCCACCAGAGGGTGTCGACTATGTGCAGGTTGTAGCCCGGGAAGAACTCGCCAAGGCTGAACGTATCGGGCAAAGCGGGCATATCGGCGGCAGACCACCAGCTGCTCCAGAGCCAATCGGGCTGGAACCAAACGGGCACATCCGACGTAAACGCGCCAACCTCATCGTCCCACCACATGCCGTCAAGCTCGCTGTAGATGGCAAGCCTTACGTCGTCTACGGCGGTTATGGTGTCTATCACGTAGCCCGTGATCTCATCGCCCATGTAGCTCGTCCAGAGGGTGTCGTTGAAGTAGCTGTATGCAGGCGGTGTGTCGGTCCACCAGTAGTCGGTTATGTAGGAGTGGGGCGCCTGACAGTCGAGGACGAACAGGGAGGTGTCCGTCGGTCCGTCGTAGTTGAGCACGTTGTCGTCGGCGAAGGTCCAGAGCCTGAACACATACGACGGCGCAGGCGGGGTGTATCCGCTGAACTCCCAGATCTCGCCGCCCGCGTAGGTCATCTCGTTCCAAATCCATGTGGCTGAGACGTCCCAGCTCGAGGTCGCGGCGTTCCACCAAAGGTGCCTGACGGTATCCTCTATCGCGATGTACACCTTGCGCACGCCGGAGACATCGTACACGCCGCCAACGGTATCCCAGGCGTGAACCCTTATCGTGCCGCCCCAATCCGTGCAGTTGAAGAACATGCTGTCCTCGGGGATGTCTATGACGGCGATGGGGTTGGTGGAGTCGTACAGGAACCTGAGGGTATCGACGTCGCTTTCGTTGCCGGCAACGTCGCTGCAGCGGGCTATGACGGTGTAGTAGCCATCGTAGATAAGGTCAGCCACATCCGGCAGTTCGTAGGCGAAGGTGTCGCCGCCCAAATGCACCGTCGTAAGCCAAACCGGCGAAACCTGCCAGCTCGTGCCGTTCCAGTAGTTGCCCGCAGGATCAGTTATCTGGCACACGACGGAGTTCACAACCACGCCCGAGAAGTTATCGGTGGCAAGCATCTTGGTGCTGTCGGGCCACGTCCACGAGGAGTACATCACAGGCGAAGGCGCGTAGACGTCCACCACAGGCTTTGTTACGTCTATCCCAACGCCGAACAGGAAGAACTTGGAAATGGTGTCCATCTCAGCCGATATCCAAACGGTATCGCCCGAGCTGGTCGTATCGACAAAGAGCCAAGGCGCAGGATAGCTCTGCGATGCCCAGTTCATATCGTGGAAGTAGACGGTATCGACGACGTAGCCGACGTAGCCCTCGTACACCGGCGTAGCCCCGTCCCAGTAGAGTTTGTACACAAGCATCGAGTCCTGACCGGGGTAGAGCGTGTCGGGGCGCAGGTAAGGGGCGTCAAGCCCGGCAATGCCGTTGCCGATATCGGTCCACGAGGCATCGAAGAGGGCAAGAGGCATCGGGTACACATCCAGGCTGTCGGCTGTGGCACGACCGTCGTCGGGACACGAAGAAACAAGATTTCCAACCTCAACCCAGACCAAAAGCGTGTCCCAGCTGTTGATCCAGAAGCGCCCGGTGTAGGTATCCTGATATCCGCTCAGGCCAGCGGTAACTATGTCGAGGCGCGGCGGCTCAAGAACCGAAACGTAGGCAAGGGTGTCGTCGTAGTAAAGCTGAGCTATCGAAACGTTGGTTCTGTCGTATATCCAGTTGTCGAAGTCGACGAACCAAATGCCCGACAGGAACGCATCCTCCATAAGCCTTGCGTTGCAGTTGCCGAAGTCGGTGGTGTCGGCTACGTACTCGAACGGAAGGTCGACGCACCAGAGCGTGTCGCTGCCGGAGAAGTCTGTGGACGTAACGGACATCGTCGTGAAGTCGGAGTGATAGAGGACGACGGAGGTATCGCTCAGGTTCTGGCACTTGAGGATATCTCCGTTTCGCACCGCTATGCCCACAGAGTCGATCTCGTCCCTGCCGCCGCGGCAAACCCTGACCCAAAGCGTGAACGGCTGGCGCTGGGTGACGAGGTTCGTATCCTCCACGGAAACGGGCGCATCGGAGGGATCAACCCAAGTGCTCTCCACAAGCACCATAGCAGGACGCTCAACCACAACAAAGGCATCGTCGTCCACTACCTGCTGACCCACAGCCTCGCCCGAAGGTCCCGGGTCAGCCTGGTAGAGGAAAGCCACAAGCGTGTCGGTGAAGTTGTACGATGCCTCGCAAACCTCAAACTCGAGCCACACATGCGCCCCTGCGGGGATGTTCGCAACTGTGAGGTAGTTGACCTCGTACTCCCAGCTGGGATTCGTCGTCGTCCAGATCTGTACCCACGGAGAGCTCGAGCGCAAACCTATCGTGACGCGGGTAAGATCGAAGGAGTTGGGGTTGTATACCTGAACGGAGCAGGTGTAGAAATGCTGCCAGTCTGCCTCCCACTTCTCGCCCGGATCAACCTCCTTCACAAGACCGGTTATCACGTCGTAGATGTTGAGGTAAGCCACCGACCCTCTGGCAATGCGGACGGTATCGCTTGTGTTTCCGGCGCTGTCGACAGCCCAAAGGACGATGTAGTAGTTGTATCCGCCCGTGGGCTCATAGATCTCAAGCTTCCAGTTGTCGAGCGTGTCGTACTCGAACGCGAACTCGTCGTAGCTCGGATCCCACATCCATCCGCCCCAGCCGTCCGGGATCCAGTACTGGCTGTAGTCCGCCCGCACGATGTACCCGCGGACCTCGGCAACGCCGGAGAAGTTATCGGTTGCGGTGACCCTGATGGTGTCGTCCGCAGGCCAGGGATCACCGGACCCCGCCGGCGCCACAGGGGACACAACGGGATCAGTAACATCCACAGCGATGGCGTGCAGAAGCGTGTCCACAACGGGACTTGTGGGAGGCTCCGGCGCCGTCCAGACGTTTGCGTCGTGGAAGTGGGCGTAAAACGCCATATCGGCGGTGTCCTCATCGATGGGGCTGGTCGCCCAAATCCAGAAGTCGAACCCAACCGTATCGCCAGGTGCAGCGGTATCGACGGTGACGAAAGAGGGGTTCATAATATCGAAGAGCACGACGACCATGTTGTCGAACATCCCCGAGAAGAAGTCGAGCCCCGAGGCGTACTCCCAGAGCGAGTCGGCGACGGCGTAGTCGCCGGAGTCGGAGACAACCCAAACGATGTACTCGCTGAACATATCGGCGCTAACCCAGGGCACGCCGTCGGCGGTGTAGCCCAAAGCCCAGCTCTCCCAGCCTATCACCCTCAGCGAGGGCGGCATAACGATGCCTATGGAGTCGTCGTCGTCGGTGTATGTTACCGAGCAAGGTCCCGATGTGTTCATATCGACGCCGCTTGCGGCAACTGTGAACACCTCGTCGTCGGTGCCGACGACGCCGTGATCGTCGGGATCAGCGGTTATGGGGAGGTAGAAGGTGGCGCTGCCCCCTGCGGGAATGTTCACGTCGGCGAAGGTGTAGGTAGGGTCGAAGCTCGATGCGCAGCCGTAGATGCTCGAGCTTGTGAGGTCGAAGGATACGTCCCTTACGGTTGCGTCGCCGTTGTTCGTAACGTCGACCGCAAGCCAGAAGAGCTGACCCATGGTGAAGTACGGCTCCATGTACCCCACCCCGAGCGTGTCGGCGACGGCGTAGACGTCGTCGACGTTAAGCTGCGCAGGCGCATCGACCTCAATCGTTATGTCGTCGTCCACAACGCTGTAGCCCGACGTGTGTGGACCGTTCAAAACAGCCTGAATGTGGTCGTTCGCCGGCGTGGTGACGCACATAGGCTCCGTCACCGCAAAGCTCAGAACAACGGTATCGCCGGGGGACATATCGGGCAGAGCCTGCCACGTGAAGGGCGCAGGACCACCGAAGCAATCGGTGCGGTAGAGCCAAAGGGTGTCTTCGTTGCTCGCTATGGTGTGATGGGCAACGACGGTGACCGAAACGGTGTGGTTCTGCCCGCGGTTGGCGTAGTAGTCCGGACCAGGCGCGCCAGGACCAACGTTGGGGAGGTCAGAGACAACGTCAACTATCTCAAGCCTCGGCACCTGGAGCATCGAATAGCCGGCGATGCCGTTTGTGGGAACTATTGTGAGCGTGTGCGGGTCGTGGATGAACCTGCCCGCGCTGTCCGCCCAGTACTTGACAACAAGGCTTTCGGCTATCTCGCGAATCCAGTCGGCGCAGGTGTCCGCCTCGTCGAAATCGAAGGGCAAAACGAAATCGTGATACTCCTTCAGCGCAAGGATGGTGAACATCCCGTCGAAGCAGTTATCGGTGAGTGGGAAGTACACGGGTCCAAGGCTTGCGGCGTAGGTGCCGATGTTGGCGACAAACCCCCATGGCTCGTCGTCGTTGTCGGCGCCGGCGTCGAGAACGTAGGTGGCAAAGGTGAAGTAGGCGTTTGTGGTGTCGTGCACGAGGGAGAAAGCCATAAGGAACGCCAAAGCCTCGTAGTTCTCAAGCCCTTCTGCGGCATCCTTCGCGCCCAAGGCGCGCCAACCATCGGAGCCGTAGTTGGTGACGAGATAGTTCATCCCGTCTGTGTGAAGATACTCCGCCGCCTTCTCCGCAAGCCGCCTGTAAAAGCTGTAGTCAAGGTCGGGCGTATAGTCACCCTCAGCGGTGGTGCGCAGAAGGGATGTCGTGCCGTAAACCTCGTTGTACTTGGCAAGCAGAATAAGCCAAAGGGATGTGAGATACGGATCAGGCGCCCCCGAAAGGAGGATGCTGTCTGTTGGATCCCACCACGGGCTTGCCATAATGCCCGCTATTATCGAGTCGACCTCGTCCTGGTAGAACGGGTCGCCGCTGTAGACGAGGTAGATGGCGTCCCAAAGCATCCACTCGAGGGTGACCTCATCCGTGTCCGAGGGCCAGTCGGAGATGGCGGGGTTCCTGTTCCAGAAGGCGGCGTCGGGCACAAGCAGACGGGTTGGGAAATCGAAATATCCGTTGTAGAACGGCACCGTCCTGCTCCACCAAGGCTCAATGCCCGAACCAGCGCCGGGGAAGTCGAGGCTGTCTGCAGCATCCTCCCTGCCGTGGAAGACGTAGTTTACCGCAAGATGCCCCAGAGCCGTCGAGATCCCCGTGGCACCCTCACCCAAAACGACCACCGCAGTGTTGTAGAAAAAGCTGCCGTTGTAAGTACCCGCCACAGAATCGTTCTGAACGCGGGGCGTGTCGGCAGGGAAAGAACCCCAATCCTCAACCCAAACAAGCCCAGTAAGAGGATCCAGAAGACCGGTTTGTGAACCGATGGTGGGCGTGCTCGGATCAGTCACATACTCAACGGCACGCAGACCGTAATCCTCCCAATAGCCCGCACCGGCAACGCCCAAAACAAACAAAACAACAAAAACCCCAAAAGCCCACCGTCTCATCAGCTCCTCCTTTGTTGGACTTTCCTGCCTTAACTTCAACAACCCAATTTCGCTCAACAAATTACTTTGATGACCTGCCCCTTATGTTCAACTGCCCTTGCTTAAGAATATGAATGTCCTTGAAAAAGTCAAGCAATTTTTTATACGTCCTGCCGAAGCCCGAAAAATCAAGCGCTAAAGCCACCATTTAAAGTAGTAGACCACAGCAAGAACAAAAAGCAGCGATATCACCGTAAACGAAAGCGAAAGTCCGAAGGTTATTTTCAACGCTGCCAGATCTATCGTTATGGGTTTAAAGCCGAACGCCACCTCCTTCGTCAAGAAATCCTTCACGACCCCCGTTGGCAGAATCATCTTCAAAAGCTCTGAAACGAGCGCGCCGGATACGATGCCAACCGCCAGTGCCGCCAAAAATGTCCAGAGCTTGCGCATAAAATTAGCTTGCCTTCGACTTCCACGCAAAAAGCGAGTCGAAGATCCTCCTCCCGTCCTCTGAGCCCAAAAGTTTTTCGCTTGCCCTCTCGGGGTGTGGCATCATCCCCAGGACGTTGCCCGCCTCGTTGGCAACGGCTGCGATGTTGTTGGCGCTTCCGTTGGGATTGCTATCGTCTGTGACCTCGCCTTCGGCGTTGCAGTAGCGGAAAACGACCCTGCCCGCCGCCTCAAGCTTCATAAGCTCGTCTCGGGGGGCGAAGTAGTTCCCCTCGAAGTGGGCGATGGGTATCCTGAGCACATCGCCCTTGCGCATCGCGGCGGTGAAGGGGGTGTCGGTTCTCTCGACGCGGATGTAGGTCCAGTCGCAGATGAAGCGCAGGCTGCGGTTTGGGAGCATAGCACCGGGCAGGAGACCCGCCTCCAGCAGTATCTGGAAGCCGTTGCATATTCCCAAAACGAGCCTGCCCCGTCGCGCAAAGTCAGCCACGGCGCGCATCACAGGCGAAAACCTCGCAAAAGCGCCCGTGCGAAGGTAGTCGCCGTACGAAAACCCGCCCGGAAGAACGACAAGATCAAGATCACCTATCTCGTGGTCCATGTGCCAGAGGTAGCGTACCTCAAAGCCCTCCTGCCGGCTTAGCGCCCAGAACGTATCCCTGTCGCAGTTTGACCCCGGAAAGACCACCACACCAGCCCTCATGCGCCGCTCCGCGAATTTTTGAAAAACTTAACCTAAACGCAGATTAAGTCAAGTTTTTTCTGCCCCTTCGGTTAGGCTGAAGGGAGGTCAGTCCGTTTTCCTTTCAAGTCCCAGAAGTCTTTTGACCTGTAAGAGGACGGCTTGTTGGGCTGCGGCAAGACTTTCTTTTATCGTGCATCCTGCGGCGTTTGGGTGTCCGCCGCCGCCGAAGAACCTCGCCACCTGGCTTATGTCGATTCCGCGGCGGCTGCGAAGCGAAACGGAAATCCTCCGCGGCGCAAGCTCACGGAAAAGCGCCGCAACGTCAACGCACCTTACCGCCATCGCAAAGTCTATTATCCCCTCCGCCTCGTCCATTGAGGTAGCGAAGTTGCGCGTTGTCGCCCGATCAAGCGTTAAAAACAAGACGCGACCGCCGAAAAAGCTTTTTGAGTTAAAAAGGGCGATCCCTATGTTGCGCACGTACTCCTCGGAGAAGTTGAAGTAGACCTCGGTGGTAAGAAATTTGGGGTCGGCGCCAAGCCTCACAAGCTCCGCGGCGACGGAGAGCGCATCGGCGGTGGTGTTGCCGAAGGAAAACCTCCCTGTGTCGGTCATTAAAGCCACATAAAGCGCGCTTGCGGTCCTCTCGTCGATGGGTGCGCCCAAAGCCCTGAGGAGGCTGTAGACCATCTGCCCCACCGCAGCGGCGCCGGGGTCGACCCAGTTTAGATCGCCGAAGCGGGAGTTGTCGTCGTGGTGGTCGATGTTTATCATGGGGACGCCCTCGGGGCGGGTAAGCCCACCCCAGTCGATCCTGTGGGGGCGCGAGCAATCTAAAACGACGAGGAGATCAGGCTCAACCGGAGCGCCCCAGCCGTTGGCGTACTTGCGCAAAAACGAATACCGCGGCGGAAAGTCCAGAGGGGCAGGTATAAAAGCCTTCTTGCCCATCTGCCCCAGCGCCCTCTGGAGCGCAACGGAGCTTCCGAGCGAATCGCCGTCGGCATCCACGTGGGAGAGAACCGCTATGCGCTCCCTCTCCAGAATAAGCTCAACTATGTCGCCAAGCTCTGCCACGACCCCAAAAACCTTGCGCAAAAGATTCGACAAGCTTAATCCTCTTCGCGCGGAAGGTCAATAAGAATCTGTTCGATCCTTTGTGCCTTCTCCATCGTCCTGTCGGGGACGAAGGAGAGCTTTGGCGTGACCTTGAGGACGATGCGTTTTGCCAAAAGCCTTTGGATGAACCCCGCCGCTCCGTTGAGTGCTTCGGTTGCAGCCGTCCAGTCCGCCTCGTCGCCCAAAACGCTGAAGTATATCGTCGCCGTCCGCAGGTCAGGGGCAACCTTGGCGCCCGTTATCGTCACCAAGCCCGAAAGCCTTGGGTCCGAAAGCTCCTTGAGCACTATGTCGCCTATTATGTGGGTAAGAAGGCGCGCCACCTGCTCCGTCCGCCTCGACATCTCTCACCCCCCACTCTCAGGTCCTCTTATAAATGACCTGCTTGGGGCTTTTGTCAAGAAACCTTTTTGCCCGCGGGGACGAAGTGAGGTATATTTTCGTGATGCGCGATCCCCTGAGGAAAATCTTCGAAAGCGGGGAGGCTTTCCTGCCTCGGCGGGAGGAGCTTCGGCGGCAGGGGAAGGTTCTCGTCTTCACCAACGGCTGCTTCGATATCGTCCACAGGGGGCACTGCGAGTATCTTTTTGCCGCGCGGAGGCTGGGCGATTTCCTCGTCGTCGGGCTGAACACCGACGAGAGCGTCCGCAGGCTCAAGGGCGAGTGCCGCCCGATCCAACCACTCGAGGACAGGGCATACATCCTCGCTTCGCTCGAGTGCGTCGACGCTGTGATACCGTTCCCGGAGGACACGCCACTGAGGCTTGTGACCCTGATAAAGCCCGACGTCCTCGTTAAGGGCGCCGACTACGAAATCGACGAGATCGTCGGCGCGAAGGAGGTTTTGGGCTGGGGCGGGCGCGTGGAGCGAATCCCCCTCGTTGAGGGAAGATCAACCTCCGAGATCATAAGGAGAATAAAGCGATGCTGACCTTCCTCAACTCATATCTTCTGCCCGCGCTTTCGCTTGCGGCGCTGCCCGTGCTCATACACCTCCTCACGCGGCACAGGGTCAAGGACCAGCCCTTCTCGGACCTGCGCTTCCTCTCCGAGATCCACAGGAGGCGGATGCGCAGGATGCGGCTCCGGCAGTGGCTCCTTCTGGCAATAAGGACCCTCATAGTCCTTTTCGTCGTCGGCGCCTTCACAAGACCGGCGATAAGGGGGGTCAGGTGGGGCGGGCTTGCCCACCACGAGCGGACCGCTGTGGCGATCCTCGTCGATAACTCCTTCTCCACAGGCGCTGTGTGCGGAAACGCCGACGTCTTCACATACGAAAAGTCGGCTGCCCGCAAGATCCTCTCGCTCCTTCGCGAAGGCGACGCCGCGGCGGTGGGCGTGTTCAACGAAAACGTAAAATGGCTTTCGCCCAAACCAAGCAGGTTCTTCTCTAATCTCTCCGCGATGCTCGACACAACAAACCTCTCGGATATGTCCACCAACGTCCCGAAGGCGATAAACGAGGCGGCTGGGGTCCTTGAGGCGTACACGTCCCTTGCGAGGGAGATTTACGTCCTCACCGACGCCACGGCAACGGGATGGCTCACTCCGACAAAGCTTAGCATCCCAAAGGATATCGCCGTGTTCGTCATCCCCTTCTCGCCCGACAGGAGGACGAACCTGACGGTGACCTCTGTGAACTTTCCCGCGCAGCTTCTTTTGGCGAAAAGCCCCTTCGACATCACGGTCGACGTGAAGAACAACGGTCGCAAGGCGGTCTCTGGCGTTGTGGTTTCGCTTATCATCGACGGTCGCAAGGCATCGCAGACCGTGGTCGACATCCCCGCGGGCGCGAAAAAGACGGTGAACCTGACCGGACAGGTCGAGACGGGAGGCTTCCACTGGGGATACGTCGAGATATCCGCCGACAACCTCATCGCCGACAACCGAAGGTACATATCCTTTAGGATCCCCGAGCGGGTCCGCGTCCTTCTGTGCGGAGACCGCGCGCAAAGACGTTACTTCAGGCTTGCCCTCGCGCCTCAGGGCGAATCGAGGTTCTTTGAGGTGACAACCTGCGACGAGCAAAAGCTTGGGCAAATGCTTTTCGATCGGTTCGACGTCATTGTGCTTTTCGACCCGGCGTCGATGCCCGAGGGCACGCTCCAGCGCCTGCGAAGCTTCGTCTACGGCGGTGGCGGACTCCTCATCATCCCCGGCGAAAGAT
Source organism: uncultured bacterium (assembly GCA_965552135.1). Lineage (GTDB taxonomy): Bacteria > UBP14 > UBA6098 > B30-G16 > B30-G16 > CBEVQY01. Next base: position 33,998 of record CBEVQY010000011.1, on the reverse strand, counting down.
CAGCGGGGAGGCTCGACGAATACCGAAGGACGCTTTCTGCGTTCGGCGCCATCGAGGTCGTCTCCGCCGTGGGCGACACCCAAAGCCTCGCGCGACTCGGGTGGGGCAAAGCTGACCTAAACCACCCGATCCTTTCCGTCTTTGCCGAAACGGGGCTGCCCAAAGCCTCGTTCTCGAAGGTGCTGGAGTTCCACATAAGGGACGGCAGGGAGTTTTTGCACTTCGAAAACGGGATGGCTGCGCTGGGGGAGGTTGCGCTGGGAGACGGAAGGGTCGTCGTCGCAGGGTTCTCCGTCGACGCAAGGTGGGGAGACCTTGCCCTCTCGGGGTTTTTCGTCCCAATGGCGCACAGGGTTTGCCAGTACCTCGCCTCGGACGTGGCTTACTTCGACACCGGCTATCCCGTCGGCGGGAAGGCATACCGCACCCTGGAGGGATACAGCGGCGCGGGCAAGCTCAAGGTATCCTACCCCGGAGGCGGGGGTAGGTACGTGGTGCCGCGCTTCGCCGGCGGAAAAGCCATCGCATTTGTGGACTTCTTGCCGAAAGCCGGGGTGTACGCAATAACGTCGAACGGCGACACGCTGGACCTTTTCGTCGCCAACGTGCCACCGCGCGAGGGCGACCTGACGCCGCTTGAGGAAAGCGTGAAGAAAAAACTTCCCGTCCGATGGCTCGACCCGGAGGCGGGCATCGAAAGGCAGGTGCTTGCGGCAAAATACGGCGTCGAGCTGTGGAGAACGCTGCTTTGGGCGGCGCTTGTGCTTATGGCGGCAGAAATGATAATCGAAACGCGCTGGAAACCGAAAGACTGAAGACCCTACGATGTGCTTCGTCAACTTCATCCTAAGCATTGCGCCGGGGATACTCTGGATGGTCTACATCTACAAAAGCGATCGCTTCGAGCCCGAGCCTTTGGGCGCCGTGGCGGTGGTGTTCGCAACGGGAGCGCTATCGGTTATACCCGTGGCGCTCATCGAGCAGGGACTTTCGAGCATGCTCGGCTTCGAAGGGGAAATAGACACGCTCTACGAGGTCGTTGGCTCGTCGTGGTTCGTCGCGGGCTTCGTCGAGGAGATGGCGAAGTTCGGCGTCGTCCTGTTCGCGATCTACTACGCGAAGGAGTTCGACGAGCCCGTGGACGGGATAGTCTACTCCTCGGCTTCGGCGCTGGGGTTCGCATCGCTGGAGAACTTCCTCTACCTCAACCGCTACGGAACGCACGTGATTCTTGTCCGCGGACCGCTGTCAACGCTGGCGCACCTTCTGTTCTCGTCGATGTGGGGATACGGCCTTGGGAGGGGGAAATTCCACCCCAGGGCGGCAAAAAGGCTTGCCCTCTGGGGCTTGGTCCTCGCTGCCGCAGCGCACGGAACGTTCAACTTCCTGCTTATGTCCGAAGGCGTCCTCGGCAACGCAACGAAAATACCCCTCGCCCTGGGCGTGCTCCCCTTCACTTTCGCGCTTTGGCTCGTGCTCAGGCGCGAAATCCACCGCGCCGAAGAAGAATCACCCTTCAGAAAGGAAGGAGGAAGATGATCTACACGGTCACGCTAAACCCCGCCCTAGACTGGACGATATACGTCGAAAGGCTTCTGGAGCGCGAAAGCATCCGTGTGATCCGTCAGGAGCGCTATCCGGGCGGCAAGGGGATAGACGTCTCGCGCGTGATAAAAAGCCTTGGCGGCGAAAGCATCGCAACAGGCTTTTTAGGTGGCTTCGTCGGCGCTGAAATGGAGGGAAGACTCATAAACGAAGGCGTAGCATGTAACTTCATAAAAATAAATGAGGAAACGCGAACGAACATAATCGTCCACTGCACAGAAAGCGGGGATGAGCTTAGGTTCAACCTGCCCGGTCCGCGCGTTTCGCCCGCGGAGCTTGCAACCCTTATGGAGTTCTGCAGGAACCTGAGACCAAAACCCACGTTCGCCATAATCTCGGGAAGCGCGCCCGAAGGCGTAAACCCCGTCGTCTACCAGGAGCTTGTGTCGATATTCGAAACACAAGGGGCAAAAGTGATCCTCGACACCTACGGCGAACCCCTGCGAAAAGGGCTTTTGAGCACACCGTTTATGATAAAACCGAACCGCCTTGAGCTCTCGCAGCTCGTTGGTCGAAGCCTAAGCGACATAGGCGCCGTCGCCGAAGCCGCGAAGGAGCTTTTGCAGTGGACAGAGCTTGTTGCGGTATCACTCGGCGCCGAGGGGCTTTTGGGCGCAACATCCGAAGGCGTGTGGCTGGCAAAACCACCGAAAGTAGATGCCATAAGCACAGTCGGCGCAGGCGACTCCGCCGTGGCGGCAATGGTCCTCGCCCTGCAAGAGAAAATGAGCACCGAAGAGGTCATCCGCAGAGGTGCCGCAGCAGGAACCGCATCCACCCTCACGCCCGGAACCGCAACCCTGCGAAAAAAAGACTTCGAAAAGGTGCTTTCCGAAACAACGGTGGAAAAGGTGAGGACATAAAAGACCCAATTGAACTGCTCTCTCCGGCGAGAAACAATTATTATAGGCACGGGATTTAATTTGTTAAAAACTGCTGATCCTTGCCGCCTTCCGTAAGCCCCCGCTTCGCACTACAAGCTGCTCACACAAGCTTACCTCACATAGGCCGCCAGTGCGGTAATCTCCGCGCCGTCGGGGAGGCGGGCGCGAACGACGTAAACCCCGGATGGAAGGTCCGCGGAGGGGGTCCAAACAAGCGGACCCTCTCCCGCCTCGGCGCTGAACAATAGCCTGCCTGTGACCGTATAGACCCCCACACAAGCGCCCCGCGGCGCGGATATAACACAGAAGGAGTTGAAGGGATTTGGGAAAAGCGATATGCTAATCTTGTCGGGACGTCCATCCGCCTCTGCGGTGATCACCGTCGCCTCGCCGAAGTCGAGAATCACCACGTCGTAGTATTCGAGGACAGGCAGAAGGAAGCTTACCACCGACCCAGCGCAGGAGAAATCGGGATACAACGTATCGGGAAAATCGGGCGATATAACCTTGACAGACACACAGCTATCGATCACGGGCAAAGTCACGGGCACGCTGTCCTGCGGTACTATCCGTTGCCCGGCGCTGTCCCAGCTGTGGTTGATTATATGAAGATATCCCTGCGAACTATCGGTCTTAATGGTATAGGCAACCGTTACACCGGATTCGTTCACATGCGAGTCGAACTGACCGCCAACGATATTCCATTCACCATTGAAGGGAACCACGCCATTTACAGTTACAAGCGTCTCCAGCTCAGTGGCGAATACATCACGATATATGTCGAAATGAGCATAAATAAAATCTGCCTGTTGTTTTATAACGTCTATCAGTCTTGTTCCGTCGGAGAGCGTGTCCAGCCAGGCGTTAACGCTGGGTTCACGGATGGGGTAGCAGAACCGCATCCCCGCGGCATACATCTCGGCTGGGAATATTCGCAGATACTCCGCTCGCACATCGGCGGGAAAGCCGTATATAGCGTGCCCGCCGAGGTGGGAGAACAAGTTCCCCTGATGACCGAAATCCACGAAAGCTACAACAGGCACTTCTTCGTCCATAAAACTTTGCGCCCACTTAAGCTTCATACGATATATATTGAGCATAGCTTTCGAACCATCGAGGTAGTACATCATTGTATCGACGGGATTGTCAACGCGATAGATCGGGAGCATCGGCGGACCGCCGTGCGGGTCCAGAAGGTAGTCGGCGCCGTCTCTGAACCCGCTTGCCGAACCGTTGGTGGTCACAAACACGTCCCTGCCAAGCGACGCCGAATACTCACGAACACTGTCCCTCACTGTCGTCCAGATGTTCTGCAGCCTCTGATAACTATAACTTTTTACAAACAGAGCCTTTAGTGTATCCAGCATCGCGCTGTCGGTGAAAAAGTACACAAGCAGAGCGCTGAGATAACGGGTGGGCAGGAAGTCCAAAAACAGCGGATTTGGGGGGTTGAGGAAGTTCGTTTCGTCTATGGTTCCGCCGAACGGGTTTCCCGTCCAGCCGTGGCTGATAAGATAACCGCGATAATTAAATGTGTTCATCGTGCCGTCGGGACACTGACCTGTGTCGGAAAGATCAACGAGCTTTTCGGTCTCCCAGCGCGGGTCAGTTGCGGTCCAGCCGGAGTCAACGCAGTAGCGCTTTAGCAAAAACTGCCTGAAACCCTGCCCGAACAACTGCAGCTCGGAGACGCACACAACGCTGTCAACAGATATAAAGCGAACCCTTTCTGCCCGCGCGGGCTCAACGAGGAACGAGCAGATCGAGTCGGTATTTCCGGAAACCCGAATCGGCGGGTTAAAGTCGTGCCAGCTCGCTCCATCCCAATATATTATGTTGAAGTCGCCGGCTATTCGCTCCCCGGGAAATCTCACGTAGACCTGCTGGATCGTCCTTACTCTGCCGAAATCTATCTGCAGCCAGTGGGAGTCGGATGTGTCGGAGCACCAAAATGTGTTGGCGTCATCGTCGAAAGCTTTCGCAGCCGAATCGGGAAATGACCCCGCGCTCGGCACGGGCATCTGCCAGAACAACGAGTCGTTTCGGCTGAAAAGCGATATCCGAGTGGCGAAATTGGCGGTGCCAATCGCATAATCGTCGTAGCCGGTGTTGGGGTTATCGCCCTCAACACCACAGGTCGAGAACCGATAACCGCCGGATATCTCGTCGAACTCAAGGGCGTTTACATTGGCATCTATCTGCTGGTAAGCCCAGTAAAGAACATAGCTTATGTAGTTCTCGTTTGCAATAGAGCCGCACGTGACGCTATCGGTATATATGTTATCTATCCAATATATATTCCCATCGGCGTCCCTTGTAACGAAATCATAGAAAACGGGGGGCGGTATTCTGTACGGGGGGCTATGGTCGTCGTCATAGGGGTTATCGTGAGGCCACCCTGCACTGGGGCGAACGTTCGCCACCTGAACACCGCCCTCAAAAAATGCACCCCCGGCGTTTAAAATCGGTGGAATGTAGGAAATATATGGATAATAATTATACGGTTCCCCATCGTATTTGAACCAGCTTCGCTTGCAGTAACCCGTTGGAACATATAGCGCAGAATCCGCGGCGCCCTCCGTGAATATATTTGCGTTAAACGTCCAGACCGCTATATCGCCAAGCCCAGGAGGCAGTTGAGCCTCGCCGAAACCGGAAAACAGCAAAATAGTCGCCACGAGAAAAATTATGTATTGCATAGCGTTTGCCTCCTGATTACTTAAGAACCAGCATCTTTCGGGTTATCTGAAAGCCATTAGATCTCAATCGGCAAAGGTATACGCCGGAGCTCACAATATCGTGCCCCTCGTCCTTCCTGTCCCAGATCACGGAGTGTTGACCGGCTGGCTGTTTTCCCTCCGCAAGAACCCGTACAACTCTCCCGTACACATCGTAAATCTCCAGCGTTACATAGGCGTCGGTCGGTAGACAGTAGTCGATTCGGGTTGACGAGTTAAAGGGATTAGGGTGAACGTTGACGGAAAGCCGCTTGTGTCTCGTTTCTTCTTCAACGAGCACCTCCTCCCGCAAGTTTATCATGAAATAAGTCGAGACGACGGAATCTGTCGATGCCTCGCGCCAGTCGAGTTTAATAAAATATCTGCCTGCGCTGAGCCCGGAGGTGTTCCACACGCAGAGAGTGTCATCCACAACTTGATGGTGGTTCCAGTCCGTAATAGGCGTCCATTCGAGCGAGTCGGAGTCGGTAAGGACTGTGTCAATTGGGTAGAATAGATAATAAAGACGATATGCGCCGAAATCGTACGGCGAGGCTGATGTTCGCACTATATAAGCATCGCCAACGATGGCGACATCTTCCCCGACGACCGCCGACACAGGGGATTTCACAGCTGCAACAACGGCTGCCCCGGCGTCGAACACGCGGATCGGGTTGGGATTGAGGGTTCCCAGAAGCACCGCAAGAGCAGAATCGGATACGACAACATCGCCCCAAACCGTGCAGACATTTAACACAAGCAAGCCCTTGTTTTTGACCTTGACAGTATTAGCCCTTATGTCAGAATAAGATGCCGAAACCTCCGAGTTTGTGGCGGCGGTCAACGGCCCACCGGTGCCGGTGTGGATGGAGTTCGTAAGATGAGCCTCCGATGAGTCGAAGCATATAAATTCGCCTATAATGGAGCTTTCAAGCCATATCCTCGATGTCGCGAACATCTGCATGTGCCAGCAGGTAATGGTCGTGTTTATCAGGTGGATGGTTCTATCACCAAAGGGCGCAAGCCAGTCGTCGTAATGGGTCCAATTAACGAGTCCGGAAATAGTGTCGCGCACATCGCCCGTAAACCTCACAAGCAAATCGCATTGACTGTCCTCTAAGGTTAGATCCGAAAACGAGGCACAGCTTGGGTTGAACACGCAATTCGAACTGTCAATAATAAAGGTATACCCTGTTCCCGAAACGAAGGGGGAAGACGGCGTCACTTCCCAATGGTCGACGAACTCAAACGTGTCCGTCCCGAAGTCCATATACACCGACGACGACTCGGGCACCTGCAGATGGATAACGGCAAACCCAACATTCTTGAAATACACCACCGACGAGTCTCTCGCGGAATACTCCCCGCCGCCTGTGACGTTTATAAACGTAACACGGGCATTCTCGGTGAACAAAGCGGTAGTAGCGCGATACTCACTGTTCTCCACATACAGCGAGGCGTTGTCCTTGATAAATGTGTAACCGGGATATCCGTTATAGTTGAACTCGCTGTCCGTGATCCGTATTTCAGCGCTATCAAGAGCGGCTATCGTAAACTGCCACGCATAGGACGACATAAGCTGAACCTCTGAGGAATCGAAGATTATGTTCCCACACTGGGCAGCTACAATGCCCCCGTAGACGCGGAGAAGGGAATTTCGCACAATCAAAACGCCTTCTTGAACCACGGCTATGTTGCACGCAAAGTAACAGGATGTGTCCTCGATCAGCAGAGTTTCGTGAGGGTCGTAGTATCCAACATATAAAAACGAATCCAGACTCGTGGTCGACAAACCAGGCGAAAGAGGGAATGTGGCGCAGAGTTCATCATGCACCGGAAAGAACGCATTGCGCCCACTGTCCACCTGTTGCAGAAACAAGCGCCACGTATTCCGGTTTATCTTGCCGAAATTGACCGCATCCGAAGGGCAAGTCCAAAGAGCCAGAAACAACACAACGGTCGGCAGGCTGACAGCGCTTCTCATCTCGACCCTCCCGATGTGAAGGTTTTTCCACCGTAGTGTTCGGCGAACACGTCTAAGTTCCAGCGCCAAAGCCTCAAATGGGTCCTAAGACGCGAAGACCCCGTCGTCTGCCTCGCGCCCAAAGCCCTCGAATATAATAAAGCATCCTGTCTCGATTCACAACGCGCTTGTTGGAATGCGAGTCCTACGGCCACAACGGGATGTTCTGTGAGCGAAAATCCGCCGCGCCAAGCGGAGGCGCCGGTGGCGGGAAATCGCGGTCGCCCACCCGAAGTATCACCTTACGTGAACCGCCCGCGCGGTGACCTCCACGCCGTCGGGGAGACGGGCGCGAACAACGTAAACCCCGCAGGGAAGGTCCGCGGAGGGTGTCCAAACAAGCGGACCCTCCCCAGCCTCGGCGCCGAAAAACAACTTGCCGGAGATCGCGTAGATCGACACCTTGGAGCCCCGCGGCGCGAATATGGCGCAGGAGGAGTTGAAGGGATTGGGGAATACGGAAAGAGAAGCCCGCTTCGGGGCGGTCGGTTCGGTTATATCATCGGCATCAGGGCGCAGTTTCACAACCCAGAAATCGGCGGAGCCGTGGTTTCCGCTGACGTCGCCGTCGTTGGATTCGGTATATCCCGCCACGACGTATCCGCCATCAGTGATCTGTTGAATGGAATATGCCGCATCATCATTGCTTCCACCAAGGCACTTTTGCCAGACGATATCTCCAGATGAGTTCAACTTCACAACCCAGAAATCAGCGGAGCCATGGTTTCCGCTGACATCGCCGTCGTTGGATAAGGTCCCTCCCGCCACGATGTACCCGCCGTCAGCGGTCTGTTGAATGGAACACACCTCATCATAACTACTTCCTCCAAGGCACTTCTGCCAGACTATATTTCCCGACGAGTTCAATTTCACCACCCAGAAATCATAACCGCCGTGGTTTCCGCTAACATCGCCGTCGTTGGATTCGGTACATCCCGCCACGATGTATCCGCCGTCGGTGGTTTGTTGAATGGAATACGCGTTGTCGCACCTACTTCCCCCGAGGCACTTCTGCCAGACTATATTTCCCGATGAGCTCAACTTCACCACCCAGGAATCACTGTATCCGTGGTTTCCGCTGACGTCGCCGTCGTTGGATTCGGTATATCCCGCCACGACGTATCCGCCATCAGTGATCTGTTGAATGGAATATGCCGCATCATCATTGCTTCCACCAAGGCACTTTTGCCAGACGATATCTCCAGATGAGTTCAACTTCACAACCCAGAAATCATAATCTCCGCGGTTTCCGCTGACATCACCGTCGTTGGAGGCGGTCACTCCTGCCACGATGTATCCGCCGTCGGTGGTCTGTTGGATGGAATGCGCTTCATCTTCACCACTTCCCCCGAGGCACTTCTGCCAGACTATGTCGCCCGATGAGTTCAGTTTTACCACCCAGAAATCATATCCTCCGTGGTACCCGCTGACATCACCGTCGTCGGATAAGGTCCATCCTGCCACGATATAGCCACCATCTGTGGTTTGCTGAATGGAATGGGCGTAGTCATCGCCACTTCCGCCCAAGCACCTCTGCCACGCAATTTCGGGCTGGGCAAAAAGGAAAGAGAAAAGCGCCACGAAGACAGAAACGCCATATCTCATATAACCCCCTCCCTGGTAATAGCAGAGTAGTCTAAAAACAAAAAAACAACGGGGCCGACCAGATTTGAACTGGCGCTCTCCGGCTTGACAGGCCGGCGTGTTAACCTGGCTACACCACGACCCCGTTGCTCCAAATTTCAATTATTAGCGCTCAGGCCCAACAAGTCAACAGAAAAATTGCCTTCGGGAAAAGTCAGGTAGCTTCTTGTCTTTCGCCGCCTTCGGCTTCCTTGGCTTTGCCCTCGCCCACACCCAAAAGCAGCGATATCGGGATCAAAATCGAATATCCAATCACCAAAAGCAGGGGCGCAAGCGTCAGTGAGTTGTTCGCCAGAAGCACAAACCCCACGACGATGCACAAAAGAGCCAGCGCAAAGACAACGTAGTTAGCGGTTCCTAGGGCGAGCTTTTGCTCGCTGTGCCAAGCCCTCCTCGACGAGCGCCCCCTCAGGCGCTTTGCAGCAGGCTGCTTCCTCTCCAGCTTCTGCGCCATGGCACTTTCAAATAAAGCCTTTCTGGCAAAAGCGCAAGAGTTTTTTGCGTCAGGGGAAAATCGGCGTCCCGAAGCCGTCTTTTGTGGCGGAGTTGTCGTAAATCTCCTTTATGTGGAAGACGTATGCGGGTCTGTTTTGCCACGCCTCGGGGTGAGGGTGATGGAACATATCGTGCTGCGCGTTGAGGAACCTGTGGTAGAGCCCGTTTGTGTGTATTTCCGCGACGGTTCGCACCTCGAACGACACGACGGGCGGCTCGTAGAACAAAAGCGTTGCGTTGGGGTTTTCGTGAAGGTTTGTCCACGTGTGTGCTTTGGCGAGCTCAAGGGTGCCCAAAACGGAGAAGTCGATCCTTTTACGCGCCTCCTCGGACCACATCTGCTCGTAGAGGATCTTAAGCCCCCTCTGGGCGTAGTGGGGCTGGTCTGCCGTGGCGATGTGGGAGAGATAGACCTCGAGGATCTCCTCGATGTACTCCCTCTTCGGCAAGAACCCAATTCCCTTTATCGAGCCGTTGAGCCCTGCGCTGCCGCAGGTAATTATGGCGGGCGTGTGGGTCGTGAAGGCGAGGAATATCTCCCTGGGGTGGACGTCCTCGCCGTCGAGTTGCCTTTTTATCATCCGCGCACGCTTCAGATACGCCCACTCGAAAAACCTCCTGGGAAGCCGAAAATCATCCCCCCTTTCCACCTTTCGCCTCCTTCGGGTCGTTCTCACCCTTTGTGAGCTCGTCCTCCCATTTGTGCTCCACCCAAAGCATGTGTATCACCGAGAGTATGTTGAACACCGTCCAGTAGAGGACCAACCCCGCGGGCAGGCTCTTGAACAAAAGCAGGAAGAAAAGGGGCATTATGTATGCTAAGGGTTTTTGCTTTGGGTCGGTGGTGGAGATCTTCTGCTGGACGAACATTGTGGCAGCCATAACGAGGGGCAGTACGTAGTATGGGTCCTTCTGCGACAGGTCCTTTATCCACAGGACGAAGGGCTTTGCCCTGAACTGGAATCCCGAGGCGAGGGCGCGGTAGAGGGCGAAAAAGACAGGCATCTGCACAAGAAGGGGCAGACATCCCGAAAACGGGCTTACGCCGTGCTTCCTGTAGAGCTTCATGATCTCGGCGTTCATGCGCTGCGGGTCGTCCCTGAATCGCTCTTGGATGCTGCGAAGCTGCGGCTGAAGCGCCCTCATCCGCTTCATGCTCTTAAGCTGCGCGTGGGAGACGGGAGTGAAAAGCAGCTTCATAAGCACGGTGAATATCACGATGACCCAGCCGTAGTTGGGCACGACGGCGTAAAGGAGTCTGAACACCCAAAGCAAAGCCTTCGTTATGGGCGCAAGCCACCACCACCCAAGGTCGACTATCTTCGATATGTTGCGTCCGTACCGCCTGAGGATGAAGTAGTCCCTTGGTCCGGCGTACACGAGGTTCGACACAACAAGCCTCGGTTCTCCGCCGTGGTAGTACAGCCCGATCTGGACGGCGGGCAGTTCGCGTCCGAGGGATGAGTCGGCGTACCAAACGAAGTTGACCCTAAGCCCGTCGGCGCCAAAGCCCCTGTCGGGAACGAGGACCACCGCGAAGTACTTGCTCGTTGCGCCGAGCCACTGCGTTGCGCCGTCGAGGGCGAGGGTGGGCTTCCTCTTCGACGGTTTTACCTTGTCGGTCTCGCCGCCGAAGCTGTAGTATGCGGCAAACTCCCTCACGTCCCAGCTTGCGTTCGCCTCTGTTGGCACAAAGCCGCTGCGCCACCAAAGGACACCGTCGGTGAGGGCAACGGTCGTGTCCTGAACGGCGACCATAAGCTTGTGGCGAAAGTGATAAACGCCGCACTCGAACTCGTACCGCCTTTGCACCATAGTCCCGTCGGGCAGGACGCCCACCATTGTGACGGCGCCTGTGGGATTTTGCGGCGAAAGCAGGAGGGAATCTTTGTCGGGGATGAAGTTCGCCCAGGCGGTCGAAAGCCTTTTGCCGCCCGCAAGCACAACGAACTCGCAGTTGGGACCGCCCAGGGGGCGGGGTGCAAGCTCAACCTCACGACCATCCTTGTCGTAGATGCCGCGAAGCCTTACGGAAACCACATCCCCGCCCGCGGTGCTTATCTTCACCTCGAGCCTGTCGGTTCGGACGAAGACGGTCTTCCCCGCCCGCTGCATCAGCGAATCGGGAGGGGCTATCGTCGCCTTGGTGGGCGCAGCCTCCCGGACCGGCGGCTCAGACCGAGCCACAGAAAGCGTATCCACCCCCTCAGGCAAGCTCGTCGTCCGCAAAACCCAGCGCTGGTAAAGCGGCGTAAGAAGCACAATCAAAAGGATCAAAGCTATCCCGATTGCGGTTCTTCTGTCCATCGCACCCCAAAATACCCTCAAAAGGGTCGGGCGCAAGGAGTTTTGCTTGCGGTCTTGACAAGGCGTCGTCCTGGCGGTAACTTATAGTGGGCGCCCATAGCTCAGGTGGATAGAGCGTCAGCCTCCGGAGCTGAAGGTCGCAGGTTCGAATCCTGCTGGGCGCGCTTTTTGGTTTTTTATTTTTCGGCGGAGGGGGAAGGCATGCCCGAAGGGAAGCTTTTCGAGCTGATTCTTGATAACATCTACGACGCTGTCTGCGTCGTCACCTCGGACGAAAGCGGCAGAAAGAGGATAAGCTACTGGAACAAAGCTGCGGAGCGGCTTTTGGGCTTCGCACAGGAGGAGGTTTTGGGCAAGCCGTGCGAGGCAAGCATACTAAACTACGTCGACGAGGGAGGCAAAAGCCTTTGCGACAGAGCCTGCCCCTTCACAAGTGCCGCCGACGAGGTGGAGATACGCAGAGCTTACGTGCTCCACCGAGATGGCTTCAGGAAGGCGGTTTCCCTCCGTTTCTTCTGCGTCGATGAGGGCGGCAAGAGGTCTGTGGTCGAGATCATTCGTGACGTTCTGCCCGCGCCCCTTGTCGACGAGATGTACAGCCACCTCGAGCGCCTGGCGATGTATGATCCCGTCACCGAGGTTGCGAATCGCCGCTACGTTGAGCAGGAGCTGCACGCCCGCCTTGCCGAAACCAAGCGCCACGGAAGGCAGTTCGGCGTGCTCTGCATAAGGATCGACGACTTCGGAAGCATACTCAAGGCTTACGGCGAAGACTTCGCCCACAGGGTTCTTAAGGTTGTTGCGATGACGATGCGCAACTCGGTGCGCGCCTTCGACACCGTCGCAAGGTGCGACGGTGATCTCTTCCTCGTCGTCGTCCTCGACGTGGGCGAAAAAGAGCTTAAGATCGTCGCCGACCGCCTCAGGAACCTCGTTCTGCGCTCGTCGATAACGATAGGCGAAAGGACGCTTAAGGTCACGATAAGCTGCGGCGGCACCCTCGCCCGGAAAAGCGACAACGTCGCCTCCCTCTTCGCCCGGGCGTGCGAAATCCTCGAGCGCGCAAGAAAGAAGGGGCAAAACAGCATCCTCATCCTGCCCGAGCCCAAAGCCGAAGAGGGCGATATCCCCTGGCAGATAGACCTCTGAGAAGAGGCGTCCCCTCAAAAAAGTTCTTGCCCAACCCCGCAGGGGGGATATCTTTTGGTCTACAAGGTGGCGGCACAGGAGGTTTTGTGATGTCTATTTACGTCGACGAGGGGACGAAGGTTGTCGTTCAGGGCATCACCGGTCGCGACGGCGCCTTTCACACGAAGCTTATGCTCGAGTACGGCACGAAGGTCGTCGCCGGCGTCACACCCGGCAAGGGCGGTCAACAGGTGCACGGAGTGCCCGTTTTCAACACGGTCCGCGAGGCTGTTGAGAAAACCGGCGCAAACACGTCCATAGTCTTCGTTCCGCCCAAGTTCGCCGCCGACGCGATACTGGAAGCCGCAGAAGCGGGGATTGAACTTATCGTCGTTATCACAGAGGGCATACCCGCAATCGAGGAGGCGAAGGTATTCGATTTCCTCAAAAAGGTCGGCAGCAGGATGATAGGTCCCAACTGCCCGGGCATCATATCCCCCGGCAAGACGAAGGTTGGGATACTTCCTGCGCAGATCTTCAAGCCCGGCAGGATAGGCGTTGTATCGCGCTCTGGAACGCTCACCTACGAAGTCGTCCTCAACCTCACCCGAAACGGCTTTGGTCAGTCGACCTGCATCGGCATAGGCGGCGACCCGATAATCGGGACGAACTTCATCGACACCCTGACGGAGTTCGAGAAGGACCCCGAGACCGACGCGGTGGTCCTGATAGGCGAGATAGGCGGCACCGACGAGCAGGAGGCTGCGGAGTTCATAAAAAGCGAGATGAAGAAGCCCGTGGTTGCGTTCATAGCGGGTCAGACGGCACCCCCCGGCAAGAGGATGGGACACGCGGGCGCGATAATCTCGGGCTCCGAGGGCACCGCGGCGGAAAAGATAGAGAAGTTCCGCAGCTGCGGCGTCGCCGTCGCCGACATACCCTCGCAGATACCTGATCTCGTCAAAAAGGCGCTTTCGGCGTAAGCACAAACCAGGGAGGTGAAAGATGAAGAAGGCGCTTTGTGTGGTTTTGGCGGCTTTTGTGGCTGCATCGTTTGCGAACGACGCCCGCGTCGCATCGCTGGGGGGCGTCCAGTTCTTCTACCTGGACGAGTCCCACGCCATCCAAAACCCCGCGCTGCTTCCAACGTTCGCCAACCGCGCCGTCCTCGAGCTGGGAACATACAGCGAAATGGGGCTTGTTGGGCAATCCGGGTATGGCTTTGTTTCGCTTGGCGAAAGCTTTTCGCTGGGCGCGGCGCTCCTCAGGCACAACGACAACTTCGACGAAATCATAAGCCACTACCTGCCCGCAACGCTCCAGCGCCCGCAAAACGACTTCGACCTCCTCCTGAGCCTCAGCCTGGGCGACCTCGCGCTCGGGCTTGGAACACACTTCGCCGGATGGTCGTATAAAACGACCTCGGGCGACGACGAGACGACCCGCAAAACCCGGGCGATGGCGTTCACCCTCGGCGGCGCATACACGTCCGGCGACTTTTTGGGTGAGGCGAACTTCCAGCTTAGGCTCAATTCGTACAAGGACGAGGACGTCCTTGGCAGCGCAACGAGCTCCGAGGAGAGCGAAGGCGGCACCGGGCTTAGCCTGAACATGCGAGCGTTCGCCCCCATGGGAGACGCAAAGCTTGTGCCCTCGCTTGGGTTCTCGATGTTCTCGTACACGCCCAAAACCGTCTCGGGCAGCACGACCACCGAAGGCAATAAGTACTCATCTATGGGCTTCTTCCTCCGCTGCGGGCTTAACATCCCTGTCCTTGAGGAGGGCTGGGTTGCGCCCGGGCTTGGCGTGGCTTACGTCTCGACCAAGGACGAAGGCGAAAGCACAACCACAACGCAGACGCTCACCTACCTCCCCGAGCTCTACCTTGGCGCTGAGATTCCCGTAAAGGACTGGCTTGTTGCCCGCGCTGCATACAGACGCGCCTTCGGAAGCTTTAAAACCAAAACAAGCAACGGCACCGAAACGACCGAAACGCAAACCCTCGCCGACGTTGGGCTGCAGCCTGACCAGATATCGATAGGCGTTGGTCTCAAGCTTGCCGACGGCGCGGTCAGCATCGACGGGTTCGTTGGCGAAAACTTTATACATGAGGGCGGATACGTCGTAAGCGGAATAGCCGACAACCTTTTCACGATGGTCTCGACGACATTCTCGTTCTGAGGCAGCTGGGCAGCAGGCAGCGTTTGGATCCCGGGGGCTCTGCGCTCCGCAGAGCCCCCTCCGCAAATCGAAGAGAAAAGCCATGCAGAAAAAAAGGCTTTTCTACGATTTTCTCGTTATAGGATCGGGCATAGCGGGGCTTTCGTTTGCGCTTAAGGCAGCAAAGCTTGGGAAGGTTCTGGTCATATCCAAAAGCGCTGCCTCTGAGGGCAGCACCTACTACGCCCAGGGCGGCATAGCCGCCGTCCTGCCCGGCTCCGACGATTCATTCGAGCTGCACATAGAGGACACCCTTCGCGCAGGCGCTGGTCTTTGCAAGCCCGATATCGTCGAGAAGGTGGTGAGGTACGCGCCCGAGGTGATAAGGCAGCTTGGGGCGCTTGGTGTTGAGTTTACGCGTCGCAGCGAGGGCGAAGCCGCCCTGGGGCGCGAAGGTGGGCATTCGCGAAACAGAATCGTACACGTCGCCGACTACACGGGGAAAGCCGTCGAAACCGCACTACTTTCCGCAGCACGCGCAGAACCGAACATCACCATCCTCGAAAACCACATGGCGGTTGACCTGCTCACACAACACCACATCCCGAATTACTCGATGAGACCGTGGGAGGACATCGAGTGCTACGGCGCCTACGTCTTCGACGTGAACGCCGAGGTTGTCCACACCGTGCTTGCGCGCAAAACGATACTCGCCACAGGCGGCGCGGGAAAACTATATCAGCACACAACGAACTCCCACGTTGCCTCGGGCGACGGAATCGCCATGGCGTACCGCGCAGGGGCGAGGGTGGCTAACATGGAGTTCATGCAGTTCCACCCAACGGTGCTCTACGAGCCCTCCGACGACGACCAGAGGGCGTTTTTGATCTCCGAGGCGGTGCGAGGTGAGGGGGCGATCCTGCTCAACTCCCGCATGGAGCGCTTCATGCCCAAATATCACCCCATGGCAGAGCTTGCCCCAAGGGACATAGTCGCCCGAGCGATCGACCAAGAGCTCAAGGAGACGGGCGACAGGTTCGTCTACCTCGACATTCGCCACAGGGGGGCTGACTTCATCAAAAAGCGCTTCCCACAGATATACGAGACCTGCCTGAGGAAGGGGATAGACATAACCAAGGAGCTTATTCCCGTGGTGCCAGCCGCGCACTACATCTGCGGCGGCGTTATGGTCGACGAGAACGGTCGCACCGACATCGAGAACCTTTACGCCTGCGGCGAGGTAGCCCACACGGGGATGCACGGTGCAAACAGGCTCGCCAGCAACTCACTGCTTGAGGCGTTCGCATTCGGCGACTTCTGCTACGAAGACATAAAAAAGCGCGGCATAGGCTCGAAGGAGTTCCCGACGATACCCGACTGGGACGACTCCGGCGTCTTCGATAGAAGGGAGTGGGTGGTGATCCGTCACAACTACCAGGTGCTGCGGTCGATAATGTGGGACTACATGGGAATAGTCCGCTCGATATCGCGGCTCTACAGGGCGCTTGAGCGCGTAAGGAGCATGTGGGTCGAGATAGACGAGTTCTACCGCAAAAACCCCGTCAGGCTGAAAGTGCTTGAGCTTCGGAACATGACCTACGTTGCCGAGATCATGATCCGTTCGGCGCTTGCTCGGCGCGAAAGCCGCGGACTCCACTACCTCGCCGACCACCCCAATCCCGATCCCCTCTACTGCCACGACACCATCCTGCGCTCGAAAGGGATATACCACGAGGCGCACATCCCATAACCAACAAGCGCGCCACCGCAAGAGGCGAGCACGCCCCCAAAGGCGAACGCCCTCCCCAAGCTAACGAAGAGCGCGCTGCCTCCAGACGGAGATCCCGCGGCAAAATCGTCACCTGACCATAACGACCCGCCTCGCCAGAACGTTGCCGCCGGCAAAAAGCCTTATCACGTACACGCCCGAGGGCAGGCTTTCGCCCAAAGCGCCTGTGCCGTCCCAGCGCAACGTGTGCGCCCCCGAAGAAAGCATCCCATCCAAAAGCGCCTGCACCACCCTGCCCGAAAGATCACAGACATCGACCCTGACGCGGCAAGCCGAAGGCAGGGCGAAGCTTACCTCCAACGACGCGTTGAACGGGTTTGGAGCACACGTCAAGCTGAGCGAGCTGGGCTTGACATCGCTCTCAGCAACACCCACAGGAAGCGGAACCTTGACGGCGTTGTATATCTCTCTGGTCGCGTCATTCTGCACGTAGGCGATGACGAAGCAGTGCTCGAGGTTCCAGGACGGATCGAAGTCGATGTGCTGCTCATCGACCTCGACGGGATCGCCCGAAAGCGCCACTCCGTCGGGCGAGGTCACGAGGTCACGGACGACGTCGTATATCGAATCCATCGGCGTGTCGGTATCCGTGCCCCATACGTATGGGATGTCGGTTTCGACCACCGCGTAGCGCAGCCTGAGGTCCGCGTCGGGCGGCACCTCAGCCGTCTTTGTGACGGTGGTCCGTATGTCGCACCCCTCCGAGGAAAAGCTCGTAAACTCAAGCTCAACGGTGTAAGCCGTAGCCAAAGCCTGGGCTGCGTTGTATGCGTCGATGTAAAGGTCGTAGCCGTAGTCGTCCGACGCCGGATAACCACCCACCACCTCGCCAAGCGAACCGTTGACCACAACGGTCGGATAACCGGTAATGCCGTAGTAGTCGTCTATCTCCTCAAGCTCGGGGAGGTAGAAGTCGTCGTCGCCGAAGTAGTCGGTGCTGTGATAGGCGGCGATGATTATATCGTCGCCCAAGTCGTTTTCGACCATATGGAGTCCCATCGTCGCGCGGGGACAGTAATAGCAGGTCGTGGCGGTAAACTCCTGGAAGAACACCTTGCGCTCGGTGCTCGTATATGTGTTTACGTAATAGTAGACGGTGTTGTCGTCGGCTGTAGCGTCGCCTGCAACATCGGCGAAAAAGATAACCTCGTAAACCCAATCCGAACCCTCGAGCGTGTAGGGCGGGAAATCGACCACCTCAACGTCGGCGGTGGAAAGCCCGCTTACCGTCATAACCTGGTGGTAGAGGGTGTCGCCCGCGTGAACGATCCAGCAGTGGAGGTCGAACGTCTCGGTGCTTGCGCCGAAGTTGGAAACAACAACAGAAGGCACAAAGGCATCGCCGGGCGAGTAGAAGGTCTCCACCGATTCGGGAACCTCAACGGTCACGTCGTGCGGCGCAAGCTCCCCCACCATAACATCGTCGACCTTAAGTATAAACTCGTCGACGGAGATGTTGTGGAAAGCGACGTAGATGTCCATCCCCTCGTAGGCGGAAAGGTCAATTACGGCGTGTTGCCACTCAGTCGGTATCTCCGCGTGCGTAAGGATAAGATCAGTGAAATCCTCTGGGACAGCGGCTCCCGTCGAGACGAGCACCTCCATCGTCTCGAGCCAGTCGGGGTCCTGCGAAGCGTACCAGAAGTCGAGGTAGTAGTTGCTTCCTATGTGTATTTGCGGCGTTATGAGCCAGTCGTCGTTGCCCGTTGGGTTGTAGATCGAGCCTGCGCTGTAGGGCTCGGAGTGGGGGCTATGGATATAAATGAACCACGGGTAGCCGTCGCCGTCGCCGTCGATTGTGGTCCAACCGTGGGGAATGGTGTCGGATTCGTCGAAGTTCTCGAAAAGCGCGGTATCGACAAGCGCCACCCCCTTGGGATGGGGAGGGACGAAACCCGGCGCAACGTCAACCCCGCATCCGCCCGCCTTCGCAGCCGGAAAAGCGAAACACAAAGCCACAAAACCCAACAAAACAACGCCGAAAAACGTCAACCTCATAGCACCCCCCTTTTTGATGACCGCTAAAGTCAGAAAAAACCTTTTGCCGCACAAGTCAAGGAATATTTGTCGCCACAGGCAAAATATGTTGCTTCGTCCGCCCCTGCGGTTAAAATAAACTGTATGAGCAGGCGGGAAAGATACGGTCCTTCGTCGCAGATGAACCTCACATCGATGGTCGACGTGCTTTTTATGCTTCTTATAATCGTTATGATAACGGCGCCGCTTATGCACGCCCAGGTTGATCTTTCGCTTCCGCGAAGCAGCGCGGCGCACGTGACCGACGAAAGCACCGTCACCGTCTCCGTCACGGCGGACGGGAGGGTTTACATCGGTCGGACGGAGGTTGGTCTCGACGAGCTTGCGCGGCGGATCTGGGAACTTAGGCAAAAGAAGAATATCCGCACCGTAGCCCTGCGCGCCGACAGGAAAACCGAATACGGCACCGTCATGAAGGTCATTGGCGCAATAAAGGAGGGCGGGATAGAGGACCTTGGGCTTGTTGCCCTGCCGGAAAAACGCAATCGGTAAAGGGAAAATGCTGCAAAGCCTCTCCCTCGAAAACTTCAGGAACTTCGGGTACGCCCAGCTTGAGTTTTCGTCCGGCGTGAACGTGATCTTCGGTCCCAACGGGGTTGGCAAGACGAACCTCCTCGAGGCGGCGTACGTCTGCGGCTTCGGGAACTCCTTCCGCGGAAGACGCCAACAGTTTGTCAGGATGGGCGAAGAGTTCGCAAGGGTCGTCGGAACGGGCGAGGACAGGACCAAAGTCGAGGTTGTCTTCACCGCCCACGGCGAGAAGAGGGTCGTGCTAAACGGCAAAAGGCTCCCAAGGCTTTCCGAGCTTTTGGGCAAGTTCCCCATAAGCTATGTGGGTCCGCACCAGATACTGGTTGTTGCGGGCATGCCGCAGACGAGGCGCTTTTTCGTCGACTCGCACCGCTGCCAGTACGACCCCGAATACACACGCTCGCTCTACGAATACCGCCGCTCCCTCCGCCAGCGGAACGCAGCGCTTAGGGGGATAAGCTCGGGCACCGTCGCGGGCGGAATGGTCCTTCTGGAGGCGTGGGACGACAAGCTCATTTCGGCGGGGGTTGAGGTGATAAGGGGTCGAATCGACTTCCTCCGCAGGCTCGAGCCCATAGCGCAGGATATATTTGCCGCGATCTCCGACGGCGCCCTGCCGACCCTCAGGCTCGTCTACAAAAGCACCGTGACAGACGACCCCGAAGGCCAAGAACTTGCCCAGGAGTTCAGGCGAAAGCTTGCGGAGCGCAGGAAATACGAGCTCGAACACCTCGAGACAACGGTCGGTCCCCACAGGGACGATGTGGAGATCCTTTTGGGGGAGCTTCCTGCGCGGAGCTTTGCGTCGTGGGGGCAGATGAGGATGATATCGCTTGCCCTCTATCTTTCTGCGGCGAGGCTTTTGGGCGAGCGAACGGGTCGCGTGCCGACCCTGCTTCTGGACGATGCCTTCGCCGAACTCGACCCAAAAGCCGCAAAGGCGGCGATGAAAATCCTGCCGCAGATAGGTCAGGCGATAGTCGCAACGCCGCATCCGGAGCAGGTCGAGGTGGCGGAGGGCGCGAAGAAGTTCATCCTGCGCTCGGCGGGCGAAATCGAGCAGGAAAGTTGAGCGAGCCCAAACACATAGGAAAGCTCCTCAGGGACGTCCTCGTCGAGGCGGGGCTTTGGGACGACGTCTTGGGGATGAGGCTTCTGCGGGAGTGGTCGGAGATAGTGGGCGAAGCTGTTGCGAAGCACGCAAAGCCCTGCAGGCTTGTGGACGGCGAGCTTTGGCTTGCGGTCGACGAACCCACGTGGCGCGAGGAAATCTTCAACATCCGCGGGCTTATCGCAGAGCAAATAAACGAAAAGCTGGGGCGAAAGGTCGTAAAGAGCATAAGGATAATCTGAAGGAGGCGGGCATGGCGGCTTTTCTTTTCCTTTTGGGCGCATGCTTTGCCCAAAGCGCGCCGACGATATACGCCAGCATAGTCAGCCACAGCGAAGAACCGCCCACAAACCCAAACTACATCGAAAACCCCGACCTCTTCTACGCCAACCGCGCAGAGCTTCTGTACTTTGCGCGGATGCTCCACCGGCACGGCATAAGGCTGAACTGGCAGTCGGAGTGGAACTTCCTGGGCGCGGTGGCGCTGTACGACAGCGGCATAGGCACGGGCGGGCTCAACATCGTCGAGTACATGCACGACTCCCTGGGTTTCGAGATCGACCCCCACGCGCACGAGACGGTTTACAACTACGCCGACGTCGCCCACTTCATCGAGGACGTTGGCGTGGAGCCGTCGCACACGGTGGGGGGTTTTATCGCCATGCCGCCCGAAAGCTCCGTCCTTGAGCACTTCTTCGCCCCCATCGAAGCCGACTCATTCCCGGGTTACGTCTGGACCGCCGAGATCCTCTGGGGCGCGGCAACGAAATGGCACACAGCGGACGAAACGCTCTGGGTTTCGGGCATCTGGAAGCCAAAGTGCGCCGACAGCTTCTTCGTCCACGACGACTCGAAGCTCCCACACGTGGGCAGATACAGGTCGTCGTGGGAGGGCGTGTGGGACCTTATCGAAAAGGCAGAGGCGGGTCTGCTCGACCCAAACAAGATGTACACCGTCACCGTCTTTGTGGCGCAGGCTTTGCTGTCGCACGAGTTCACCGACAGGTTCGAGGACATGCTCGACAGCCTCGCGCCATACGTCGATTCCGGAAGGCTCCGCTGGGTCACGTTGCAGGAAGCCGTGCAGATATGGCGCACAGAGTACGACTCGGTGCCAAATATGTTCTGGTACGAAACGACGTCGGAGGGTCTTGCCGAACGCAGGGAAAGCGGAGGGATAGTTCGTGCATACCCAAACCCCTTCCGCAGGTGGTGCGTTATCGAGCGCTGTGGCGGATCCGCCATACTCGACGTAGGCGGGCGCTGCGTCGCGAAGATACCGAAGGGCGCCGAAAACTTCGTGTGGACGCCCGGCAAATCCACGCCAAACGGGCTCTACATAATCGTCGACTCCAAGGGGAGGGCGCTTGGGCGGTTGCTTCTTATCCGATAAACTGCACCCAAGGCGCGGAGGGAGGGGATGTACAGCCTCAGGCGCAAGATATGCGAGGTGGGCAATCGCCTCTGGCAGCAGGGGATGCTTCCCGCAGGCGACGGGAACATAAGCGTTCGCCTGGAGGGGAACAGGTTCCTCATCACCCCAAGCGGCGTCTCGAAGGGTTTTTTGGAGCCGCGGCAGGTTCTGGTGGTCGACGGCTCCGGGCACGTCCTCGACGGCGAAGGCAAACCCTCGTCGGAGATCCTGATGCACCTTGTCATCTACCGCCTCCGCGGCGACGTCGGAGCGATCGTGCACGCGCACCCACCCTTCGCAACGGCGTTCGCATCCTCAAACAAAACGCTCCCAAACGACCTCGTCTCCGAGGGGGTGATAAAGCTCGGCTTTGTTCCCACGGCGCCTTACGCGGTGCCGACAACGCCGCAAACAGCCGAGGCTGCGGCAAAAGCGCTCGTCGAAAACGACGCCGCGCTCCTCAAAAACCACGGCGCCGTAACGGTGGGCAGAGACCTCGAGCAGGCATACCTGAGGATGGAGCTTGTGGAGCACATCGCAAGGGTGGCAATACTCGCAGAAATCCTAAACGGCTACGAAAAAATACCCCCACAAGCTCTGGAGCAGCTCCTTGCGATGCGAAAGCTCTTCTGACCGCGTCAGTCCCCCACCCTGAGCTTCACCCTCACGAAGTTCGTCGTGCCGTCGTCGGAGGTCAGAAGGATGATCGCCTCAGTAGGGGACCTTGCGGATGCCGCCTCCCTCCACCTGACCGAAACCTCTTTCCGTCCGCCGCCGTCTATGCGCAGCGCCTCCGGTGAGAACTGAACGTCCAATGTGTCGTCCAGCGCGACAAAGCCGGGCGAAAGGTTCGGGAACCTGCGCGAATGCCTCAGCGGCCTGCGGACGACGAGGGTGTAGCTGTGGGATATGGTGTCGTTGTTGAAGACGACGAACGACCCCACACCCTCGGCGGGGTCTATGTCGACCACGGAGGGTGCGACGGCAAGGATCCCTGCGGGCGGCACGGGCGGCTCCGCAAGGGGCGGCGTCTCGATGAAGTAGTACGGAATCACAGCAGCCTGGAACATGCCGCCGGCGGGGGAGGTGACGAAGAGCCTTACAACGAAGTGCTGGTTGTAGAGCTCGGGTCGGTCGGGGATGTCGACCCACATCTTCGCCCGCGCCGTGCCGGACGAATCGGTGGGCAGGCTGTCTCCCCCCTC
The DNA here is from genome assembly GCA_965552135.1 of uncultured bacterium. GTDB lineage: Bacteria > UBP14 > UBA6098 > B30-G16 > B30-G16 > CBEVQY01. Next base: position 10,948 of record CBEVQY010000011.1, on the reverse strand, counting down.
AACCACGAACCACTCCACCTCGGGAAGGGGGCGATACCCGACGCAGTGGGGCATATCCGCCGCATCGGGACCGATGACCGAAACCCGAACGAACTTGCCCCGATCAACCGTGCAGACCAACGAGATGCCCAGGTCCTGCGGGTGACCGAGGGGCACATATTGCGTGGAAAACGACCCCGGAGCAACCCTTATCGCCCAGCACAAGCTCAGGGCGAGCAAAAGCAACAAAAGCTTTTTCATCGCGCCAACCTCACTGCGCCACGATGTGCACAGTTATGGAGTGCTGACATCCGTCCGAAACGCTTGTGGGCGCCGTGAACGCGGCGTAGAAGTGGTGATCAGTCCCCGCAGGCTCGCCAGCCGCATACACATCGCCGGGAGATGTGGTGGCAGTCACGGTCGTCCAGCTTGAGGGGAGGCTGCTTAGGTCTCCCTTGCCCACCGAGAGCACGAACTGGTCGGCTCCTGCGGTCGGAGCGGGTGTCCAGGCTGTCGGCGTTCCGTAGCCACACGCCCCTGGCGCCGACGTCGTCACGTAAACCGAAAAGTCAACGCTTGTGTTGCAGTTGTTGTCGACCAGAACGTGATCTCCGCCGGAGCCTGTGGTCATCGTGTCGCTTTGACCAGCCGCAACGGTCCCAAGGTCCCAGCCGGGGTAGGGATTCGACCCGTCGGCAGTGAGGAGATCGATCTCCAGATACTCCACCGTCACCGTGATGTTGAAGCTGTCTTCAGCCGCCCAAAGCGCTCCCAAAAGCGCCAGGACGAAAACGCCCAAAAGCACCCTCCTCATCTCTCACCTCCTGCTTTTGGTTTCACTCGGGGAAAACGGCTACGGTCAACCTGACCCTGTGCTGCGGTTCGCCGTACTCGGCGCTGTCGGTTGGCGCGACAAAGAAGATATATCCGAACCTGCTTTCCCCCGGCGCCAATCCCGACGCCACCGGGACAGGCGTTTCGGAAAGCCAATGGGCATCGGATATGTTGGGCTGGCAAGAGGTTTCGTAAAGCGCAAGCCCAATTGCACATGTGTCGCGCCCCGGCAGAGCACACACCGCCCAAACGCTTTCGGGATAAACGAAAAACGTGTCGTCACAAGCCCACGCAACAAGCCCCGTGGGCACGTTGCTTTCGTTTTTCAGCCAAACCCCAGCTGCGGAATCGGTTGTAGCGGTATCGCCGGGCTCAAGGAGCGCGGTGTAGAAGGAGATATATTCCTCTCCCCCCAGGTCCAAGAGCCTCAGGCTCAAAAACTCCACCGTCACCCTCACGCAAAAGCTCGCCTCCTCCGCGCTCAAAACCGCTCCCACAACTAACAAAATGGCAAATATCTTTAAAAATGCAAGCCTCATTTCCCTAAGGCACATGCTCAACGGCTTGGATGGTGACCGTTATTGTCTGCTGGCTCGGGATCGTGTTAGGGCTTGGCGCCTGGAAGTAGAAGTAGAGTTCCTCGCCGCCGCCGGCGGGGATTCCGACGCCGTCGTTCGATGGACCCGCGAACTTACCGTCCGGCGACGTCCCCGCAGCCCTGAAGTTCGTGCCGAGCGTGTCGTAAAGCGTCGAGAAATCGGAGGCGCTGGGCACGGTAGTGCCGTTGAAAAGCGCCATAAGGACGCACTCGTCCGGCCCGGGGGCATCGGAATAGCTCCAGGCGATGGGCGACGCCTTTATGCTTATGTCTATGGGCACCGAGCCTGTGTTTTTGACGTAAACCCTGTCGGCGGCGCCCATTATCCTCGTCTCGCCCGCCGAAAGAAGCCCAAGCGACCACTCGGTGTAATCCGGACCCGAAGCATCGCCCACAAGAAGTCTTACGCCGACGTTGCCGAAAGCACACGCAACCGCCCAGTCCTGCAGCGAGGGCGAAGCACCGCCCTTGCGGTAGAGAATGCCCACAACGCGGATCGTGTCGGTGGTCCCCAGGGAGGATATATCGAGCTGACCGCTCGTTCCGGAGATGACTGTGGCGGTGTCGGCTATCTTGTTCCAAGCGCCGCCGCTGCGGTACTCCACCGTCACCAAAATGCTGTCGCCGTCGCACTCCGTCCACAAAACCTTATCCCAGCCCGTGGGGGTGCCCGGGTTCTCGCTCAGCACAACACGCGTGGAGAAAACCCTCCCTGAATCGGCGTCGCTTGAGGGATACTTGACCACTGCGCGGATGTAGTCGTCGTAGCCCGCATCGTGGTTCCACGGACCTGTGCGGGAGCTTGAGAAGTAGGTCTTTTCGTTTATGGGCGCGTTGTTCTCGGAACACAGACGCAGGTAGCGAAAGAGGTTTTGATTGTTCGGGAAGAAGGCTCCGAGCCAGAACTGCCCATCGGCGTCGTAGTAGGGTGTTGGGAGGTTTACCGTCACCCATCCCGAGGTCGGTGGTCTGAACGCAACGGGACCGTAAACAACCGCCCCGGGCGTCGTGCCCGAATACTCCCAAACGAAAAGCGAGCAGGCTGCAGCCGTGTTGAGGGAGCTTCGGCTCACGTAGAACTTTGCCGAAAGTATGCTGCAAGGCTGCGCGGGCTGGAAGAGGCACGCAAAATAATATGGGTTCGAGAAGTAGTTGCACTCGGTGCCGCCGTCGTCCCAGAAAAGCTCCTCGGTGTATGCGGGGAAGGTCGCAAGGTACAGCGCATCGGCGCTTGCGGAAAGGTCGACAAGCGAGTCGGTCTCGAACTGGTCGGTTGTCGTTTGGAACCAGTCGGACTCGGTCTGCGCGACGTTTACCGTAAAGCTCCGCGGCTGCGACCAGCTCCCGTAGGCAACGCCGTCGTAAGCCGCAACGCGCCACCAATAGGTGGTCCCATCAGAGAGGGAGCCCTCGCCCTGGCTGCCTATCGTGTACGAGCACGTGCCCACTCCGGGAGCCGAAGGCGGGGTCGGGCTGAAGCCTGTGGCGTCGTATCTGCTCTCAACCGTGACCAATCCCGACGAGAAGTCTGCATCGGTCGCCCACTGGACCCTGAAGTGCAGACTATCTCCGTCGGCGTCGGGGGGAACATCCCACTCAAGCACGGGTGTTGTGCTGCCCATGCGCTCGTTGTCGAAAAGCCTGCGGGCCAAAGGCGCGCCGGGAAGATGATTTACGGGAAGATCACCCGTCACGCACAGGGCGTAGGGCTGAGGGCTGTAGGGAGTGTTGTACGCCGAGACGATGACCGTGCACTCCGCCGCGGGCGGGTTTTTGAGCAAAAACGCCTCGACGACGTTGAGGCTGTCGCGACTGCCGCCCGTCGTCGACTGCCTGCCCGAAAAGACGTTCCCGTAGTACGTGTTGCCGCCGATCTTCACGGTAAGATCAAGGTCGTTTTGTATGCACGGATCAGCCAGTGCGGGCGCCTCGTGGTCGGTCCACACAAGCGTTATCTCCAAAGGCTCGGAGCTGCCAACCTGGTAGTAGTATGTGTCTGCCTCGCCAGTTGAAAGCCCCACGGTTTCGTCGACCACGGAAAGGACCCTTGAGTCGCCTGCAAAGTAGAGGGCGTTGTCGAGGTCTATCCTGCCAAAGCCTTGGTTCATCGTCGGCCAATCGCTTTCCCCAGCCATATCGTCGGCGCAGTTGACCAAAACAGCCTTTATAAGCGCAGCGCTTGGTGTGAACGCATCGTCGGGGTTCTTCGTGCCCGAGGGATACCATCCCTCCGTGAAGTACTGCCTCACGAGGGCGGCGCATCCCGCCGCCGCAGGGCAAGCCATGGAGGTCCCCGTCCAGATGTATACGCTTGTGCCGCTTACGAACGTGCTCTCGTAGGCGCACGTCGCCGCGCACGATGGACAGCAATCGCCGTCGTCGTTGTCCACCGACGCTATCCAGTGCCCCGGCGCAACAACCGTCGGCTTGCGCCTCCCGTCATCACAAGGTCCAGGGCAGGAATAGTCGGTCATGTACTCCTCGTCTCGGTTGGAGTAGCTTGTGTTGTCCGTTCCGCCCGTGGCTCCAACCGTGACGATATCTTTCGCCGTGGCAGGCGGCTCGACAACGTACGTCGGACCGTCGTTGCCGGCGGCAAAAAGGATGAGAAAATCCTTGTTATCCCACATAAACGCGTCGGCATCTATGGCTTCGTAGTTGTAATCTCCCGCTGTGGATGCTCCGTAGCCCCACGAGTTCGAATGCACCCTGGCGCCGTCGTTGTATGCGTCGGAGAGGATCGTGGTGAAGGTGAAGTTGGAGAAGTTCCCGCTGCAGTCGCACACGTCGGCAAAGGATATCTTTGCCTTGTAGGCTATGCCGTTGTTCCAGGTGCTTCCCGTTATGTACGACTGGTCTCCCGCGGCGGTTCCGGCGACGTGTGTTCCGTGACCGTCGGTCTCGCCGTCGTAGAGCTCCGCGCCCGTGCCGTACGCCTGGTTGCGAACGATCTTGCGGTGCGAAGGACCGAAGTCGGTGAGGTGGGCGGGATCGCGGAAGGCGCAGTGGTTGTAGTCGAGCCCCGTGTCGCAGATCCCTATTATCTGCCCCTCCCCGTGCAGCCCCTTAGCCCAACAGGTCGTGTCTCTGTCGGCGCAGAAGGTGCAGCTGCCGAAGTGCTGAACGTTGAAGGTCGTCGTGTGGTTCTTAAGCTCCTTGCGCGCCTGAGGCGTTACCCACTTGACCTCCGGTATAAAAGCAAGTTCCTTCACCTGCTCGAAGGCGATGCGAACGTCGTAGCGGACGATCCTGTACTTCGGCGCATAGACGACGTAGACGATCTCCCCGCCCAAAGCCTCTATTTGCTTGCGGGCGTAGACCGTGTCGACGTCGGGGAAAAACCACACCAAAACCCTGTAGAGGCTGTCGGTGGGGTCGTATATGATCTTGCCCAGGTTCGGGTCGAGCTTGTAGCCGGGGTGGAAGAGCCCAACCCAGCGAACGTAGGGGAGCTTCTCCACCCTCTGCCGCTCCTGCTCGGTCGCCCTGACGATGAAGGCAAAGTAGTTTATGTAGTCGTATAGCTTTACGCCAAGCTTTTCGAGCTCCTCCTTCCAGCCCTCAAGCACAGGTCCCTCGAACTGGACGATGTAGAAGTTCTCGCCTGCGGGCTCTGGCTTGACGCGAAGACTTTCCGGAACGGGGACCTCCTCGGAAAGCGGGTCGAACTTGTAGTTTACGGTCGAGATTAAAACGGGATTTTGCTGGGAAAAAACACACCCTACAAGCCACAAAACGCAAAGAAGTGATTTGAAATAAAGACCCTTCATCAAATAAATAATATTAAGCTCGACTTATTTCGCAAGGCGTTTGACCGAAACCTTTCTTGTTTTGCCATGGCGACTTTCTTCGTCAAAAGCTTTGGCTGCAAGCTCAACCAGTACGAGGGGGATGTTATCTTCGAGAGTTTTCTTCGTGCGGGCTTTCGCCCTGCGCCGCTTCGCGAGGCGGAGGTCGTCGTCGTAAACGGTTGCACCGTCACCGCCCGCGCCGACCAGAAGCTGAGGCAGTTCGTCCGCAGGGTGCGGCGCCAAAACCAAAGGGCGCGAATCATCCTTACGGGGTGCACCGCGCAGGCAATCCTTAAGGGGCTTTTGGCGGCGCCCGAGGGCGTGGAGATCGTGGGAAGGGAATGGCGATATAACATCCCAGCCTACCTCACCTCCGCTCCCCCGCAGAGGGCTGACGACTTCCCGTCGATCGAGGGGTTCGGGGTGAGGAGGGCGCGCTGCTGGCTCAAGATCCAGGACGGCTGCAGCAGAAGGTGCTCGTACTGCATCGTACCCATAGTCCGGGGGCCGTCGCGCAGCAGAAACCCAGACGAGATCGTAGAAAACGCGAGGGAGCTTGTGAGGAAAGGTTTTTCCGAGATCGTCGTAACGGGCGTCGACATCGGCGACTGGCGCTGGGGCAAGATGAGGCTCCACCACCTCCTGCAGAGGCTCCTCGACGAAACGGACGTGCAGAGGCTGAGGCTTTCTTCGCTCGAGCCGCCGGGGCTTACGGACGAGCTTGCTAAGCTCATCGCGACGCAACGGAGGATCGCGCCGCACCTGCACGTTCCACTGCAGTCGGGGAGCGAAAGGCTTTTGCGCGAAATGGGTCGCCCTCGCTACAGCATTGGGGAGGTCCTCGAGCGACTCGAGGATATCCGCGCCGAAAGGGAGGACCTGTGCGTTGGGACGGACATCATCGTCGGCTTCCCCACCGAAACCGAAGCCGACTTCGGAGAAACCGTCTCCCTCCTTCGGAGCGGATCGATAGCCTACGCCCATCTCTTCAGGTTTTCGCCGCGGCCGGCAACGAAGGCTTCGGAGCTTGCGCCCCTTCCGGCAGCGGTGGTGAAGGAGAGGATGAGGCTCCTTGCCGAGATCGACCGCGAGAACCGGCGCGCCTTCGCCGAAAGGTTCGTGGGGAAGGTCGTGGAGGTCCTCGTAGAGCGCACAGAGGGCGCCAAAGCCTTCGGGCACTGCCCAAACTACCTCCGCGTCGAGGCTGTGGGAGAGGCTTTCCGAGGGGAGACGATTCTCGTCGAGGTCGATGTCGCCTCAAACCTCGCACTTACGGGAAGGATCGTTGGCCGAAAGCCCTAACCTTTGCTCAGATGCTGCCATCCCTGCATCTCCTCGGGGGGAACGCTTTTGCCCTCCAGCCTTGCGCAAAGCTTCGGCGACGACGTCACCTCGCCGACGACCGTTGCGGCAAGCCCAAGCCTTTCGGCAAGCTCCGAGCGTATGCGGCGCATCGCATCCTCGGGCGCCGTAAAGACAAGCTCGAACTCCTCGCCGCTTCTTGCGGCGAACACCTGCGGCAAAACGCCCAAAGCCTCGGCAACCGTCGAAACGCCGCAGGCTAAAGGGAGCCTCCCCAGGTCAACGGAAACGCCAACCCCCGAAGCCCGCGCCAGGTGAACAAGATCAGACCAGAAGCCGTCGGATACATCTATCATAGCCGTTGCGCCCAAAGAGGCTATGATCTTCCCTGCGTCTATGCGGGCATCGGGTCGCCTGTGCCTCCGTGCGAGGGCGGAGAACAGCTTGTCATCAAGTCTTGCCTCGACGGCGCGTGAGAGCAAAAGCATTCCGGCGGATGAGGCGCCGAGCTCGCCCGTTACGGCGATAAGGTCGCCCGGACGCGCGCCGCTCCTCATAACCGGTGCCTCCGCAAAGCCCAGGACCGCTGTCACCACGCGAACGCCGCAGCGACTGCCGGAGATGTTCCCGCCGTAGACCGATATTCCCCACCTGCCGCAGAAGTCGGAGACGCCGTCGTAGAGCTCTGCAAGCTCAGCCTCCGAAAACCCCTCGGGCAAGCCAAGCGCCAAAACAACCCCCGCAGGCGTGCCCCCCATAGCCGCTATATCGGAGCACGCCGCACTTACCGACTTGTAACCAACGTCGGAGAGGGAGAAGTACTCCAGCGAGAAGTGGATCCCCTCGCAAAGCTCGTCGACGGTAACAAGGAGCCTCCCCTCCCGCGGCGGGACAACGGCACAGTCGTCGCCGATGTAGTCGGGAAAGCGCCTCTTCAAAAGCTCGATGAGGTCGAACTCCATCTGCCTAAGCACTCAGCGGCTGCGACGAGCAGCGGAAACCCTCTTGGGAAACCACCTCTCCCACTGAACAACAAGAGGGCTTACGATGTATATCGACGAATACGTCCCCACAAGGATGCCCACGAAAAGCGCAAGGGCAAAGTCCTTTATCACTATTCCCCCGAAGAGCAAAAGGCAAAGCACAACGACAAGAGTCGTAAACGAGGTTATGATCGTCCTCGAGAACACCTGATTGAGGCTTTTGTTGACAAGCTCGTAGAACGAAAGCCTCCGGAGCTTGCCCATATTCTCCCTTATCCTGTCGGAGACGACGATGGAGTCGTTGATCGAATATCCGACGATCGTAAGAAGCGCAGCAACTATGGGGAGCGTTATCTCCTTGTTCAGGATCGAGAACACCCCGAGGGTTATGAAGGCATCGTGGAAGAGTGCGACAACCGACGCCACGCCGAATCGGAACTGGAAGCGGATCGATATGTACACAAGCATCGCCAGAAGCGCCAGGACCACGGCTAATATTGCCTTTCGCCGCAGCTCCGCACCGACTTTGGGACCGACCTTTTCGTTTGAAAGCACATCTATCGTAAAGCCCGCCTGTTGGGTGAAGTTGTTCCTCAGGGTCTCGAGCATCACCGCGGAGAAATCGGGGTATTTTTCGTCAAGCTCCATCGGCACGCGGAATATCACCCAAGGTCTGTCCTTGACCGACTGCACCTCGATGCCCGAAAAACCTGCCTTCGCCAGAACGGAGCGCACCCGGGCTATGTCGGGCGCCTTGCCGAAAGAGACCTCCAAAACCCTGCCGCCCGTAAAATCGATCCCGTAGCGCGGACCACCGTGCACAATCAGGGAAACCAAACTCGCCAAAATCATAGCGCCCGAAAAAGCAAAGGCTATTTTGCGGTATTTGAGAAAGTCCCAGTTGATCTCCCTGAAAAACTCCATTTCCTCTCCCCCTTTCCGTCGGCTATATCGCTATACTTTCCTTTCTGAACGCCGCCACGTACCAGTCGAAAATCATCCTCGTGACGACTATGGCGGTGTACATCGATATAACGAGCCCCAGCGACAGTGTCACCGCGAAGCCGCGGATGGGACCGGTGCCGAAATAATAGAGCACCAGCGCGGCGATAAGCGTTGTGACGTTCGCGTCGACTATGGTCAAAAGCGCCCTGGAGTAGCCCGCCTCTATCGCCATACGGACCGTTCTTCCGGCGCGGAGCTCCTCGCGGATCCTCTCGTATATAAGCACGTTCGCGTCCACAGCCATGCCGACGGTGAGGATGATACCCGCGATCCCCGGCAGCGTAAGCGTTGCGTGCAAAAGCGCCATAGCCGCAAGAAGGACGAGGAGGTTCAAAAGCAGCGCGATGCAGGCAACTATCCCGGCAAAGCGGTAGTAGAGGATCATAAAGATCATAACGATAACAAGCCCCACCACGGCTGCGCGGACGCCTGCGCGAATCGAATCCTCGCCGAGCGCAGGACCGACCGTGCGCTCCTCGATTATCTTCAGGGGCACGGGCAGCGACCCCGCGCGCAAAACGATGGCTATTATCTTCGCCTCGTCTATCTGCCTTATGCCGGTTATCTGCGCCCTGCCGTTGCGTATCTTCGTCTGAATAACGGGCGCCGTGTAGACCTTGTCGTTCAAAACGATTGCCAAACGCTTCTTTATGTTCGCCCCCGTGACGCGGGAAAAGATTTTCGCCCCCTTGCTGTCGAACTCGAGGTCGACGACAGGTTTTCCGGCGGTCCGCGGGTCGTAACCGCTGCCAAAGCGCCAGCGCGCGTTCGTCAGGTGATCACCCGTAAGCTCAACCTTGTCCTTGAGCATGAAAAGCTCCTTGACCCTCGTCCCCTGGTAGTTCCTGTAGTGCGCGCTCCAGAGGAAGATGGAACCGCGATAGAGCTTTTTGACCTCAGGCAGCTTAAGCAGCCTGTCGACGAGGTCGACCTCGGAGGCGGGAACGAAGATCGAGTTCTCCTCAACATCCACGATCGACGAGAACGGCTTTTGGGTGACCTCTGGTATTTCGGCGACGGTCGACTCCTTCGCGAATATCTCGGCGCCGGTGATCGTTGTTTCTGCGGCGGTTTCGGTCGACTCGCGCGCCATAAGCTCGCCCATGGTGAGCACAGGTTGTGTTGCCAGCGATTCCTGAGCCGCCGACGTTCCCGCAGCGGCGATGGCTTCGCCTGCCGTGGTTTCGGCAGTCTCCGCCGCCGCAGAAGCGCCGCGTCGCGCAAGCTCCAAAAGCTCGGGATGGTTCGTCAAAAGCCTGTCGAGGCTGCTTACGAAGCGCTGAACGTCCTTGGGATCGCGCATCAGCCGAAACTCCAGAACCGCCGTCTCCTGAATGAGTTTCTTCGCGTTCTCGATGTTCTGGATCCCCGGAAGCTCGACGACGATCCTCTTCTGCCCGGCGCGCTGAATCACAGGCTCCGCAACGCCAAACTGGTCGACGCGGCTGCGGATAACCTCCAAAGCCTCATCTATCGGTATCTCCGCCATATCGGTCGGGAGCTTCGTGGTATCAACCTCCATCACAAGGTGCACCCCTCCCCTAAGGTCAAGACCGAGCCTTACGCCGCGTAGCTGAAGCTCGTCCACAAGCTCAGGGTTCTCAGCACGCTCCTGGGGAGACATAAGCGCAAGCCTTACGGTGGGAAGCAAAAACCAAACCGACAAAATCACAACTATCGCCGTCAAAACCGCTTTCCAAAGCACCCCTCTCATCAAATCCTCCTTGATCGCTCCAAGCGAAACTGCACCGATTTAATTCCAAAAGATAGCCTCCACACCGAAAGACACAACAACTTTTTTCTGCTCCCGCCCTGCAACGACAGGGAAGCAATAAGTATAAGCATAAGTTGAAAAACGAAAATTTTTTCGTATATTGTTGGTATCCAATACAACTTAGGAGGTAGCGTGATGCTCAACCATATTCCGAAGTTTTTGTGTGCGCTTTTCCTGCTGAGCCTTGCCTTTGCCACGCCGCCCGATGGGATCAACTATCAGGGCAAGCTATTTGAGGGCGGCGGACCTGTGACGGGGACGAGGGACTTTCGGTTCAGGCTTTACACCGACACGAACGGCGACGGCGACTTCGACGATGCCGCCGACACCCTGGCGTGGACTTCGGGTGACACGGCGGGCGTTTCCGTCGACGATGGGCTTTTCTCCGTCGTCCTCGACGGCATTGCGGACTATCTGGACTACGACAGTTTGTATCTTGCGGTGTTTATGAAGAAGCCCACGGAGAGCGACTACACCTTTTTGGGTTCGGAGCGATTGTGGTCAGCGCCTTATGCGCTGAGCGTTCCCGAGGGAGCTGGTTTGCCTTCGGGCGCAGCGAACCAGACTTTGCGCTTCGACGGCACTTCGTGGGTCGCTTCAAGCGCACTTGTAAACGACGGGACGGATGTTACGCTTACGGGTGATCTTACCGTTGGCGGCAACGACATTTGGGGTGGAGCGA
>CBEVQY010000010.1:0-70613 GCA_965552135.1 uncultured bacterium | reverse complement strand
GCCTCGAGCCTATCGCCTATTGGGGTGTGGTCCACCGCAGAGAGGGAGCTTACGCCGTCTATCGTTATCCTCGACGTTCCTGCGCCGGAGATCCTCGCGCCCATCTTGCGCAGCATCTCCGCAAGGTCGACTATCTCGGGGTCCTGCGCGGCGTTTATTATAACCGTGCGACCCTCCGCCAGAACGGAAGCCATCATTATGTTCTCGGTGCCGGTGTGGGTCGGTCTATCGAAATATATAACCGCTCCGCGCAGCTTCTTCGCCTGCGCGACGGTGTATCCGTGCCTCTCCTCCACGGAAGCCCCGAGTCGCTCGAAGCCGCGGATGTGCTGGTCAACGGGTCTTGCACCTATGGCACATCCGCCGGGCTGGGATACCTTCGCGATGCCAAACCGCGCCAAAAGGGGACCTGCGACGAGGAAGCTTGCGCGCATCCTGCTTACAAGCTCGTAGGGGGCGTCGAATCTGTTTACGCCCGCGGCGTCGATGTAAAGCACCCGGCTTCCAGCGTCGTACTCCACATCCGCGCCGAGGTGGCGAACCACGGCGACCATCGTGCGAACGTCGGTTATGTCGGGGACGTTCCTGATGACGGTGGTTCCCCGGGGCGCAAGCAGCGCCGCAGAGATCATGGGCAGGATGGCGTTCTTCGCGCCCGAGACGGATATCTGCCCCGAAAGCCTTGCGCCGCCCTCAACCTCGAAGCAATCCATATAATCACCTCACCAGGAGCACGGTCTTCGTTGCCACAGAGCCGCCCACCGCGGCGCGAACGAAGTATACACCCGAAGACAGATCATCCCCAGGTCGCCAAACAAACCCATGCCCCGACGAAAGCTTGCCATCGAAAACGACTCGACCCGAAACATCAAGGATCCTTATCGAAACTTCGTCGCCAAAGGCGCCGTCGACCATTATGTTGCACGCCTCGTTGAACGGATTGGGATGCACCAAAACCTCAGGCGCCACAAAGGGCTTCACAAACCTGCCCTCGCTTACCGATTCGGTCGCGAAGCGATACCGAAGGAAGTTGGTCAGCCTGTTTGCATAAGCCGCTCCAACAACGATATGGGTATACGATGCAGGATCAGAGGGAATGCAATCGAGCGCTGGCGTGGCTGTGTCGGCTAGGGCGGAGTAGACGATTATGTCGACGCTGTCGGCACCGCCGAGGTAGCTGCGAGGGATCGCGAATTCACAGAGGTTTCTGTAGACGTCCCAATCGGTTTCGTACCCGCAGCCGAAACCCGCACCCCAGGGGTTCGACACCGGCGTCCAGTGTGTCTCCGCCCAGGTATAGGCTTTCAGGCTGAAGATCTCTATCGACCACCGCAGGGCGACAACAAGATCAGGCGCATCCGAGTCGGGGAAGCACACGTAGGTTCCCAGCGGGTCGTGGTCGACGCCGACGACGCCCTCGTAACCGCCGGGGCGAAAGTCCAAAGCGACCGTGAAAAGCCGAAGCCTGTAGATGGACAACCAGTCATACGGATCATACGGATCGCCCGTTGTGAAGGCGACGTAGAGGTAGGATGGGTCGTCGGCGACGTATAGCGTTTGCAGGTCGAGCCAGTCTTCGTCGAAGTCGCTGCCGTCCGACGCCGCATAGCCTATGTCAGCGTGGCACCAGTCGCTCAGGTATCCATCGGCGCAAAGGATTCCATCGCTGGCAAAGAAGTAGTAACGTCTTTCGGTGCCGCGGGGGGAATCGACGGTAAGGCAGTAGAACCTCCCTCCTCCCTCCAGCAGGAAGGCGAGCTGGTCGCCCGGCGCAAGGTCGCGGCTTATAAGGTGACTCGTCCGCGGCGCCCAGCATACCAGTGGAACCAGATAAGCGGTCTGCTCGAAGGACGATGAAGCCCTGAGGGAATCCCCGCCGCACAGATACACCGCGTAGGTATCCCAGCCTATGTCGTAGGTATCGGGCTCACGCAGCTCCAGACCAACCTCGTCCGGAAGCCCGGCGCCGGTGTAATCCGGAAGCGGCAGCGCAGGATCGCCGAAGAAGTTGTACTCCAAAAGCGTCCTCTGGTCGACCCAGTAGGTCATGTCCGCCGTTGTGGCGTACCAGCGTTGAGTCGACATGTGCCACTCGCCGAAGCTTTCGGGCGCATCCACCCCAAGCGCCATAAAGAGGTCGTAGTTGAAGCGCGACATAAGGGATGGCTCATCGATGACGAGCTCAGGTCCATCGAAGTGGTAGGAGGGTGCCCCGTACGCGGTGCGCGAACAGCCCCAAAAGGCTATGGGACCGCCATCCGACCTTATGAGCACCTCGGGGAACTCGGGGTCGCCTCTCTCGACTATGTCGCCGTCGTAAATCCCGTTCAGACACGACCCCATCATAAGCGCCGGGGAAAAGTCCCTACACGGCAGCGCTTCGGCGTCGGCGTAGCTCCAGTAGGTGCCATCGTCGAAGGCGACCGTATTCCCGCTCCCGTGACCGGAGATGTACACAACCCCGTAGGGCTGCCTGAACTCCTCGTCGAAGCGGCTTGAGGTGAACTCGCCGCGGCTGGCGTAAAGCTTCGTCAAATACGACTGCGCAACGTAGCCGTCGCGGCAGATGAGCTGAACCGTATGCTCGTCGTCGAAGAGGTACCCAAACGGATTTCCACCCGCAAGCAAAACCCTGCTAAAAAGCTCGGGCGTTGCTGCCGCCCACCAGCGCCGAAGCTTGTCTACAACGCAAAAAGCCGTAGGTTCGTCGTAAACCGGGAGCCTGCCTACGGCGTAGTCGCAAACCCAGTCGTAGTCGGGCGAGGCGTAGAAGAAATCGGTGGGCACGAAGGCGTTGAACTCATCTCCGCCCCAGATAACATCGGTGCTGTCGCGGAAGTAGAAGCTTGGAGGAATATGCGTCGACTTGCCCAAAATCGTCACAGAGCGGAGATTCGGGTGGGCGGCGCTGTCGCGAAGGAAGGAGATGATCTTAAGAGCCAGGATAGTATCGGCGTAGATGTGAAAGCTCGACGGAACAGCCTCGGGGAAACCCCAAAGCGGGGGATATTCCGCGGGCGTGTAGATGGTGTCGATCTCCTCCGCGGTTATCACGGTCGAAGGCACACCCCAGACCTCGTGCAGGCTGGCAAGGCTTTCTGCAGCCACGCGCAAAGACTCGACCGTTAGGATCAGATTCTCCTCATCGAAACTCAGCGCATGTTTCCGGCTCACGCCGCAGGAAATAGACCTCCGCCCCAAAACTCTAACCAACGCACCCTTAAGAACGCAGTATTCCCCCGCAACCGGGTTGTACCTCACGGCGGGGATGTGGATCGTCACGTACGTTGTTCCGCAGCCAAAGCCACAGTGCCACCGCGGCTCCTGCGGAGGGAAAAAGGAATCACGGCCGTATATAAGCTCAGAGGGGATGTAGTCGGGACCTTTGCCGCTGCTTATCGGATGCAGGACGGGGGCGGGAGCTATCGTGACGCCCTGCGGAAGCGACCGCGGGGAGCTCCATCTGAAATCTGCCGAAACATCCTCAATGCTGTACCCGCCGGCGAGCTTCACGACCCGGGTCAAAAACGGTATCTGAGGTTCCCCGCTGCGTCCAAGGGTCTGAGCGCCGCCGACGACGAAGCGGTAATAACCGCCTGCGGCAGGGTAAATGGCAACCGAATCGACCGAGCCAAAATCCCCCTGCCAAAGCACATTCGAAGAAACAACCGAAAGGGCAACGAACACAAAGGGCAAAAGGCGCATCTCCGAATCCCTCCTGTCAATGGGGCTAAATATCATAGTCTCGCCGCGGATGTTCCACAAGTTTTTCCTTCGGAGGCTTCACCACAAACGCTTTGAGTTTTGTTGCGCAAGCGCTTAAATTGAAGTGACCTTTGGAGGTTGCGATGCCTTTCTGGGCGACGGTCAGGCGTGCTTTTATCTTTCAGCTTGTGGGGGGGCTGGGGGTTTTCGTCAACCTCGGCGTGCTGTGGATCCTCAAGGGCAAGCTTGGCGTGCCCGTTGTTCCTGCGGGCGCGTGTGCAATCGAACTCGCCATCATCCACAACTTCACCTGGCACTACTTCTTCACGTGGCGCGACAGAGTCGCACACAGCCTGCCCGATTACCTCTCAAGGCTTCTGAAGTACAACGTCCTCACGGCATCGATCGACTTCACGGTCAATTTGGGGCTGCTTTGGGCGCTCACCACATACGCCCACATCCACTACCTTGTGGCTGATCTTATCGGCATGACCGCAGGTCCTGCGCTTAAGTTCGCTGCAAACGAGCTTTTTATCTTCAAAAGGAGGTCGGTCAAAGGTGGAGAGGGCGGATGAGAAGGCGAAGCGCGTGATAGATACCTTCACGGGTCCGTGGGAGAGGCGCAACCTTCCGAAGCTGGCGGCGGCGCTTCCCGCGTGGGTGAACCCTGACCACCTGACCTTGCTGGGCATCGTGGCAGCGTTTGTCATCGCGGCAGGATACATCCTCGTGCGCTTTTCGCGAGCGTGGCTTATCCTTTCGAACCTGGGGCTCGTCCTGCACTGGTTCGCCGACAGCCTCGACGGAACCCTCGCCAGAGTGCGACACATCGAGCGAGAACGATACGGCTACTTCGTCGACCACATATGCGACGCCTGGACGGTGCTTGTCGTATGCGTCAGCCTAGGGGCATCGCCGCTTATGGATATGCGCGTCGCGCTCTTTGTCGCAGTAGGATACTTCCTTATGAACATCTATGTCCACATCGCAGCCTACTCCGAGGGGGTGTTCAGGCTCTCGTACGCACGGATGGGTCCCACGGAGATAAGGATGCTGCTTTTCGCCGTCAACATCGTTTTGATCTTCTGGAACCCTGTAGTTACGCATCTGCGCGGCGCTCCGCTGCGCGCGCTCGACATCGGAGGGCTTGCAGTGGCAGCGGGATTCATCGTCATCTTCGTCGTCTCGTCGATAAAGGACGCGATAAAGCTCGACAGGCTGGATCGCAAAAGAAGGTGACACAAAAGGCTTGCAATTTTGGGTTGGCTCGCATATAAGAATTTAGTTGGGCGAAAGCGAGGAGGATGAGATGGCGCACAAGAAGGGCGTAGGGAGTTCTCGCAACGGCCGCGACAGCTGCGGGAAGCGTTTGGGCGTTAAGCGCTTCGACGGGCAGTTTGTTCGCGCGGGGAACATCTTGGTTCGCCAGCGCGGGACGAAGTGGCACCCCGGAGCAAACGTCGGGCGCGGGAAGGACGACACCCTCTTCGCCCTCATCGACGGCGTCGTCAGGTTCGGCAAAAACAGGTTCGGAAAGAAAACGGTATCCGTGATCCCCGTCGAGCAGTAGGGCTGTTAATCCCGACAAGCCTCAGCAGCAAGGAGAAGGCGATGTACAAGGAGTACAGCACCATTCGCGAGGTGGCGGGTCCGCTTTTGCTTGTTGAGGGCGTTGAGGGTGCGACTTACGAGGAGCTTGTCCAGATAACGCTTCCCGACGGCAGCGTTCGCCGCGGCAAAGTCCTTGAGGTCGACAGGGATAAGGCTTTGATCCAGCTCTTTGAGGGCGCAAGCGGCGTCGACGTGCAGCAGTCGAGGGTGAGGTTTCTGGGCAGGGGGATCGAGCTTGGCGTCTCCCTCGACATGCTCGGTCGCATCTTCGACGGTCTCGGGCGACCGATAGACGGCGGTCCTGAGATCATCCCCGAGAAAAAGCTCGACATAAACGGCGCACCCATAAACCCGTATGCTCGCGAGTTCCCAAGGGAGTTTATCCAGACTGGGATATCCGCCATAGATGGGCTCAACACCCTCGTCAGGGGTCAAAAGCTTCCCATCTTTTCGGGCTCGGGCTTGCCCCACAACCGCCTTGCGGCGCAGATAGCGAGGCAGGCGAAGGTCATAACGGGCGAGGAGTTTGCCGTCGTCTTCGGCGCGATGGGCATAACCTTCGAGGAGGCGCAGTACTTTCAGGAGGAGTTCCGAAGAACCGGGGCGCTTGAGCGGGCTGTGCTCTTCCTGAACCTCGCCGACGACCCCGCGATAGAAAGAATAGCAACACCACGAATGGCTTTGACCACCGCCGAGTTCCTCGCCTTCGAGAAGGGGATGCACATCCTCGTTATCCTGACCGATATGACGAACTACTGCGAGGCTCTGCGCGAGGTCTCCGCGGCGAGGAAGGAGATCCCAGGCAGGCGCGGCTACCCCGGCTACCTCTACACCGACCTCGCGACGATCTACGAACGAGCAGGCAGGATAAAGGGCAGAGAGGGATCGATAACGCTTATCCCGATCCTCACGATGCCCGAGGACGACAAAACCCACCCCATCCCCGACCTCACGGGCTACATAACCGAGGGTCAGATAGTTCTTTCGCGGCAGATGCACATGAGGGGCATAATGCCTCCCATAGACGTCCAGCAGTCCCTTTCGCGTTTGCGTCAGAAGGGGATAGGTCCTGGCAGGACGCGCGAGGACCACGACGACCTGTTCAATCAACTCTACGCCGCCTACGCGCGGGGCAAGCAGGCGCAGGAGCTCGCCGTCATCCTCGGCGAAGCCGCACTCACCGAAATGGACAAAAAGTACTACGAGTTCGCCGAGACGTTCGAGCGCGTGTACATCGGTCAGGGCGAGTACACCGACAGATCCATCGACGAAACCCTTGACCTTTCGTGGGAGCTCCTCTCCGTCTTCCCCGACATGGAGCTCAAGCGCATCCGGAAGGAGTTTTTGGAGAAGTACATGTCGAAGTACCGCAAGAAGGGCGAGGCTGTCAAAGAAGCTCAGCCCGTATAGCTCTGCCCTGGGTACGGTTGCATCAGCTGCTTCCGAAGGCGGCGCTCTGGCGACGAGAAAGGCCACCGCGCAGCTATCCACAGGAGTATGTGCGCTGCAAAAGATCCGAAGGCGACCGGAGAGTAAGCTGCGGTTTAATCGATGAACAGCCCCTGAGGGAACGTCGCCCCAAAACCTGCTGCAGAGAAATCCCGACGACGTGAACCCCGCTTAGGCGAAGGGAGAGCTCTCAGGGCACCCCCGCGAGAAGGACACACAGCGGATCAACACACCAGAGGCCACCTACCGCAACGACCTCAGGCGAGCCAAAATCCTTGCCTCTGGCTCACCCAAGCACAGCCGATTTCGACCCTGCGCGTCCCCTCTTCCTCAATCGCGCCGCCCAAAGACATCAGCGGAAGATGTCGATCATCCTCGCCAGGACGGCTTTTCCGCGGTAATCGGGCAGCAGGATGGGCGCTCTGCGCTCGGGCTTTATCCCCGCCTCCTTGAGCATGTTGATGTACCGCGTCAGGTGATCGAGGGTGAGTTTGCCGAAGTCGACTTTCTTCACGTACTCGGCGGCGGCCATTCCGGCGCGTCTGCCGAAAACGAGGCAGTCGAGGGTGGAGTTGCCCATGAGCCTGTTTTTGCCGTGGACGCCGCCCGAGACCTCGCCGGCGACAAAAAGCCCCTCGACGTTGGTGTGACCGTGGGGATCAGTCTCAACGCCGCCGTTCTGGTAGTGGAGCGTCGGGAAAACGAGCACCGGGTCCTTGGTGATGTCGATGCCAAAGCGCCTAAACATCCTGACCATGCCGGGGAACCAGCTTTCTATCGTCCCCTTGCCGTGGATGATGTCTATAAGCGGCGTATCGAGCCAAACGCCGCGCATCCCCGTCGGCGTGACGACGCCGTTGTCGTTTATGTAGCACTCCCTGATTATAGCCGCCGCCTCAACGTCCCTGGGCTCCAGAGGGAACACGAAGGCTTCGCCGTTTTTGTTCACGGGCTGGGCGCCGCTTGTGCGCAGCTTCTCGGTGAGAAGCAAGCCTATTATCTGCTGCGGATACGCTGCGCCCGTGGGGTGATACTGCACCGTGTCGGTATCGCGGAGCTTCGCGCCAACTCGATACGCCAAAACCAAGCCGTCCGCCGTTGCGCCGTAGTGGTTCGTTGTGGGGAAGCCGCGTATGTGCAGCCTGCCGAAACCGCCCGTCGCAAGGATGACCGCCTTTGCGCGGACAACCTTATACTCGCCCGTCTCCATGTTCCACAATACGGCGCCCGTGACCCTGTCGCCGTCGGTGAGAAGCTCGATGACGGGATAGTACTCAAGGACGGGGATCTTCCTGTTTCTGAACTCGTCCCTAAGCACCCTGAGCTCCTCGAGCCCCGTGTAGTCGGCGCAGGCGTGCATCCTTCTGCGGGATGTGCCGCCGCCCGTGAGTTCCCTGAAGTTGCCCTTCTCGTCCCTGTCGAACATGACGCCCAGATCAAGCAGCCACTGCATAACCCTCGGCGCATCCTCTACGAGGGCGCGCAGGACATCGGGCTTGTTCGTGAAGTGACCGCCGCCGTAAGCGTCTATCCAGTGGATGACGGGGCTGTCTTCGGGTCGATCGGCAGCCTGTGTGCCGCCCTCAGCCATTATCGAATTCGCGTCGCCGTGGCGAAGCTTGTTTGTAAGGAGAATCCTTTCCGCCGGAATGCCCGAGTCGTTCGCCAGAAGCGCCGCGCTCGTGCCAGCCAAACCACCGCCAACTATCAGAATATCGGTCTCGAAGTCGACCCTGTTCAGGTCTATCTCGCCGGGCTCGATGAGCGGATATGCCTCGAGGAGATCGACGACCTCGTTGGGGGCGATATCGCCCGCGTTGGGACCGATGGATATCTTCCTCTTGCCGCCCGGAGCGTAGTCGGGATGGCAAAGGTGCAAAACCTCCTCGCGCTCCTCGGGGGTCATCTGGGGAGGAAGAACGCCAACGCGCTTCGGGCGCGTCTCCTCAACCTTCTTTATCGACTCTCGCATGTATTCCGGATATCCATCAATAAGCTTGAATTCCGCCATTCCCTTCGCCTCCTTTTAGTAGACCTCGCGGTTCTCCTGATACTCACGGTAAAGCTTCTTAAGCTCCTCGAGGGGCATGTTCATGACTTTTTCAAATTCCTCGTCGAACTTGCCCTGATCAAGCTCCTTTATGCGCTTTTTGAGGTTCTTTTCGGGCGGCATGCCGTACTTCCCGTAAAGCCTTCGCACAAGCTGCGCAAGATGATACTGGACGATCTCGGCGGGGCACCTTACCGCGCAAAGCCCGCACTGGATGCAGTCGAACGATTCCCTCGCAGCGCGCTCAAAGTCGCCCTTTATGGCGTCCTGGACGTAGTCCATAACCTTAAGGTCCTGCGGGCAGGCTTTGGTGCAGGTATTGCACGAAACGCACCTTGTAGCCTCGGGGTAGATGCTCACCACGGACGAGACGTCGTAGGCAAGCTCATTTATGTCGTACGTTGGTTTTTCGGCTGGTGCAAACGGGATCTGGACGAGGTACATGCCGTCTTCGACCTGTGTTTGGCAGGCGAGGACGCCGTGCAGGCGATAGTCGTCCGCTTTGCGGTAGATGGTTGCGCATGCGCCGCAAAAGCCTGCCCTACAACCGCAGGAGCGGATGAAGCGATAACCGGCATACTCCATCGCCTGCATCAGGGTCAAACCAGCCGGCACGCGGTAAGCCTTGCCCATGATGTAAATCGTCACCCAGTGCTTTATGTCCTTCTCGTCTATGCCGCTTACCACCGACTTGTTTGACTCCCTGATGAGCTCCATTATGTCCTTCTTCTCCGCCATGGCTCCCCCCGTTTATTTTTTATTTTCTTCAAAGCAGATTCTTCTCCACAAGCAAGGGTTTTGGGTCGATGTAGTTCATTTCGAAGCCGCACTTTTCCTCGCCCAGGTCGAACGCCAGCGCCATAAGCTGCGAGAAGTAGAACACGGGCATCGGCTGGAAGTCGTGGTGGAGTTCCATCGTTTCCTTCTGTCGCGCGTCGAGGTTGAAGGCGCAAAGCGGGCAGCTCGTCATAAGCGCCTCGGCGCCGTGTTTGCGCGCCATCGTAACGATATCGTACGTCGACTCGGCGACGGAGTACTTCTCGGGCACCGTCTGGAAGCTTCCGCAGCAGCGCGTGGCGAAGGGATGGGTCACAGGCTCAGCGCCCAGAGCCTCCAAAAGCCTGTGCCCTATGCGCGGCTCCTCGGGATCGTCTATCCCTACCTCCTTCGGGCGGATGAGCATGCAGCCGTAGTAAGGCGCAACCCGAAGCCCCTCCAAAGGCTTCTTCACGCGCGACTTGACCTCGTCCCAGCCTATCTGCTCAAGCACCTCGTAGAAGTGCAAAACCTCAACGTTGCCCTCGTAGTCCTCCTCCAGGTACATAAAGTCGTTGAGCTTCTGCAGGTCCTCGGGGTTCTCCTTCACCCTCATGTTGGACGCCTTAAGGACGTTGAAGCACATGGGGCAGAGTGTGACGAGTCTGTAGTCGTTTTCGACGAGTCCATCGCGGTTGGCTTCCTGGACGCGGATGAGGTTTCGTATGGGTGCGAGGTGTCGCATGAGGTCATCGGCGACGATCGAGGGCACAACGCCGCAGCAGTTCCATCGCGGAAGCTCAACAAGCTCAATGTCCAAAGCTTCGGCAGCGGCAAGCGCAGAAATCTCAAGGTTCTT
Source organism: uncultured bacterium (assembly GCA_965552135.1). Classification (GTDB taxonomy): domain Bacteria; phylum UBP14; class UBA6098; order B30-G16; family B30-G16; genus CBEVQY01. Next base: position 60,183 of record CBEVQY010000010.1, on the reverse strand, counting down.
CGCCGCCGACTTAAGCGTGCAACCGGGATAGTACAGAAGCTTCATATCGTAATCCTCCCGCTTTCGATCAGGTGAACTTCCTTCCGGAGCTCACCAGCGCTATGACGGGCAGCGATGCGAGCTCCTCCTGCGGAAGCTGCCTCAGATTTATCCTCTCGATAGCCTGCCTGACCTTCATCTGCCGCAGCGCATCGGCAACCTTGGCGATATCGATCCCCCTCGGGCATCTGACGCTGCAGGTAAAGCACGATGCGCAAAGCCAAACCGTCTTCGCGTCGAGCACCTCAGGAAGCCCCAGCACCGTCTTGAATATCATCTGCGAGGGCGAGATATCCATGAACTTGACCATCGGGCAACTTCCGGAGCAGGTGCCGCACTGCATACAGTTGGTGATGATCTCACCGCTTATGCGCTGCACCTCTTGCAGAAACTCCTCGTTCTTCTTGGTAAGCGCGTATTCGTTCATACCCTACGCTCCTGCGACCTTTTCGCCGAAAAGCTTTTCGTCGACGTTCTCCCAAAGCTTTTTGCGCTTCTCCTCCGATATGGGTTCAACCTCGCGCTTGAGGTATCTTGTCATAAAGTTCACGCTCTGCGTGAAATCGGAAAGCATTGGTGTTATGAACTCGGCGTATCTGACCCTATCCGGCTCGATCCCCTCGGCCTCGAGGATCTTGCGCACCTGCTCGACGTTTCGCTCTATCGCGTCCACTGCGCCTGGGAAGGGATTACCCTTCCTGTCGCACTCGCCTATGAAGACTCCGTCTGCGCCGGCGCTTAGGGCGTAGAGGATGAGCTTTGGCGTCACGCGGCTTCCGCTCGGAACGCGGATGATCCGCGTCTCGTTGGCGTACGACATCTTCGCGGTCCCTACGTTGTCGGCGAGGCGGTAGGTACAGACGTTGTCGGCGAACACGATGAGGCGAACATCCTTTGGCTTCTTCTTGCCCGCCACAGCGGCGTCGATCTCGGCTCGGAGCTGCTCGTGGGTGAAGTAGTTGATGTCGAGCGCCTCGGTCGGGCAGGCGGAGAGACACTGCCCGCACCCCTTGCAAACAAGCTCGTTTATAACGGCGACGCCGTCCTCGATGGATATGGCGTTCAGCGGGCATGCATCGACGCAAAGCCCGCAGCCGTCGCAGAGCTCCTTGTGGACGAATGCGATCGTGGGCTCCACCTCGAACTGACCCTTATTCATAAGTCTTATCGCCCTCGATGCCGCGGCGCTCGCCTGGGCAACGGTGTCTGGAATGTCCTTCGGTCCCTGGCAGCAGCCCGCAAGGAAAACGCCGTCTATGAGGGTATCGACAGGTCTGAACTTGGGGTGCGCCTCCTGCAGAAAACCGTCGGGGCTTGTGGCAAGACCCAGCATCTCCGCAATCTTGGTCGTCGTCGGGGAAGGAACTATACCCGTCGAAAGAACGACCTGGTCGAACTCTGCCTTTATTATCTGCCTGTTGAGGGTGTCCTCGGCGATCACCGTGACCTTCTTCGTCTCAGGGTCCTCGATTATCTGGGCGACCTTGCCCCTTATGTACTTGATGCCCGACTCCTGCGCAAGCCTGTAGTACTCCTCAAACCCCTTGCCGTATGCGCGCAGGTCGATGTAGAAGATGTAGATCTCCCTTGTCGGGTCGGTTCGCTTGAGCAGGCGGGCAAGCTTCGTGGCGAACATGCAGCAGATTCTGGAGCAGTAGTTGTTTCCGACCTGCTCGTCGCGGGAGCCAACGCACTGCACGAAGGCGATCCTTTTGCCAAGCGCCTTGAGGATGACACCCGAGCCAGCGGCGGCTATGATCCGCTCAAGCTGCGGCGCCGTTATCACGTTGCTGTATTTGCCGAAGCCAAACTGCTTCATCTGCGTCGCGTCGAAGACGTCGAACCCGGTGGCAACTATTATCGTATCCACGGTGAAGGTTTCGCGCTTTGGCTGCTGCGTGAAGTCGATGGCACCCTCCGGGCAAACCTTCTGGCAGACCCCGCACTTGCCGCCGGTCTTGAAGTAAAGGCACGCGTCGGGGTCGATAACATACGTCCTCGGGACGGCGAAGTCGCAGGGGATGTAGATCGCCTTCCTTTTGTCGAGCCCGTAGTTGAACTCGTTCGGAGCGCTTCCAGGGCACTTTTCGCTGCACGTGCCGCAGGCTGTGCACTTGTCCGGGTCGACGTAGCGGGGCTTGCGAACGACAGTGACCTCGAAGTTGCCTATGCTGCCTTTTATGCTCTCGACCTCGGAGTAGTCGTAGAGCTTTATGTTTGGGTTCTTCGGCACAGCCGCCATCTTGGGCGAGAGGATACAGACGGCGCAGTCCTCGGTGGGGAACGTTTTGGAGAGGCGAGCCATCCTGCCGCCTATGGTGGGGTATCTTTCGACGAGGTGGACCTCAAATCCCGAGTCGCCGAGGTCGAGGGCAGCCTGGATGCCAGCTATCCCGCCGCCTATCACAAGCACTCGCTTGCCTATGGGATACGACTTCCTCTCCAGGGGTTCTGTGAGCCTCACCTTCGATATCGCCGCGCGGAGGATGTCCTCCGCTTTGCGGTTCGTGTCCTCCGAGCTGAAGTGGCACCAGGCGCAGTGCTCGCGGATGTTCGCCATCACGAACGTGTAGCGGTTGAGCCCCGCCTTCTCGACCACCTCGCGGAACGTCTCCTCGTGGAAAAGGGGCGAGCACGCCGCAACAACAACCCTGTCGAGGTTGTGCTCCTTTATATCCTCAACGATGTAGCTTTGCCCCAGCTCGGAGCACATATGCTCCACGTCCCTGGCGTGGACGACGTCGGGCTGCGTCTTGGCAAAATCCACAAGACGCTTTACATCAACCACCTCGGATATATTGCCGCCGCAGTGACACACATACACTCCGATCCTCACGGCTGTCTCTCCCCGCTTTTTGTTCCTTAAGATATCAGAGGTAGCTTCAAAAAATAGAAGCTTGGTCTTCGGTGTCAAGTCGATTTTCCGAAAAAAATTGCCCGAAGCCTCCTGCCCACAGGCTTGACAGCCGGGGGACCGCGTGAGATATTGTTTTGACTATGGCAGTGGCGCTTTTGGCTTTTGTGCTTTGGGTTTCTTTCGCGCGGGGGCAGGTCGACTCCACCTCCGCCGAGGCTGCATCCCCTGTGGGACCGCTTAACATCACCGAGCTGAACTCCCCAAAAAGCGACTTCGCGCCCTTTGTGATGCCCGACGGAAGGACGATCTACTTCGCCTCCTCCCGCGACGGCGGATTCGGCGGAGAGGACATCTACGTATCGCGCTGGGAGGGCGGCAGGTGGAGCACCCCCGAAAACCTCGGCGAGCCTGTGAACTCGAGGTACAACGAGGGCGCGATGTGCATATCGCCCGACGGCAGGGAGCTTTACCTCACCATCTGCGGCAGACCCGACTCGTACGGCGAATGTGATATCTACGTTTGCTACCGCCGCGGCGACGGCTGGAGCGAGCCGCGAAACCTGGGCAAAAAGGTCAACTCAACGTGGTGGGACGGACATCCATCGCTCTCGCCCTCGGGCGACACGCTCTTTTTCGCCTCCGACAGGTTCGGTGGCTTCGGCGGAATGGATATCTACTTCACCTACAAAACCCCCGACGGCTGGAGCAAGGCGAAGAACCTTGGCTATCCCATAAACAACGCGCGCGACCAAACATCACCCTTCCTTCACATAGACGGCAGAACCCTTTACTTCTCATCGGCGGGTCACGGTGGCCTGGGCGGATTAGACGTCGTGATGAGCCGGCTCGACACCTCCACCGGCAAGTGGTCTGACCCCGTGAACATCGGTCCACCCGTCAACACCGCCGGAAACGACTACTTCTTCTCTGTTCCGGGGTCCGGGGAGTTCATCTACTTTGCCTCCGACAGACCCGGCGGCTACGGCGGATTCGACATATACTCATACCCCCTTGAGGAGTGGCAGCGTCCGCAGATCATAGCGACACTCGTCGGCAGGGTCGTCGACGCCGAAACCGGCGCGCCCGTCTACGCAACGGTGGAGATAGAGCGCCTCGCCGACGGAAAGCTTTTGCAAAAAACGAATACCGACTCCATCACCGGGCAGTTCTTCGTTGTGCTCAGGGCTGGGGAGACCTACGGGATCTCGGTCTCTGCGCCGGGATACGCCTTCGCCTCCGAAAACTACGAGGTCAAGGTCCAGGCGGGCTACCAGGAGCTGCACCACACCTTCAGGCTGAAGCGGATAGCCGTGGGCTCCGTCGTGGAGCTTGTGAACATATTCTTCGACTTCGGCAAGTCGGACCTTCGGGCAGAATCAAAGCCCGAGCTTGAGAGGGTTGCCGAGCTTATGGCACAGTACCCGGACATGAAGATAGAGGTTCAGGGCTTTGCCGACTCGATAGGCTCCACGGAGTTCAACCTTTGGCTTTCGCGGCAGCGCGCGAAGGCTGTGTACGACTGGCTCACCTCCCACGGCGTCGACTCCTCACGGGTGACGTACCGCGGCTACGGCGAGGAGGAGCGCGGCGCAACCGAAGAGGAGCTGCAGAAGAGCCGCAGGGTACAGTTCAAGATACTTGAGCTTGGCGGTAAACCCTATGCGCCCAAAAAGCTCGAAGGAGGTCGCGGCGAGCTGAAGATCGACACAACGCGCACGCAGGAGGAGAGCCTGCTCGAGGACTACAAAAAGCTTTTGGCAAATGTCGATCTGAAGCGCCTTGCCGACTCGCTTTTTGAGGTGTACATAACCTCCGGCGGCGAGTATCACTTCGCCGAGCTTCAGGAGCGCCCTGCTGCGGTAAAGACGGCGGTTTTGGGCTATCCGCAGCGCGCCCGCGACGCAGGACTGGAGGGCGTCGTCCTCGTGAAGTTCCAAATAGATACCCTCGGCAACGTCGTCCCCAAAAGCGCAAGCGTCGTCGTGGCGATCCCACCGGGCATCTTCGAAAAGGCTGCCATCGAGGCTATATACCACTGGAAGTTCACACCCGCCGTGTTGAACGGCAGAAAGGTGAGCATTCCCTGGCTGCAGCCGCTTGTCTTCAAACTCGGCGGAGGTAGAAAGAGCCGATGAAACTTTTTCGGGTGATAGTTGGCGAGCTTGAGACGAACTGTTACATCGTAAGCGAGGGCTCAGGCTCCGCGTTGGTGGTCGATCCCGGCGCAGACGCCTCCCGCATAGCAGCAGAGATCGAACGACACGAGCTCTGCCCCAAAGCCGTAATATTGACCCATGGACACTACGATCACATAGGCGCTGCTCCGGAGCTTGCAGGCCGCTACAACATCCCCATCTACGCGCACGAAGACGACATCCCCATGCTCGCCGACCCCGAAGAGAACTTCTCGCTTGCTTTGGGGAACCCCATCACTCTGTGTGCTGAGCCGATAAGCGCTGGGGTTTTGGCTTCGCTCGGCTTCGACCTCGACATCCTGCACCTTCCCGGACACACGCCGGGCAGCATCGGTTTTGTGGGCGGCGGTTACTTCATCTGCGGCGATACGGTCTTTGCAGGCGGAGCCGTGGGAAGAACAGACTTCCCACACTCATCCCCCGAAGCGCTCGCGCACAGCATAAGAAAAATCCTCACGCTGCCCGACGAGCTTATCCTGTGCCCCGGCCACGGCGGAAGATCACTCCTCGGTCGGGAAAAGCCACTCTGGCGCGAAACACTCAGGTTCCTGACCGCACCTTAAAACGCCACTCAAAAAGCGGCTGCGGGAAAAGCTACATCTCCCACATCGTCTTCGGCAGAAACCGCTTGACCTGCTCGTCGAGGAAGGATATGACCTCTTCCTGTGTATCGAACTGGAGGACCTGTTCGGCTATTTTCCTTGCGTCCTCGAAGCGCAGGTGGCGAACGACCTGTTTAACAAGCGGCACCCTCGCGGGCACGGTGGACAGTTCGTCGACACCCATCCCCAAAAGCATGGGGATGGCGCGAAGCTCCCCCGCCATCTCGCCGCAAACGCCAACCCACCTGCCCGCAAGGTGAGCAGAATCGATGGTGAACTTGATGAGCTTAAGAACCGCGGGCTGATAGCTTTGGTATATGTGCGCAACGCGCGGGTTGCCCCTGTCGGCGGCGAGGGTGTATTGGATGAGGTCGTTTGTGCCTATGCTGAAGAAGTCGCAGTACACAGCGAGCTTGCGCGAAAGTATCGCCGCGGACGGAACCTCAACCATCGCGCCAACCTCGATGTTCTCGTCGAAGGGGATGCCCTTGCGGCTAAGCTCATCCATTATATCGGCGACTATCTGGCGGGCAAGCTGCATCTCCTCGGGGAGGGAGATCATCGGGAACATTATCTTGATCTTTCCGAAGGCGCTTGCCCGAAGTATTGCCCTAAGCTGCACCTTGAGGATGTCGGGGTACTTAAGCCCGATGCGAATTGCGCGCAGCCCCAGGAATGGGTTGGGCTCGTAGTGGTGTCCGAGGACGCCCGCGAGCTTGTCGCCGCCGACGTCGAAGGTCCTTATTATCGCCGAGTGCGGCGCAACCTTCTCGGCTATCGACTTGTATATCTCGAACTGCTGCTCCTCGCTGGGCAACGCCTCGCCCGACATGTACAAAAGCTCCGTCCTGAAAAGCCCGATCCCTTCCGCGCCGTAGTGCTTGGCGAGGGGAACCTCCTCGGGAAGCTCCATGTTCGCCGCAACGGTGATCCTGTGCCCATCTTTGGTCACAGGCTCGAGGGGAACGGCTTTCATGACGAAGCTGCGCCTGCGGCGGTAAAGCCTTTGCTTGGACTGAAACTCGCGCCTCGTCGCATCGTCGGGATTCACCACAACCTGCCCGCGCATCGAGTCGACTATAACGGTGTCGCCGTCGCGGACGGCGTCGGTTACCCCCTCAACGCCCAAAACGGCGGGAAGGTCCATCGTCCTCGCCATAATGGCTATGTGGGACGTGAACCCTCCGGCTTCGGTCACAAGACCGACGAACTTGCTCCCGAAAAGGTGGGCTGTCTCAGACGGCGCAAGGTGGCTGATGATAAGGATCGACCGCCGCCGCGGGGAGGGTATCACCTGGTGCTTAAGCCCCATAAGGTTCGCGAGAACGCGTCTGCGGATATCGTGAAAATCCTGAACGCGCTCGCGGAAAACGTCGTTGTCGCTTTCGGAAAGGCTTTCGACTATGCTTTGGATGACTGTGTCGAACGCGTACTCGGCGTTGACAAGCTTTTTGAGGATGAGCCTTTCGGTTTCGTCGATGCACGAGGGGTCGTTTAGCAGCAGGAGCTGTGCGTCGATGATGGCGGCGGCATCGTCGCCCATAACCTTTGCGATAGCCGCCCTTATGCGGTTAAGCTGTTCGTGCGCAACGGCAACCGCCCTCCGAAACCGCCTGATCTCCTTCTCAACGTCCGAGGCTTTAAGCTCGCTCCGCGGCACGGCAAGCTCGCCACGCTGAACTATGACCGCAGGTCCTATGGCGAACCCGCTGCCACTGCCTATGCCCTTATAAACCGCGTGAAACATCTCCCGAAAACGCAGCACAAACGGCTGGACGAAGATCCATCAAAAGGCGGGCTCTGGATTACGATCCGCTTGGTGCCTCATTACCCTCCGCCTCACCAAGCCTCCTTTTAAGCTCGACGTTTTCCGCGCGAAGCCGCTCAAGCTTGTCGCGAAGCTTCTCCTTCTTACCAAGCTTAGTCTTTATGTAGATGCGGTACAGGGCGGCGTAGCCAACAACCTGAAGCGCATACATCGGGATCAGATAGTCCCAAGCGGTGCGGTTGCAGTGAATGGCGAAGGCGCAAAGCATCACAGTGTCGACGAAAAGGATCAGAATTATTATAAGAAACATCTCGTCCTCCTTTTAGTTTTCACGTTTCTTTGGCGTCCCTGCTCTGCAGTCGTGCCCGAAGCTCCTCGTTCTCCCGCTGCAGCTGCTCGATCTCCTCCAAAAGCTTCTCCAAAGCCCTCTGTCGCTTCTTGTGCCAAATCCTGACGAGCGCAACGAAGGCTATAACGGTGACCATAGCGGCGTTCAGCTTGACGACATCGGGCGCGCCCTTCTGAAACAACACAAACAAATTCAAAACTATAATCGCAACTATCCAATATGTCATAGCTCACTCCCCTTGCTCTTCTATTTCCTCTTCGCCGGAGATGCTGCCCTCAAGCTGCGCAACGCGCATCCTCAGGTAGTTCAGCTCCTCGATGAGCCTCTCCATACGCCGAGACCTCATCTTCCGGAAAACCCGATAAAGCACCGCAAGCGAAACGAGCAAAATCGCGTACGCGTGAACCATAAGAACCTCGGCTTTCCCCGGCAAAAGATAATATGTGGCGATCATCGAAACAGTCAAAACTATTATCACAAGCATCCATAAAAGCATTGCCTCACACTCCCTTTGGACATTATTCTTCGAGCAAGGGCACGAACCGCACGCTTATCGACGGCTGCTCGACGAACCCATCCTGCGTCTTCGTTATCCTCCACAGGCGCTGGTAGAGCTCACCGACGGGTATCACGAGGTGTGCGCCCGTTTTGAGCTGCTCCAGAAGTGGCTCTGGTACGCGCGACGCAGCGGCGGTGACGATTATGCCATCGTACGGGGCAAACTGCGGAAGACCGTTCCAGCCGTTGCCCAAAAAGCCCTCGATGTTATCGTATCCGAGCTTTCTCCAAACGCGCCTCGCGCCCTCCAAAAGCTCGGGTATACGCTCAACGGTGTAAACCTTGGAGACTATCCTCGAGAGGACCGCCGCCTGATAGCCCGAGCCGGTGCCTATCTCGAGGACGACGTCGTCGGGTCTGGGCTCCAAAAGCTCGGTCATAAGCGCAACGATGTAGGGCTGGCTTATGGTCTGTCCGTACCCTATGGGCAGCGGCGTATCGTCGTATGCGCTCGCCCTGATATGAGGCGGAACGAAAAGATGACGGGGCACCTCCCTCATCGCATCAAGCACACGAACGTCGGAGATACCGCGCTGCTCGATCTGATAGCGGACCATAGCCTCGCGGAGCTCATCGAACGCAAGCTCGTGCGCAAGTTCGTTCTCAGGATGCGCCACTTCCCTCCCCCACGGTCTTTACATACGCCAAGCGGAGCTCGGTGAGGAGGTTTTTGAGCATCTCCTCCTCCGGCTCGGAGAGATTGCCCGCCGTCTTCTCCTGCAGAAGATCAAGCATATCGATTATCTCCCTTGCCGCCTCCGCGTCGACTTTGGGCTCATCCTCGCCAACGCCAAGATACCGCAGCGCCGCCGCACGCAGCATAAGCAAAAGCTTTATGAAAAGCTCGCGCCTGTACTGCCTCTTTTCCGCCTCCTCATCCATCGCAATCATAACTATACAAGTAACTGCAAAAATGGCAAGGAAAAAGATTAAGGATTTCACCGAGAGGCTTAGGATATGGGCTTACGGTTTTGGATCGCTTGTCTGAGGGTTCGTTTGTCGGCGAACTCGAGGTCGCTTCCCGCGGAAAGACCCTGGGCGAGCATCGTGATCTTAACGCCTGTGGGGGCAAGCTTTTTCACTATGTACTGCGCCGTCGTTTCGCCCTCGGGCGTTGGGTTGGTGGCGATTATCACCTCCTTCACACCGCCTGCGGATACGCGGTCCAGAAGCTCGGCTATGCGGAGCTTTTCGGGACCAACGCCGTCGAGGACGCTTATGGCGCCTCCGAGAACGTGATAAACGCCGTCGTAAACGTCGGCAGACTCAATCGCGGCAAGGTCCTGCGGCTCCTCAACAACGCACACAACGGAGTGATCTCTGCCCTCGTCGGCGCAGATGGGGCAGGGGTCAGTCTCGGAGACGTTGAAACACACCGAGCAAACCTTGACCTTCTCCATAAGGTCGCGCAGCGCCGAGATCAAAGCCTCGATGTCCTCCCTGCCGCGCCCAAGCAGATGATAGGCGATCCTCGTTGCCGAGCGCGTACCTATGCCGGGAAGACGACAAAGCTCCTCAACAAGCCTCCTCACAACATCCGACTGAAAAGCCACAGGGCAACCTCCTCCGAAAAAAGCAATGGGCGGGAGAGGACTCGAACCTCCGACCTCTTGCTTGTAAGGCAAGCGCTCTTACCGCCTGAGCTACCCGCCCAACTTTTTATTGTAAGCAAACGATGCGCAAGCGCAAGGTGATAATTTGCGCTCGAACTTTCCGTTGCCAATCCGGGCTGCGTGGGGGATATTACAAAGTCGTGGAGGCGAAGCGAAAGGAGCTGCGATGAAGGTGTTGGTCGTAGGCGGCGGCGGCAGGGAGCACGCCCTTGCGTGGAAGATATCGCAAAGCCCTTACGTCAGCGAGGTTTGTGTGGCTCCGGGCAACGCCGGCATAGCGCAGATCGCCAAGCTCGTCGACATAGCGCAGACGGACATAAGGGGTCTTGCCAGCTACGCGCAGCGCAACGGCGTCGACCTGACGGTTGTTGGTCCCGAAGAGCCCCTGGCAAACGGAATCGTCGACTACTTCACAAGCAGGGGGCTTGCCATATTCGGTCCGTCGCAGCAGGCGGCGAGGATCGAGTCGAGCAAGGTCTTCGCAAAGCAGTTCATGCAGCGATTCCACATACCCACCGCAAGCTTCGTCATCTTCGACGACCCCGAGCAGGCGATAAGGTTCGTCGAGGACCATGAATTCCCCATCGTGATAAAGACCGACGGTCTTGCGGGAGGTAAGGGTTCCGTTGTTGCCACGAACATCGACGAGGCTCGCGACGCCATCGTCCACATGATGATAGAGCGCACCTGGGGCGACGCCGGCAAAACCGTTGTGGTAGAAGAATACCTTGAGGGCGTTGAGGCATCGGTTTTGGCTGTTGTCGACGGCGAGAACTTCGTGCCCCTCATCCCCGCCCAGGACTACAAGCGCGCCTACGACAACGACGAAGGACCCAACACGGGCGGAATGGGCGCCGTCGCACCACACCCCAAGCTCGACGAAGAGCTTATGAAAGCGATCTCCGACGACATAATCTCGCGAGCCGTGGACGGGCTGCGCTTCCTCGGAACGCCCTTCAAGGGAATACTCTACGCCGGGCTTATGCTCACAAGCTCGGGACCGAAGGTGCTTGAGTTCAACTGCAGGTTCGGCGACCCGGAAACGCAGGTGATCCTGCCGCTGCTTGGGTCTGATCTTGTGGAGATAATGCTTTTCGCCCTGGAGGGCAGGGTGCTTGAGGCGGACGTGGAGTGGAGCGACAGGAAAGCGGTGTGCGTCGTTATGGCATCGGGCGGCTATCCGAAGAAGTACAAGAAGGGCTATCAAATCCGCGGTCTTTCGGAGCTTGCGCCGGCGAGCGAGGACTACATAATCTTCCACGCGGGGACGGCGCGCAAGGGCGATGCGCTCATCACAAACGGCGGAAGGGTTCTAAACGTCGTCGGGCTCGGAAGCTCTTACGACGAAGCCGCATCCAGAGCGTACGCGATAGTCGAGAGGATCGAGTTCGAGCGGCAGTTCTACCGCTCCGACATAGCCGCCGACTACCGCAGACTTTAGGGCGTTCATGGAAAGCCGTTTAAAAAGGGTTTCGGCGGGCGTGGTGGTGTTTGTGCTTGTCGTCGCCGCAGTATCGACCTACCTTGCGGCGCGAAACGCCCGCAAGGCGCTGATACAGCTTATGGAGAAAGACGCCGTCTCGCTGGCGAACATATTCATCGAGGGCGCACGCGCCGTATACAGCCTGCAGAGCCACGAGATTCTTTCAACGCGCTTCAGGCTCGCCGACTACGCCAAAGCGTTTTTGAAAGCGCCGCCAACGGCGCAGACTCTGCCCGTCGAAGTGCCGCTTGTGGTCCGCTTGAACGCCGCAGGAGACGTTATCGACACCATAGGCGCCGTAAACCCAAGGCGATCCCAGTGGATCTCCCTTTTGCCCAGCATCGTCGCGCCCGTTGTTGAGGGCGAGGAAAGCTCGCTCTACTTCGGGCTCGACCCGGAATTCCCGCTGGGCGCAGAGCCCATGGGGCTTGCGGTCCGCACAAACGACACGATCACCGTGCTTTTCGTCGAAAGCCCGTTCCCGAAGAACATAGGCATAGGTATACTTGCGAGGCAGCTTGCCGAAACGCCCGCAGTAAGATACATCATAATCCAGAACAGGCGCGGGATAGTCGTCGCCTCGAAGGACGTCTACCGCGCAACCTCCGTGGAGTCGGACCGCTTCCTGCTTGGGGTTCTCGAGAGCAAAGCGCCCAGGACGCGGTTTGCAGACTTCCAGGGCGAAAAGGTCTTCGAGCTCGCATGCCCGTTCCCGAGGCTTGGCGAGTTTTCGGGAATACTGCGCATCGGGCTCCCGCTGTCGGAATACAGGGATATATCCTCCGCCGTCTGGTGGACCGTTGGCGTTGGGTGTGGGCTTGCGCTTCTGGTCGTTCTGGCAACGATCATCCTGGGCGCGCTTATGTCGAAGATCCTTTCGCTGCGCCAGGAGCACCAAAGGCTTTCGCACCTGCGATCCCTTGGGGAGATAGCAGCAGCCGTTGCGCACGAAATCCGAAACCCGCTGAACGCAGTCGCGATATCGCTGCAGCGGATAGAAGCCGAGTTCGAGCCGAAGGGGGACGCCGATGAGTTCAGATCCATCCTCAAAACTGCGCGCTCACAGATCAGGCGGATAGACGGCATCGTGCAGGAGTTTATAGCCGTTGCGGGGAACGTGTCGCCCGTTCGATCGCAGGGGAGCTTCTCCGACTTCGCGCGCTCCGTATGCGACTTCGCGCAAAGCATAGCCAGGGGCAAAGGCGTTACGGTCGAATGCGATATACAGCGCGACCTGCCCCTCCTTGCCCTCGACTGGGAAAAGCTTCGCCGCGCCGCGGACAACGTGGTGAAAAACGCCTTCGAAGCAACGCCGCAGGGCGGAAAGATCAAGCTCACAGCCAAAGTCGACAAAGGAAAGCTTGTGCTTGCGGTCTTCAACACGGGCAAACACATTCCCGATGACTTGCTGCCCCGCATATTCGAGCCCTTCACAAGCGGCAAGGGCAAAGGCACAGGCGTGGGGCTTTTTTACGCCTATCGCATCGTCGAGGCGCACGGAGGCAGCATAAGAGCCGAAAACGTCGAGGGCGGGGTGAAGTTCACGATAGAGATACCCGTCAGTCCTCCCGCACGACGATGATCCCGAGCTCCTCAAGCTGCTTTGGATCTACCTCTGCAGGAGCGCCGTCCATAAGCGACTGGGCTGCGGTAGTCTTGGGGAAGGCGATGACGTTGCGGATCGAATCCTCGCCCGCCAGTATCATCACCAGCCTGTCGAAGCCGAATGCGATGCCGCCGTGCGGCGGAACCCCGTAGCGAAATGCCTCGAGCAAAAAGCCAAACTTCCTCTCCGCATCCTCGGGCGTTATGCCCAAAAGCGAAAATACCTTCTTCTGCAGCTCGGGATCGTGTATCCTTATCGAGCCTCCCGCTATTTCGTATCCGTCGAGGACGAGGTCGTAGGCGTTTGCGCGCACGGCGAGAGGGTCGCTCTCAAGAAGGGGGATATCCTCCTCCACGGGCGCCGTGAACGGATGGTGCGATGGTGTTATCCCGGTCGGTGAATCATCGCTTGGCTCGAACAGCGGGAAGTCGACTATCCAAAGGGCTTTGTGTGAGGAGTCGTCGACGAGTCCGAACTCCGCTGCGAGCATTCCCCTCAGGTTGCCAAGCACCTTGGCAGCTATCTGCGGCTCATCGGCAACGAAGAAAAGCATCGAACCCGGCTCAAGTCTCTCGCCAAGAGCCTCGCGAAGCGCTTCTTTGAAGCCATCGCTTAAGAACTTCGACACGCCGCCCTCGAAGCCCGTCTCGGTGAACTTCGCGACGGCAAGACCGCCGGCTCCCCACTCCTTTGCAAGCCTTGCAAGCTCGTCGACGCGCTTTCGCGAGAGGGAAGCCGCGCCGGGAACGGGAAGCACACGAACGACCTTCCCCGCAGACACAGCCTTCTCGAAAACGCCGAAACCACAGTCGCGGGCAGCCCCCGTCACATCGACTACCTCAAGCGGGATGCGCAGGTCGGGCTTGTCGGTTCCGAAGCGGAGCAGGGCTTCGTCGTAGCTCATCCTGGGCAAAGGCAGGGGCAGCACCTCACCCGTCGTCTTGAGGATAACGTGCGCCAAAAGCCGCTCGGAAAGATCCATAACGTCCTCGGGGTCGACAAAGGACATCTCGATGTCGATCTGGGTGAACTCGGGCTGTCTGTCGGCGCGGAGGTCCTCGTCGCGGAAACAGCGGGCAAGGGAGTAGTATCTGTCGAAGCCGCTCACCATAAGGGTTTGCTTGTAAAGCTGAGGCGACTGCGGCAGCGCGTAGAACTTCCCGCGCCACTTCCGGCTGGGGACGAGGAAGTCCCTTGCGCCCTCGGGCGTGCTGCGAACAAGACAGGGAGTCTCGATCTCAACAAAACCCTCGGAGTTCAAAAACTCCCTCGTTGCCTGAGCCGCCTTGTGCCGCAGGATTATGTTGCGCTGCATCCGCGGGCGGCGAAGGTCGAGATAGCGGTACTTGAGCCTCGTCTCCTCCGTCGCGTTTATCTCGTCCTCGATGGGGAAAGGCAGAGGCGCAGCGCGGGAGAAAACCTCAAGCTCCTCCGCAACGACCTCTATTTCCCCCGTGGGCATCTGCGGGTTGCGAGCCTCCGGCGGACGCATCACAACGGTGCCCAAAACGGACACTGTGTCTTGGAGGTGCAGATCCGACGCGCGCTCAAAAAGCTCGCCCGAGCTGGGTCTGAAGGTGACCTGAACCTCGCCGTATCTGTCGCGCAGAACGACGAACAAAACGCCTCCGAAATTCCTTATGTGCTGAACCCAGCCCGCAAGTCTGACCTGCATCCCCGCGTGCTGGGCGCGAAGCTCTCCGCAGGTGTGGGTGCGCTTCATCGCCAAAACCTCCGCGAAAACCCAACAGATTATAATCGCCAACCCGCCCTTCGACAACAAAAAAGGAGGGCTAAAATCCCGTTGACAGCAAAGCGCCCGCGCTCAAGATTTCAACACGATGGCAAGCGAAAGGCTTATATCGGCGCTTGTGCGAGCCGTTGGCGAGGAGAACGTCATCACCGACCCGGAGAAGCTTGAGGCGTACTCCCGCGACGAATCGCCCGAGCTTTCCGCCATGCCCGACCTCGTCGTGACGCCCACGTCCTCGGGGCAGGTTGAGGCGGCTGTGCGCGCCTGCTACGAGCACTTCGTTCCCATAACGCCCCGCGGTGCCGGCACAGGGGTCGCCGGGGGCGCGGTGCCCGTCAGGGGCGGGCTTGTGCTCTCGCTCGAGAAGATGAAGGGAATCGTTGAAATCGACCGCAAAAATCTGCTCGCCCGCGCACTCCCCGGAACCATAACCGCCAACCTGCAAGACGCCGTGGAGAGGGAGGGTCTGTACTACCCGCCCGATCCCGCCAGCGTAGACTCGTGCTCCATCGGCGGAAACGCCGCAACCAACGCCGGGGGGATGAGGGCGTTCAAGTACGGAACGACGAAGAAGTTCGTCCAAGGGCTTGAGGTCGTCGTCCCGCCGGGGAGGCTTTTACGCCTCGGCGGAAAAATGATAAAAGACGTCGCCGGATACGACATCCTCTCGCTCTTCGTCGGAAGTGAGGGAACACTGGGGATCATAACTGAGGTTATGGTCAGGCTCCTTCCGAAGCCTGCGGCGGTGGTCGACCTCCTTGCGGGATTCTCGAGCGTTGGCGACGCGGCAGAGGCAGCTTTATCCATCGTGAGCGCAACGGGCGTTATGCCCGCCGCAATGGAGCTTGTCGAAAGCGAGGTGGTGGACATCGTCGAGAAGTTTAGTGGCAAAAGGCTGCCCCTCTCGGGGACGAATCAGCTTATCGTCTCCATCGACGGCGATGTGGAGCAGGTCGACGACGACTTCGTGAAGGTTGGCGAGCATCTCCTCTCCTGCGGCGCGAAGGACGTCTTGGTGGCGAACATGCGGACGAACAGGGAGTTTTTGTGGAAGGCGAGGCGTGGCATCCGCGAGGCGCTGCGAAGCAGATCACCCGACATCGTGGCAGAGGACGTAGCCGTGCCCCCAACGCAGGTGCCAAAGCTCATCGACGGGATAAAGAGGATCGCGCACGAAAGCGGGACGTGCATCGTCGCGTTCGGGCACGTAGGCGACGGAAACATCCACGTAGACCTCCTGCGCGACCAAATGGATAGGGCGCAGTGGGAAGAAGCCAAAAGGACCATAGTTCCAAAGATACTTCGCCTTGCGGTCGAGCTCGGGGGAACGATAACCGGCGAGCACGGAATAGGTTACCTCAAGCGCGAATACATACACCTCTGCAGGAGCCGGTACGCGCTCGAGAAGATGAAAGCCCTGAAGGACGCCATAGACCCCGCGGGTTTGATGAATCCAGACAAAGTTTTTCCGTGAGGTGGCTTTATGCGCGTAGGGATTTTCGGCGGCACGTTCGATCCCCCGCACTGGGGGCACCTGCTTCTGGCGGAGTTCGTTCGCGACGAAGCGGGGCTTGATCAGGTTTGGCTTGTGCCGGCGCTTCAGCCACCCCACAAAACCAACTACCCCGTAACCGACGCCGCAACGCGCTACAGGATGGTGGAGCTTGCCTGCGCAGGCGACGCGAAGATCGTACCCTCCGACGCCGACATCACCCACAACAGACGACCATCCTTCACCATCGACCTCATCGACGACCTGCAGCGCAAGTTCCCGCAGCACGAGTTCGCCCTCATAATAGGCGGCGACTCGCTCGTCGAGATAACGACGTGGCACAGGTGGCAACAGCTTCTGCGCAAATGCCAGGTAATCGTCCTCCCCCGCCCCGGATTCGACCTCACGCGCGCACACCCCGACGCCCTAAAGGCCTCGCAGGTGATCGAAAGCCCGCTTGTGGACATCTCGTCGACCGCGATCAGACAAAGGGTCCGCGAAGGAAAATCGATAAGGTACATGGTTCCTGAAGCCGTAAGGCTCTTTATAGAGAGGGAGGGGCTCTACCGACGATAGGACCTCCGCCTGAGCGCAGACGAGTCGCGCGAAGCGTTTGCCGCAAGGCGCGCTAAGCCCAAAGAGGGGCGCGCCAGAAGCCTCCAGATAAAAAGCGCCCCGCCAGCGCGGGGCGCCCAACCATCCGAACCCGAGGCACGCAGGCTACCTCAGGAGAACCATCCGCTTCGTGAGAGTCTCACCGCCGGTGGTGAGCCTGTAGAAGTACACGCCGCTTACGAGCTCCCTTCCGCTTTCGTCCGTGCCGTCCCAGCGGACGGTGTACCTGCCTGCGGCAAGCTCCCCGGATACGAGGGTGCGAACCCGCTGCCCGAGCATGTTGTAAACCTCGAGCTTGACCTCGGCACGGTGAGGCAGGTCGAAGGTTATGTCGGTCGTGGGGTTGAACGGATTCGGATTGTTCTGGTACAGCGCCAGCCTGCTGGGAACGAAGCGCCTGTCCGCAAAGGCGAGTTTATACACCCCCGCCTCAAGCTCGACCGAGCCGTCCACAACGTAACCGTTGACGGTTATTGGTCTGTCGACAGAGAGCGTGGCGTTCTGCGTGAGGACGAGCGTCCAGTTGCCGTCGGGGCGGACGTCGCGGGAAAGCCTCTTGCCGTCGCAAAGGAGGTATGCCGAAACGCTCTGTCCGGGCATGGCGGGCGGCATGAGCCTGTCGAGATCAGGATCAGCGCCGCAGGTGGCGTCGGACTGCCTCGCCAGAACAAGCTCCGTACCGTCGACGACAAGATGGGCGACCTCCTCGGGGTCAAAGCCGTCCTTCGCCGAAGCGCTCTCCCTCATCCAAGAAGCCGAAACGGAGCAAACGCAGGTGGTATACGGAGCAGGGAGATCTATGTAAATCCAGTAACCCAGCCCGGGATATATCGATGACGAGTAGTAATAGGCGCCGGCGGTGGCGTCGTATCCGTAAACGCCGCTGCCCCAAACACCGCCCGTGGGAACCGTCGTGATGCTCGACACGGGAACGCCGCCGAAGTCGTACACCGAGCCGATGGTGTTCCAGCCGACGGGCATCGTCACGGCGAAGCTGTAAACGGGCTCGCCGGGCACGGAGAACGAAATGTGATCAGGCTCGCCCGGCTCGGGCGCGTAGAGCACGAAGTACGCATAGCCCGGGTAGATCGCCACGGGGTGCTCGAAGCCCATCGACCACGGGTTGTACCAGAATATGTTGTATGCAGGGACGGGGAAGACCGACGTCGGGGTTGGGTCGTCGGGCTGAACGGGAACGCTGACGAGGTTCCAACCGGCGTAAAGCGTGATGAGCTCGGGCGAGAAGTTGATGTAGATCGCCTCGCCGGGATCGTAGGCGAAGAAGTTGGTGCTCCGCATATCGAGGTAGCCGTTTATGACGAAGGATCCGTAGTCGGGCAGACCCGCCGTATCCCACCAAAGCGTTCCCTGGGTCGTTCCGGTCCAGATCATCCACGTCGGCGATTCGCTCTCGAGGGACTTGAGGTCGACAACAAGCCTAAGGGTGTCGAGCAAAAACGACGGCGGGATAACGGTAAGCCCGGCCGTATCCGGCGGGAACGGAGGCGCAAGCTCGTCTATACCCTCGTCGTAGCCGTCCGTTGCGCCGAACGCCGCACCCATCACAAGGACTACGGTATCGCCCGAAGCCTCGATGGGCGTGCCGGTCGAATCGTACACCAAAACCGTCGGAACCATCATAAGCGGGAGCCGCCAGCCAGGGGTTATGGAGAAGGAGAAGGTGTAGTCAAGCTCGTTTCCGTAGACGTCGGGTGCGGCGAAGCATGCGTAGTCGGGCGCATCCTGGATGACGAATCTGACCGCAACGTCGGCGCCGCGCGCGGGAAGATCTACACCAGCAAGCGCAAGATCAAGACCCACCGTGTAAAGCTCGCCGCTGCTTGTGAAGCTGAAGAGGCTGTCGTCGAAGGCGAACGCATATGTAGTCGTTTCGGTTGTGTCGGTGTACGGCACCACCGTTATCGTCATCTGCGCCGTCTCGGGGGTTATGCCGGAGGGGTCGTCGACGGTGACGGAGATCTCCGGCAGCGCCGTTCCGACGACCTCGCCGTCGGCGGGCGTTGTGCTGTAAACAGCGGGCGCCGAAAGATCAACAACAAACTGCGATATAAGCGGGCTTCCCGAAAGGGCGTTCCCCGCAACGTCCGAAACCTGCGCAAGCGAAAAGTCCACAACCTGACCGTCAACCCACGGCGTCGAAGGCGTGAACACCAACGTATCGCCCACAAGCTCAAGCTCGGGCGAAGACATGGTGTAGATCACGCCCTCAACGACCATAACCGGGCTTTCGGGATCAACGCCGAGGTTATCGGCAAGCAGGATCTTCACAGGCTGCGTAGCGCAGGCGGTGTGCGACCCAACCGCAGGCTCAAGCAGCGTTATCTCCGGCGGCCTGTTGTCGACGGTGAAGCTCCAGCAGTAGGGCAAGCCCTCGGCAGGGTTGGGGTTGGCGCCGCAGATGTAGTCGGGACCATCGTACGCCGAGGCAAGGCAAACCGTTATCTCCTCGCCGTCGGGGAACGTCGTGCCAGCTATGCCGAAGTCGAGGTAGAACCTCTCGCCGTCCCACCAGCAGTACTCGGGGTGCGTAACGGGACCAAAGTAGGAGCCGCCGATGGAGAAGTAAAGCCTCGTCGGGTCGATTCTGCCGCTGACAGAATCGTCAAGAGCGATGGAGATAACGAGGGAGTCGCCGGACGCATAGCCGCCGGGCTCCGGCTGAGGATCATAGTAAACCGGACCGGTGAAGTCGTAGATGTAGTACCACGAAAAGTCTCCCACATACCACATCGAGTTGCCGAGGGAATCCTGCGCCTGAACGATGCGGCAGTCTATCTGACGACCGTCCTCAACCAAATCCTGAGGCGGCACGAACTGGAACGCACCGCCGCCAAGGTACTGCAGAGGATCGTAGATTATCGTGTCGCAGCCCACCAGGAACGAGTCGGAGTCGGTGTGAACCCAGTGGCAGACAACGGAGGTGTCCTCAGTCGTTATATCGTACTGCTGCCCCTCTATCTCGAATATCACCGTGCTCGGGTCGATCCCGTCCGGATCGTAGAGCGTGAAGCCCACAGGCTGGGTGGGACAGGCAACGAAGCTTCCGTTCGTGGGGAAGTAGTCGGTCAGGTATGGTCCGTCGACGATGTAGAAAGTCCAGGCAACGAACGGGTGCTCGTGGGCGAACTGGTTGGAGCCGCAGAAATCGATGGAGTCGGCAACGTCGTAGAATATAACGGTTACCGTATCGCCCTGGTTCCACGACGTGCCGAAGATCTGCGGATCGAACGTGAAAGTACCGGTCTCCCTGTCCCAGATGTAGTAACTAGGCCAGGGCGGCAGCGGGAGCGAATCGATATCGTGCACAAAGCCGCTCGAGGTCTGTATGTGCATTCGGATCGTGTGCGGGTCGACGGCGCCGTAGTCGTCGGCAAGGACAACGGAGATGGGCTGGTTAAGATCAGTTATTATCGCGTTGTGCTCGGGTGTGTGCGAGACCACATACGGCGCGCTCCTGTCGCCAACAACGTCCCACGAAACGTCAACGCCAGCCTCAAGCGGATTGCCGTAAACGTCGCTGCAAGCCAAAAGCTCGAGGTGGAACGTCTCGCCCTCGTAGATATCGGGGTACGGCGTGTACGTGAACCTCACCCTCGTCGGCACAAGGGAGTGCACCGCGGCGAAGAATGGATGCGAAACCCTGCCGAAAACGGGCTCTATGCCCCAGCCCATCTCGGGGTAGTACATGTTCGCCACCAAGTTGAGGGCATCCCTGCCCACAACGAGCGTATCGTACAAAAAGCTTCCGGGCATTGGGGCATCGGTGCCCACGATGTAGACGTTCTCGCCCTCGGTGCAGCCGTAGGTCTCGAGGATGCTTGTGTAATCGTCCCAGTTGGGGACGATAAGCTCGATGAGCGCATCATACCCGAGGGCGGCGTAGTTGAACGCAGCCTCCTTCGCCGCCTCGCGACCCATGTAGTCCGCGGTCTCGTAGACCTCCCCGGGCGGCAGTGGCGTAAATATAGTAACCGCCCAGCAAGTCAGGGTGCTTTCGGTGTACGTCTCCTCGATGTTGCAGCGCGCCTCCCAACCGTAATCGACATCAACCGCCCAAACGCGGAAAACGGTGTCGGGAACGTAGAGGTGGAAGACCGTATCGACCTCAAGCGTCTCGACATCGAAGTAGGAGGCGGAATACCCTATCACCACTCCCCGCGCCGAAACCTGAACGCTTCCGAGGTCGACGCCGCTTTCATCGTAGACGTCGAAGACGAACTGCTGGTCGGCGCAGGATGTGCGGATAACACCCTCCTCGCGCCAGGTGGTGGGGCTTATCATCTCGGCGCGCGGACCACGGTAGTCAACGAAGAAGTAGAACGAATTCAAAACGCTCTCCTGCAGGTCGTTGCTGGAGCCGTACTGCGGGGTGTCGTGAACCTGCAAAAGCGCCATGCTGACGGTGTCCATGCTATCCCAAACAAGACCCGCAGCAACGGGATCAAACACAATGCGGTCGGCGTAGTGATCAATGTACGAATAGAACGTGTCGGCGCCGACTATGGAGTCAATTATCGTGTCGGTGGCAAAGACGATGTGATCCTCCCACAAAAGCCCAGGCGAGGGATACGTGTAGGTAACGCCGTTGACCTGAACGACGATGCTGAAGGGGTCGATGTCGCTGTAGTCGTCCACTATGTACCACTCTCCGCCCTGGGAGTCGTTGGTGACGGTTGTTGGCAGCGGCGTGCTTGTTGCGCCCAAAAGCCCGCTTGCGATCACGTACGGTCCGGAGAGATCGACGAAGAACGACCCGACCACAGGAAGCCCCTCGATCGTATCGCCGTCCCAGTTGAGCACGACCGCAAGGGAGCAGCGAACCTCGCCTTCTGCGAATGGCGTGCTGGGCGTGAAATAAAGGTTCGCCGGTGCCCACGAAAGCTCGGGCGAAGACGTGGTGTACATCACGCCGTCGACCCAAAGCTCTATCGTGGACGGATCAACCTCGCTGGGACTGCTGAAGGTAAAAACCACGCTCTGATACTCATCCGACGTCGTGCTACCAGGCACCGGAACGGACATATAAATCCCCTGCGCCACAACAGGAACAAACGCAGCAAACAACAGCATACCCAATCCTGTCCGTCTCATCTTGCCTCCTTCTTTTGGAATTGTTCGCTTCTGCGCCCTTCAAGATTTGACACAAAATTAAGCCCCACACCATCGTTGTCAAGCGAAATTTATTGCGCCTCCCTCCCACGAACACCCATCAAAACAAAAGGTGGGAAAACGACCAAAATTTCCCTTGACGAAAGGGCGAAGACCGCTATCTTTGGAAGTGAGCTGGGGAGTCGTCTAATGGTAGGACAGCGGACTCTGGATCCGCCAGTCGGGGTTCGAATCCCTGCTCCCCAGTTTTTTATTTGACCACAAAAAGCCTGATCCCCGTTCCGCCCGCGGCAAGCGATGCGATGTAGATCCCGCTTGAAGTGTTTTTTGTGCTCCAGGTCACCTGAGTTGTCTGTGGTCCCACATCGAACCTTTCGACGACCACGCCGCGAAGATCAAAGACAACGAGCACGTCCTCGCGCGTTATGCCCCAAAGCCTTATGACGCAGGATTCGTTGAGGGGATTTGGCTTTGCGACGAGGCGAGGCATCCGCGGCTTTGGGCGCGACAAGCCTTCACCAACGCCCCAGGCGGAGTCGTGGCAGCGATCGCACATCTCGAGCACAGAGGCTATGCAGATGGAGCGGTCGGGGAAATCGCCAACCTCGGGAACCGAGTGGTAGTATAGGCTCTCCCACACTGCGGGCGCCCAGTTGGGCGGGTTCTGCGGATAGGACGCACCATACCCCGGCAAAACCTCCCTCACCCAAAGGCTGTCGGGGTTTATCTTAACCCAAAATCCCTGCCGCGAAAAGCCGTCGTAGGCCTGGCGGATGTTGGGGTAGTCGGAGGAGACCTGGGCGTGGTCCTTCTGCGTCGCTATGAGGAGCACCTTGAGGTCGGGGAAGTGACGCGGGATTGAGTCGTACCAGAACACCGCCGTCCTCATCCTCCAGAACTGCCGGGCCTCCCCCGGCGTTGCGAGCGACTCGGGCCAGTTGAGCGTGTCGATTATGTTCCTCCTCCAGAGCTCACGGGTCACGGGGAAAGTGTAGAACAGCTTGAGCCTCCAGCCCGTTTCGGGCGGTGCGGCGGCGAGCGCCTCGAAGTAGAAGTCCTCGAGCGTGTCGTATGTGCAGTCGTTGTTGAGGTCGAGCTTTCCGAGAGCGTTTCGCGTGATTATGCCGTCGTGCGTGTGGTCCAAAAAGGCGCGCCCGCGGAAAACCATCTGCCCACCGCCCGAGATTGAAAACGTATCGACCCACGTCGTATCCCAAGCAAGATCACTGTAGTCTATCGGGATCTCCACGGGATCGTACCCGAGGACCGAGGCGTTTTTGGCGTCGTCGTCGGTGAAGTCCCAGAGGTCTGCTCCGTCGCAGAGGTGGTCTTCGTCCCTGCGCTTGCCGCCAAGGTCGAAGAAAACTATCTGGTCGTTCGTTGGGCTTTCGTAGGTCACGAGATAGCAGCACTTCGAGAACCTATTTCCGCGCAGCGCCAACGTCCCCACGGCGAGGTTGCCGCCGTTGGAGCTGCCGAGCATGCCCACAACGTCGTGGTTCACAGGGCACGAAAGCGAATCCTCCATCCTCCCGCCAGCGATGTCGGTGATATCGCCGCCCAGGTACGCCATGACGGCTGCGATGGCGTCGTAGCTGGCAAGCCCTCTGGCGTCCCAGGTGCCCGTGGTGGTGTCGGGTCCCTCTGCCCTGCCCGGCAGGATGAGCGTGGCGTAGATCACGCCGCGGTTGACGAAGCCTGTGTCGGGCTGGGTCGTCCCAAAGCTTTGACCGCCGGGGAGATCAAGCACGATGGGCGCGCCGTCGAAATAGCGCGGAACATCGGGCGCATAAACCCCTGCCGTAACGTAACCGCCAGGATAAGGAATCCTTACGGTATACCCCTCATATGCAAAGCACACACAAAAAGCGATCGAAAAAGCTCCCCAAATTGCCCCGAAGCGCATGTTATCCTCCAAAGCCTTCTGCGCGCTATATGATCGACAGGTACCTGTCGACGCGGTCGGGGAAGACGGTGACGACGACGGCACCCTCCGGCGCCCTTTCCGCAACTCGTATGGCAGCGGCGAGGTTTGCGCCCGAGGATATCCCGACGGCTATACCCTCGCGCTTCGCCACCTCGGCAGATGTGGCGCGAGCCTCGTCGGTAGAAACGGTCTCTATTGCGTCCACAAGCTCGCCGTCGAAGATGGGCGGCACAAAGCCCGCGCCTATCCCCTGGATGCCGTGCACACCAGGCGGCCTGCCCGAAAGAACAGCCGACTCCTCGGGCTCAACCGCAACCATAACGATGTTCACTCCCCTGTCGAGCTTGAAATACTGCGCCACGCCGGTTATCGTTCCGCCGGTTCCAACGCCAGCGACGAAGAAGTCGGGCGGTCTGCCCACCTCGCCAAGGAGCGCAACCTCGATCTCAGGCGCCGTCGTCGCCCTGTGAACGGCGGGGTTCGCGGGGTTCGAGAACTGGTCGGGCATAAACGCCCCAGGCGTCTCCTCAACGATGCGCTTCGCCTCATCAACGGCGCCCTTCATACCAAGACCCGCGGGGGTTAAAACAACTTCGGCGCCCAAACGCTCCAAAAGCCGCCTCCGCTCAACCGACATGCTCTCGGGCATCACGATAACGCATCTATAACCCCTGGCGGCAGCAACCATGGCAAGACCTATGCCGGTGTTTCCGCTGGTGGGCTCAACGATAACGCCGCCCGGACGAAGAAGACCGGAATCCTCGGCAGCTCTCACCATCGAAAGGGCAACCCTATCCTTGATGCTCCCCGCGGGATTACCTCCCTCAAGCTTGGCGAATATCCTGCGCCCAGCAGGCGAAAAGAACGAAAGCTCAACCAGCGGAGTGTTGCCGATCGTGTCAAGCACCCTCATCTAAGGCGCTCCTTTTCTCCCCTCGCGAACCCTCCGACAAAAACTCCTCCACGGACCTGCCCCGCTTTTTAAGGTAGTCTTCAATCGCTGCCTTTATTCCCTGCTCGGCAAGCAGGGAGCAGTGTAGCTTGTTGGGAGGCAACCCTCCCAAAGCCTTCGCGACGGCTTTGTTGCTAAGCTCCCACGCCTCGCGAAGCGTTTTGCCCAAAACCATCTCCGTCGCCATCGAGCTTGTGGCTATAGCTGCAACGCAGCCAAAAGTCTCGAACGATATATCGACTATCCTGTCGTCCCTTACCTTGATGTAAATCCACATAACGTCGCCACAAACCGGATTGCCAACCCTGCCCACACCGTCGGGATCCTTCATCTTCCCCCAGTGCTTGGGGTTCTTGAAATGAGCCATCACAAGGGGGGTGTACATTCCAGCCTTCTTCTCGCCCTCGGACATCGCCTTACCTCCGAAACCGCCACTGGAATCAATGCTAAAAACGGAAGCGCAAAAGTCAATAATAATATCTCACCGCCGATACTTGTACTCCAGCGTGACCCTTCGGTTGATGCTGCGTCCATACGGAGAGCCGTTGTCGCCCACAAGCCTTCCCCGCAGGACGTAGGGTCTTTCGTCGGCGTAGCCCTTAAACGAAAGCTCGCACCTGTGGGCGGCAAGCCAGTCGTCGAGCTCGTCCAGGGGAACTTTGGCGAAGAAGGCGATGTAGTTTCGCATTATCTCAAACTCCCTCTTTGCGCGCAGCGTGGAGAGTTTGTTGTTTCTGCGCTTGCTGCCGATGTCGTCTGTATGCCCCTGGATCTCCGCGCTCTGCACATAGCCCGAGTCGGCTCTGGCGACAAAAAGGGACGCGAAGTTGAACAGCCGTCGCTCAAGATACCTCGAAAGCGGCTCGCTCTCGTCGAACACAAACTCCACCAAAAGCATGTTCTCCACAGCCTCGATGCGCTTTCGGGGGACAAGCGAGACCGTCTGCGCCGAGAGGAAATCCCTTTTGCCTGATGGCGTTTCGACCGAGAGTTTCAGGCGATATTCTCTCTGCGGGGCTATGATTCCGCTCGGTCCGATGCCCCAGTTCCACGTCACCGACTCCGGCGGCGCGCCCCTGCCCGAGGCGATGACGTAGCTTACCTCTCCGTCCGTCGTTGCGACCGAAAGCTCCCAACCGACGGCGTCGTCGAAACCCTCTCTGCGCAGGAAGATCACGTTTTCGGCGGGTTCGGGATTGCGCCACTGCTCCGAGACGGGGTATCGCTCCCGCGGACGGTACAACACCCCGTCGGGGTCTATTCGCAGGATGACCGCAGTGTCGCCAGCCACCTCATCGTCGACGACGATGCGCCGCGCAAGCTCGGGTCTTTTCGACAATAGCCTCTCGCGAACGCGCGAAGCCCTCGAAAGCGCATCAAGTGCAGACTCCCCGGCAAGCCTGTGACCAACCACAACGAGCAAGAACTCCTCGTTGCGCTCAAGGACCTGCAGCGCGTCGTCGCTTGGGGCGTCCCACTCGCTCTTGCCACGAACCGATACGAAAAACTCAACACGCCTGTTCTCCTCGGCAACGCGGCGGTCATCGGAGCTGTACTTGCTTATGACCCTTGGCTTGGAGGGATCGTGCTCGGAGCCCACCAGGACGCGTCCCTTGATCTGCGGCGCCACAAGCATCATCCTCCGCACGACGGCGCGTGCACGCGCAAAAGCCAGAGAATCCAACGAAGCCGAAGCGCCGGACGCCTCGTCGGAGCTGTAGTAGCCCCTCACCTCAACCAAAGCATCTGGGTTTGAGGCAAGCCTTTGCGCGATAATTTGTATCACCGCGTCGCCCAGCGAGTCCACATCGGCGCTGAGGGAATCGAAGAACACAACGGGAACCACGGGCTCCTCCTCCACCTTCACGAGAACCTGTGTAGCGAAGACCTGGTCGAACTTCGGCTCAACGACGATGGTATCGGCTGGGGCAACATCGACAGCAAAGAGCGCGGAGTTGTCGTCCTCGTCCGCTTCGTCGACGGAGCCCGACACATCCGGCAGCTTCGTTCCGTCGTCGTCCGCGGCGATGCGCAGGAGGTATTGCCCCGCCTTCCTGGGGCGCCAGCGCCAGAGGACGACTGCGGTGTCGCCGGGGGCGAGGGAGTCGACGTAAGCAGCCGGGTAGACCATCCTCCAGCGCGAGCCGTCGTTTTGCGCGAGGGTACACGAAAACGGTCCAACTGTGATCGCACCTGTGTTCGCGACCACAGCGCGCACAACGGAGACTCTGCCCGCCTTCGGATGCGCGTCGCCGTAAAAGTCCTGAAGCCTTATGTTCCCGCGGCGCTTGCGGAGCTTGCGCCCTTCAAGCGTCAGCCCGAAGTAGTGCGATGTCGCTCCCGCGTCGCGCAGCGACGAAGCGGTGGGCAAAACGAAGGCGTAGTCTATCCCGAGCCCGCCGAAGATAACGTCCGTGTGAAGACCGACGCCAAGGGAGACTTCGTCCGGGTTGAATCCCGCGCGCCACCTGACGCCGCCCCCCGCAAGACCACCGCAAAAGCCCAAACGAAAGTCGAAGTTCCCTTTCTCGCCGCAAGCAAACGATCTATACAGCACCGCCGCCTCTGGGGAGAAGTATGGCGAGACCTCATAGGCGGCAGCCACGACGACCCTGGCGGGAATCCTCCCTTCGGCGCCGGCTTCGAGCGCCAGGTTCGGCTCGATGAAGTCGAGCGCAGAGACGGCAAGGCGAAGCCTTTTGCCCGTCTGCCAGAGGAGCCCGAAGCTTGGCGATATTGCGTTTGCCGGGCCGCGGCTTGCGAGAGGCTCATCGGGCGGAAGATCGTACGACCGCTGGAGCCAATCCCCCGAAAGCGCAACAATAAGCGTTCCTGCGGCGAAGAAGCGCAGCGAAACGCCGCCGCCGACCCTGAGAAACCTGTACGCACTCACCTTCTCTATGCTCCCGCGAACGCCGAGGCTGTAGCAGCAGTTTATGGGGCGCAGGTAAGCTAAGTATCCGCGGTAGGCGCTGTTGTCGAACCCAACGTACGGCAAACCGTAGCCAGCGCTGAAGACAGCTCTGTCGAAAACCCCCACAGCGGCGGGATTGTAGAACACGCTCGATGCATCCAGAGTAAGCGCAAAGCCGCCGTCCGCCATCGCGGTGTTCGTCGCGCTCCACACATACTCACCAGCCCAAGCCGAGCAAAAACAAAGCAGAACCAAAAACGAAGCGCAAACTCTAACTCCAACCCTCATTTGGATATCCCCCATGTCACCTCACCAAAATTATGATCCCTTTGCCGACGAGCTTTCCGCCCGAGTAAGCGACGAAGCAATAGGGTCCCGGCGGGCAGGCTCGACCGCGCTCGTCCAGCCCATCCCAATGGGCGCGAACACCCGACGACCTTATCCGCCGAACAAGATACTCGCACTTGCGGAAGATGTCCACCCTGTTGTCCCCACCGAGGGGGAACGTAAACTCGACCCTGTCGTACGCACCGTCGCCGTTGGGCGATATGACCAGGGGCTGCGCCGAAAAACCAAGCGGACAAAGCCTCCCTTCACCCAGCGCAACAACAACCCAAACCGACTCGCCCGCGAGGACCAAAAGCGAGCATCCATAGGCGACCTCAGCCGCGGGGCGGAAGTCGACCGCCACCCACTCGGTATCGAGCGGCGCGAGGGAAAAGACCTGCTCGCAGGGCACGAAAACTGATCCGCACGGACACCAAACCTCAACGTCGACGTAGACGCCCGTTGGGTTCGTCACCGCGAACGAATCGACGCCGACGCTGTCTACACACACGGCGCCGTAGAGGAGCGTTTCGGGAAAGACCGCGACGAACGGCTTTGTGCACACCACGGGCACAAAGTCGGTGCAGCCGAAGGCTCCATCGTCGCCGAAGCCGGGGTCGCTGTCCGCATCGGATGCGCACGCCCGAACCCAAACCGTATCCTGCGTAAGCACCACGGGCACCAACGGCGACCAAAGGCTGTCACCGCCCAAAAGCCGGATGGTATCGCACTCGCCGAGCGCAGCGGAATAGCAGACGACCATCCAGGCGGAGTCGACTCCAGAGGGATCGAATATAGCCCAGGTCGGGGCGAACTCACCGCCGCACCAGGCGTAGTCGTACGTCGGTCCGCTGATCGCGGGCGGGGTTGTGTCGTCGTCGGCAACGAAAACAACCACGGACTCCGGCGGTGCGACGTTCGGTCCGCACAGGGTGTCCGGCACAGAGTCGGCAACGCCGCCTGCGACGATAGCGCTCCATCCGCGCTCGGGCAGGCTAACCCCAACGTCCCCCAGATCACAGGTGAACTGCGCGCCGTCCCATGCGACCTCGCCGCGATGATACCAGGCGGTATCGCCGCCCACCGCCACAAAAGCGCTTCCGGGCGAAACGCCGCTAAAATCGGAAGCGGAGAAAACCACCAAAGGCTGCGTCGTGCTGAGCGTTTCGCCGTCGAGCGGGGAAAGGAAGCCCACCGCGGGGGGCGTTCTGTCGAAGAAGACCACCACCGTATCGCCCGAGACGTTGCCCACGGTGTCGGAGACGGTGATCCATACGGAGACCGCGCCGTCCGCGGGCGGTGCGAGGACGAACCCCTCAACCAAAGCCGTCGTGTCGTCGGGGGCAGCGACGCTGTACACAAGGTCGCCGTCGGACGAAACGTCGAGGACGACGACGCTGTCGACATCGAGCGCAAGGAAGGCAAACTGCACCGAGTCGCACGCGACGACGATGCTTTCCGGCTCAGCCGAAACGGCGGGGGGCATATCGTCGACGACGAACGACCAGCAAAGGATATCGCCGTTTGGTGGGCAAAGGTCGGGCAGGTCATAAGCGGCAACGCAAACGCTGTGAACGCCGCCCAAAAGCCCACCACCGACATCGATTGCCAGAGACTCACCGTCCCAGTAAAGCGGCGAGGAACTCCAGGCTCCGTCGATGCAGAAGGAATCGACCACCACGATGCCCGTTATGATATCCTCAAGGACTGCGCTTGCAGCCGTCAGGCCGGCGCCGACAACCCCGCCCGGCGGAGGATAAGTCGCTACAAGGGAGGGCGGTATGGTGTCGATGTAGAACTCCCAGCACACCGGCGCATCGAGGCTGTTGCCAAGCGTGTCGACGACGTAGACCACACACACGCTCACCGTGTCGTCTCCGTAGGGCGCGGGCGGGGTGTATATCACCGAGTCGGTTCCCGTGGGGTGCTCGACGCCCGGGCTGTGGATGCCAAGCGTATCACCCTCGACGACGAAAACGAGGGTGTCCCAACAAACCCCTTCGCTGTCGGTCACAACGAAAGCTATAGCCTGATCAACACACGAGGATATTGCGCCGGCTGCCGGTCTTGCGGGCGCGACGGACGGAGGGCTTGCGTCGATGAAGAACCACACGCAATCCTCCCCCCTGTGCGGCGGGCAGCCGAAGGCTTCGTCCAAAACCGAGTCGAGCGCAACAAGGCAAACCTCAACCGAGTCTCCGCCGACGAGGAATATCCCCGCGGCGCCGAAGTCGACTGTAAGCGTTTCGCCAAAGATGCTCACGCCGGCATCCCCAACAAGCAGGACGGTGTCGCAGGCGCCGCCGACAAAAACCGAACACGCGCCCCACCACACACCCGAAACGCTGTCGACTACAGAAAACTCCACCAAAGGCGCCACCGTGCCCACCGTGTCGCCCGCAGCGGGGAAGACCGGCGTCACAACGGGCGGGGTTAAATCCACAACAAAGGAGGCGCAAACGCTTTCCGCAACGGAGGGATTTCCCGCAAGATCAGGCGCCGAGACGACGCAGACCGAGACGGTCTCGCCGTCCGCGTAGGGAGATGCAGGGACGAACACGACCAAAGTGTCGTCGGCGTGGACTTGCGGATCAGATGAAAAAAGCGTTTCGCCGCTGTGGGAGGAGAAAACGGCGACGAAGAAGGTGTCGATCCCGAGGAAATCTTCGTATCGGAAGGAGATCCTTCTGTCGGGGCACGACGTGAAGCCATAGGGCGGCGCATCGACGCCGACAAGCCTCGGTCCCACGGCATCGACCACGAACCAGTACGCAACGGTATCGGAGTTGGCGCCGCACAGGGTTGCGCTGTCGGACGCCCAAACCATCACAAACACGCTGTCCTCGGGACCCAAAGGCGCGCCTGCAAGCGCTGGGTCGAAGATGAATGTGTCAGCTACCTCACCGGTAAAGGCGCCACCGAAATCCGCCGCAACTCCGACATCGCTTACCCCCGAAAGCTCATCGCGGACCAAGACCTTCACCACAGCCATCGAATCGGACACGACGGCGCCGGGCGGAGGCAAAACCGGCTCGATCCGCGGCGGCTCGAGGTCGACAGTGAAGTAGAACGGGACGACCGACGAGCAGTTCCCCACCGAATCGCACACGGGCAAAAGCTCGCCCGACACGACCTCGCCGCTTGTCCACGGCGCAGGCGGCAGAAAGACCAAAGTCCCTGGCGCGGTAAAGACAAGGGAAGCGCTGCCCCACAGAAACGTATCCCCTTCCGAGAGGACGACGGCAATAGTGGACGAATCGAGGTTTACGTCCTCCGAGATGGCGAAGGCGACGGGCTGCGCCTCGCACGAGACGAAAGATCCTTCCTCGGGCAGGATGAGCTCCGCAGAGGGCGCAGAGCAATCGAGGGAGAAGCTCCAGCAGGTGTCGAGCCGATTCGGACCGCAGTACTGCTCCGCGACCCTGTCGGAAATCCCAAGGCACACAAGCACCGAATCGCATCCGCGAAGCTGGACGCCGACGTCGGCGAGCCGGAGCGTGAATGTGTCGCCGCGCTCCACAAGCGCCGCAAGGGGGACGTTTACGAAATCGCCGCCGACGCCGAGGGAGCAGACGAAGCTCGGCTCCCAAAGACCTGCCACAGCATCGCCAAGCCTGAAAACCACGCTGTCGACCCTGTGCATACAAAGCTCACCGTCCACAGGGAAAAGAGCCTCGAAATAAGGCGGCGAAAAGTCGGTGTAGAAAAGCCAGAGCCTGTTTAGGTGCGGACCGAAGATGGTGTTTGCGTTGAACTGGCAGAGGATCGTGTCGCCGTCGCGCCAGTACCCCGGCGAGGGAACGAAAAACAAACTGTCCACAACGCCCGAAGGCGACGAGGGAAAGCTCGTCATGTAAAGCTGGGGGCTTGCGAGGTCGAAGAGGTCGTCGTTGATTTGTAGGGTCACCGTTGGCGAGTCGAGCCCCGAGACCGAGAACACCGACACGACAACCCACTGGTCCTCGCACGCGGTCACGATCCCCTCCGGTGGCGTCACATCCGGCTTGCGCGTGTCGACGTAGTGTCTGACGGTGAAGCACGTATCGAGCGGGTTGAAGCACATATCTGGTTTGTCGCGCGCCTGGATGCATATCGTCACATCGGCGCTGTCGAGCGCCTCCCCCACGCCGTGGAAAACGTATTCGAACCAAATCCTCCCCGCGACGGAATCGCGCCCAAACGGCGTTGCAACACCGTCGACCGTTAGGGTGATCGAGCTCCAGTCGACGCCAGAGATCGCGTCGTCGAGCCAAACCGAAATGGTCTCCACGGTGTCCACAAGGAGCGCTCCCCACGGCGGCTCGACGTCGACGACGTAGGGGGGCGAAAGATCAGCCCAAACCCAAAGCGTGCCCGCAGCAGATGTGCGGTACACATCGGCGCAGTAAACGCAGAGCGGCTGATACGCCGCGTCGACGAAAAGACCAGCGGTGTTGACGAAGAACGTATCGCCCGACCTGGAAAACCTCGGGTCGCCAAGGCAGATGGTGTCCTCCCCCACGACGAGGCAAACGTCAACCACGGAGTCGACATCCGACACGAGGAAAACCACCGAATCGGGACAGGCGCTTATGACGCCATCCGGCGGGTAGATGAAGGTTATGCCGGGCGGTGTATAGGGCAGCAGGAAGCGAAAGCACTCGCTTGCTTCGTTTGCGCCGCAGCCTTGGGCGGCATCCCTTGCGTCGACGCAGACGTCGATCGTGTCGCCGCCCGCAATAGCGCCAAGCAAACCAACATCGACCGATAGGGTTTCGTCCGCGAAGGACACCGAAGGCGACGAGAACGCCGCCGAGAAGCTCCAGTCGTCGAAGCCGCGCACCCGAACCGAAACGACCGACGAATCCGCAGAAACCCCAGAAAGCGAATCGAAGACCCGCGCAACGAACAAAAGCCCACAGGAAGGAAGCACGCCCTCGGGCGGAGAAACGAGCTCCAAAACCGGCGGCGAAAGATCAACCCAGAAGTGGAAAACGTAATACCGGCAGTTGTGGAGCATATCGCAGATGGGTGCATACGAGAGCCAAACGGAGTCGCCGTCGGCAAGGGAGGAGAAATGGTAGTAGTACACCGAATCGATGGCCGATGCCGTGCTCCCCGGGACGGTGAATATCGTTCCGGGCATCGCCGCCGTAAGCCACAGCGACACAAGATCGAGCGGGCTTTGGTCAGTTATGACCATAACGATGTCCCCGTCGGGGCAGGAGAGGTATCCGCCGTCACCGGGGAGGGCGAATCGGACGTGCGGGGCGGTCGTGTCGGGCTGAGCGAAAAGAAGCCCCAAAAGCACAAAGCCAATGCAAAAAGCTTTGGCGCAGAAAGCGCTCACGATTTTCGTTCCTCCAGCGCAGATATTATAGCTGCGGCGGCTCGCTCGGGGTCGTCGGCGCAGATAACGCCCGAACCAACGCAAACACGATCAACACCCACCGATGCAACCATCCCAACGTTGCCCTCGTTTATCCCACCCAGCGGAAATACGGGGATGCTCACCGCCGCCAGGACCTTTTTAAGCTCGTCAAGCGAGCCCAGCTTCGCATCGGCTTTGGTCGCTGTGGGGAACACAGCGCCGTAACCTATGTAGTCTGCTCCCTGACCCTGCGCCGCAATCGCATCATCGACCGAACAAGTCGAAGCGCCTATGATAAAGCCTTCGCCCGCCACACTCCTTGCCGCCGCAACCGGCAGATCGTCGCTGCCGAGGTGAACGCCATCTGCACCAACCGCAAGAGCTACCGACAGGCTGTCGTTGACGATCAAAAGCGCGTCGGTTTTGCGGACCTCGGACGCAATCGATGCCGCGCACCGGTAAAGCTCGCCCTCCAAAACGCCCTTGTATCGTATCTGGAACATCCTTGCGCCGCCGCGGTAGGCACGCCAAAACACATCCAGAGGATCACGACCACAACGCCGCAGAAGCGGCATGTCCAATATCACGTAAAGCCTTACGTCCGCAAGCGAGATCATCTGCCCTCCCCCGAACCGTATAACAAAAAAACGGCGCGGGATGCGCAAGGTCAAGAAAGCTTTTGTGAAGGCGACCCGCGGCGCAAAAACTAATCCTCGAAGACGAAGCTTTCGAGGTGATCGTTGCGGTTGAGCTGATAAAGCATATAGCCCCGAAGCTTTGTGTGATAGACGATGGAGTACGAGGCGTTGTCCATGTGGATTTTCCAGAAGTACGGTTCTTTTATTCCGATGAGTGCGGCGATAAGCGGCTTGAGGACGGCGCGGTGCGAGACGACGACAACCGTCTTCCCCTCGTTTTCGGATACGATTCTCTCCACCGCCTCGAAGGCGCGCGCCTGAACCTCGGAAAGAGTTTCGCCGCCGGGGATGACCAAACGCTCGGGCTCCGTCCGCCAAAGGTCGTACTCCTTCGGGAAAAGCTTAGCGATCTCGGTGTGGGGCTTGCCCTCCCAAGACCCGAGGGATATGTTCGTAAGCTTTGGCTCGACAACGACGCCAAGCGAAAACTTCTGCGCCACAGCCTTCGCCGTCTCGAGCGCCCTGGAGAGGGGACTTGAGTATATCGCAGAGACGTCGTATTTGGCAAGCGCCTCAGCCAAAAGCTTCGCCTGCCGACGACCGTTGTCGTTGAGGGGGAAGTTCTGCCTGCCGCGAAAGATGTTCTCCACGTTGGCTACCGTCTCGCCGTGCCTGACGAGGATGAGGGTCGTGCGCTTCATTTCTGTATCTTCTCCTCGACCTCGATGACGACGCGCCTGTTTACGCTTCTGCCTTCGGGCTTCGTGTCGTCACCCAAAAGGACCTTCTCGAAGCGACCGTTGCGGTAGCGCTCGATCACATAGGGTTCAAGGTCCCTCACGCCGCGGGCGACGAGCCTGACGTTGTGCTCCGAAAGCCACCTGTCAAGCTCATCGGGCGTGTCGAGACCTAAAACGAACTGAAGAAGGTAGCGCAAGTTCCTAAGCTCCTTTTGCGCCCGCTGCTCCGAGAGCTTCTGGTTCCGCCGCGCAGTGCCGATGACGTCGGTGTGTCCGGTCAGACAAACGGTGATCTCGTTGCCGGGTATCGCAGCCTTGTCAACTATCTGACGCGCAAAATCCTCAAGGCGCGACTCCAGGTACTTCGACTCGCTCGTAGCCTCGTCGAAGGCGAACTGGACGACTATCGAAGACTCGATCCTGTGCTCCCACTTCTCCACAACGACCCATATCGGGTCGGACTTGACGACGTAGTTTCGACCGAGGTAGTCCTGGAGCGACACATAGACCCGGTAGGTTCCGCGGGGGTCGATGAGGTTACCGTTTCCGTCGCGCCAATCCCACACAACCTGCGAAGGCGGAGGTCCGTCGCCCCGGGCGAAAACACGAACCGTATCGCCGGTGTCCTCGTTGACGGCGAAAATCGAATACCTTGTTATATGTTCGGGGTGCGAAACCGCTATCACGATGAGGTTTCTGCCGACGTCGTCGGGTATTTTAAATTCCTTCGCCGCCTCGGCGTTCTCGATGGGTTTGAAGATGATCGCCTCTGCCGAAAGCCAAAGCCTTGCGGTGGTGCGCCCTACCTTGCCCTCCGAAAGCGCTATGGGAATTCTCTCAAGGGGGCAGAAAACCTGCATTCGCGGAAGGAGGTAGCTTCGCACCGCATCGAGCCTTCGGAGGACGTCGACGGGGTCGTCGCCGGGCGCAGGAACGCCCTCCAGAAGGACGATGGCGCTGTGATTGGAGCACAAGACACCAGCGAGCTTCTCCGCAAGCGTATCGAGCACGCTTCGCTGCCTCTGCGACAGAGGCGCCCGCGGGGGAAGTTCGAACTCGTAGAGGAGGTATGGCATGTTCTCGAAGCGCGCCACCATTTCGACGCGGCGGTTCTCGGCGCAGATCATATAAAGGTCGCGGCGCGGTATGTCGGCGCGCGTCAAGGGAACGCGCGGTCTGGACGGATCATACTCATCCTCGCCCAAAACGACCACCGAAGAGGGCGGAACGCCGAGCCGCACAAGCCTATCCCTCACCGCATCCGCGCGCATAAGCGCAAGCTCAACGCTGTCGCCGTCGGTTATGGGATCGTAGTACCCCCGAAGCTCCAGAACGACGTCGGGGTTCGAAAGGAGCCTTTCGGCGACCACGGCGAGGGTGGAGTCGAACCTTGGCGGAGGCTGGGCGGACTTGGGGTCGAAAAAAACCAGAGGGACGATGGGCTCCTCCTCGCGCACGAACGTGACGGTGGGTATAGAGAGCACCTGCAGAAGCGGCGATACCGACGCAACGACTTCGCCAAACACCAAAAGCTCGTGGACGAGCCTGTTGTCCTCCTCGTTCGATTCGTCGACAATGCTGCCTATGCCCGGGAAGTGCTTGCCGTCGTCGTCGGCGGTGAAGACAAGCCTGTACGACCCCGGATGGGGCGGAACCCACGTAAACTGCGCGAGGAAATCCTCCCCCGGCGCCAAAGGCGGAACATCCACCAAGGCGATAAGCGTCGTCTCCCCCTCAGTTACCGCGAAAAGCGACGTCTTCGTTGAACCGGCTGGAGCCTCGGACCTGTTGAGGACCGCAACGCTCAGGTACACCGTATCCGATGGGGCTATGTCGGGCATTTCGCCCGGGTCCAGGGTGAAGTTTGGCAGCCGGGGTATCCTGCGCACTTTGGTGGGCAGGGCGAGCTCCAGCTCCGCCGCGTGCGATGTCAGCGCTGCGCGAGCGACATCGGGCGTTGCAAGATGATACGCCGCGCGGTAGCCGCTCCAAACCCTGCCCAGCACCACCGGCGCCGAAACTGATATCCACGCCGAGCTCCTGGCGTATCCCGCCCAAAAGCGCCACCCCTTCGACCTGTATGTCACGCCAAAAGACGGCAGAAGCCTTTTTGCCACGCCGTCGTACCGCGCCCCAAGCCAGGCACTTACGCCTCGCCAAACCCCAAAGCCAACGTAGCCCTCGGCGCTTGCGGGCTGGCGAAATCCGCCGCCCGCCGAAAGATCAGCACCGTATATATCCTCCCCCCACACCGCGAGGATAGCGCGCCTCATCTGGGCGACAACACCCCCGCTGAACGACGGAGCAAACCTATCGCCCGCGCCAAGGATGGGGTCGGATCGGTCGAAGCGGTGGAAGTTTCCCCGCAAAAGCCCGCACCGCTCAACGCCGGGCGCAAACCAGGCGTAAAACCTCATAAACCTGTCAAGGCAAAGCCGGGGAGTTTTGTAGATAATCCACAAGCGCTGGTGGTTGTAGTAAGCGTTCCCCACATGGTTTATCCTGAGTCCCCATCCACCCCAGCAGACATGCGGCGAAAAGAACGCAAGGGATGCGGAATGCAGGGCGCCTCCAACGCCGAGCATCGGCTTGCTGAAACCGCAGAAGGCATAATAGCCATCCCCCCACTGGACGACCGGGTCGTAGGGGTAAAGGTTTCCCTCAAACGGGTTTCTGACGCGACCCAGAGAAACGGCAAAGAAAACAAGGACCAAAAGCTTTGTCGATGCCCGCATCACTTGTAGCGCCGTATGATCTGGTACTCCATAGTCACCCTTCGGTTTATGAAACGTCCCTCGGGGTACTCGTTGTTTCCGACGAGGATGTTTCTGAAGTACCCGCGCTCCCACACGCGAACGACATAGGGTCGGGAGTATCCGTAGCCTCTCGTTTCGATGCTTACCTTGTGCTCGGCAAGCCACCGGTCAAGCTCCATCTCCGTCCTGAGTCCGAGCATCGACATAAGGATGCGGCGCAGGTTCCGGTACTCCCTTCTTGCGCGCTCAAGGCTTAGACGCTGGTTGACGTCGGCATTGCCGATTATATCCGTATGACCACCTATAACGACCTTAAAGACCGTCTTGCGCTGAACAGCCTTCCTGATAAAGTCCGAAGCTATGCGCTCCGTCCTGCCCTCAAGGTAAGGCGACTGCGGGAACGTTCCGCCGAAGGTGAAGTTGACTATGATAAGCTCCTGTCGCTTTTCGGTGCGGGTGACTTTGATCTGGACGGGCGCCGAGCGCGCCTCAAGCTCCTGACCGACCTTGTCGCGGATGTAGAGGTATGCGTAGTATTTTCTTCCCGGCTCGGGGGGTTCGCCGTCGTTACCGTGCCAGTCCCACTCGACGGCTCTGGGCGGCTCCCCGCGACCTGCGGCAAGCAAACGGAACTCGTTGCCGGCATCGTCGACCACGGCGATGTAGTATGTGTCGATCCCTGCGTCGACCTGGAGCCCCTCAAGCACGATCCTGTTCTTCTCCCTCGCGGCGACCTGGAAGCCCTGCGCCGCCTTGGCGGAGCTGCGGGGACGATAGACGATGGCGTCGCCGCTCATTACGATCTTAACCATGTCCACGCTATCGGGGGCAGCGTAGACCATCATGCGCTCCGCGGTCTGAGGCGAAACGAGCTGACCCGCATAGTTCCTGACGTTCATCGCTCGGTAGAAGGCGTTCTCCCAGCTCGAACCGTCCTCGGGGCTGCTTGTGCCGTGGAAGAGGATTATGACATCGGGGTTCTGCTCGAGGAGGTCTTTGGTGAGCCTCATCGAGTTTTCGATCTCAAGCTTGCCCTCGGGCGGCACCTCAACCTCGCCAATACGGTAGTTGACGCAGCAAATGAGAACCGTATCCGGAAAACCTATTATCTGGGTGGACATCTCGACCCTGCGGTTCTCCTGAGCTATGTAGCTTTCCCACACCGACGTCCTTCGCCTGTGGGGTTTTCCCGCGCGGGGCTGGGTGTAGTCGTATTCGCCGGGCGGAACTATTATCACCTGCTCGCTTCTGGCACCCATCGAAAGCATAAGATTTTTGACTGCTTGGGCGCGTTTGAGGGCAAGAGCCTCAAGGTCGGGGACCGATCCCGCCTCGGAGGGCGCATCGACATAACCGCGCAGAACAACCGCAACGTTGGGATTGCGACCAAGCCGCCTGACCACCGTGCGCAAAGCATCGTAAAACCTGGTGGGAACGGAGGTGTCGCCGTGGTCGAAGAAAACAAACGGAACCATCGGAATCTCTTCCCTTATGTAGTTTATCTCCGAAAGCTTGAGGCTTGTTTTCATAAATTCCGGCTTCTTCTCCAGAGCCGGCGGATTGAACGCGGCAACTCGGAAGCGTGCGACGTTGTTGGCGCCGTTTACATCGGGCAAAACGCCCCTGCGCTTGGAACCCTTCGTCTCAACATCATCCACCGATACGTAGACATCGTACCAGCCCTTGCGCGGCGGCATCCACGCAAACTCAAGCCACATATGCTCCCCCGAACCAAGAGCGTCTACCTTCTGCGAGCCTATGAGCCCGTAATTGCCTCCCTCGTCGAAGTAAAATGCTCTTGCCCTGAAGTTTTTTGCCACGTCCTCGCCGATGTTGGCGACGAAAGCCTTTATGACGCCCACCGAATCCGGTCGCAGAACCATCGGAACGGTCGTGAGGCTCTCCGGGTACACGATGAGGTCGACCTTTTTGGGCGGCGGAATGGGCATGCCGTAGAAGACGGCAACCTTGTGGTGAGGGTGTCCGGCCACGTGCCCACCGGGCAAAACCAGCGCGTAGTCGAAGCCGAAGTTGTGTCTCGTAAGGCTTCTGAAGCCAAAGCCAAGGTGGAAGCTTCCCTTTGCGCCCTCGCCAACGGCAAGATCATAGCCTCCCCTCAGCAAGAGCTTGCCATCAAGCATTCTGCCCTCAACCCCCACCGCGATGTGGGTTGGGTCCTGCATCGTTGCGCTTCGGAGCGGGGTGTCGAAGTCGACGGCGGCAAGGAGCACGTCGCGATAGTCGTAGGCAAACCCTGTCCGCAGCCTGCGCGGAAGCCTGCCGGCATCATCGCCCGAAAGCGATACGTTGGGCTCGTTTATGTTGCTGACCTTAAGCCCGAAAGACCCCCTCCCGATCTTCCCGAAAAGGCTCACACCGCCGCCCACGGCGAACTTCTCGGTGCCGGAGCGGAAGAGGGGGTCGTCGGGGACGTCGCCGTGCAGCGTGTCGTATACGGCGTTGCCGAGGTTGTACCCAACGCGGTAGACGTCTGCGCTCACAGATAACGCCAAAAGCTTGCGCCCCTCGCCGCGCCTCAGGATCCGGCGCCCCAGCGAAAAACTGACCCTCATCTGCGAGAAGATGTCCTGGAAGAGGTATGATCCAGCCAGCGCGAATGCGTTTTTCCCAAACGGGCGAGGCGCGAAGAAGAAACTTCCCTCCGATATCGACCCCACATCAAGCCCGGAGAAGAACCGCGTGAACGACGCCGAAAACTGCGTTCTTTTAAGCTGGATGACGCCCGCAGGGTTCCCGGCGGCGCAGTATGCATCGTCGGCAACGGCAACGTAGGCGCCGCCCATCCCCTCGCCTCGCACACTTATAAGCTGAACCCCCGCCTGACCAAAAGCCAAAACCAAAAGCAAAGCTTTTGCCGCAAAAACCCTCCTCATAGCTCACCCCTTTATGGTTAAGCCAAAAGCATCGCTTCCGCGCCTACCTCGCCAGGACGATGGTGCCCTTACAAAGCGTTTCTCCGCCCGCTTGGATCACATAAAGATACGGACCTGCCGGAGCTTTGCGCCCGCGGATGTCGCGACCGTCCCACGAAACGGAGCCCTCACCCTCAAGACGCCTCACCAAAGCCCCGCCGAAGGAGAATATATCGACGCGCAGGGGCTTTTGGGAATGGATGACGAACGTCGCCACGTCGTTTACGCCGTCGCCGTTGGGTGTGAACGGGTTTGGCTCGACCAAACATCCACCGCCAACCGCAAGGAACCAGAAGCAGCAGTCGCTCATTATGTTGGGTTCGCCGTATCCGGTGCCCAAGTCTGCGGCGAAAACGCAAACGTCCACGGTATCGCCGGAGCCTATGTGGACCCCCGCGGCATCAAGATCAAGGGTTGCGTAGCCACCCACATACGTCACCGCGTAGTTGTCGAACGGGATCAAAAGCTCCCCCACCCTGAAGGCTATCGATCTCGGATCCACGCCAGCCCCCGCGTCCTCTATGCCGACGGTTATCGCTCCGGGAGCCGACTCAACAACCCCCTCGGGCTGCGGATTGAAGCAGCTTGGGGGCGAAAGATCACAGAAAAACCTTCCCGCAAGGCTCGCCTCAAGGCCGAGCTCATCGCGGCAGGAGAGGGAAAACGTCACCGTATCGCCGTCGTTCCACCGCCCGGGCGGAGTGAAGTCCAGAATGCCCCCCTCGAGGCGCAGCACGTCCCCGTCGACCCCGTAGACAACGCCGTCCACCAAAAGCGTAATCCCGCCGGGCTCAAGACCGTTGGGGCTCTCTATCTCGAAGCGTATTCCCTGCCTGGGGTCGTGCGTGAATGCGTCGTTTTGCGGGCAGATGAGCCTGACCGACGGACCCGCGCCAGGGACGACAAACTCCCAGCAGAGCCTCGTTTCGTGGGGGTCGCACACGTCCGGCCTATCCGCAGCCACAACGCAGACCTCGACATCCCCCCTTACGTCGCCGGGCATGGTGACCGAGAGCGTGTCGCCGCGCCAGCTCCCAACGCCCGGAACGAGAACATCCCCGTTTACCGAAACCATAACGCCGTCCCTATCGACCCCCGCAAGGTCGTCGAAGACCCTGACTATGATCGGGCTCCCGCCAGCCACACGGCTCCCGGGAAGCGGGTATATTGGCACTATTGTGGGCGGTAGCGCATCGAACAGGATGGGGACGAACATCGTTTCGTCGACGGCGACGCCGTGGTCGGCATCGACGATGCCCCAAAGTGCAACAGTGTTCGCTCCGCCGGAGAGACTTTGGGCAGGAACAAGCACCAAAACGGTGTCGCCGAAAGCCTCGCTCGGGAAGACATCCCCTCCAACGAACGCGACGACGTCCTCGAGGTCGAGCCCGAAGTTCGCGTGCAAAACGACCACCACCTCAACCGTATCACACGAAACAACGCCTAAAGGCGAAACAAGCTCCCACCACACGCTCGGACGAAACACGCTGTAGCTCCACTCGGCATGTGCCTCGTTGGGGCATCCAAACGCGAGATCAGAAACGCTTACGGCAACGTTGACCTCGTCGCCAAAGCTTATCCCGCTCAGGTTCGGGTCGAAGATGACGGTATCGCCGCTTAAGCTTACAGCGTCGTCGGCGCTTGTGAAGAGGTTCCCGTCGACTATGACGTTGACCGAGGCTGTATCCACCCCGGCGCCGTCGTCGGAAAGCAGGATCTTCCAGGGCGAAAACGGCGCCGTTATCTGGCTTCCTGCCGCGGGCTCAAGCGGAACAACGCGCGGCGGACGAAAGTCCACACCAAAAGCCCAGCTCGTGTCCGCCGAAAAGCCAAGGGAGTCCACCCCGTGAACCGAAACGACGAGGCTTCCCGCCACGCCGGCAAGATCAACGTCAAAGCTCACAACGTCGCCGTCCCAGCTGCACCTATCGCTCGCCGCCGAGAACTCCTCCCCCAAAACCGATATCGTCGATGCAGACCTGTCAACTCCGTCGGGGTCGTACCACAGGATGGAGAAGCGCTGATGCCCACAGCCGATGTAGGCGTCCGCGGGAGGTTCGATCACGCTCGCCGCAGGACCCGACTGCTCCACGGGGAACGAAACGCAGGTGTCGACGAAGTTGGGCTCGCACTCGACGACGTTATCGACCACGTGTGCACAAACCCTAAGCGTTTCGCCCACAAGCGCGGAGAGCCAGAACGCCGCGGGCACGAAGAGCTCGCCGCCGTCGTAGCCCATGCCCTCGCCAAGGCGCATCGTATCACCGTCGCAGACGATGTAGCTTCGCTCGGGCGAGACGCCACTTGCGTCGTCGACGCAGAGGAACCCAACGGTCTCCGTCCCCGTCAACACGCCCTCGGGGAAGACAGATAGCACCCGCGGCGGAGCGGTATCCACAAGCACCGAAACAAAGGCTTCCCCTCCAAGCTCGTTGCCCCAGCCGTCCCTTATGCCGCCAACGCGCAGCACCGCCTCGCCGGGCGGGAAATCGCCTACAGGCGCCGAAAACACGAGCGTATCGCCCCGCAGGGAAAGCCGCGGCGAAGAAAGATCATACCGCACCCCTCCAACCGAAACCCAAGCCGAGTCGGCGTAGACGCCTTCGTCG
This sequence comes from uncultured bacterium, assembly GCA_965552135.1. Taxonomy (GTDB): domain Bacteria; phylum UBP14; class UBA6098; order B30-G16; family B30-G16; genus CBEVQY01. Next base: position 16,977 of record CBEVQY010000010.1, on the reverse strand, counting down.
TCGACGATGAGCATCACAACCCGCACAGTGTCGCACGACACCGCGCCGCGGGGCGAGAGGACGACTATCTCGGGCGGCGTGCACGGCACGGACGCACGAAGCACGAGTGTATCGACTCTGTTGGGTGCGCAGCGACAAGGGGCATCGGCGGCGAAGACCCAAAGGGCAAGCTCATCGCAGCCATCAAACGGGATCCCCATATCGCCGACGACCACCGAGAGCACGCCATCGTGGAACTCAACCCCGGGCGCGCCCGCGGCAAGCTCGACGGTGTCGGCGCCGTAGGCAACGCGAACACCAACCGACGAGCTGTCCACCCCTGCGCCGCCGTCGGAGACGACAAACGAAAGAACGTCGGTGGGCGCACGCAGGCTCAACAAAGATCCACAGGACACCTCGGGTGGGCGCGTGTCGACGTAAAAGCCCCAAACGCTATCCACCACCCTACCCAAAGCGTCTGCGCCGGATAGACCCAGCGTGTGCTCGCCGTCCGGCAGATGCTCGTAAAAAGCCACAAGCACCGAGTCACCAAGCCAGCCGAAGGGTATGGGCTCGCCGTCGAGGCGGAGGGAGAACTCGGATGGCTCACAGCCCGCAGGGCACAAAAGACGCACAGCGATCGTATCGCTCTCGCAGCCCGTGAACTCGCCTGACGGAGGCACAAGAAGCTCGCACTCGGGCGTCGGAGGATAGCGGACGAAGAAGCTTATCTCCACCGGCTCGCCAGCGCAGCCGAAGACGTCCCCCACAGGACCGACGACCAGTCTGTGTTCGCCCTCGCCGAGATCCGCAAGGTGTACGGTCATAAGTGGCGGCGCCCACGAAAAGCCGACTTCGGCGCCGTCGAGCTCGACGCGAAGCGTCGCCGTGTCGACCCCGCTGGGATCGTCTATCCTGAACTCCACAGTGAGGGTGTCCGATGCGACCGTTTCGGGCAGCGCGGAGAGCAACCGCACGTGGGGCGGCTCGCCGTCGCCCGCAGTTATGCGCACAGCGCGAGAAAGCCTCGACGGAAGATACCCCGGCGCGGTCACAACCGCCACAATCGAATCGACCAAAACGCCAGCCGAACCCAAGCCCAAAACCCCAACGCGCCAAGACGCACTGCCAACATCCCCCGGCAGAAGGAGGGCGGGCTCGATAGGCTTCGTGACGTCGTCTACGATCACAAGAAACTCCGGCACCGAAAGCTCCGCAAGTCCGCCCGAAAGCGTATCCACCGCCGAAACGAGCAGGTTTACGGCGAACGTATCGGGCGAAAATCCCTCGCATCCCGCAGGGACTATCTCCGATGGGTACGAGAGCGCAAGCGAAACATCACCTACCGTGTGGCCCACTCCGCCAAGACCGTAATATGTGACGAACGTCCTCGCCTCGCCCGGCGCCAGTGGCGCGGCGTTCCAGCGCAGAAGGACGGAGCTGTCGCTGTAGATGCCGCCCACGAAATCGTAATCCCAGCCGACGGGGTAGTAGTGCCAGAAGTCGCCGTAGAGGAGAACATCCGGCGGCGTGGCATCCCACCCCGAAAGTATCCCCTGACCGACGAGCTTGTCGGGCTCCTGGAACGGGCTTTCCTCAAAGGCTTGCCAAAACGACGGCACATCGCCCAGAAACTCCTGCTCCGTCGCAAAGTACCCCAAGGGCGTCGCTATCGGGGCGCAGTCGTTGGTGCCTATCATCGTATCGAGAAAAAGAAGCAGCCCCACCATGTGCGAAACGACGTCTTCGTTCGTTGCGGTGTACGATATCCTCACCTGCGGTACGTCTCCGAGGTAGGTTGGCACAAGCGCTGCGCGGAAGAGAATCCCCCCGTGCCGCCAAGCGCACACGACCGTGTCGCCCGCAAGCCGCGGCGAAACAACCATCTCCGCAGGCGGTGGGCAGCCAGATATTGTGTCGGAGTAGCTGCCCGCAACGCTGCCGTCGACGTAAAAGTTGCTGTGGGTCGTCCTGGCGGAGTAGGGATACCCGAAAAGGAGCGCCCTGCCGTCGGCGGTGCCGATGGAAAACATCCCCGACGACTCAACGACAACGCCCACATCGTCGTTGCTGCTCGAAACCAAGGACGCCTTTCCGGATGAGCCGAACAGATGCTCCTTGCGGGAATCGTCGCCAAAGGCAAAGCCGCAAACTGCGCCCAGCGCCAAAAACACAGCCCATATGTGAAGCGCCCTCCTCAAGACAAACTACCCCCATCACCTCGCCAGAACGACCGTTCCGGTGCAGATGACCTCGCCGTCGACCTCAACGACGTACAGGTACACCCCAGGACGGCACTTGTTCCCCTGGCTGTCGGTGCCGTCCCACGTGTAGCTGTGCTCAGGACCAACGCCTATCCTCCGAAGCTCAACGCCCTGCATGTCGTAGATGTATATGGTGGCGTCTCTGAAGAAGCGCTTGGGGTAGTCGAAGAACGCCACGTCGTTGGCGCCGTCGCCGTTGGGCGTGAAGGGATTCGGATGGGCGCGACACTCAAGCTCGGCGGCTATGAACTTGACGCACGAAAGGGAGTCGACGATGTGGTTGGGACCGCAGCTTCGCGCCCTGTCGTACGCATCGTAAACGACTATCCAGACCGAATCCTCGTTGGTTATGCGCAGCCCCGGCAAAAGCGGAACCACAAGCACAAGCTCCTGCGTCGTCGTGTCGAACTCGACGCCGTTGTCGCCAACAAAGTATGTGTGGGAATACGTCTCGCCGCCGAGGCGCTTGCCCAAAATGTGGATCTCTATCCCGTCCGGGTCGGTGCCCGAAATGCTGTCGAAAACGGTTATCAAAACCGTGTCGAGCTCCTCGATGTACAGGGTCGTGTCGTGGCACTCGGCGTACTCGACGACCGGCGGCTCCCAGTCGACAACGAAGCTGTAGCGGAAAGTGTCGGGATATACGTTCAGATATACGTCCGCGAACCCGTAAAGCTCCACCACGACGGTGTCGCCGCTCTGCCAGCAGCTTTCGGGCGGGTTCGAGAAGATGACCAATGTCGTTCCCGCCTCGCCGCCCGCGCCCGAGAAACTCACGTAGGGCGAGCTGAACGGATACTCAACGCCGTTCACCCTGATGGTGCCGGTGGTCAGGTCAACGCCGTCGTTATCGACCAGAGCTATCACGATATCCTGCGAGTCGCAGCGGCAGGAGTAGAACCAGCCATCCTGCGGATTAAGCGCCACAGGCTCAGGCGCCTCGATATCGTGGAAGTAGCAGCTTCCGCACTCCGAGATCGCGAGAGCCCGGTCGTCGGGGTTGCCGAAGTCGAAGTCGTTGTCGTGGACGTAGACCAGATAGTAAAGCCATGTCCCCGGCGGATAGGTTCCCACAGCGCCGGGGAGCGTCTGCGCTATGCCTGCCGCGGAGTCGTAGTCCATCTGACCGACGGCGATGAACCTTCCAGCGCCAAGGTCGGGGCAGCCTGCGGTATCGACAACGACAAAGATCCCCTGACCCGCCGTGTCCGTCATATCGTCGTATATCCCCGACTCGTCCCACAGGGAGCACGATATGGCGAAATCGGGCGAAAAGCCCGGCCACAGGCAGCTGTCGGAGAGGAAGATCTGGGGACCCGTCGTGTCGTCGTCGCCAACGGTGAAGCACCACCAGGCAGAGTCGAAGTTCGCCTCGCAGTACGCATCGCCGTCGACGGTGTCGCTCACGTAGACGTACACGCAGTACTCGTGGAACTCCGCCCAAAGGGTCCCGGCGCTGTCGATGGAGACGTGCAGGGTCGAGTCGGAGGGGTCGTACCACATAGCGCTCGAGTCGACGGTGAACTCAAGCCACGGCGAGCCGTTATCGGTGATAAGCACGCGCATCGCGCCGACATTGACGTCGCTTATCTCGTCCCAAACGCGAGCAGAAACCTCCTGGTGCCAGTCGTAAATCGTCTCGCCGCTGTCGGGAACAAAATCCTCTACCTTCGGAGGACTGTGGTCCACAAAGAACACCCACGTGTACACAAGCGACGGGTTGTAGAGGGTGTCCATCGCCCTCAGCGTGACGGAGACGGTTTCGCCGTCGGAGTAAGTATAGGGCGCAAGGGGCGAGGGGATGATTATCGTGTCGCAATGTGTGACGGAGTCGACTATGTGCTCGAGCAGCGCGAAGGCAAACGGGTGGTCCGCATCGAAAGAGTCGACGTGTGCGGCGTACGTCACGACGACCGACACGCTGTCGAAGAGCACGCCCTGGCTGTCGCAGAGAGCTATGACGATATCCCAGTCTTCGCTTTCTGCTCCGCAGTATACGACGGCGCTGTCGTGCGGGACGACAAGCTCCGCCACAGGACCGCCCTGAGGCAGCCAGAACCAAAAGCACGTGTCGGTCGTCCAGTTGGGGCCGCAGGTGTCGGGCAGGTCGGCGATCGAATCGAGGCAGACCCGCACGGTGTCTCCTCCAGAGAAGGCAAATCCGGAGACGAAAAGCGTACAGATATCTCCCGCGCAAACCCAGTCTATCGAGTCGGGCAGGAAGGCGTCCCAGCGCACCGTCTCCAAAAGCGCGCCGTCGACATACACCGAAACCACGGGCGAGGTCGTGTCGATCGGGCTTACGTCCGAAAGAGCCCACCACATAAGCGGGTGACCTGCCGTAACGCCCCCCGTCGGTCCAAAGCCCAAAACCTGCGGACCCGACCAGTCTATAATAAACGCATACTCCGTCATATCCGATGTCGGGTTGCCCAGCGCGTCCTCGACGTGGACGATCTGCAGAAACAGCGTGTCGCCGTCCTCGAAGCCCTCGGGCGGCGCAAAGTAGAGCGTTTCGGGCGGAACGAAGAACAGCGTGTCGCCGCTGTAGGTCACATGCCCCGAGGCGTCGCCGTAAGTGTAGGTGGGTCCGGAGTTGACCCTCATCGATATCTGCGCGCCGCCGTGCCTCAAACCGTCGGGATCCTCGCACCACCACGCGAAGGTGAAGAAGTCGGAGGTGTAAGGCGCACAGGCAATCGTCGCCCAGTTCTCCGAAGGAGCAACAAGGTGCGGAAGCGGACCCTCGCTGCTTATTACAACGACCACCCAGCAGGTATCCAAAACGTTCGAGTATCCGCAGCCTGTGCTGTCGCCAACGCTGAGACACAGATCAAAGGTGTCGCCGGCGAAGAACGTGTCGACGGGATGGAAGGTGAGGAGGCTGTCGAGCCGGCTCCACTCCAGAACGCCCTCCTCAACGCGGAACGTGTCGCTCCCGACGACGAGCATAATCGTCGTGCTGTCGACGCAGTTGAGCGAATCGACGATGCGAATCTGCACCGGCGGAACTCCTGGCATAACCGATATCGTTTCGGCGGGCGTGCCCGGCGAAACCCAGAACGCCACAGGCGGCGAAAGGTCGATGTTCAAAACGAAGCAGGTCGAGTCGCCAACGTAACCCAAAAGGTCGGTCTGATGCCACACGCAAACCACCACAGGCGTTGTGTCGAAGGTAGCGGTGTAGACGAGTGTCGTTCCATCGGGCGCCCAGTAGAGGTCCGCACCAAGCGGAACCTCAACGCCGTTTACGGCAAAACGAACGCTGTCGGCAACAAGACCGTCGGGATCGTAGAACGCAACAACGACGCTATCGTTGGCGCAGACAAGACCCGTTACGCTGTCGGGAACGGGGTTTATAAGCGTCGGGATCGGTCCGAACTGGGCGATGTAAACCCAGAAGCACGTGTCAAGATACGCCCAGTTGGGGCACGTATCGGCTGCATCGGCAACGGAGTCGACGCAGATCCAAACGGTATCCTGCGCCTGGATGTCGAACGAATCGGTGTAGAAGAACATCGTGTCGCCCGACCACTGTATCTGCTCGCCCGTGTTGCACACCGTTGTGCAGCTTGCGCCCCATCGCCAGCAGATGCTGTCGCAGACCGAGTTCGTGTCGGGACCGGCGCAGGCATCGGGGAAGCGAATCTTTATGACGGGTCTCAGCGAGTACGCGTCGCCGTACGCCGGAGGCGAAACGACCTCAAACCCAGGCGGCGTCAGATCAACCGCAATCCTAAACTCGTTGGGTCGCTCCGCGTTGCTGAGGTTGTCCAAAACCGATATCGTCACCACGAAGGTATCGCACTCCCCGCAGGGCGCCGCCGAAGGCGTCCAGTCCAAAAAGCCCAGCGTGTCGCCGCTCGTGGTGAGGGAAAGCTCGGCGGAGGGATACTCTATCGTGTCGGAGAACCCTGTGGCTGTGCAGGTGTAGACAAGCCTGAGCGTGGCCGGATCGAAGCCGTCGGCGTCGTATATCGAGAACGTGAACGTAAACGGGAAGGCACAGCCCAAAAACAGTATTCCGTCTGCGCCCGGGTCGGGCGAAACAAGCTGCACAAACGGTCCCTGCGACGATATGCTAAACACGCAGCTTTCGGGCTCGCCGTAGTTGGGCTCGCAGAGGTCCGAGCGGTCGCCTATCTGCGTTATCCACCAAAAAACGGTGTCCCCGCCCGTAAACCGAATCCCAAGAGCGACAAGATCAACGAAAAGCGTATCCCACGAAGCCGATATAGCCGTGCTTGTGTCGCCGCAAAGCGAAACCGTGTCGCCCGCGGTGTCCAAAATCGAAACGCAAAGCTGCTCGGGGTCGGGAAGACCGTACGGATCCTCAACGACGACCCAAAGCGTGCCGGGGATGATGTCGGATATCGTGTCGCACACCGGGAAGTACTCGACCACAACGGGCGCCGTGTGGTCGATGACGAAGAAGAAATCGAGAACGGAGACGTTCGCCAAAACGTCCTGAACGTCCACCGACACCCAAACCGTCCCCTCGGACGCTATAGGAGGCGATAGGAAGACGGTTATGGTGTCGCCGGAGAGGCTCATACCGCTCGGGTAGCTCAAGTCGTAGCTTTCGCCCGCCGGACCGTCGACGTGAATGTGGAACGTGCTCCAGTCGACGCCGTTGCTGTCAAGCACAGCCAAAACTATCGAGTCGACCGTCGGGCACGTCACAAACCAGCCCGAGTCGGGCTCTATGGGAACCAACGTTGGCGGCGAAAGCTCGAAGACAACGTCCCAGCAGAAGTCGGTTGGGTTTGGCGGGCAGAGCACCGTCGCGTCGACGACGTGCACGCACACCTCAACCGTATCGCCTCCTGCGAACGACGTCCCTGCCGCGGCGATATCGAAAAACGCCGTGTCGCCAAGCGTGTCGCCAAAGCTCCAGAAGACTATAGGGCTTCCGCCGGCGGAATCGCCAAAGCAGTACCTTGGTCCGCCCGTTATCGAGAAGCACAGCGAATCGTACTCAAGCCCCGCGATGGTGTCCGAAAGCACAGCCCAAACAAGCGGCGCAGACGAAGGCGCATCCGAAGGACCGTAATCGACCACCTGCGGCGAACCGAAGTCGACGTAAAACACCCCCTCGCGCCCCAAGGCAGAGCCAACGCCAAGCATATCGGCAACGTAATCGAATCTTATGCGGACCGTGTCGCCGTCCGAAACCCCAACGGGCAAAGCGAAGTAAACGGTGTCGGGGTCGTGAACCTCCACCCCGCCAACGAAGGTTATCGAAGGGTCAGGGTAATAAACGTCTACCTCGGGACCGCTGTTTATCTGGTAGATGAAGTGAATCGTCGTCGAGTCGACGCCCTGGCTGTCCTGACAGGTGAAAACAGCCCAAACCGAATCGCACGAAAGATAAGAGCCCGTAGGCGGGCTCACAAGCGAGATCGACGGTCCACCAAAGCTTATCTTGAAGCACCAGAGGGTGTCGTTCTGAAGGTCGTTGGGCGGGCAGTCGGCAACGTCGAGGCTGTCGGAGGCGTACTGAACGTGCACACACACCGAGTCGCCGTTTACGCCGATCCCAGGCGACACAAAGGCGGTATCACCCGACCAGCTCACAACGCCGTCGCTGCCGTAGATTATGGTATCGATTATGGGCGTATGGAGCGGATACCAGATGTGGAACGCCGCCGAGGATCGCATAATCCCGGCGCAGTCGTCGTGGAAGACGACGTAGAAGTCGTCGGAGATAACCAGAGCCCCGTGCGACGGGCTCACCGCGGAGATATACGGACCCACAGTGTCGACTATGTAGTAGAAGGTGTCTTCGTACGCGGACGTGTTTCCGACGGAATCGGTTGCCGCAACGACTATCACGGCAACGCTGTCGCACTCGCCGTCGATGCTTGCGTCAAACGGCACCGTCATACAGGCCTGCCCGGAGACGGGATCCCAGCTCACGCCGGGGTAGCACACAGGCGCCGAACCCCCAACGGAAAGACAGATCGAGCTCGGGTCTATCCCCGAGATGTCCTCGAGGCTCACGCACACAAGCATGTCGGCTCCGGGCATGCAGGAGGTGTGCGCACCCTCCTCCGGATGAACAAGCTCCGCAGACGGACCCTCGTTGTCGACGATGTAGGTGAGACAAACGGACGAGTCGATGTTGTTGGGTCCGCAGAGCTGGGCGCAGTCGAAAAGGGAATCCAAACAGATGTGGACGGTGTCCAGGTACGAAAGCCCCGTCCACGCCGGCTGGATGACGAGGTATCCCGAAAGGCTTATGTACGCCTCCGTCGGCACCGAGAGGACAGACGTATCGCCGCCGCTCGTCCAGGCGCGGATGAACATCCCCTCCATAACGACTCCGCAATCGGTGTCGAGGACGTAGAGGGAGCAGATGGGAAAGCCCGCAACATCGCCTATGATGCTCGAGTCGGGCGGGTCGACGACGGTCACAAGGGGACCCTGATTGTCGATGTAGAAAACCAGGCTCACCACCGAATCGAGCGAGTTGCCAACGGTATCGCTCAGAGCTCGGATCTCAACGCTGACCTCGCTGCCGCTTGCGTAAGGATAGTTGAGCTCGTCGGTTATGCACACAGTGTCGCCGCTTATGTTCACCTGCGACATCGAAGGAGTGTACATAACGTCGTCTATCCACACCTCGAACGACTCGGGCGGATCAGTCGTAAAGCCGTTCAGGTCCTCCACGGTAAAGCAGACAAGCGGGGTGTCGCAGCTTATGTAAACGCTTTCGGGCGGCGTGATGAACTCCACCCGCGGAGCACAGTAGTCCACCGTAAACGACCAGCAAACCGTGTCGGGCAACATGTTGGCGTGACAAACCGAAACAAGATCAGCCGCCTTCGTCACACAGACGGTAACGGTGGTCTCGCAGGGGACGTCCGTGAGAGTGTACATTATCAGGTATTCGCTCGAGTCGCCGTAGTGGGATACGCCTGGCGATGTGGGGTAGAACGAGGTGGGCGGCAGCCCACCGACCGCAACGGTGAACTCGATGCTGTCGAGCGCAACACCCGCCAGAGAATCGGCAACGCGAAAGCTTATCGTCGGAGTCGGCGTGGTGACCACGCTGTCGGGCGAAGGGAAGAGATCATAAACCACAGGCGGCGTCGAGTCCCAAACGGCAACAACCGTCAAAGTCTCCGCCTGCTGGCAGCCGTAAATGTCGGGCGGATAGGGCACGCTTATCGTGCACGCCCCTGCCGAGTAAAAAAGCGTGCCCGGAGGATGGACGTAGAACGTATCGGCTGTGGGGTTGTCGGGCAAAGGCGAAACGATGTAGGCGGGGTCGCTCACGCCGTTTACGATGGGAGGTATCTCAGATGCAAGCGGAAGCTGAACGCCCTCGTCGTCGCTGTAGGCGAACTCAGCAACGTAAGTGGTGCAGTTTACGAAGACCAGATCACTTGCGCCCAAAAACCACATATCCGGGGGTATCTGCGAGAAGTGCGGGACGGTTATCGCCGTGCTGTCGTACGTGGCAGAGTCGGCATCGGGCGAGTTTGCGTAGTAGTGGATGTATCCCGAAAAGCCCGTCGAGATAAGCGACAGGGGCACGTAAACGAGCCAGCAGAGGTTGTGTGGGTCGGAGACCGGCAGGGAGTCGAGGGTTATGCAGCTTGAGTCAAGCAGCGTCCCCGTCGTCGTATCCAAAACCGCCATCGGATCAGGCGGGTCGACGCAGACAACAACGTTGTTGTACGTCGCACCAAGCTCATCCTCCTGCCAAACGACCGCGCAAAGCTCGTAGACGGTGTCGATGGTGCAGTTGTACGGCGTCACATCGAACGGGATCGGGCTTACGTTGATCGCGTGGGGCGGGTTGTAGTTCGAGCCAAAGCCGTAGTAGGTCACAAAGTCCCTGTACGACCCGGCGTCGACCGTGATGGGGTTCCACTGGATTGCGAACCCGACGTCGAAGGTGGGCGACCCGGGCCAATACGTCGTCCACAGGGAATCGCCCGTCGTCGTGCACGAGGGCTCGATCCAGATGTAGTTGTAGAACGGGTATCGGTTTCCGACGGCGAAGATATCGGGCGGTGTGCAGTCCCCGCCGCGAAGAATCCCCCTGGCAACAACCGCCGAGGGGTCCGATATGTTGTCATACGCCTGCCAGTACGCCGGCACAGGCGCCTGGAAGAAGCCGTTTGTGGGCGAAAATGTGCCCGCTATCGCCACATCGGGACGGTCGTTGCCGTTTATGTCGACGTCCACAACAAGCTTCAGCCCAACGGTGTGCGCAACTATATCGTTGTTGACGACGCGATACTTGATCCTGCACATCCCCACGCTGTCGGGACCGAAGGTGCGCCGGACGGGCTTAAGCTCCTGGTAGATATCGATGTAGCCAACAGAACCACGTATGCGCCAGTGGGATGTCACCCCAACCCACGTGCCAAAGCTATCGGGAAAGCTGAAGGTATCGTTGGCAACGAAGAACGAATCGACAAGGTAGTAGAATCCAAGGCTGCTTAGGGGTATGCCGCAGTAGCCGCTTACGTAGGGGTAGTTCGAGAAGAAGGTTCCGTCGAGGTTGAGGACGAAGTGCTGCTCTCCCCTGTCGAGCGGCCAGTGGAAGTTGTGCGTAAGCCTCGGGAAGGCGGCGGGATTCCCTCCGATCCCGAACTTGCCCAGCCAGGCGGGGTGGGCATCGGACGAATCCACAACCTCGATGCGTATCGGCGTGTCCTCGCGCTGCGTCCACCAACACGTCTCACCAGGACCCGCCAGGTAATAGCCCGATGCGGCGAGCAAAACACCCACAAACGCCAAACAAAACAAAACGACACTGCGAGTATTCATAACCAACGCCTCCTATCTCACCGCGTATTTATTTACAATAGCGCTTCAGGGAACAAAATGCAAGCATTTAAAGGTCGATGTTAACCCTCTCCACCGAGGCAAGGCTTCGTCCCAAAAAGTTTTCGCCCACTTTGGCGAACCTTTCGGGCGCATCGGTGACGAAAAACCTCGCAGAAGGCGAACCCTCCCCGCACAAAAGCCCTTCTTTCTCCAGGAAGGCGCGAAGCTCGCTTGCCACAGCGCTCGCCGAATCGACTATCGCGACTTCACCGCCCACCACGCGGCTTATCGCGCCCACAAGGAGGGGGTAGTGGGTGCAGCCCAGAACGAGGGTATCTATCCCGCGTGCGACGAGGTCGTCGAGGTAGTGGTGCGCCACAGCCTCAACCACAGGACCCGTGTGCCACCCCTCCTCCGCCAGCGGAACGAAAAGGGGGCACGCCTTCGCAAAGACCTCCGCGTCCCCGTCTATCTCGGCTATCGCCCTCTGATACGCGCCAGAGTTTATGGTGCCAACGGTCCCTATGACGCCTATCCTCTTTTTGCGGCTTGCCCTGACTGCAGCCCTCGCGCCGGGGAGGACAACGCCGAAGATGGGAACCGATATCCATCGCCTCAAAACGTCCAGGGCGACGCTTGAGGCGGTGTTGCACGCGACAAGCAGAGCCTTTATCCCAAAACCCATCAAAAACCTCGCCCCCTGCAGGGCGAACCTCTGCACGATCTCCGCCGAGCGCGGTCCGTAGGGATAGCGAGCCGTATCGCCCAGGTAGATCACAGACTCCGCGGGAAGCTTCTTGAAAACCTCGGCAACGACCGTAAGCCCCCCAACGCCCGAATCGAAAACACCTATGGGGGCGCTTCGTATGTCTTTGTTCACCTTCCCCCACATAAAACTTGAGGGGGCGCCCCCGCCCCCTCTCAGGCTCTACTTCACCAGAAAAGCCCTCCGCAGCAACGTTTCGTCTCCGGCGCGCAGGCGGACGAGGTACATCCCCGAAGGAAGCCCTTCGTCGCACCGCCAGGCGAGCCTGTGCATCCCTGCGGCGAGGTCAAGCTCCCCAAAGCTTTGAACAACCCTGCCGCAGATGTCGACGACGTCGACGGAGACGCGTTTTGGCGCAGCAAGCGCAACTCTCACCTCCGCAACGCCGTTGAACGGGTTGGGATAGACGCCGAACAGCACAACATCCCGAGGCTTCGCGCCGCCGCAGCCCATCGCCGCCGAATATACGCTGTAGACGTCCTTCGCCTGAGTGGCGTTGTTCTGGAAATCGGAAAGCCCGCCTCCGGCGACGACGGCCGCGGCGAAGCTCTCGTACCCGCCGGGCTCTATCGTAAACGGACCGAACGCAAGAATGAGGGAGTAATCGCTTGGGCTTGTGCCCGAGCTTTGGCTGTAGGTACCCGAAAGGAAGTTCCACTTGACCTGATCGGTCCAGCCCATGCCGCCAACGTCGCTTCCGTAAACGTAGGTGGGATTATCCACAACGCTGCCGCGAACAAAACCATCCAAAGCAACAACGCCAACGTACTTGCCCGAGGCGCTGTGATACATATACCCCCACTCGTCCGACGAGCTTAGCTGGGCGTAGTTCGTGTCGTAGGGCGGGATGTCGAAGTCACAGTAGAAGCCCGCAAGGGCGTTGCTTATCGTCGTCGAGCCGAAGTTATGGATGCGGAAGAAAAAGATCACAAAGTCGTTGTTGGGCGCCGAGCGCCAGCTGTAGCTGTACTGGTAAATCTGATATGTGTTTGTGGTGTCTATGTATGTTGTGAACGCCTCCACATCCCCCACCGAGCCGCCGTAGATAAACTCGATGGTATCGAACGGCCAAAACTCCTCCATTCCGTCGGCGACGTAGGCGTCGCTTTCGCCAACCATCACCTCGCCCACATAAAGGAGGTTTGTGCTGTCGGAGGGCCACGGCCAGGCGAGGTTGCCGAAGGTTGGATAGCCTATCGTGCCGAAGTCGGTGAAGCCCAGAAGGAGCGTGGCAAGCGTATCCTGATAGCGGAACACAAGCGGATAAACCCCCACCCTGAAGGCGAAGGAGTCGGGCTTGCTGTAGCCCTCGGCATCGGCAAGGGTGACGTAGCACTTGCAGTACTCGGTGTATCTTGCCGTCGGCGACACGGAAAGCACTATGTGATCAGCTGTGTTTGATCTTGTTTCGCCCGCGGCGATGGTGCCGTAGCTTGAGGAACCGTCCACGATCGTGACGTGTGGGTTTGTCACGGAGGTGAGTGTGAGCGTTACCCCGGGCGCCGGCTGCGTTGCGGCGTTGCGCAAAAAGATCACAAAGTTTGCCGTCTCGCCGGGGTCGATGTTCCCGTCTCCGTCGCCTGTGCCAGCATCGTCTATTCGAACCGAATCCACGACCAAAGCCTTCCCCGAGACGAGCATGAGTGCGCTGTCGGCGTCCACGCGACCCGCGCCGGTGTAATTGTCCCTGCCGGGATCATCAACGTCCTTCGCCGTAGCCTCGAGGATGGAGTCTATCTCAAGCGGCGTAAGCGAAGCGTTTTTCGAGAGCATAAGCGCCACAACGCCCGCCGTAAGCGGACACGAAAAGGACGTTCCGTCGGTGTAGGTGTATCCGCCGCCGTATTCGGTCGTTATAACCCACTCTCCGGGCGCGGCGACGTCGGGCTTCATGAGCCTGTCGGCTGCGGGGTAGTCGTGCCAGCTGCCGTAGTAGCCCGTGAAGTCCCACTGCGTCGGTCCCCTCGACGCCCAGCTCGCCCAAGCGTCGGACGTCGTCGTCGCTCCAACGGCGATGACAGGACCCGGCGGCGAAGAGTCGGCGTGGCGATACCAAGGCGGCGGAACATCGGCGGGGGAGGATATATCGTAGGGCACGGAGTAATGCCCTCCCGAACCGTCGCCGTTGCCCGCGGCAACACAAATAACCACGCCCGCCGTGCCGAATGTGTTGTTCATAACGTAACGGTAGTAATCCTTCACGCTGTTTGTTGGGTATGAACCGTAGCTCATGCTTCCCACCTGTGCGCCGTGCTCGAGGGCATACTGAAACGCCGCGACCTCATCGGACCCGCTGACGAAGTTGGAGCCGTCCCCCACGCGGATCGCCATGATGGTTGCGCCCGGCGCCGAGCCGGTGGTCGTTCCGCTCGTGCCGTCGCCGGCAACCATCCCGGCGCACATCGTGCCGTGGTGTATCGACGACGGATTGTCCATGGGATCACCGTCGCCGTCGTAGAAATCGGCGCCGTAGTAGTCGTCCACGAAGCCGTTGCCGTCGTTGTCGGAGCCGTCGATGGGATCGTCGGGGTTGTGCCACATCCTGCCGGAAAGGTCGGGATGGGTGTAGTCGACGCCCGTATCGAATATGGCAACCACAACGCCGCTCCCGTCGTATCCCATAGCCCATGCGTCGTCGGCGTCGATTTTCGTCACCTGCCAGGCGTTCGACATACACGAAACCGCATCGGGCACCGCGGGACGCTTCGAAAGCCAGATGTCGCGGCTGAAGGGGTTTGTGGGGTCATATGGGAGCACGAAGCGCGCCTTGATGGGCTCATCCAGAAAAACGGCGCGCACACGCGGATGCCCCGAAACGGCGTAGATCGCATCCTTCGTCGCACGCATCGAAAACGAAAACGCACCCCAAAGATGCCTCCCGAAGACCACATCGCCCTGCGACTCGTACCTGTCGACGATCCGGAGCACAGGCTCAGCGTACGAGAAGTAAAACTCCTTCAGCGCCTCCACAGTCGCCCTTATGCGAGCTCTGCCTGCGGGCATGGACATGATTTCCTCGCGCCGCTGTGCCCACCCGGGAGGATCACCGAGCCAAACCACAACGGGGACCATCTCCCCGTCGCCGCAGCTCTGGAGCCTCGCGGAAAGCTTGGGAGAGATAACGTCGGTCGCCGAGGCAAAAGCCAACACAGCGCCCAGCGCCACAAAAACCGAAAGCCTCATCTTAAAAACCCCCTCAAAAGCCTACCTGACTACGGCCACACGCCTTGTGCAGACGTGCCCGCCGAGCCTAACTTCAACAAAATAGATCCCTGAGGAAACCTCTCTCCCACCTCCGTCTTCAAGGCTCCAAGTGAAGCTGTGTTTGCCGGGGCCGCAGAGCCCGTCGAACAGGACTTTAACGAGCCTGCCGGCGCGGTCGAATACGGCGATCTCCAGGGGCGAGGAGGGACCGACGACGTCGACGCATATCCTCGTGGCGCCGTTTGTGGGATTCGGGAACGGACCGCTCACAACGAACGAGGAAGGCTCAAAGTAGGGCGTATCGCCAACGCCCCAGTTCGGATAGCCAAGCCCATAGTAATAGCCCGTGAGGTAAACCTCGTACGGACCGAGGTACCTTTCGTCCCAACGTATGAGCACGGCAAGGTCGTCGATCCCCCTGGAAAGCGGCATAAAATCCCAGAGGACCGAATCGACGTAGTCCACGTCGCTGAAGATGATCCTGTCTGCGTAGAGCATATCCCTTCCGATCGGTACGCCCGCGGCGACGTCGCAGATAGTGTCGCCGTAGTTTCTAAAAAGCGTCCAGTAGGCGGGGACGTCGTCCGCGGCAAAGCCGCATTCCGTCGTGAAAACGGAGCCCGGAACCTCGACCGTCGGCGCATCGTTGTCGCCAACGCGAACGTCCATATACTCCAGAAAGCCAACCGGAACGCTGTCCGGCGACTCGTTATAGAAGGCGTTCTCGATATAAATAAACTGCCGCAGCGAATCGACGTCGAGCGTGTAAAATTTCTTCCACGCTATCATCGCCGACACGTTCCACACGATCGAGAGCGTGTTGTCGTAGACTGCGGCGGTGTCGCGGAGGATGAGGTCGTAGTCGGCAAGACCCGGCAGGTTCGAATACGTTTCGCCGCCGCATCTTATTATAAGATGAGTATGGTGTGGGTCGTCGGGGAAGCCCTCGATCACAGGCATCCCCGACGCGCTACCTATAGCGAACTGACCCGTCACCCTGTCGACGACGACAACGACCTGCCCATTGGTGAGGGAAACGAGCTCCTGCCCCGCGGAAAACCCAACAAAAGCCAGAACCAGCACAAGCTTTAAAAATCTCATTTTCAGCACGCGCCCATTTTAGAACCTTGCGTTCACCCCGATGGTCACGCCTGCGTCGCCCTTGGGCGACGGCATCGGGGCAACGTACATCGACCATCTGCCTGCACCGCCCCGCCAAAGCCTGACGACGTTGATGACGCTTATAATCCTGTTGAGAGCAGCGATCCCAAGCGCCACCTTAAAGTTCCGCCACGAACGACGGGACGAGCTCCAGATGTCGTAATACCTCACCATATCATCCTCGCTCCGCCAGCGCCAGTACCACTCGTCGGTCTCTGGGTATAGGTTTCCTCTGCTGCGCTCGGCAAGAAGCGTGTAGTAATTATAATCGTCGCGGCTTTGGTAAAGCGCGATGGTTCTGAAGAACTTATCGTCTTTACCCTCAATATCGACGCCTGCGTATTCGGCAGCGAAGGTTTTATATTCGTCTTCGCGCCACGATGCCCACACGGCGAATCCAGCCGCGCACGACCAGGCAATTCCGTCCGCAAGGGCGAGCGGCGCACCGCTGCGCGGCAAGCCAAGATAAAACTCACCCGCACCGGGCAAAAGAAGGGATAACCCAACCGCCTTCCACAGGCTTCTGGCGCGCCCGGAAACCCCTTCCTCCACAAAGACCTCGCCGCCAAATATATCACTCTCAGCAGCAAAAACACAAAAAGTAAGGAGAACTAATGTGGCTGCAACGACCCTCACCTGCGCCCCTGGAGCTACTCGCCTCCCACTTTGATTCTTCCGCCTCCTGTAAACAAACCCCAATAACCTCGACAAGGCAACAACTCTTCCGTCATATAATACACCCCCGACTCACTGTCCCATCTCCACAAACCCAATAACTCAACACCAAACGGCAAATCTATATCCGAAATAACCAAA
>CBEVQY010000009.1:0-72500 GCA_965552135.1 uncultured bacterium | reverse complement strand
AGAGGAGATCGACGTCGGGAACGAGCTTCCCATCATAGCCGACGATGCGGTTGATCCGGAGTTCGGCACTGGCGCCGTCAAGGTCACACCAGCACACGACCCAAACGACTACTGGATCGGCCAGGCGCACAACCTGCCCCTCGTCGTCGTGATGGACGAGAAGGCGATGATGAACCAGAACGCGGGCAGATACAGCGGCGCGGAAAGATACGAAGCGAGGGAGCGCATAGTCGAGGACCTTCGGAGGGAGGGGCTTTTGGTCAAGGTCGAGAAGCACACCCACGCGATAGGTCACTGCTACAGGTGCGGCACCGTCGTTGAGCCTTACCTTTCGACCCAGTGGTTCGTTCGGATGAAGCCTTTGGCAAAACCCGCCATCGACGTAGTCAAGCGCGGCGAGGTGCGGTTTTTGCCAAAAAGATGGGAGGGCGTGTACTTCAACTGGCTCGAGAACATAAGGGACTGGTGCATTTCGCGGCAGCTTTGGTGGGGACACAGGATACCCGTTTGGTATGGTCCCGACGGCGCGGAGTTCGTTGCGGTCGAAGAGGAGGAAGCCCGCCGCCTCGCGAAGGACCACTACGGCAAAGATGTCCCCCTCAGGCAGGACCCCGACGTGCTCGATACGTGGTTTTCGTCGTGGCTTTGGCCCTTCTCCACCCTCGGATGGCCCGAACAGACCGAAGACATCAAGCGCTTCTACCCCACCGACGTCCTCGTGACGGCTTCGGAGATAATATTCTTCTGGGTTGCGCGGATGATCATGGCCGGGCTGCACTTTATGGGCGAAAAGCCGTTCCACACCGTATACATCCACGGCACGGTGAGGGATGCCCTGGGCAGGAAGATGTCGAAGTCGCTTGGCAACGGCATCGACCCGCTCGATGTCGTCAGGCTCTACGGTCGCGACGCCCTCAGGTACACGCTCATCTCCCAGGCTGCCGCAGGGCAGGACCTGTTTTTGGAGATGAAGTCGTTTGAGGTGGGTCGCAACTTCGCGAACAAGGTGTGGAACGCAAGCCGACTCCTCTTCCTCAACATCGGCGACGACCGCATAAGCAAGGACGAGCTTTCGTCGCCAAAGCCCAGCTCTCTTCTGGACAGGTGGATTTGCTCTCGCTTTGCCCGCGCCGTCCGCGAGGTCAACGAGGCTTTCGAGAGCTTTCGCCTCGACGAAGCCGTCTCGGCGCTTCACAGGTTCTTCTGGCGGGAGTTCTGCGACTGGTTCCTCGAGGGGGCAAAGCTCCGTCTGCCGGTCGACAGGGACGAAAAGGTGGTGGCGCTTGCTGTGTTCGAACCACTTCTGCGACTTATGCACCCCGTCCTGCCCTACCTCACCGAGGAGCTTTGGCACAGGCTCGGCACGGTCGTGGAAGGGCTCGTTACGGACGAGGTCAAAAGCATAATGATCGCCCCCTACCCGCAGCCCGAGGAGTTCGAGGACTGGCTTGATCTCGCGGCTGAGGAGGAGTTCTCGGCGCTGCAGGAGGCGGTTGTGGCGATAAGAGGCATCAAAGCCGCCGTTGGCATCGGGACGAAGAGGGTTGGCGAGGTTCACTTCGTTCCCCGCGACGACTCCGCCGCTTCGGTGGTCTCGCACGCGGAGCTTGTGAAGTTCCTCGCCCGCATCGACGACTTCGTCGTCGCCGACGGCAAACCGAAATCCCCCTGCGGAGTCGCGGCAACCGCAAAGGGCGAGGTGTACCTGCCGCTTGAAGGCATAGTCGACATAGACAAGGAGATAGCGCGGCTGGAGCGGGAGGTCTCGAGGCTCGAGAAGGCGCTTTCCGCAACGAGGTCGAAGCTTTCGAACGAGCAGTTCCTCTCGAAGGCTCCGCGGAACGTCGTGGAGCAGGAACGCCGCAAGGAGAGGGATCTTTCCGAACGCCTCGAGGTCCTCAGACAGCAGCTTTGGGGAATGAAAGGGGAGAATCCAAACTGAGGAGGTGAGAAATGACGAGGACTTCTGCAGCCTTCTTCGCCGCTTTGGCAGTGGCTTTGCTTTTGGGCGGCTGCGCTGGACCACAGCCCGGTGTGGTGGCGAAGGTCGGGAAATACACCATAACCGCCGACGACCTCAACAAGGCGATGGGTCCCGCGCGGTTCAAGAGCTTCGAGGACGAGCTTGAAGCGCGCAAAAGACGAGTTGAATCGCTCGTCGAGGACAAGCTCCTCGTCCTGGGCGCATACGACGCCGGACTCGACAAAGACCCCGAAATCCTAAAGCAGATGGAGGGCAGGAAGAAGAACATCCGCCTCAACGCGCTCTATAAGCTTGAGGTCGAACAGAAGGTGCAGGATATACCTGAGCAGGAGATCAAAGCGGTCTACGAGCGGATGAAGGTGAAGCTGCACGCGAAGCACATTCTCGTCAAGAGCAAGGCACTTGCCGATTCCATATACGCCATGCTCCAGAACGGCGCCGACTTCGATTCGCTGGCAAAGATCTACTCCGAGGATCGCTCGAACAAGGACAGGGGCGGCGACCTTGGGGAGTTCACTGCCCTCACCATGGTTGCGCCCTTCGAGGACGCCGCATACGCCCTCAAACCCGGCGAGCTCTCAAAGCCCGTGAAGACCCGCTTCGGCTGGCACATAATAAAGCTTGTGGACAGAAAGCCCAACGACCGCGTCAAACCCTACGAGGAGGAGAAGGAGCGCATAACGAAAAGCCTTATGAGGCGCAAGCGGGTCGAGCTTGCCCGCAAGATCATAGAGGACGTCTTCAACGATGCGGGCTTCAAGTTCAACGACGACGCGGTCAAGGTCGTTCTGGACGCGTTCCAGAAGAGCTCGCAGGAAGGCGGCGAACCATCCTTCTCGCCGGAGAAGCTTTCGATGGAGCTTTGCACCTGGAAGTACGGGAAGTGGACGATAGCCTCGCTCGACTCGGCGTACCGAACACTCCCACCCTTCAGGAAGCCGAAGATAACCGACGCCGACGGACTCAGGGAGTTCGTCAAGAACATGCTGCAGACCGACCTTCTCCAAAAGAAGGCGGACGAGCTTAACATCGAGCAGACCGACGTCTACAAAAAGCTTTACACCGAGCAGCTCGAGCGGCTTATGATAAACGCCTTCCGCAAGAACTACCTCTACAAGGGCGTTGAGCCAACCGAGGAGCAGATCCGCGCCTTCTACGACGCCCACCCCGACTCCTTCATGGACCCCGAGAAGGTCCACGTCCTCGAGATCCAGGTTGCGACGCGCAAGGAAGCCGAAGACCTAATCGCAAAGCTTAAGAAGGGAGCCGACTTCGCCTCCCTCGCGAAGAAGCACTCCCTGCGCGCCTACACTAAGGACAAAGGGGGTGACCTGGGGTTCTTCTCCGAAAGGCGGTACCCCGAGCTCTTCAAAGCCGCAAAGACCATAAAGCCCGGTGAGATCTACCCGCAGCCCATACCGTTCCAGGGGAAGTATTCGGTTATAAAGCTTGTTGAGGTTCGTCCGCCGCAGGTGAAGCCGTTTGAGTCGGTCAAGCGCATCATCAAGTCGCGCCTGCGCAACAAGATGCGGCAGGAGAGGTACAAGCAGTGGGTGGAGCAAGCGAAGGCGAAGTACGGCGTCAAGATTTACGAATCCGAGATCGAGAAGACGATAGACAAGTCTCGCTACGGCGAGGCGCAACACGCGAGGAGATAGCCGTTTGCGTGCGGGGTCGCGCGGTTGCGACCCCGCCAACACCCCCATGAACAGGGTCCTGCCACATCTTCTGCTCGCAGTGGCGGCTTTTTGCATTCAGGGCTGCGGCCACGAGGAGAAGCCACACAACGCCGTCGCCGCCGTCGACGGCGAAATCCTCACCACAGACGAGCTTGTGGAGTACGTTCCGCCGGAGTTCAGGGGCGACGTGACCCTCGAGCAGTGGCTTTCGATCGTGGGCGAGTGGGTGGACGACGTTCTGCTTGCCAACTACGCCCTCTCCCGCGGCGCGGAGGATGACCCCGAGACGGCGCGGAAGCTCGCTGCCGCAAGGCGAAAGATCCTCGTGGAGTTCCTGCGGCAGAAGCTGGTTGCGCCGACGATAAAGGTGAGCGAGCGCGACGTGGAGCTCTACTACCGCAGCCACCAGGGCGACTTCGTCCGCGAGCACGACGAAGTCCACGCCCTGCACATAATCGTGCCCGATAAAGCCACCGCCGACACGGTGAAGAAGCTGCTTGCCGCAGGCGAGCCGTTCTGCCAGGTGGCAAGGCGATTCTCGAGGGAGTTTTCGGAAAAAGACAGCTGCGACATCGGCTGGTTCGGCAAAGCCGATATACTCCCCTCGCTTGTGCGACCGGTCTTTAGGGCGGGAGTTGGCGAGGTGGTCGGTCCAC
This sequence comes from uncultured bacterium, assembly GCA_965552135.1. GTDB lineage: Bacteria > UBP14 > UBA6098 > B30-G16 > B30-G16 > CBEVQY01. The sequence continues at coordinate 68,181 of CBEVQY010000009.1, read as the reverse complement.
TTAGGACGCAGAACGGATACCACTTCTTCTTCGTTGTGGACAAGAAGCCCGCGGGCACGGTCCGCTCGCTTGGGGAGGTTTACGAAAAGATACGACAGCGCATCTTCGAAGAGCGCTTTGGGGAGGCTTTGCGCAACCTCGTCGACTCGCTTCGCGCCGCGGCAAAAGTCGAAATCGACACACAGGTCATAAGACGCATCTCCAAAAGATGAGCCACATACGCAACATAGGTCTTGGTGAGGTTGTGGATGAGTTTTTCGCCATAAGGTGGCTTGAGCTTCGTCACCACGAGGGCAAGCCATTTTTGGTGATGGAGCTTGGGTGTTCTCGCGGCAGGATCAGGGGCAGCTACTGGGGCGAGGACGCCGTAGCGCTGGCGGAGGAGCTTTCGGAAGGCGATGCCGTCAGGATCAGGGGGCGGGGGACGGAGTACAAGGGTCAGAGGTGGCTTTCGATAGAGAGCGTCAGGAGGGCGCAGCCCGGCGAGGTATCGCTTTTGGAGCTTTTGCCGAAGGGGAGGTATACGCCCGCCGCGCTCTGGCGCAGACTGGAGGAAGTGGTCGACACGGTTGAGGACGAGCACCTTGGAAAGCTTTTGCGCAGCATATTTGTTCCCGAAAGCGATTTTGCCGAAAGGTTTTCCACGTATCCTGCCGCCAAACTTTGGCACGGCGCTTACGTTGGCGGGCTTATCGAGCACACTCTAAAGGTCGCAAGGATTTGCGACACGGCAAGCAGCTTCTACCCGAGCGCCCGCAGGGATCTTCTGGTTGCCGGCGCCCTCCTGCACGATATCGGCAAAGTCGAGGAGATATCGATCCACGGCTTTTTCGACTACACGCCCCGGGGCAGGCTTTTGGGGCACGTCGTTTTGGGCGCGATGATGGTCGACGAGGCGATCCGCAAGCTTGGGGAGTTCCCCGAAAGGCTCAGGGACGAGCTTTTGCACCTTGTGCTCTCCCACCACGGCGAGCTTGAGGCGGGTTCACCTGTGGTTCCGAAGACCCTCGAGGCGATCGTGCTCCACCACGCCGACATGCTCGACGCCCAGGCAGGCGGCGTCCAGCACATAATCGAAAGGGACCTGCCCACAAAGGGCGAATTCTCGGAATACGTGAAGCTTTTGGGGAGATTCATATACCTTTCCGGCTACAGGGGGGATGAGTGAACTGAGCCATTTTCCGCAGGGGAAGTTCGTTTCGTTCGAGCATCTTCGCCCACCGCAACCGAGGGACAGGTGGTGGGTGAACGTGCTTCTCCTTTTTGCGACCGTGTGCACGACGACCCTCGCCGGGGCGCTTATGTCGGAGGGGGAGGGCTTTGACCTGCGGAGAGTTCTTTCCGGGCTTCGCTTCTCCGTGCCGCTCCTTTTCATCCTCGGCGTGCACGAGATGGGGCATTACTTCGCCTCGAGGTTCCACAACATCCGCGCAACGCTGCCATACTTCATTCCGGCGCCCACGCTTGTGGGGACGTTCGGCGCGTTCATAAGGATACGCGAGCGCATAGTCGACAGGCGCGCCCTCATGGACATCGGCGCATCAGGACCGCTGGCAGGGTTCATAGTCGCGATCCCTGTGCTCGTCTACGGCGTATATACGTCGAAGTTCGTTCCGACGAAGGAAGTTGTGGCGGGGATTCGCCTGGGAAGCTCACTTATACTCAAACTCGTCGTATACCTCATCCACGGCTCACCGCCGCCGCAGATGGAGCTTTACCTTTCGCCTATGGCTTTTGCGGCATGGCTTGGGCTTTTCGTCACGTCGCTCAACCTGCTGCCCATAGGTCAGCTCGACGGAGGGCACATCGCATACGCCCTGTGGGGAGAGAGAGCATACAGGATCTACCGCATCGTCCTTTTGGGGCTTATCCCCCTCGGCTTCTTCTGGCTTGGATGGCTTTTCTGGGCGCTTTTGGTGATGTTCATCCTCGGCGTGCGGCATCCCCCGCTCATCAACCCCGACGCACCCCTTGGCGCATCACGAACGGCTGTTGGATACATCTGCCTCGCCATCTTCGTCCTCACCTTTACGCCCGTCCCCTTCAGTATGTAGGCTTTTCCACATCTTAGCCACGACGGCCAGCACTCCGCGCATCTGCACGAACGCCTTGGCGCGGTGACTTATTCTGTTTTTCTCGGCACGGGAGAGCTGTGCGACTGTCCTTCCGTCGGGGAGCTCGAATATTGGGTCGTATCCGAAGCCGCCGCTTCCGCGCGGGCTTTCGGCTATTCTGCCCTCGAGCGTTCCGGCGGTGGAGAAGCTTTTCCCGTCGGGCATCCACAGCACGGCAACGCATACGAAGCGCGCCCTGCGGTCCTCCCCCCGCACGCCCGAAAGCTTGCGCAAAAGCTTTCTGTTGTTCTCTTCGTACGAGCAGCCCTCGCCGGCATATCGCGCCGACATAACGCCCGGCGCGCCGCCAAGCGCATCCACAACAAGCCCGGAGTCGTCGGCGATGGCGGGCAGACCGCTCGCCTCGCTGTAAAACCTCGCCTTAAGCGTCGCGTTCTCCAGAAAGTCAGAACCGGTCTCGGGGGGCGGTGAATCCACCAGATCACCGCCGAAGACAAGCTCAACGCCAAGCTCATCGGGACGCAAAATCTCCACTATCTCAGCGAACTTGTCCCTGTTCGATGTCCCCACCACCACCTTCATCGCCGACCCACGATATAGCCTTGACAGGACACACGGAGACGCACTTGCCGCAGCCTATGCACTTTTCGGGATCTATCACCGCCTTGCCCTTTATTATCTCTATTGCGCCCACAGGGCACGCCCGAAGGCACAGCTTGCACCCCACGCAGCGCGAGGTGTCGACGAAAGCCCTTCGCACGGCGAGGGTGTCGACAGAAAGGGTTTCGGCAGAGTCGGCCACTGTGGCGGTTGCTGTGGTCTCCCGGACTTCGACCGCCGTCGTGCCGGCTGGAGCCACCTTGGAGATTGCCTTCGTTGGGCAAACGAGGGCGCACTTGCCGCAGCCTATGCACTTTTGGGGGTCTATCACCGCCTTGCCGCCGACCACCTGGATGGCGCCCACAGGGCAAACCGCCACGCACTGCCGGCAACCTATGCACCTCGCCGAATCGACCACGTACAGAGCCGCGCCGGCAAAAAGAACGGCACACACAGCGAGGGTTGCCACCCAGGCTCGCGCCATCACGACCTCCTCCGCCTGCGACGAAGGTACTCCCTGACGTCTATCCGTATCACAAAGAACGTGAGTGCGGCGTAGAAGGCAAGCATAGCCGTGACAAGATCAGTTCTGTAGTGCTTTTCGAAGAATATTCCGCCGGCCGGGGGCTCAGGCAGCGGATGCGGCGCAATGGGCATGCCGTACCTGTGCGCAAGCGCCTTTATGTTGGTCAAGCATATTATGGGAACGCCCTTCTCGCCGAAGAGGATCATCGTTCCGCGAACGGGGTAGTTCCTTCGGGGGAGTGTTTTCACAAGCCCCGCGGGGATTATCTCGAGGTTGTAGAAGGAGCCGATGGATGCGAGCCCACCGCCGACGTTGACGTAGGCTTTGTATCGCTTGCCCGGCGGCAGATGGCTCATGAAGGTCTCGTAGCGCTTTTTTATCGCATCATCGAGGGTCTGCTCCTCGATGAGGGGTATTCCGTTTCGTTTGACGATTTCGCGGCAAAGCCTTCGTCCCTCGGGCGAGAGGTTTCCGCCCCTGTCGCCGCGACCGCCTATCGAAGCGGCAACGCTCCTGTGGTGGAAAACCCCGCGCTCGTAAAGGACCCTCTCCATATCGAGCCAGGCGAAGTCGGGATTGTTCGCCCCCCACATCGACGCGCCGACGGACGATATTATCACGGGCTTTGCCCCAACAGCCTCGCAGGCGGCGAGAACGGCAATATTCATTCCCGGCATCGATCCCGTCCACGATACCGCGACGTAGTCGCCGCGCTCAACACCCGCAAGCTTGAGCATGTGCACAACGACCGCCGCCCAGTTGGGATCTGTGGTGGTGAGCTTCGCCTCCAGGTCGCCCTGGTCGGTGGTTATCAGGGTGAACTGCTCGCCTATAAGGCCCGTCTCGTTGGGGTCGGTTATGGGGTCGACGACGATGCGCCTTTCGGCGACCGCGGAGCGTATCACCTCCTGCGCCCTTGCGGCAAGCTTTGCTGCCGAAAGCTTCTGCTCGAACCACGGAAGCTTTACCACATGAAGCGTGCCCTCGACGACGGCGATGAGTGCAAGCCCAACCAAGGCAAGGAAAACAAGCGCCCCTTTGCCTACACGTGTCGTGCGCCAGAACATCAGAACCAAACCTCGTGTATGGGGGACCCGCCGTTTATGAGGATGACGACGAGCCTAACTATGATGCTCGCCACAACGAGCGCCGACGCCGTCTCAACGACCCCCTGCTTCTCCATCCAGTAGGCCATAAGGCCCGGGATGACGTACCCTATCGGGTCGAACGAGAGGTAGGGCGCAAGCCCGCTCCGGGATGCAACGTACCTCATAAGCGACCCGAAGATGAACCCGAGGAGTATGGTGAGCACAAGCCTTCGCCTTCCGTAGATGAAGGCTTTTGTAGAGATGATCTTAAGCGTTGCGAGTGCGAGCGCAGCCGCCACGGACGTCCCGACTATCTGCAGCGGCTTGTGCCAGAAGAGGGCGACATACCCCGGCACGACGAGTCCGCCTGCCGCAAGACCAAGCCACTCGGCAAAAAGCAGGCTCACAACAAGACCTATTCCCACCGACGCCCAGAGCATAGCTTTTCCAAAAGATAAATCCGCTCCCTTTGCTCCGAAAGGGGAAATTAGTCTGCGCGCCTGCGGTTGAACTGGTTCATTGCGGCTTCGATCCCGAGGGCGACCGCGGTCTCCACGGCGCTGCACGCGAAGTCGATGACCACGGGCAGCTTGCGCCTCTGCTCAGGCGGGAACTCGCTTAACACAAACTCCACGGCATCACCTCCGTCGGGCAGCGGACCTATGCCAACCCTAAGGCGCGGGATGCGCTCTGTCCCCAGGTGGAAGATGATCGACGCAAGCCCGTTGTGCCCGCCGTCCGAGCCTGATCTGCGCAGCCTGAGTTCGCCGAAGGGGATTGCGAAATCGTCGAGCACGACAAGAAGCCCCTCGGGCGGTATGCCCAGCGACTCCAGCGCGTCCCTGGCGCCAACGCCGCTTGCGTTCATAAAGGTCGTTGAGCGCAGGAGGAAAACGTCCCTTTCGGCTATCCTCACGGGCGCGTAGACGAACTCCCCCCTCCCCGCGCGCCACACGCCGCCGAAAAGCCCCAAAAGCCTGTCGACGACCATATACCCGAGGTTATGCTTCGTTTCGGCGTAGTCTGCACCCGGATTGCCCAAGCCCAAAACCGCCGCGATCTCGCCCATAGGGCTTCAGTCCCTCCTTCCGAACATCCTCTCAAGCTCGGCGACTGTGAACTTGACGACGGTCGGTCTGCCGTGAGGGCAGTGATAGGGGTCTTCGCACTCGAAGAGTGCATCGAAGAGCGCGCCCATCTCGTCCTGAGAGAGCTTTTGCCCCGCCTTTATTGCCGCGTGGCAGGCGATGCTTGCCGCAAGGCGCCGCACGATCCCTGGGCTTTCGGGGTTGTACTCCGACAGCTCCTCGAGCACATCGCGCACAAGCTCAGCGTAGTCGGCGTTGTGGACGAACGACGGCACAGAGAGCAGTCGGGCGGTGTTTTGGTCGACTATCTCGATCTCGAAGCCCACGGCGGCAAGCTTTGGCAAAAGCTTCGTCAGCACAGGCGCCCAGTGGGGAGCTATGTGGACTTCGACGGGGAAGAGGAGCCTTTGACCCTGCTTTGCGCTTTCCTCGAGGGCGCGCAGCGTGCGCTCGTAGAGAATCCGCTCGTGGGCAGCGTGCTGATCTATCACAAGCATTCCGTCGCGCGACTGAACGACGATGTATGCTTCGTGTATCTGCAGGAACTGCGGCTCCGCCTGCCTCGGCTCGACCTCGACGTCGCTTGCGATGCGGCTCACAAGGTCGGCGATCTCCCGCTCGATGCCGGGCGCACTCTGGCGCGGCGGGCGAACACTCTGCGGCAGATCAAGCCGAAGCATCTGCGCCGAAGGCGGCGGAACCAAAACGGAGGGCTTTGGCTTTGCCGCGGGCAGTGGACGCTCGCCAACGGCTTTGGCGATGGCTCTGTAAACCGCGCCGAAAACAGCCTCCTCGCGCCTGAAGCGGACCTCAAGCTTGGCGGGATGAACGTTTACGTCCACAAGCTCGGGCGGCGCATCGACGAAAACAAATGCCACAGGATAACGCCTTGGAGGGAGCAAGCCCGCGAAAGCTTTGTGCAGCGCGCCGGTCAAAAGCGAGCTGCGCACCGGGCGACCGTTGAGGAAGAAGTACTCGTCCGAGGTGCGGGACCTGTGCAGCGTGCGCTCACCCACAAAACCGAAAACGGAGTAATCCCCCTCCTCGTGCGAGATCTCCAAAAGCCTTTCGAGGAGCTCGTCGCCGAAAAGCTGCCCTATCCGGGACGCGTAGTCGGAAACGGCGGGAAGGTAAAGGCACTCCCTTCCATCGGCTTCGACGCGGAAGGTCACCTGCGGCGATGCCAGAGCAAGACGCGTAATCCACTGGAGGCACTGCGAGTGCTCGGTCTGATCCGATTTGAGGAACCTACGCCTTGCGGGAAGCTTTGCGAAAAGCTCCCTGACCGAGACTGAGGTTCCCGGCGGGGCGTTGGTTTCGACCTCCTCGACGACCTCGCCGTTGTCCACAACGACTCTGAAGGCGGCGCTGCTGCCGCGCTTTCGCGTAACGAGCTCCAGAACGGATACCGCCGCGATCGACGGCAGGGCTTCGCCGCGGAAGCCGAAGGTCGTTATAGCCTCGAGGTCGGCGGCGGAGGTTATCTTGCTCGTTGCGTGCCGCTGCAGGGCGAGCAGGGCATCTTCGGGCGACATACCCTCTCCGTCGTCCACAACCTGCACAAGCTCCTTGCCGCCGCGCAGAAGGAAGATCTCGATGTAGTTAGCCCCGGCGTCGAGAGAGTTCTCCAAAAGCTCCTTCACCACCGACGCGGGTCTCTCCACAACCTCGCCCGCAGCTATCCTGTTGGCAACCTCCTCGGGAAGTTTTATGACCTTGCCCACGACGCTTAATTTACGCAGAAAAACACCGCACGACAATGGGATTTGGTTGAAAGTTGCCGCGGGCGAAATATCTTACTTCCTGTGGGCAGGCTTTTGGGGATAGATTACGGCGAGCGCAGGCTCGGCGTGGCAATATCGGACGAAGGCGGAAAAATCGCCTTTCCGAAGCTTACGGTTGAAGGCGACGAGGAGGCTTTCCTCGCCGCCGTTTCGGACATCGCCCGGCAATACGACGTGGAGCTTGTGGTTTTGGGTTTGCCGCTTACGCTTTCGTGCGAGGAGTCGGAGATAAGCCGGCGTGCTAGGCGGTTCGCAAGAAGGGTTGAAAAGCTTCTGGGTGTTCGCGTCGTCCTCTGGGACGAGAGGCTGACAAGCGTTGAAGCGGAGCGGGTTTTGCGGGAGGCAGGCGCAAAGCCATCGCGGAACAAAGCCGCCGTCGACAGAGTCGCCGCAGCCATCATACTCCAAAGCTACATCGACGCCAAAAGGAATGAGGGTTAACGCGAGCGAAAAGCTTTGGGTAGCGGGCGGGATTGTCGGATTTGCTTTAGCCTGCTGCGTCCTCTGGGTGTGCTACATGCTTTTCGCCGTCGATACGTCGACTGCGCTGCGGGAGCCCGTGTACGTGGAGATCTCGGCGGGTATGAGCACGCGCGATGTTGCAAAGGCGCTGGTCGGCGCGGGGCTTTTGCGCCACCCGAAGCTCTTTTGCATTGCGGCAAGGCTTATGGGGTTCGACAGAAGGCTTCGCGCCGGAAGGTTCAGGTTCGACGCGCCGGAGTCGGTTTGGGGGCTTATCAAGCGGCTGTCCCGCGGCGGAAGCTTCGACATCCAGGTAACGATCCCCGAGGGGTTCACGATATTCGAGATAGCCGGGCTCCTTCAAAGGAGCTTGGGGATCGACTCTGTGGCTTTTGTTGCTGCGTGCTGCGACACGGCGCTCCTTGGGCGACTCGGCATACCCGGACCAACGGCGGAAGGCTTCCTCTTCCCCGAAACCTATATGATCCCAAAGGGCGTTTCGCCCGAAAGCGTCATCGCCATAATGTTCGGGGAGTTTCGCCGCAGGTGGAAGCCGCAGTACTCCGCAAGGGCGGAATCGCTTGGGATGTCTGTGCTCGATGTGGTTACGCTGGCGTCCATCATAGAGGCGGAGGCGCACGTCAAGAGGGAGCAGAGAATCATCTCGTCGGTTTACCACAACAGGCTCAGGCTCGGTATGATGCTCCAGGCGGACCCGACCACCATCTACGGTCTGCGCAAGTTCGACAAGCCCCTGACCCTGGCGGACCTCGACAGCGACTCCCCCTACAACACCTACAGGCACTTTGGGCTGCCGCCGGGACCCATATGCAATCCGGGCGAGGACGCCATCGTGGCTGCGCTTTACCCCGATACCACCGAGTACCTCTACTTCGTCTCCCGCCGCGACGGCACCCACATATTCTCAAAGACGGTTCAGGAGCACCACAGAGCTATAGAGCACGTGAAGGCGCTTTTGAGGCGCAGGGGGCGTTAGCGCCCAGCGACGTTCTCCTTCACCCACCGGACTATCTCCGATGTCGGTGTGCCCGGACCGAATATTTTCTTCACCCCCATCTGTTCGAGCTTTTTCGCGTCGTCGGGCGGGATAATGCCTCCGCCGAAGACTGGGATATCGCCGCGCCCGCGCTGCCGAAGAAGCTCTAAGACCTTGGAGAATATCGGCATATGCGCCCCCGAAAGGATGCTTATGCCGATAAGGTCCACGTCCTCCTGCACCGCGGCGCTGACTATCATCTCGGGGCTTTGGTGCAGGCCGGTGTAGATGACCTCATACCCCGCATCCCTCAGTGCGCGGGCAACGACCTTTATCCCGCGGCTGTGACCGTCGAGACCGCCCTTAGCCAGAAGTATCTTTATCCGCCTCCCCATACCCCTCAAGCCTCGCTTTCGACAAAAGCATCTTTGCTGCGGTGTAGGGATCGGTGCGACCGTCGTAGATCGCCCCAACTATCTCGTCGACGTCGACGCGCGAAAGTATATCGCGCTCAACAATCCCCCTTACGTGCTCCTCCAAAAGCTGCCTTACCTTGTGTTCGATCTGGAGCTTGCGCTTCCTTTCCCAAAAGCCGCTTTCGCGCAGGAAGCGCCTGTGGCTTTGGATCTTCTCCAAAAGCTCCTCTATGCCCTCCGATTTCGTTGCCACCGTCGGGACTATGGGCACCTTCCAGCGCGGTCCCTCGCCGCCCCTCTCGAACTCCTCCTTTATCTCGAGCATAGATTGGAGCTCGTAGATGAAGATGTCTGCGCCCTGTCGGTCGGCTTTGTTGACGACGAAGATATCTGCTATCTCCACGAGCCCTGCCTTCATCGCCTGGACCGAGTCTCCCGCCTCGGGCGTGAGGACGACGACGACCGTATCGCACGCATCGACAACGTCGAGCTCAACCTGACCAACGCCTACGGTTTCGACGAGGATGTAGTCCTTTCCGAAGGCATCGAGCACGACGAGGACGTCTTTGGTTGCCTGGGCAAGCCCCCCCAGCGATCCCCGGGTCGCCATGCTCCGGATGAAGACGTTGTCGAGCACTGCGAGGTCGCGCATTCGCACGCGGTCGCCCAGAAGCGCGCCGCCGGTAAACGGGCTTGTTGGGTCGACGGCGACTATCCCAACCCTGCTGCCAGAGCCCGCCAGAGCCAAGGTCAGCTTGTCGACGATGGTGCTTTTGCCAGCCCCAGGTGGACCCGTTACCCCCACCCTGTAGGCTCCACCGCTTTTCGGGAAAAGCTTTGTGAGGATGCACTCGTAGCCGTCCCGGCGATCTTCGACTGCGCTTATGAGCTTAGCAAGCGCAACAACGTCGCCTGACCAAAAGCGGGAGAGAACGTCTTCGTACTGGTCGCACATCGCCTATCGCAAAAGCTCGCGGGCTATGACGATCTTCTGGATCTGGCTCGTTCCCTCGTAGATCTCGAGGATCTTCGCATCGCGGTAGATGCGCTCGATGGGGTAGTCTTTTGTGTATCCGTATCCGCCGTGTATCTGGACGCCCATTCTGGCGCACTCGACGGCGACCTCGGAGGCGAAGTACTTCGCCATAGACGAGTAGAGCGAGAACCTGGGGATGCCCGCGTCCTTCATATACGCCGCCTGACGCACAAGCAGCCGCGCAGCCTCGATCTTCGTCGCCATCTGCGCGAGCATGTCCTGGATTTGCTGGAGCTCGCAGATGGGCTGACCGAACTGAACGCGCTCCTTCGAGTACCTGAGCGCCTCGTCCAGAGCAGACTGCGCTATGCCGACTGCCTGTGCGCCTATATCGATGCGGCTTACGTCCAAAACCTTCATCGCAAGCTTAAAGCCCTCGTTCTTGACGCCAAGCAGGTTCTCCTTGGGAACTATGCAGTCCTCGAAGTATATCTCGCAGTTTCCGGTTGCGCGGATGCCCATGAGGTTCTCGTGCTTGCCCTTCGAGACGCCGGGGAAGTCCTTTTCGACTATGAAGCAGCTCATGCCGTGGTGGCGCTTCTCGCGGTCGGTGTAGGCGAAGACGATCATGATATCCGCCTCGGTGCCGTTTGTGATGAAGCGCTTGGTGCCGTTCAGGACGAAGTGATCCCCCTTCTCTTCCGCGACCGTTTCGAGGCTTGCGACATCCGAGCCTGCGTTCGGCTCGGTGAGGCAGAAGCAGCCTATCTTCTTCCCGCTGGCAAGATCAGGCAGGTACTTTTTCTTTTGCTCCTCTGTGCCGAACTCGGCTATCGGGTACTCCACAAGCGAGTTCTGTACAGCCACGATGACGCCGGTCGATGCGCAGGCGCGGGAGATCTCCTCTATCGCTATCGCCAGCGAGACGAAGTCCATCCCAACGCCGCCGTACTCCTCGGGGACGATCATGCCCAAAAGCCCGAGCGGCGCCATCTTCTTGAGGGTGTCGTGGGGGAACTCGCGCGACTCGTCGATCTCCGCAGCCTTCTCCTTAAGCTCCTTCTCCGCAAACTCCCGAACCGTCTCCTGCAAAAGCTTTTGCTCCTCGGTCAGCGAAAAGTTCATGACAGACCTCCTGGCATGGGTTGTTTTCCGGCTATTTCAGGAGCTCTCTTGCGATTATGTCCTTTTGCTTCGGCAGTGCGCCGAAGGCGAACTCGAACGCCTTTGCGTCGCGCAGGAGGCGCTCGATGGGGTAGTCGCGCATGTATCCATACCCGCCGCGGATCTGGATGGCGTCGACAGCGGCTTTCGTCGCCACCTTTGACGCAACAAGCTTCGCTCTGGCGAACTCCTTGGGGTCGAAGTCTCCCTTCTCCGCCCGAGCCGCGAGGGCATAGAGGCTTTCGCGCGCGCAGGCAACGTCGACGAACATATCCGCAAGCATCCACCGCAAGCCCTCGAACTCGCAGATGTACTGCCCGAACTGCTTCCTCTGCTTGCTGTGCTCGATGCTTGCCTCAAGCGCAGTCTGAGCGACGCCGATGGCGACGGAGGCAGCCGAAAGCTTGCCCAAACAGGCTATAGCCTCGAGCACTTCGGACGAAAGAGGCGCCCCGCCGAGAACAAAGCCCTCCTCAAGGTCGCAGTCATCGAGCCGGGCGACGTAAAGCCCCGCGGCGCAAAGACCGGGTGCCTCCTCCCTCTCGAACGAAATCCCCGCGGCGCTGCCCTCGACGATAAACGCGTAGACATCGTCGCCGTCTGCGGCGAGAAGCAAAAGCGCACCGGCGTTGGGTCCGCACAAAACGGAGCGCTTTTGCCCCGAAAGGCGGTAGCCAGCGCCGTTGCGTGAGACGCCAAGCTCGATGTCGGGCACGCCGGAGGTCGTGTCGGGCTCCGACAGGCTCATCGAGCACAAAAGCCTCCCAGAGGCAATGAGCGGGAGGTACTTCTTTTTCTGTTCTTCCGTTCCGGCAAGCTTTATGGCGCCTGCGACGACGATGCTGTGGACGGCGAACGCCGTTGCCGTCGACGCGCAGACCTTCCCAAGCTCTTCGGCAGCCAAGACGGCGGCGAGGAGGTCCATCTGACCGCCGCCGTACTCCTCCGGCACCCGCAGCCCCAAAAGCCCAAGCTGCGCCATCTTGCCGAAGATATCTTTGGGGAAGGCTGCCTCGGCGTCGAGCTGAGGAGCAAGCTCCGAAAGCTCCTTCTGCGCAAACTCGCGCACCATGTCCCGAACCAAACGCTGATCCTCGCTAAGCTCGAACATCGCGCGTCCTCCGATGCTTACTCGTCCCAGCCGACCCAAAAGACCCTGTTGGGCTTGCGCGGCGGAGGCTTTGGAGTTTGATCAGGGAAACCTATGGGAACTATAGCCTGAAGCTCCCCCTCCACATCGCCTACGACTTCGTTGATTTCACGCGCGAGGGGCAGGATTCCCGTCATCCAGCAGGCGCCAAGCCCGTAGTAGTGCGCCGCAAGGACGAGGTTCTGCGTTGCAGCGGCAACAGACTGGATGTCGGATACCTCGCCCTCGATGGTGCTTTTGCGGTACACGCAGACGACCACAGGCGCACCGCCGAGATCGTCGAAGAACCTCCCCGTAGCCTTTATCACACAAGGGTATTTTGCGAAGACCTTTTCGAGGTCGTGCTTGACGTATTCGCGGAAGGCGCGGGAGCTTATCTCTCTTATTTTGTCGACCTTTTCGCCGCGCACGACGACGAACCGCCAGTTCTGCTGGTTCATCGCCGACGGCGCCCAGACCGCAAGCTCCAGAACCTTCTCCAAAAGCTCCCGCGGAACGGGGTCGGGCTTGAACTTCCTTATGCTGCGGCGCGTGCGAACAACCTCCTCGAAGTCCATAGCTGCCCCCTTACGGTTCGAGCTTCTTCATGATCATCGCTACAACGGTCACGTCGTTTCCGCCCATACTTATGAGCATGCCGTAAGGTCTTTTGGGGTCGATTTCGACCTGGAAGTCGTCGGCTTTCCCGACAAGCTGGCGCCAGATATCGACCGCCTGACGGACCCCCGACGCGCCAACGGGATGACCGTAGCCTATGAGCCCGCCGGAGGTGTTTATGGGCGTTTCGCCGGAAAGCTTTATCTTGCCCGACTTGACGTACTCGGGCGCCTTGCCCGGCTCGCACAGACCAACCGCCTCAAGCGCCAAAAGACCACTTATGGTGAAGCAGTCGTGGAACTCGAAGACGCCGATGTCGTGTATCGATATGCCTGCGTCGGCGAGGGCTTGTTCCACCGCCGCCTTCGTCGTCGAAAGCACCGTCGGATCCTCTGGGGGTTTGGTTATGTCCCTGACCGCGTGCCCGTAGCTTATCACCTGCGCGGCGTCTCGCTTTTCGACACCGAGCCTGGCAAGACCCTCCTCCGAGGCAAATATGATGGCGGCGCCGGCGTCGGAGACTTTCGAGCAGTCGTAGACGTTTATGTGCTCGCAGAAGACCTTCGGGTTGGGCGGCGTCATAGCAAGGGCGAAGAGGTCCTCGACGGAGTTGTGGTACTCCTGCGCCTTGGGGTTCCTTCGGGCGTTCTCGATGGCGTTGACGTACCAAAGCGCCATAGCCTCTCTTGCCGCGTCCCTGCCGTACTTCTCGAAGTACGCTCCTGCGCGCTGCGAGAACTTGTCGGGGAAGAAGTGGGCGTGTCCCTGCTTCCTCTCGCCCGCATAATATCCCGCGCCTGCGAGGTAATCGGCGCCGTAGACGGCTTTGACGGTGTTCTGCACCTCGACGCCAACGGTGAGAACCGCGTCCGCCATCCCCGCGAGGATGGTTTTCGCCGCAACCGTAAGCGCCAGCCCACCAGAGCAGCAGGCGCCCTCAACGCCCGTGCAGGGCTTCTTCTCAAGCGCAGGGTGCGCAAAGGGGATAAAGCCCGGTCTGTTGCCCTGGCGACAGTAGCGCGACATCATAAAGCTTGCCAAAACACCCTCCTCTATGGCGTCGGGGTTTTTGACCTGCTCCAGGCTCCCCGAAACCGCCTCCTTTATGTAGTGCTCGAGCCCAGGGCGGGGCTTTTTGGGATGAAACTCCTTGCGCCCGCTGCCCAGCGAAACGGTGTAGTTGCCAGCCGTCACGTAAAGCGGCTTTGTGATCTTCGGCATCGAATACCTCCTTTCTTAAACCCCTTCGCTTTCCGCTTTACCGTTGAACCACGATCTTAGCTGTCCTCTGGGTGCCATATCCGCCGATGCACCGCACAAAGTACACCGAATTGGGCGCATTCGGCGGCGACCAGAAATGCCTCCCTCCGGGAAGCCTCGTCACAACCCTGCCGGCAGGGTCAAAGATCATCACGGCGGCATCGGCGGGAGCGAGGATAACGCACCGAGACGTTGTGGGGTTTGGCGCGACGAGGACGCTTTGGCGCCGTCCAGGCTCGGATTTGCTCGCCACGACGCCTGTGGGCTGATACTCGTACGCACCGATGTCGACGGCTGCGCCCGTGGGGCGGGGATTGCCGTCGAAGTCCTCGGGCGGCGCACCCAAAGCCGTCCCAGCATCAACACCCACGCTCCCATCAAAAAGATGAAGGTCGCCGCCACCAGCGTCGACGAAAAGACTTCCAAGGTCAAAAACGGCAACGGAGTGGCTGTCCTGACCGGAGTAGCTCGTCCAGGTGCCCGATGAAACGTCCGCCGTGCTGAACTCGTCGGTGTAGCCCACGGCTATGGTGCGTTCCCCGTCGTCATCGTGGAAGACGTTGTAGTCGCCGAAGTAGTTTGCTGCGCTCCGCATCTCGAAGGCAAGCCCTATGTTGTCGCCGCCGGAGATTATGGTGTTGTACATCCTGAGCGTGTCCGCCGCGTTTTCGATCCAGAGGACGAACGTGCCCGCATCGAAGAAGGTGCAGTTTGTGATGAACGTGGTGGTGGGGGAGCCTGTCCAGTCGAGCTCCGCAACGGTTATGCCTCCGCCGTAGCCTATGCAGTTCACAAGTGAGACGCTGTCCTGCCAGAGCTTGTAGCAGCCGTTCCAGCAATCGTGGGCGAGGCAGCGGGAGAGGGTGGTCCTTCTGGCGCTTATGTCGAAGCCGTCGAAGACGTCGTAGGTGGTGCAGCGAATGAACTGGAAGTCGTGTTGCTCTCCGTGACCCAGGGCAAAGCCATCGACGTTTTGGGTTGGGTCACGCCCCGTGTGTGCAACGCAATCGACGAACGCGCCGTTGTAACAGGGATCTCCGCCCGAGGGGGAGGCGTCGAAGCCGTAGAGGTCGAAGTGATGGGCAACGACACCGGATACGGTGAAGTCGTGCGCGCCGTCGGCAAAGCCAACGCCGAAGGTGACGTTGTAAACCTCGCAGTCGGATATCTCGACGAAGGATGCACCGGTCACCCAGAAGCCGTTGCCGCCCCAGTTCCTGACGACGAAGCCCTCGAACTTTATGTACGAATGGGAGATCACGACCCCGTTATCCCCGGTTACCACGCCTGTGCCGTCCACAACGGGGGTTTCGCCCGGATAGGAGGCGAAAACTATGTATGCGTCCTCCTCCCCGCTTCGCACGGTGAAGACCTGTTCGCTGTACACCCCTTCCCGCACGAGGACCGTATCACCTGGCATAGCTTCGTCTGCGGCGTGCTGGATTGTGAGCCAGGGATCGGATTCGCTGCCCAGCCCATCGTCGGACCCCGACGGCGAAACGTAGTAGGTGGCGCAAAATCCGAGCGAAAGCCACAGAAGAACCGCAAGGCACACCATACGCCCGCGCTCCGTCAGTAATCGTTTATGGGGCCGTAGAGGTGGTAAAATCCGTTGAGCAGCACAGCGTTGACGTCCTCGGGCGAGTTGGCAACCCCGTCGTCGACGAGCTTTTCGCCTATCTGCTTCGATTTCTCAAGGTATTCGATAGCAAGCTTTGCGCCGAGCGTGTCCATCCTCCGAAGCGCCGAGAAGTGGTTCCGCAGCTTCTCCTCACGCTTCGGATCAGCAAGTAAAGCCTTCCAGGGAGCAAACCCCTCGGGGAGTGGTCCGATCCTGTTCGAAAGTTTCTCCTCAAGCTCGCTTATGGGGACATATTCTCCTTTGTCGGGGTCGAAGACGCCTACGGGTCGGTTCTTTTCGTACTTCAGGAAGCCGTCGACCTGGCTGCCGTCGGAGCGCTGACCACCCTTTACGCCAAGCTCGAGCATCTTGTCCAAAAGGTGGTGCCTAAGGGAGGGGTCGGGCACATGCTCCCTCATGACGTCGAAGATAGCCTTGAAGACGTCGATCCCGACGTAGTCTATAAGCTGGAATATGCCCATGGGTCGCACGAGGAAGTTCTGGCTCACCGTGTTCATTATGTATATCGCCTCGGGCATGGAGAAGCCCTGCCGCACAAGCTCCTCCACCTTCTCGAGGGCGTGCAGACCATCGCGGGTGAAGTGACCGTTGCCTATGAAGCCGGAGATATCGTTTGCCGGCACAAGTTTTTTGCGAAGCCTTCTGCCCAGCTCCTCGCCAAGTGAGACAAGCTCCTTGTTCGTGTTCTCGTTGGTTATGACCTCCACAAGCTTTTGTATCACGGGCGGGTTGTAGAAGTGATAGCCGATTATCCTTCCGCCAAGCCCGGCGCGCTCGTCGAGAAGCTTTATCGGGATGGAGGAGGTGTTGGTGAGGAAGAAGGTGTCTTTGCTGCAGATTTCGTTCAAGTGCGAAAGGACCTTCACCTTCGCGTCGACGTTTTCGATTATCGCCTCGAAGACGAGGTGTGAGTTTTTGGCGGCGTCGAGGTCGGTGGTGAAGTTGCAAACGGTCATCGCGTCGAAGACGAAGTTCTGGATCATCTCCCAGTTTTCCACCAGATCCTGCCTTTCGGCGTAAAGCTCCCTTAGTTCGTTTATGCTTTTTTCGGCTATTTTTGTAACCTGCGCCTTAACGTACGACTGAAGCCCCGCAAGCCGCTCGGGGCTTACGTCTATCAGGTTCAGGCAGAAAAGCTTTTGGGGATTTTTTGCTTTAAGCTTTGCTATTTCGGCGGCGATGAGCGTGGATATGCCGCTTCCCATTTTGCCCGCAGCACCAACGACGGAGACGTTCTCGAGCCTTTCGTCAAGCGTCATGGCGATACCTCCTCTGTCGAAACCTCCAAGCTTTTTCTCTTGCTGCTCATCTCAATAACCCTGTACCCAGAAACACTAACATCGCTGGGCACAGACAAGGAACCCGGCTTGCTGCTGACCACTATCTTGCAGTTCCAATATACTTCTTCGGCATTGCGATGAAAGTTCAATTTAACTTCAGCAAACTCAGCCTCACCCACTCCATTGTCTTCATAAATCTTTTGCAGCAACGCAAGAAGGTCGGTAAAGGCATCCTTCTTCCCGCTGTCGATTTGCTCAGCCGGTTCAGAGCAACCCTCAGAACGACTTGCCGTCGAAGAGACAGAGCCCAAGAAACGAGAAAGCTTATTCTTAACAAAATCGCCCAAGCTCACCTTAATGGAAGGCGTTTTTGTCGCCTTCTTGTAACGACCTGTCAGAAGCCTGAGGTGCTCAACAGCAAGCGCATGAGCTCTGTTCTTGCTCGATGAAACTAAAGCGAAGTTTATGTGCATTTTCTTCTTAAGCTCTGACAAAGCGTTTTGTATTGTTGCCAGTTGCTTGGCTTCGCGGGGATCGTGGGGGGGAGGAATTAAGGAAAGTATCGCTTCGTATATTGACTGATCGTCGATGTTTATCGTGATGTAAGGCGTGTTAATCGAATAGGTCTTTTTCAGTTTGGGCAGTTTTTCGAGCAGGATACCGATGCTTCGCCATTCACACCAATGTGACGTCGGAGCACGCCCAATAACCCCAGATAGATTCCACCTCGAGCCTTCAAAATCGATGGATATTCCGTACGTTCCCAGGGAACTGTCTGGATCAAACGAGGCATCAACCCAGAAAAAACAGGTGCCCTTAGCCACCATACCACAAACCCCCGGGCGTTACTCCCCCTTAAACTTTGGCTCGCGCTTCTCGAGGAAAGCGCTCATTCCCTCCTTGAGGTCGTGCGTGGAGAAGCATATCCCGAAGACTTCGCTTTCGTAAGCCTCGCCCGCCGCAAGCGAAACCTCCTGGCTTTGGTTGACCGCCTCCTTTATGTACCTCAGGGCGAGCGGCGCCTTCTTTTTGATTTCGTTGGCAAGCTCCATGGCGGCGTCCATCAGCTCTTCGGGCTCAACGACCTTGTTCACCAGACCTATGCGGCATGCCTCCTCTGCGGTTATCATTCTGCCTGTGAACAGAAGCTCCTTAGCCCTTGCAGGTCCCACGAGCCTGGGGAGCTTTTGCGTACCGCCGAAGCCCGGCGTTACGCCGAGGTTGACCTCGGGCTGTCCGAGCTTAGCCTTCGACGAGGCGATCCGGATGTCGCACGACATAGCAAGCTCGCAGCCGCCGCCAAGGGCGTAGCCGTTTATGGCGGCGATAACGGGCTTGGGGCAGTTCATAATCGCCCTGAAGGCTCTCATGCCGCGCTTGCTGTAGTCCTTGCCCTGCGCAGCGTTGTAGTTGACCATCTCCGCTATGTCCGCACCAGCCACAAAAGCCCGACCCTCGCCTGTAAGGATCACAACGCGAACCCCCTCGTCCCGACCAAGCTGGGTGAACATCTCGTAGATCTCGTCCAAAAGCTCCGAGTTGAGGGCGTTGAGGCTCTCAGGACGACTTATCGTCACCACCGCAACGCCGTCGCGAACTTCTTTCTTAAGGTACCTGAACTCCATAGCTCCCCCCTTGGAAAAAACACTCGGCGAAAAAATAAAGAATATCTTCGGCGAAGGCAAGCGATTTCGTCCGACTTAAGGCTTTCAAAAAGGTCCTGTCCATTTTAGATTTCATATCCAAATGGCGGCGCATTGCGGAAAGTTTGAGTGGCATCTTCCGGGAGAGCTTTTGGATATGCTCTCGGAGCGTTGGCGGGTTTACTTTGTGGGCGGGTATGTGCGCGACGTCCTTGTGGGCGCGTCGGAGGAGGTCGACCAAGACATCCTCGTCGTCGGCGCGACGCCAAGGGAGCTTCTGGACGTTCTCTCTCGCTTCGGCAAGGCGGAGCTTGTGGGAAAATCGTTTGGTGTGATAAAGTTCCGCAGGGGCGGAAGGACCTACGATTTCTCAGTCCCCTCGCTCAGGACGCCCACAGGCAGCGTTCCCGCGCCGAACATGTCCCTCGAGGAGGACCTAAGGCAGCGCGACTTCACCGTAAACGCAATCGCATACGATATCCTAAATCGGGCGCTTGTGGATCCCACGGGCGGGCTGCGGGACATCGAGCGAAGGCTGCTTAAGCAAACCTCACCCTCTGCCTTCCAGTCGGATCCTATAAGGGTGCTGCGCCTCTGCAGGCTTAAGGCAAAACTCGGCTTCGACGTAGACGCCGAGACCTCCGCCTCGGCGAGGAGATTTGCGAAAAGGCTCTCCGACGTGGCGAAGGAAAGGATCGGCGAGGAGTTTAGGAAGATAATGCTTTTGAGCAAGCCATCATCGGCTTTGAGGTGCTTGCTTGAGGTTGGCGCGCTTGACGTTGTCCTTCCCGAGCTTGCCGCGTGCGTTGGCGTCACGCAGCCCGGCGGAATGCACGCGTTCGACGTGTTCGATCACATCCTGCGCACCGTCGACGAGTCGCCCCCCAAGCCTCTGGTTAGGTTTGCGGCGCTGTTCCACGACATCACAAAGCCTGCCCACCGCTTCGTCGGCGAGGACGGCAGAGCGCGCTTCTACGGACACCAGACCACAGCGGCAAAGCTTGCGAAGGATTGGCTTGAGGAGCATGCGTTCTCGAAGCGGTTTGCCTCGGCGGTGGCTCAGCTTGTGAAACACCACATGTTCACACACGCCACGACCGAAAAGGGCATAAGGCGCTTCATACGCCGCGTCGGCGAGGAGCTTGTTGAGCCGCTTTTTGAGCTTCGCTTCGCCGATACGAAGGCACAGGGGCTTGGCGGCGACATCGACGCGGAGATGGAGTACTGCCGCCGCGTCCGAAGTGTGCTTGAGCAAAAGCCGCCGCTTTCTGTGCGTGATCTTGCCGTCGACGGATATGACGTTATGAACGTTCTGGGCATTCCGCCGGGTCCGGACGTCGGAAAGGCGCTCGGAAAGCTCCTTGCCGCCGTCATCGACGACCCAACACTCAACGAACGCGAAAAGCTGCTTGAGATGCTCAGGTCGATGAAACCCAACGACTAAAGCTTTTCCCGAAGCACTCGGCGGGCTGTTCTGTAGCCGCGCTCGATTATTCTGGCGTAGTACTCGAACCTCCACCACTGCACCGACCCAAGCGGCGGGCAGACGACAAGATCAGCCTCCTCAAGCTCGAGGCGTTTGAGCTTTTCGGCTTCGCCGTCTTCGGCGCGCAGTATTATCTCAAGCCCGCTTTCGATGGGCGTGCGCCGCTTCGGAAGTGGCGAGACATCCACCGCCAAAACCCTCCTTGCGCCAAGGCGCCTTACGGCGCTCACCGGAACGGGCGATATCCCGCCGCCGTCCACAAGGGGCCTGCCGAACCAGTCAACGGGCGGGAAAACGCCAGGGATCGAGCTGCTCGCCATAACCGCGCGCCTTATGGAGCCCTCCACAAGGACAACCTCCTCCGCGCTGGAAAGATCATAGGCAACTGCGGCAAAGGGGATCTTCGTCTCTCTTATGTCGGCGTCCGGCAACATCGCGCAGATGAAGTCCTCCAAAAGCTCCCCGCCGAGGATGTAGGTCCTTCGCGCCAAGATCGTGCAGAAAAAGAAGCGCAAAAGGGTGCTCCTTATGCTCCCAAAGCTCCCCCGCCTCCTTCTCCCGAGCCTGTGGAACAGGCTGAAGTGGCGGAGCTTATCCCTGTTCGCCTCGAGGTAGCCTATGATGCGCTCCGAAACCTTCTCGTGGTCGGGCGAAAGCGCGAACATAGCTCCCACTATTGCGCCCATGCTCGCGCCGGCGATAAAGCCCACCTCGATCCCTTGCTCCGCCAGCGCCCTGAGGACGCCCAGGTGGGCAAGACCTCTCGCACCGCCTGCACCAAGCGCCAAGCCCCAACGCCTGCCAAAACCAAAAAGCCTGCGAAAACCTAACATAACCCACCTCCAGCCTTCGAAAGATAACCTCTCCTGTGTTCACTCCAAGGCGAAATCGGTTTTCGGCGGCGCGGATTCGGGCTATTTTTTGACGATGGCGGCTCGGAAGGATCTGAGGTGCTGTCTTGTCATCTGCGGTCCGACGGCGGTTGGCAAAAGCGCCGTGGGCGAGGAGGTTGCGCTTGCGCTCGGCGGGGAGATCATCTCAGCCGACTCGAGGCAAATCTACCGCGGACTCGATATCGGCACAGCCAAGCCCAAAAGCCCGCGCGTTCGACACTGGCTTGTGGACATACTCGATCCCCGCGAGCGCTACGACGCAGCGCGCTTCGTGCGCGACGCCGTCGAGGCGATGGAGGAGATCACCTCGCGCAGCAAGGTCCCGATAGTCGTCGGCGGAACGGGGCTTTACATACGCGCGCTTACGGTGGGTATCTTCCCCGGCGAGTTCAGGGACCCCGAGGTGCGCCGCAGCCTCAGAAAACGGTACGAAAGCGGCGAAGACCTATACTCGTGGCTCGCATCCGTCGACCCGGAGGCGGCAAAAAGGATCGATCCCAAAAACTACGTCCGCATAGAGCGCGCCCTGGAGGTATACATCGTCTCGGGAAAGCCCATATCGTACTGGTGGAGAACGAAAACCAAGCCGCCTGAAGGATGGAGGTTCACAAAGATTTGCATCACAATGGAAAGAACGCTTCTTTACAGGCGCATAGAGGAGCGTGTGCTTCGGATGCTTGAGGCGGGCTGGGTCGACGAGGTCAAAAGGCTTTTGGAAAGCGGCATCGAGCCGGATGCGCCGGCGCTTTCGTCAATCGGATACAGAACCGTCGTGTCGTACCTTCGGGGCGAGCTTGAGTGGGAGGAGATGTTTCGCCGAATCACCCGCGACACGAAGCGCTACGCCCGCAGGCAGCTTGTGTGGTTCAGACGCGAACCCAACCTCGTCTGGGTGGACGCAACGGGGCGTAAAACCGAGGAGATCGCAGAGGAGATCATCGGAATCTGGCGGAGGGGGGATTCGGATGAGTGAGTTTTTCCGCAGGCGCAGGAGCCGCCGCGTGAGGATAGGCGACGTTGCGATAGGCGGTGGGGAGCCCATAGCGGTTCAATCGATGGCAAAGGTCGCGACGACGGACGTTGCCGCCGTTTTGAGGCAGTGCGAGGCTGTTGCGCGCGCCGGCGGTGATCTTTTCCGCGTTGCCGTGCCCGACGAAGCTTCGGCGAAAGCGCTGCGTGAAATCGTAAAGCGGGCACCGCTGCCCATCATCGCCGACATACACTTCGACTACAGGCTCGCCCTCGCTGCCATCGAGGCTGGAGCGCACAAGCTCCGCATAAACCCCGGCAACATAGGCTCCGCGGATCGCGTTCGGCAGATAGCCGCTGCAGCCGCACAGAGGGGCATACCGATACGCGTTGGCGTCAACGCGGGCTCGCTGCCCAAAGATATCCTCCTGCGCCACGGCGGACCAACGCCACAGGCACTCGTCGAAGCCGCCGAGCGTCAGTGCCGCATCCTCGAGGAGACTGGGTTCAGCGACATCGTGGTTTCGCTTAAGTCGTCCTCGCCGAGGGACACGCTCGAGGCGAACTCAATCTTCGCAGAGCGGTTCGACTATCCGCTGCACGTCGGCGTGACGGAGGCGGGGTTCGGCCTCCAGGGGGTTGTGGCTTCCGCCTGCGGGCTTTCGATTCTCCTGGCGGCGGGGCTTGGCGACACCGTTCGGGTTTCGCTCACCGAGCCGCCCGAGCAGGAGGTCCGCGTTGCGAGGGAGGTGCTGCGAAGCCTCGGACTCAGGCGATACGGCATAAGGCTTCTAAGCTGCCCCACTTGCGCCCGCTGCGAGGTCGACGTGCAACGCGTGGCAAGGGAGGTCTGGGAGCGCATAAAGGACGTAGACGCCGACGTCACCGTCGCCGTGATGGGCTGCGTCGTCAACGGCCCCGGAGAGGCATCGCACGCCGATGTCGGCGTCGCGTGCGGAAGGGGACAAGCGCTCATCTTCCGCAAGGGAAAGGCGATAAGGAAGGTTCCCAAATCCGAGATAGTCGACGCCCTCGTCGAGGAACTCAACGCCCTGCTGGACGAAGAAAAAGGCGCCTGACGCGCCCACCTTTCGCTCAAACACAACGGGCACCTACCGAACGTGCCCCTTCTGACTGCTCAAACGCACCCCTCCCCTCCGCTCGAACGCGCCCCCAGCTGATCAAACGCGCTCCTTTGCTGATCAGACGCGCTTCCTTCCAGCCGTTCAAACGCGCCCTCGTTCCAGCTGAGCGCACCTGCAACCAAATGCCGTCCCGCTCAATGCCCCATTTCCTCCGTCAGGGGCGCCCCGTTCCAGGAACGCTACAAACGCCCCTTCCAAATTGTCCGCGCCAAACGCACCCCAAAAAGAGCCCGACGACCCTACCGGGCTGACGACGTATCGGGCGCTATGAAGGTCATCTCCTCGGGGGGCTTGCCCATGTTCTCCAGCATCCACTGGGCGTCGTCGGCGAGGTCGCAGTTTGGAAACTTCTCGACGACGGCTTTGTAGAACATGCGCGCCTTGTCGAAGTCCTTCAGATACTCGGAGCAAACAAAGCCCGCAAGGAACATCGCCTTGTAAACCTGCGGGTTTTGCGGGAACCGGTCGATAGCCTGTTCGTAGGCGCTGAGGGCATCTTTGAAGCGCATCCTGTTTATTGCGTACTGCGCCGCAAGCATAAAGTCGCGGTAGCTCATCTGGGAGAGAATCGCCTCGGACCTTTTTGCAGAGCTCTCCCTGCAAGCCTTCTGGAAGGTCACCCACGCAAGGACGGTATCGGTCACCTCGCCGAGCGACCTAAGCTCCCAAAGGTAGCCGTTTGCGATGTGCTCGGGCTTTTGCTGAACGAGCTTCGTCAGGACCTCGGCAAGCTGGCTTTTGTACTGCCAAGCCTTCGGGCTTTGGGGGTAGTATGCCAAAAGGAGTCTGTAGTACGCCCATGCGTCGTTGAGCCTTCCCTGTCGGAGTGCATCGACAGCGCGGCGGGCGTATTCATCCTCGGGCAGGCGCTGCAGGGCGCAGCCCGCAAGGAAAAGCACGGAAAACAAAACGACAAAAGCCAGCCGATATCGCATAGTCGCCCCCTTGGTTGGCGCTACTTCTTCGGTCTTTTCGTGCCGTACTTCGACCTTGCCTTCTTCCTGCCCTCAACGCCCGCGGCATCGAGCGCACCGCGGATGATGTGATACTTCACCCCGGGCAGGTCCTTCACCCTGCCGCCGCGAACGAGGACGATGGAGTGCTCCTGCAGGTTGTGCCCTTCGCCGGGGATGTAGGCGGTGATCTCGATTCCGTTTGTCAGCCGCACGCGCGCGACCTTGCGCAGCGCCGAGTTGGGCTTCTTGGGCGTCATCGTGTAAACTCTGACGCAAACACCGCGCCTCTGGGGACAGCCCTGAAGCGCCTTCGACTTCGACTTCTTGACCACCTTCTTGCGCGGATTCCGCACCAGTTGGTTCAATGTCGGCATATCCTCGTCACCTCCAACCCTCGGTTCACTGGCTAAATGATATCTCTGCCGCCAACGCAGTCAAGGGAAAATCAGATGTAAGAGCTGTAAGCCTCCTCAAGCTCTTCGGGCGTGATGCTTATGAAGTGTTTGTTCATAAACTCGAGCTCCTGCTCTTCGGTGAGCTCCTCGGAGACGGCGCGGAGCTTAAGGTACTTCCTAAAGCCGGTTCCGGCGGGGATAAGCCTTCCTATGATGACGTTCTCCTTGAGTCCGCGCAGTGGGTCGGTCTTTCCGTTTGTGACGGCATCGACGAGCACCCTGACCGTCTCCTGGAACGAGGCTGCGGATATCCAGCTGTCGGTCGTCAGACTTGCGCGGGTTATTCCCAGAAGCAGCGGCTCGAAGGTGGCGGGTTTGCCGCCCTGAGCCATAACCCGCATGTTCTCCTCCAGAACCGCCGTTCTGTCGACGCGCTCGCCACGCAAAAACTTCGTGTCGCCGCCGTCTATTATCCGAACTTTGCGCATCATCTGGCGGATTATTATCTCGATGTGCTTGTCGTTTATCGAAACCGACTGCAGCGAGTAGACCTGCTGGATCTCGTTGAGGAGGTAGTCCATAACGGCTTGGTCACCCTTAATGCGGAGGATATCGTGGGGTATGACGGGTCCGCTGCAGAGTTTTTGTCCTGCAACGACGTGGTCTCCGTCGCGGACGAGTATGTGACGACCGCGAGGGATCAAATACTCCCGGACCTCGCCCTGGTCGCCGAAGATAGTTATCCTGAAGCCCGGCTTTTTGCCCTCCACTCGCTCAAGCTTGACCACGCCCGTGATCTCGGCGACTATGGCTGGGTTTTTGGGCTTTCTGGCTTCGAAAAGCTCAGTAACCCTTGGCAGACCACCCGTGATGTCGCGGGTGCGCATGATGGCGCGCATAAGCTTGGCTATGGGCTGACCAACCTTGATCCTCTGACCGTCCTTGACGAGGATGTGGGCGTCGGTGGGGAGGTGGTAGGTGGCGACGACCTTATCGCCCTGCTTGACCAAAACGCGGGGATCGTACTGCTTGTCCTTAACCTCGATGACGATAAGCTCTTTCGTCATCGTCGCCTCGTCCACCATCTCCTTCACCGTCACGTCCTCGATTATATCGACAAGCTCGACCGTGCCCTCGACGTCGGAGAGGATGGGGTTGACGTAGGGGTCCCATTCGTAGAGGACATCGCCCTTTTTGACCTGCTGCTGGTGCTCCACGAAAAGCCTTGCGCCGTAGGGGACTTCGTAGGTGTGGCGCACGTCCTGCTCGTCGATGACGACGAGGGAACCCGTTCTGTTCAGCACAACCCCCTTGCCCTTTCCGTCGGGGTCGGGAACGACCTGCAGGTGGCTGTAGAGAACGCGGCCGGTGTATTTTGTCTCCACGGTGGTCTGTTCGGCGCCGGTGGCGGCAACGCCACCTATGTGGAAGGTCCTAAGCGTAAGCTGCGTCCCGGGCTCGCCTATGCTTTCACCCGCTATTATGCCCACAGCCTCGCCTATTGAGACAGGTTTGCGCGTCGCAAGGTCCATCCCGTAGCACTTGGCGCAAACGCCCCACCTCGACTCGCACGTCAAAACGGAGCGAATCTTAACCCTCTCTATCCCCTTGTCCTCGATTATGCGAGCCATCTCGGGGGTTATGTACTGGTCGGCTTCGAGGAGAATCTCGCCCGTCACAGGGTCGTAGACGTCTTCGGCGGTGTACCTTCCGGCTATGCGCTCCCTGAGCGGGATGATTACCTTCTCACCGTCTTTGAGCGCTGATCTCCAAACGCCCCTTATCGTCCCGCAGTCCTCCTCGGTTATGGTAACGTCCTGTGCGACGTCGACGAGGCGGCGGGTGAGGTATCCTGCGTCTGCGGTCTTGAGCGCTGTGTCCGCCAAGCCCTTGCGCTGACCGTGGCTCGAGATGAAGTACTCGATGACCGAAAGCCCTTCCCTGAAGCTTGAGAGGATAGGCGTCTCAATTATAGCCTGAGCCGTAAGCCTCTTCTGCGGCTTCGACATAAGCCCCCTAAGCCCCGAAAGCTGCCTCACCTGATCCTGGCTGCCACGGGCGCCGGAGTCAACCATCATCGCAAGGGGGTTGAAGCCGTGGTTGTGGCGAAGAAGCTCCTCGAAAAGCTTTTGGGTTATCTCCTCCTGAACGTGGGTCCAGGTGTTTATCACGTTGTTGTAGCGCTCCTTTTCGGTTATCACGCCCTTGCGGCGAAGCTCCTGGATCTTCTGCACCTGCTTTTTTGCATGGGCTATGAGCTTGTCCTTGTCCGGCGGAACGATGAGGTCGTCCATTCCGATGGAGACGGAGCCGTTTGTGGCGGTCTCGAAGCCGAACTTTTTGAGCTTGTCGAGGAACTCCGCCGTCCTGGCCAAGCCAACCTTATCGTATGCCTCGGACACGAGATCGCGCAGCGTGCTCTTCTTCATAAGCTTGTTCTGGAAGCCAAGCTCGGGCGGAACTATCTGGTTGAACAGAACCCTGCCGACTGTGGTCTCGACGAAGGCGTGGGGAACCTTGACGAAGCGCCTGTTGTGACCCGTGGGGGAGGTTATTGTTATGGTGGTGTACTCCTTTATGTTCGTTCCGATCTTGACCTCGACCGTTCCCTTCATGGGCGCGCGGATGTCCTCGTATTCGCGCACAAGCTTCTTCTTGCCGCCCTCCTCCACCCACTTCGGGCAGCGGGGTATCCTGGCAAGAAGATCACCGGCTTTCACGGTCATCCCCGTATCCACCGCAAGGTGCTCCTGCTGGGCGGGCATGCGGACGAAGATCTTGGCGTGGAGGTCGACCAAGCCGTACTCGTAGGCGAGGATAACCTCCTCGCAGGATGAGAAAACGCGCCCCTCGCCCTTGCAGCCGGGCTTCTCCTTCGTTGTGTAGTAAGCCCCAAGCACCATATCCTGCGACGGAACGGCGATGGGTTTTCCGTTGGCGGGCAGGAGGATGTTGTTGGCTGAGATCATAAGCAGGTGAGCCTCAAGCTGAGCCTCGGGCGTGAGCGGCACGTGGACCGCCATCTGGTCGCCGTCGAAGTCGGCGTTGAAGGCGGCGCAAACAAGGGGGTGGATCTGTATCGCCTTGCCCTCGACGAGGATGGGGTAAAAGGTCTGGATGGAGAGTCTGTGCAGCGTTGGCGCGCGGTTGAGGGCAACGGGATGGTCCTTTATGATCTCCTCCAAAAGGTCCCAGATCTCGGCTCTGCCGCGCTCAACGTACTTTTTAGCGCTCTTTACCGTTTGCGTAAAGCCCTTCTCCTCGAGCTTGCGGATGATGAAGGGTTTGAAAAGCTCAAGCGCCATAGTCTTCGGAAGCCCGCACTGCCATATCTTGAGCTCGGGGTTAACGACGATGACGGCTCTGCCGGAGTAATCGACCCTTTTGCCCAAAAGGTTCTGCCTAAACCTTCCCTGCTTTCCGCGGAGGTTGTCGGAGAGGGATTTTAGCGGTCGCTTCTGCGAGCCGCGGGTGACTACGGCTATCTTGCCGTTCTCCATAAGGGCGTCCACAGCCTCCTGGAGCATGCGCTTCTCGTTGCGCAAAATCACATCGGGAGCCTGAATCTCTATAAGCTTTTTGAGGCGGTTGTTCCTGTTTATGAGTCGGCGGTAGAGGTCGTTCAGGTCGGAGGTTGCGAACCTTCCGCCCTCAAGGGGGATGAGCGGACGAAGGTCCGGCGGGAGAACGGGGATGACCTCCAAAACCATCCACTCGGGCTTGTTGCCCGACTGTCTGAAGGCTTCGACGACGGCGAGCCTTTTAAGGAGGGACTTCTTCTGCTGCTCCGACTTCTCGAGGTTTATCTTCGAGCGGAGTTCGCTTGCGAGGTCGTCGAGCTTAAGCTGCTGCAAAAGCTTTTTGATCGCAGGGGCGCCCATCATCGCCTCAAACTCAAGACCCTTAGCCTTAAGCTCCCTGTACTCCATCTCCGAGAGGAGCTGACCCTTCTTAAGCCCCGTTATGTCCGGGTCGCCGGGATCGATGACGACGTAAGACTCGTAGTATATGATCTGCTCGAGCTGGTTGACCGACATGTTCAAAAGGAGCCCGATCCTCGAGGGGTTTGTCCTGACGTACCAGATGTGGGTGACGGGGACGGCAAGCTCGATGTGACCCATCCTCTCCCTTCGGACGCGCGAGTGTGTGACCTCAACGCCGCATCTGTCGCAAACGACCCCTTTAAACCTTATGCCCTTGTACTTGCCGCATCCGCACTCGTAGTCCTTGATGGGACCGAAGATGCGCTGGCAGAAAAGCCCGTCGTTTTCGGGCTTGAAGGTGCGGTAGTTTATAGTCTCGGGCTTTGTTACCTCGCCGTAGCTCCACGAACGTATCGTATCGGGGCTTGCGAGCATAAGCCTTATGGCCGAAAAGCTCGCAACCTCCTCCTCCAACGCCGTCCTTATCGCCATATCGCATCACCTCTCTTGTTTTTTTCGAGCTTAAGACTCCTCCTCTTCGCTTATAAGCTGCACATCTATGCAAAGGGCCTGAAGTTCCTTGACGAGGACGTTGAAGGACTCGGGAATACCCGGCTCGGGCGGGTTTTCGCCCTTGACTATAGCCTCGTAGATCTTGCTTCTCCCCTGGATGTCATCGGACTTTACGGTGAGCATTTCCTGGAGCGTGTACGCTGCGCCGTACGCCTCA
The DNA here is from genome assembly GCA_965552135.1 of uncultured bacterium. Taxonomy (GTDB): domain Bacteria; phylum UBP14; class UBA6098; order B30-G16; family B30-G16; genus CBEVQY01. The sequence continues at coordinate 38,936 of CBEVQY010000009.1, read as the reverse complement.
AGCGCCCAAACCTCCATCTCGCCGAAGCGCTGTCCGCCAAACTGCGCCTTGCCGCCCAAAGGCTGCTGGGTGACGAGGCTGTAGGGACCTATCGAGCGCGCGTGGATCTTGTCGTCGGCAAGGTGGATGAGCTTCATCATATAGATGTATCCTACCGTGACCTCCTCCGCGAAAGGCTCGCCGGTCCTGCCGTCGTAGAGCTTGACTTTGCCCGACTCCGGCAGACCAACGCTTCGAAGCTCAGCTTTTATCTCGTCTATCGTGGCGCCGTTGAAGACCTCGCAGGCGCAGTACTCCCCCTTCTTCTTCATCGCCCAGCCGAGGTGGGTTTCAAGGATTTGACCGATGTTCATTCGCGAGGGAACGCCTAAGGGGTTTAGGATGATGTCCACGGGCGTGCCGTCCTCGAGGTAGGGCATGTCCTCCTCGGGAACGATGATTGAGATCACGCCCTTGTTTCCGTGGCGACCTGCCATCTTGTCGCCGACCGAGATCCTCCGCTTTATCGCAACGTCGACCTTGGCAAGCTGGATCACGCCGGGCTTGAGCTCCTCACCCCGCAGAATCTTCTGCCTCTCGATGGCAAGCCTTTGGGTTAGGGTCTCCACAAGCTCGTCGGCTTGGCGAAGGAGCTTTTGGATCCTGAGGTTCGTCTCGGCGTCGTCGGTCCACGTAGAGTCGGGCGATACATCGTCTATGTTGAGCTTGGCGGCTTTGCTTTTCGTTATCTTCGTCCCGGGCTCGAAGATGGGTTCGCCGTTTTTCAGGGATATTATGTCCTGCGCGCGCTTGTCCACGATAAGCTCGCGGATCTTCTTGTCCCGGCGCTTCTTTATCTTCTCGATCTCGGCGCGGTATTTCTGCTCGAGCTGTTTCACAAGCTCCTTTTCCTTCTTGCTCTCTTTGCCGTATCCGCGGCGGGTAAGCAGCGTTCGGTTTATGACGACGCCCTTTATCCCTGGCGGAACCCGCAGCGACGAATCCTTAACGTCGCCGGCTTTTTCGCCGAAGATAGCCTTCAAAAGCCGCATCTCGGGGGTAAGCTCCGTCTCGCCCTTAGGGGTCACCTTGCCGACGAGGATATCCCCGGAGCGGACGTGCGCGCCTATGCGAACTATGCCCGTCTCGTCGAGGTCCTTGACGGCGTCCTCCGAGACGTTGGGTATCTCGCGCGTAAGCTCCTCAGGACCAAGCTTCGTCTCGCGGACCATCGCCTCGAATTCCTCTATGTGAAGCGAGGTGAAGATATCCTCCTTCACAAGCCTTTCGGAGATGATTATGGCGTCCTCGAAGTTGTAGCCGTGCCAGGACATATACGCCACAAGGACGTTCCTCCCCAGCGCGAGTTCTCCGCGGTCTGTTGCGGGTCCGTCGGCGATGATCTGTCCCGCCTTCACGCGCTCTCCCTTCTTGACCAACGGGCGCTGGTTTATGGTGGTGTTCTGGTTGGACCGCCTGAACTTCACCAAGGGGTACACGTCCTTGTCCTCTATGAGGGTGTCAGCGCTTTCGGTTGTTGGGGTTATCTCGATAACGGTGGAGTCGACTTTGGTTACGATTCCGTCCCTTTTTGCGACGCATACGGCGCCGGAGTCGACAGCGGTTTTGAGCTCAAGTCCGGTTCCCACAAGTGGCGCTTCGGGGAAGAGGAGCGGCACTGCTTGGCGCTGCATGTTCGAGCCCATAAGGGCGCGGCTTGCGTCGTCGTGCTCGAGGAAGGGGATAAGCGCAGCCGAAACGCTCACAAGCTGCGCGGGAGAGACGTCCATCAGGGTGACCTCCTCCGCGGGAACCTCGACCACATCGCCGCGCCTGCGGGCAACCACGCGATCGGGGATGATCCTGCCGTCTTTGTCAAGCGGCGTCGAGGCGGGAACTATGATGTGGTAGTCCTCCTCGTCGGCTGTGATGTAAACGACCTCGTCGGTGGCAACACGGTTTTTGACGACGCGGTACGGTGTCTCGATGAAGCCGTACTCGTTTATCCTCGCGTACGTCGTAAGGGAGGTTATAAGCCCTATGTTTTGCCCCTCGGGTGTTTCGATGGGGCACATTCTTCCGTAGTGTGTGTAGTGCACGTCGCGGACTTCGAAGCCAGCGCGTTCGCGCGAAAGCCCGCCGGGACCAAGCGCCGAAAGCCTGCGCTTGTGGGTCAGCTCGGCGAGGGGATTGGGCTGATCCATAAACTGCGAAAGCTGGGACGAGCCGAAAAACGAGTTTATAACCGCCGCGACGGTCCGCGTGTTTATGAGGTCGGAGGGGTTCATCTTCTCGGATTCGCTTGTGCGCATCCGCTCCCTGACGTTCCTGGCAAGCCTTGCCAAACCCACGCGGAACTGGTTCTCCAAAAGCTCGCCCACAGCCCTCGCGCGGCGAACCCCCAGGTGATCTATATCGTCTATAAAGCCTTTGCCGTGGCAAAGACCGATTATGTACTTCGCCACCGCGACGAAGTCCTCGAGGGTTATCGTGCGCTGCGTGACGGGGATGTTGAGGCGAAGACGCTGATTTATCTTGAAGCGACCAACCTCGCCGAGGTCAAATCGCTTGGGGTTGTAGATGTATTCGTTTATGATCTCGTCCTCCTGCCCCTCTTCGACGATGCTGCCGGGGCGGATGCCGGAGTATACCTCCTGAACAGCCTCAAGACGGGTCCTCGTCTTATCCGCCTTTAGGGTGTTGAAGATTATCGGTATCATCCTCGGCGAGTCGGGGATCACGACGGCGACCTTTTCGACGCCCTTCTTCCTGAGCTGCTCCACCGTCCTTTCCGTAAGCTTTGCGCCAACCTCAAGCAAAACCTCGCCCGTCTCCTTGTCCACGATCTCCTCGGCGCAGTATGCGCCGAAGGCTTTCTGTGCATCCTTGCCCGAAAGCTTTACCTCGACCACCTCGTGGAAAAGCTCGATTATCTCCCTGTCGGTCTCCTTCCCGAGCGCGCGAAGGAGCGTTGTGAGCGGAACCTTCTTCCTCGCCGAGATGACAACGTGCATCACATCGCGCACGTCCATCCTAAGCTCCATCCACGAGCCGTGGAGCGGTATGAGCCTTGCGGAGTAGAGGTGCTTTCCGTTGGCGTGGATCGTCTCGTCGAAGAAGACGCCCGGCGAGCGATGCAGCTGCGTGACAACAACCCTCTCCGAGCCGTTTATGATGAACGTCCCCTGGGGGGTCATATAAGGCAGGTCGCCCAAGAAGACCTCCCCCTCTCTGATCTCCTTGACCTTGCGCTCGTCGCCGTCCTTTTCGTACTCGACCAGCCTGAGCTTTGCGTGCAGCGGAACGGCGTAGGTGAGGTTGCGGGCGCGACATTCCTCTATGGTGAACCGAGGCTGACCAACCCTGTACGACACAAACTGAAGCTCGTATTTGCCGTAGATGTCCTCGATGGGGAAGGTATCGAGGAAGGCTGCCTGAAGTCCAACCCGCCTCCTCTCCTCAGGCGGAACGTCCTTCTGCAGGAAGCGTTCGTACGACTTGAGCTGAACCTCGAGAAAGTTGGGCATCTCGATTATCGACTTGACCTTGGCGAAGCTACGACGCTTTATGATGGGTATCACCTTCATATCGGCTCACCCTGTTTTTTTTAGTTTTTCGCAAAAAAGGGGAAAGGACGGGGTATAACCCCGCCTTTCGCAGGGAGCCTGCGTTGAAGCCGGACTTATTTTTCTCAAGGCTCGGCGACATCTGCGCCCCAAAGCACTTACTTGATCTCCACAGATGCGCCGACAGCCTCGAGCTTAGCCTTGATCTGTTCAGCTTCTTCCTTCGAGACGTTCTCCTTTACAGGCTTGGGGAGCTCGCCTTCGACGAAAGCCTTCGCTTCCTTAAGTCCGAGCCCCGCGATCGCCCGCACCTCCTTTATGACCTGCAGCTTCTTGTCGCCTATGGCGGTGAGGAGAACGGTGAAGGAGGTTTTCTCCTCGGCAGCGGGTGCCTGAGCCTCGGCGGGTGCGGGAGCGGCGCCAGCGGCAGCAACGGCGACCGGTGCCGCCGAAACCCCAAATTTCTCCTCAAGCTCCTTCACAAGCTCGGCGAGCTCCAGAACCGTGAGCTTCTCTATCTGCTCCACAATGGTTTGAACGTTCGGGCTTTCTGCCATCTTCGGTCCTCCTTAATTTGTGTGTTTTCACGTCTGCGCCTTCTTTTTGGCGAGGGCATCGATCTGCGTAACAAGCGTTCGAATAAGCCCTGAGAGGGTGAAGACGAGCGCCTGCAGCGGGGCAACCACTGCGCCCACAACCTTGGCGCGAAGCTCATCCACCCCGGGAAGAGACGCAAACTCCTCCGCCTTGGCGGCGTCGTAGCATGTGTTGCCTATGGTTATGGCTTTGACCTTGGGCTTGCCGAACTCGTCGAAAAACTCCTTGATAACCTTCGCTGGGCTTACCGGGTCGTTTTCCGCCATAACCAGGGCGGAACTTCCGACGAGGAGCTCGTCGGGGATGGCGTTGCGCTGAGCGGAGGCTTTTGCAAGCTTTATCAGCGTGTTTTTAGCCACCCGGAACTTAGCGCCAGCCTCGCGGAGCTTTCTGCGCAGCTCCGTCATCTGCGCAACATTCAGCCCCTGGAAATCGACGAGGAAAAGCACATCGTATCGGCGCAGGTCCTCCACCAGGGTGGCGAGTATCTTTTCCTTCTCGCGGCGAAGCATATCTCAAGCTCCTTTCAGCTCTTTGTGGCGTCGGCTATGTCGACCCGAACGCCGGGTCCCATCGTCGAGGAGACCGTTATGTTCTTTATGTACTGCCCCTTCACCGCCGCGGGGCGAGCCTTTATTATCGAAGCAAGTAACGCCCTCGTGTTCTCCTCGAGCTTATCGACGTCGAAGGAGACCTTGCCCACTATGGCGTGGACGTTGCCGCCGCGGTCGACTTTGTACTGGATCTTCCCCGCCTTAAGCTCCCTTACGGCTTTTGCCACGTCGTTTGTGACCGTTCCGGTTTTGGGGTTGGGCATAAGACCCCTAGGTCCCAAAAGCTTTCCGAGGCGACCCACCTGGGGCATCATCTCGGGGGTCGCAACGGCGACGTCGAAGTCGAACCAGCCGCCCTTTATCTTCTCGATAAGGTCTTCTGCGCCAACGTAGTCGGCGCCGGCTTCGATAGCCTCCTTCTCCTGTTCGCCCTTGGCGAAGACCAGAACCTTAACGTCCTTGCCCGTTCCGTGTGGCAGCACGACGGTCCCGCGGACCATCTGGTCCGCGTGGCGAGGATCGACGTTGAGGCGAACCGCCACCTCAACGCTTTCGTCGAAGTTGGCGTAAGCCATCTTCTTCACAAGCTCCAACGCCTCGCGAAGCGGATAGGGCTTGAGCTTCTCGTAGCTTTCGGCAGCTGCCCTGTATTTCTTGCCCCTTTTTGCCATCGTTCCTCCATTCTCAGCGGCTAATCGACGACCTCTATGCCCATCTGACGGGCGGTGCCCTCTATGATCTTCATAGCGCTCTCGAGGTCGTAGGCGTTGAGGTCGGGCATCTTGAGCTTCGCTATCTCCTTTATCTTCTCGCGGCTTATCTTGGCGACCTTGACCCTGTTGGGCTCTCCCGAGCCCTTTTCGATGCCCGCAGCTTTGCGCAAAAGATCAGAAGCCGGCGGAGTTTTGGTTATGAACTCGAAGCTGCGGTCGGCGTAAACCGTTATGACGACGGGGATGAGGTAGTCCCCCATGTTCGACGTTCTGGCGTTGAACTGCTTGCAGAACTCGGCTATGTTGACCCCCGCCTGTCCGAGCGCAGGTCCCACAGGCGGCGCAGGCGTCGCCTTGCCCGCGGGTATCTGAAGCTTTATCTTCGCCACAACCTTCTTCTTGGCCATATCGACACCTCGCTACTTTTTCTCCTCCTTAAGCTGAAGGAAGTCGACCTCAACGGGCGTAAGCCGCCCGAATATAGAGACCATTACCTTGACCTTGCCCCGCTCCCTGTTGATCTCGCTCACGACGCCGGAAAAGTCCTTGAAGGGACCGTCTATAACCCTGACAAGATCCCCCTCCGAAAACGGTATCTCGGTCCTTCTTGCCGCCTTCTCCTTTTCGATTTTGTGCATCAGGTTTTCGACTTCCTCGTCGGTGAGCGGGACAGGCACGCCGCCCGCGCTGACGAAGCCCGTCACTCCGGGAACGCTGCGGATGTAAGCCTCGGTCTCCTTCGTGAGCACCATATAAAGCAGTATGTAGCCCGGGAAGAACTTCTTCTGCACAACGCGCTTTTTGCCGCGCCTCATCTCGACAACGTCCTCCATAGGGACGACGATGCGCAGGATCAGGTCCTCAAGCCCCTTTTCGGGGAGGGTGTTTTCGATGTATCGCTGCACCTTAAGCTCGTGTCCGGTAAGCGTGTGGACGACGTACCACTTTGCGTCCGGATGAGTGCGCGGACGCGCCTTCTCCTCAACCCCGGACTGTGCACCGTTTTCCCTCTCATCGACCACCATCGAACAGAAATCCCCCTACTCTATGATTGTCCCCTGCATTGCCCCCGAATTTTCCGGTTTTCACGGAAGCAAAAGGTGAACCAACCTGTAGAAGATCGAATCGATGATCCCCACGAAGATCGCCAAGATTATCGAGGCGGTTATGACCGCCACAGTAAGCCCCCAAAGCTCCTTGCGCGAAGGCCACCTGACCTTCTTAAACTCGATCCACGACTCCTTGATAAATTGCCTTACCTTTCTCAACCACTGCTCCTTTCGGCTTCAAGAAACACAAAAGCAGGCCCGGAGGGACTCGAACCCCCAGCCCTCGGTTTTGGAGACCGATGCTCTACCACTTGAGCTACGGGCCTTCTCCGCCGCGACTATACAGTTTATTTAAAAAACGAACAAACGGGGATTTGTCAAGATTTTTTTGTGAGAGAAAAACAAATTTTTCGTCGCCCCAAAAAGTGTTGCGAAAACGGGCGGGATGGTCTATTTTATCTTTAGGCCGGAGTGGCGGAACTGGCAGACGCGACGGACTCAAAATCCGTTTCCCGACGAGGGAGTGTGGGTTCGAGTCCCACCTCCGGCACTTTTCCCCACGGGTCGCCTCGAGAGCATGGAGAGAACCCGCTGGATGAGCGGGATGTTGAGTTCGGTCTGGCTTTCGAACTTGCCCCTGTATGCTGCCCTTGCCTGCGAAAGGTCGTAGCACGTGGTGGAGTCGAGCTTTATCAGGACTATGCCGAGCCCCGAGCGCTCGAAGCTGCTTATGTGCTTGACGAAAAACTCCTCGCAGCAGGAGCCGATGTACCCCTTCGATCCGAGCTTCCGCAGCCTCCTTTGGGTGCGCAGAAGGCTTTGGAAGGAGGTCACCGTAAAGGGCTTAAGACCGGCATCCATCGCAAGCCTGTAGCCTTCGCCAACGGTGCAGCCGCCGCAGACAGGACAGTCGTGCCTGTGTCGATACTTGCACCCCACAAGCTTGGAGCAGTAGGGGAAAAGGAAATGCGAGAAGGGGAACGAAAACCAATCTCTTGGCGACAGGTTCACAAGGAAGATGGAGTTTGCCTCGTCGAAGTCGAAGCCCTGTTTCACAAGCTCGGTGCGCTCTATCGCCATCGCAAGCGCCCTGGAAAAGTTTTTCGGCGTAAGCCCGATAAGGTGCGGTCGACTTTTGCGGAAGAAGTCTTCGATCACCTTAGCTGTGCTTTCTGGGTGGGCTCGGGTGTGCTTCAGAAGCGCTTCGAGGTCGCAGAGCGCGCGCGGCGGATCAATGAAGAAATCGCCCCAAAACTGCACCGACGTGATCCGCCTCTTCGAGATATCGATGTGCGCGGCAACCCTGACGACGCCCTTCCCGCGCGAAACGCCCAGAAGGACGCCCTTGAGCTGGGCGGGCTCGTCCACGCAGTAAACCCACTCGTCCGAGGCGACGTAGGGCAGGAGGCGCTCGAAAAGCTCCGCCTCTCGCCGCGTCGGCTCGGAGGGGATGATCTCCGCGCCGAAGACCTCGGAAAATCCTGCGACGAACGCCTCCTTTATCTCGTCTATGCTCGGCAGAGGCGAAAGGAGCTCCTCAAGGAAGACGACCCTCTCCCTCACCGACTCGAGCCCGTGTCGTCCGAGCTTTTCGGCGGGAACGCGCAGAGCGCGCAACATCTGCTCGGCGACGTCGCGGACAAGAAGCGTCCCCTGGAACAAAAAGGCATCGCCCTCAGACGCGCCGCCTGTGCCCGAAAGCTTCCTCCCGCCAACCTCGATGTCGTTCCGCGGTCTGAAGTGGGCGTCTACGCCAAGCCTCCTCAGCCCCTCCACAGCGCCCTGCGATATCACACGGTAGAGCTTGCTTGGGGAAACCTTTGCCCACACGCTCTTGCGGGTGGCGAAGACCTCCCACCCAAGCTGCGAGGGATCAAAAAATATCGCTCCGCCGCCCGTGACCCTCCTGCCCACGTGCCAGCCGCGCTGGGCAACGTAGTCTAAGCGCGCCTCCTGGCGCGGAGACTGATGCCTGCCCACAAGAACGCAACAGGGCGAAAACTGCAAAAACCTAAGGACGGGACCGGGCTCGCCCTCTGCCTGAGCCAAAAGAAAAGCCATATCCCAAGCGATGTTCTCCGCCGCGGTGAGAACACCGGTGTCAACGAGCCTCCACCTCTCCATCGTGCTACTCCCCGTTGCCTTTCCCCTCTTCGCCGCAGTACTTGACGAACATATGGATGAACCTTGGGTCGTTCCACAGGTTCCGCAGATCAGGGTCCTGCGGTGCGTTTTTGCAAACGCGCTCGGGCGCAAGGGAATACGCCTTCTCGAGGTACTCCAAAGCCCGGACGAGCTCCCCCTCGATGGAGAAGGCGCAGGCGAGGTTGTAGTAGAGCCTGTAGTGCATCGGCGCGACCTCAGTCGCCCTGAGCAAAACATCCCGTGCCTCGCTGTACCTGCCCTGTTGAAGATACAGGGTGCCGAGGTTGTTCATCGCGCAGAAGTCCTCGGGATCAAGCTCGATGGCGGTTTTGTAGCAACGCTCAGCCCTTGCAAGATCACGACCCTGCGTCAAAAGAATATTCGCCAAGTTGAACCAGTACGACTTATTATCGGGGTCGAGCTGGATGGCTTTAAGCAGGTACTTTTCGGCGGGTGCGTAGTTGCCGCGTCGGTGCTCGAGCACGCCCAAAAGGTTCCATACCCCGGCCTCGTTCGGCGCAAGCGCGAGGGCACGGTTCAGGTTCTCCTGAGCCTGCTCGAAAAGACCCATCGAAATATAGAGCCTGCCCAGCTCGGCAAAAAGCTTCGCCTGGCTCCGACAAAGCCCCTCCGCCTTCTCAAAGCACTCAAGCGACCTCTCCCTGCGATCGGTGAGGTCGTACAGGACCTCCAAAAGCAACCAGGGCAAAAACTCGTTGGGCTTAAGCTTTGCCGCTTTCTCCAAAGCCTCTTCGGCTTCGTCGAAGCGCTTTAATATGAGGTAGCACTTGCCGAGGCTAACCCAAAGCTTCCAGTCGTCGGGGGCGAGGCGGCAAGCTTCCTCGAGGTAGCTTACGGCGATGTCGGCGTCGCCACTCTCAAGAACCCTGGTGCCATAAACCCCAACTTTCGAGCGCTCCTCTGCCGTCATCGATTTATGATAACATTGGAAAACCGTAAAATCCACCCAATAAACCCTGCGGAAAAGTTCCCCAATTGTTCGGGACCCTGCAAGGCAAAAATTCGTTGCGCCCGTCAGCAAAGAAACTAAATTTCATCTGCAAGCTGCGAGGGGGGTGCCCTATGGCTTACGTCGCGGGCAGGCGCGACAGGGGGGATATCGAGGTCACCTTCGAGCCGCTTCCGCCGGGCTCGGGGATAGAGCTTGAGCTTGAGACGAGCGTCGAGCGCCTGTACGGCGAGAAGGTCCGGCGCGAGATAATGGAAACCCTAAAGGCGCTTGGCGTAACCGACTGCCGCATAAAGGCAGTCGACGACGGCGCCCTGCCCTACGTCATCCAGGCGCGCGTCGAAGCTGCCGTAAGACTTGCGAAGGAGAGCCAAAAATGAAGGACCGCCTCAGGCGAAGCAGGCTATACATGCCCGGAAACAACCCCTACCTATCGCAAAACGCCTTCGTCTTCGGCGCCGACTGCATAATCCTCGACCTCGAGGACTCCGTGCCGCCCTCAGAAAAGTTCGCCGCAAGGATACTCGTCAGAAACGTGCTTAAAAACGTCGACTTCGGCGAATCCGAGAAGGCTGTGAGGATAAACCCGCTTTCCACCCCGTTCGGACGAGCCGATATCGAGGAGGTCGTCCCCGCAGAGCCCGACCTCATCCTCATACCCAAGGCTGAATCCGCCCAGGACGTGAAGCTTGTGGAGGAGCTCGTCGAGGAGGTGAAGCACAAGCACGGAATAGAAAAGGAGATTTACTTTATGCCCGTCATCGAGAGCGCGAAGGGCGGCTGGAACGCGTACGACATCGCCTCTGCCTCAAAGCTTGTCGCGTCGCTTGCTTTCGGCGCAGAGGACTACACCCGCGACATAGGCGCAAAGCCAACGAAGGAGGGCTGGGAGACTCTGGTCGTCCGAAGCCTTGTGGTGATGGGCGCAAAAGCCGCGGGAGTTCAGGCGTCCGACACCGTCTGGAGCGACATCGACGACGTCGAGGGTCTGCGCAGATCAACCGAGTTCGGCAAAAGCCTCGGCTTCGACGGAAAGGGAGCGATACACCCGTCTCAGATCGAGGTGATCCACGAGGTCTACAACCCGACCTCCGAGGAGATCGAATACGCCAAGAAGGTCGTTGCGGCATACGAGGAGGCTAAAGCCAAGCGCCTGGGCGTTGTGGCGCTCGGTCGCAAGATGATCGACACTCCCATAGTCGCAAGGGCGCAGAGGATCCTCAAGCTTGCGAGAAAGGCTGGGCTTTTGCCCGAAGACGAGACCTAAGGCTCAGCCGCACAAGCAAAAGCGGCGGAAGAGGAAGCCAAACGAAGCGGAGAGGGGGGCTTTGCCCAACTTCTGCGAAAGCTACAGGTTAAGATAAAGCCGGAGGTAGAAGATGCCGTTTGAGGAAGCCGATTACATCTGGATGAACGGCGAGTTCGTGCCGTGGAAGGAGGCAAAGATTCACGTGCTTTCGCACGTGGTTCACTACGGCACATCGGTCTTCGAGGGAATACGCGCCTACAAAACGCCCAAAGGCACAGCCGTATTCAGGCTTCCGGAGCACACGAAGCGCCTGTTCAACTCGGCGAAGATCTACAGGATGGAGATACCTTTCACCCAGGAGGAGATAAACGAGGCTATAAAGGAGACGATCCGCAAAAACGGTCTTGACGAGTGCTACATTCGCCCCGTGGTCTACCGCGGATACGAAAGCCTTGGCGTAAACCCGTTCCCGTGCCCTGTGGAGGTTGCGATAGCCGTATGGCGGTGGGGAAAGTATCTGGGTCCCGAGGCGCTCGAGAAGGGGGTGGACGTGAAGGTTTCCACGTGGAGCCGCATGGCGCCCAACACGTTCCCCGCAACGGCAAAGGCGGGCGCAAACTACATGAACTCCCAGCTCATCAAAATGGAGGCTATCCTCGAGGGCTACGCCGAAGGAATCGCCCTCGACGTGAACGGCTACGTGTCCGAAGGCTCGGGCGAAAACCTGTTCGTGGTCATGGACGGGAAGCTTTACACCCCTCCGCTTGGCGCATCGATACTTGCGGGGATAACGAGGGACTCGGTGATAAAGCTTGCGCAGGAGGAGGGGATCCCCGTCATCGAGACGCTTATTCCGCGCGAGTTCCTCTACACAGCCGACGAAGCCTTCTTCACGGGCTCGGCTGCGGAGATAACCCCGATCGCGTCGGTGGACAAGATACCAGTGGGCGCGGGCAAAAGAGGACCTATAACGAAGCGTCTCCAGGAGCGCTTCTTCGACATCGTCCAGAACGGAAACGACCCCTACGGCTGGCTGCACTATGTCTGATCCGGGTCGGCTTGGGTGCAGGGAGGCGTAATGAACGTCGTTTGCCCCAAATGCGGCGCCAAAGACGACGTCGACTTCTCCAAGGTTCCGCCGGGGAGGGTTCTCCTCAGGTGCGAGAAGTGCTTTGCGTCGTTCGAGGTCACGATAACGGCATCGCAGGTGCCGAAGGCGAAATGCGAAACCCGCGGCGACGAGCTTTTGGTCACATGCCCACACTGCAGCGAAACCTTTCCCACCAAGCCGGAGCTTGTCGCGACCTCGGCGCTTTGGTCGTGCCCGTCGTGCGAGGGCATCTTCAGGCTCGCCGGCACGCAGGAGCCACAGCCTTCTGTGGAGCTTATAACCGAGCAGGAGATCCCCGCGGAGGGTCTGCAGGAGCTTGAGTCGCGCCTCGTGGCGACCGGGGAGGAGGTCGCTGCGGCTGAGCTTGCGGAGGAGGGCATGCTTCCGCCGCTTTCGGAGAAGGAGCGTTTCACGGCGCAGTTCATCGTCAAGGTTGCGGGCGCTGAGCTTGGACCCGTTTCGTTCAATGTGCTCGAGGACTGGGCGCGGAGCGGGATGATCCCTCGCGATGCGCTGGTCTCCAAGGTCGACGAGAACAGATTCCACCGCGCCGACAGGATGCCCGAGCTTTTACCCCTCTTCGAGGGCAGGACAGCCGCGCCCGGAAGCGGTCTGAAGGAGCTTTTGCGCGAGGAGACCGCGGCAACGGCTATCCTCCACGGAACAACCGCCGGGCTTTTGGGCGGGCTTGTCGGAGGTCTGCTTACGGCTGCAGTCGTTGCCGTCGGTCTGTGGTCGCCTCTGCCAGCCTTCCCAAGCATCCTTCAGGCGCTTGTGACGGCGGGGGGACTTGTGATCGTCGGCGCGGGGATAGGCGCGGTCGCAGCCGTCATCGGACAGTGGATCATCGACTACCCGTGGACTGCAGCCGTGCAGATCGCAATCGCCCTCGTGTTCGCCCTGCTTATGTTTGCCGTCAACTTCCTCTCAACCCACTTCCTCGACACCGCGGCCAAAGTGGGCGTTGCGTCGTTTATCATCTGCGCCGTGATCGGAATCGCCACCAACGAGTTCCACCACAGGCTCTTTGAGAAGCCCTGATGATATCGGGTTTGGGTCAATACCTGCACCGAAGGTCGCCCCTGCACCTTCTCGACCCGCGGACGAAGCTTTTTGCGCTTGCGGTTTTCGTGGCGATGGTCCTTGTGCGCTCGCGTCCCGAAAACCACGCCCTCGCACTTGCGATACTTATCGCCGCAACCCGCGCAGCAAAGATAGAGATCTCAAAGCCGCTGCGAACGCTTTGGGCGTTCAGGATTTTCCTCGCCATAACGTTTGCGGTGCATCTTCTTTTCACGCCCGGTCGACCTGGCTTCGACTGGGGGATTTTCCACGTAAGCGTTGCGGGCGTTGGAAACGGGCTTTTGTTTTCGGCTCGGATGGCGCTTTTGATGTGGTCGGCGGCGCTTTTCGGATGGACGACGTCGCCCATAGCCCTCGCCGACGCGCTGGAAAAGCTCTTCTTCTTCACAAAGCCGCTCGGGCTGCCACCAAGGGATATATCGACCGTCGTGCTTTTGGCTATGCGCTTCGTCCCGACGATGATGGACGACGCAACGAGGATCAGGTGGGCGCAGCTTGCCCGCGGCGGCAACGTGAGCGGGGGGTTGGTGAAGAAGGTGAAGGGCGTGATTCCGATGGTCGTTCCGCTTTTCGTCTCCGCCTTTCGCAGAGCCGACAAGCTCGCCTTAGCGCTCGAGCTCAGGGGATATGACTCCCACGCCCCCCGAACGAAGCTTTATCCGGTAAAGCTCGGCCGCGCAGACTGGCTTGCGCTTTCGGCGACGGCGATCTTAGGCGGCGGAGCGATCTACGTCTTCGCGTCGCTTTAGTGGCATCACCCCAAGCCGACCCTGACCTTCCTGAACCTCGCCGGCGCGGCGCCGTGGGACATCTCGGCGCGCTGAGGGGGCTGACCTTTGCCGCAGTTCGGAACGCCCCATAAAACCCAGTGCCGCTCGTTGCAGATGGCGTCACACCTCGACCAGAAATCGGGCGTTATGCCCTGATAGGTCGGGTTTTTGACCATCTTGGTGAGCTTCCCGTTCTCGATGAGCCAGCCCACCTCCATCGTGAACTGGAAATTAAGCCGCCTCTGGTCGATGGACCAGCTTTTGTTGGACGTTACGAAAAGCCCCTTCTGTGTGTCGGCTATGAGGTCCTCAAGGTCCCACTCGCCCGGCAGAAGCGATATGTTCGTCATTCTGATCATAGGCAGCGACCACCATCCGTCGGCGCGGTTAGCCCCTCTCGAGCGCTCCTCGCCGATGGCGTGGGCGAGCTCGCGGTTGGTGAGGTAGCCGCAGAAGATTCCGTCCCTGACGAGGTACCACCTCTGGGAGCGAACGCCGTCGTCGTCGTATCCCACGGTGGCAAGACCGCCGGGAACCGTCCCGTCGGCGACTATGTTTACGATCTCCGAGCCGTAGCGGAACGTCCCGAGCTTTTCGGTGGTGAGGAAGCTTGTGCCGGCGTAGTTCGCCTCCATGCCCAAAACCCTGTCAAGCTCCGAGGGGTGCCCGAGGGATTCGTGTATCTGCAGGGCGAGCTGATTCCCGTCGATTATAAGATCAAACTCACCGTGCGGGCACTCCTGTGCCGAAAGGAGAGCTATCGCTTCGTCCCGCACGCGCTCGGCGTTGCCCAAAAAGTCGTAGCTTTCTATAACCTCCCACCCAAGCTGCATATATTGGCTCGTCTGGACGCCTGGGTAGCTGCGCGTTTGGATTTCGCCGCTTTGGGTGTCGAAGGCAGTGGCGTTGAAGCCTCCGCCGGAGCGAAGGATGGTCTGCTCGATCTCCGCGCCCTCGGTTGAGACGAAAAGCTGATGCTCACGCCAGAACGAAAGGACGCCGAAGGAGGCGACTATCCGCTTGTCCCGCCGCAAGATCTCGTCAACCTTCATAAGGAGCTCAAGCTTCCTCTCAAGCGGCACCGAGAAGGGGTCGATAATGTAGGTTGAGCTCCATTTGTCTTTATGGGGCGGCTCTGGCGCGAGCCTGACGTCCGCCTTTTTGAGCCTTGCGCTTGCCTTTGCGACCTCGACGGCGAGCCTTGCGACGCGCTCAACCTCGTCCTTCGAAAGCTTTGGCGATGCGGCGAACCCCCACGCGCCGTCGGCGATGACGCGCACCCCAAAGCCCAAACCCTCGCTGCGCCTCACCGACGGCACTCCGTTTCTAACGCTTATCTCCTCGCGGAGGTCGTCTATTATCCTTATGTCGCCGTAGGTTGCGCCCGCCAGGCGAACAACATCGATGGCGTGATAGGCAAGCTCCCTCATCGCTCCCTCCGGTCTCGATGACTTTCGAAATATCGGCGGAGCTTCGCCGAAAATCAAGCCCAATTGCCACCTGCGGCGCACCCGGCAATTTTTGCCTTGACAAAGCGACCATCCGGGCTTATATCTGACCAAGCAGTCATTTTATAAACAATTAGTCAGAAAAGGGGGTTGGCTGTGTCGATTCCTGAGTTTTCGGTCAAACGCCCCGTGACGGTGACGATGCTTATAGGCATCGTTGTCGTTTTGGGGGTTTATTCACTGCTCAACCTGGGGCTTGATCTTTTGCCCGATATATCGTACCCGTCGGTTTCGGTTCTGACGAGGTGGGAGGGCGCCGCGCCGGAGGATGTCGAGCGCCAACTCACCCAGCCCCTCGAGGAGATGCTTGCCCTCATAAGCGGCGTCAAAGGCATCAAGTCCTTCTCGAGGGAGGGGATGTCGGTCATAATTGTGGAGTTTGAGTGGGGTACGAACCTCGACTTCGCGGCGCAGGACATAAGGGATCAGATAAGCACCTTCAAGCACCTTTTGCCCGAGGGAGCTGAGGACCCGCTGGTCCTCAAGTTCGACGTCTCGCTTATGCCCATAGCCGCTTACGCCTACACGGGCGACATCGACTTCAACAGACTGCACGACATCGCCGAGGACGTGATAAAAGCGCGCCTTGAGCGTATAGAAGGCGTTGCCGCGGTATCGGTTTGGGGGTGGAGGGACCGAGAGGTTCAGGTCCTGCTCGACCCAGCCAAGATAACGGCAATGGGAATCGACCCCCAAAACATCAGAATGGCTCTCATGTTCAACAACGTCAACATGCCCGCGGGATACGTGGTCGACAGAAACAAGGAGTATCTCCTCCGGACATACGGCGAGTTCAGGTCGCTTGACGAGGTGGGGGACGTCGTCGTCGGGATGACGAAAGACTACAAGCCGGTCCATCTCCGCGACGTTGCGGAGATACGCTTCAGCAACAAGGAGGTGCGCGGCAGAGCCGAGGTGTCGGGACGCGAGGGACTCTGGATCATGATCTCCAAGGAAAGCGGCGCAAACACCGTAAACGTCATGCGAAAGGTCCTCAAAGAGGTGGATGAGATCAAGGAGATCCTCCCCAAAAACACCAAGCTCTACAAGATGTTCGACATGTCGGAGCTCATTCGTCGCGTCATAGCCCGCACCAGGGACAACGGCATTGTGGGCGCGCTTTTGGCAATGCTTTTCATCTTCATCTTCCTGCGCTCGATAAGACCGACCGTGGCGATAAGCCTCGCTATACCCCTCTCCATCATCGCGACGTTCATAGCCATCTGGGCTGCGGGATACACGCTGAACCTGATGACTATGGTGGGGCTTATGCTCGGCGTGGGGATGCTTGTGGACAACGCGGTTGTGGTTATAGAGAACATCTACCGCTTGATCGAAGAGGGACATAACCGCATAGTCGCAGCGGGCAAGGGCGCCGCACAGGTGGGAATGGCGATCACCGCATCGACGCTTACCACCATCGCAGTCTTCTTCCCGGTGCTTTTTGTGCCCGGCATCACGGGACAGCTTTCGAAGGGTTTTGCGCTCACCATAGCGTTTGCGCTGCTTTCGTCGCTTTTCGTGGCGCTCACGATCGTCCCCGTCATCGCGGCGCAGATATTCAAGCGCGAGGGCGCATCGTCGATGCGAGGGGCAAAGTGGTTCGAGGTGCTGCGCGAAAAATACGTGAGGCTTCTGGCATGGTGCCTCGACCACAAAGCGGCAACCCTCGCCGCGGTGGCGTTCCTCTTTTTGGCTTCGATCGCCCTTTACCCTCTTGTGGGCGGTGAGTTCATCCCGAAATTCGACCCACCGTTTACGCAGGTGTTCTTCTCCCTCCCGCGCGGAACGCCTATAGAGCAGACGATCGACATTGCCCACGAGCTCGCAAGCGTGGCAGAGGCTGAGCCCGACGTGCTCTTTTCGGGAATGATAGTGGGAAGGATCCAGGGCAGCGAGTTCGACCTGGGCGCAGGCTCACAGGGAACACCAACGAACGTCAACGAAGGCGCCGTGTTCATGCGCCTGAAGTTCAAGGAGAACAGGAAAAAGACATC
This sequence comes from uncultured bacterium, assembly GCA_965552135.1. Taxonomy (GTDB): domain Bacteria; phylum UBP14; class UBA6098; order B30-G16; family B30-G16; genus CBEVQY01. Next base: position 21,645 of record CBEVQY010000009.1, on the reverse strand, counting down.
CTACCAGATAACGGAGGAGCTCCGCAGGGTCTTCCCTAAGCTTAGGGACTCGAGGTTCGTGGTTGTGGATATGTCGTCCCAGATGTTCGGCGGGGCAATAAGCGGGGATATCGAGGTCAAGATCTTCGGGCAGGACCTTTCGGTCCTGCGGCGCCTCGCGAACACAGCGTTGGAACGGATCAAAAAGATAGAGGGCGTCGGCAGCATCCAGCTATCGTACAGGGAGGGTCTGCCCGAGCTCAGGATAATTCCGAACAAGGAAAAGTGCGCCCGTCTTGGTCTTTCGGCGGCGCAGGTGGCAAACGCCATAAAAACCTACACCCTCGGCGCATTCGCAGGGCGATTCAACGACCCGTCGGGTCAGATCGATATCGTGGTCAAGCTCGATGAGGCCGAGCGGTCGAAGATATCGCAGATAATGTCGCTGCCTGTGGTTTCGCCCACCGGCGCGGTCGTCCCGCTATCGCAGGTGGCCGATACAGTGAGGGTAATAGGTCCCGTCGAGATACAGCGCGAGGACCAAAAGCGCAAAGTATCGCTGGGCATCACCGTCAGGGAGGGCTACGACCTGAGGAGAACGACAGCCAAGGTCAAGAAGGCTATGCTTGCGCTCTACAACTCGCCAGCGTGGGAGGAGGGGTACGTCTTCGAGATAGGCGGACAGGCAAAACAGATGAAGGACCTCTTCAAGTGGATGACGATCGCCATCGTTGTGGCGCTCCTTCTGGTCTATATGGTTATGGCGTCGCAGTTCGAGTCGTTCCTGCACCCGTTCGTTATAATGTTCACCGAGCCCCTCTGTATAATAGGCGTTATGTGGGCGCTGCTTATAACGGGCAAAACGCTTTCGCTTCCGTCGTTTATGGGGGTTGTGATCTTAGCCGGCATCGTGGTCAACAACGGGATCGTTCTGGTCGACTTCGTCAATCAGCTCCGCAGGGAGAAGGGCTACGGGATTCGCGAGGCGCTCCTTGAGGCTGGAAGGCTCAGGATGCGCCCGGTCCTCATAACGGCGCTGACGACGATATTCGGCATGCTGCCTATGGCGCTTTCGCGCAGCCAGGGCTCCGAGATGAGGTCCCCCATGGCGATCGCCGTAATTGGCGGGCTTGCAACGGCAACCTTCCTGACCCTTTTGGTCATTCCCGTCGTCTACTCGATCTTCGAGCGCGTCTCGGAGAAGGCGGTGAAGGGCACAAAGCGCCTGCTTGGAGTGGACGAAGAATAAAGCTTCCCCACAACAACAAAGAAAGCCCTCCCCGGGGGGAGGGCTTTCTCTTCCGCTTTCGACCGAAGGAGGGTATTACCTCTTCTTCGCCACCGCCTCCTTGAGCGCCTTACCGGGACGGAACTTCGGCACGGTGGTGGCGGGAATGCGGATCTCCTCGCCGGTCTGGGGGTTTCTGCCCTTGCGAGCAGCCCTCTTGGCAGCGAGGAAGGTGCCGAAGCCTATGAGGCTCACCTTGTCGCCCTTCTTGAGGGCTTTGGTGATCTCCTCAAGCGTTGCCTTAAGCACCGTGTTGACCTGCGTCTTCGGCACGTTCGTCGCCCGCGCCACGCGCGTGACCAGTTCCTCCTTCGTCACATTCGCCATCTCCACACCCTCCTTGTTTTAAGGTTCTCCCCAGGGGACCACCCCCTGCCTACCCGCAGTTTAAGCCGCTCCGCGGATTTGTCAAGCACTTTTTTCAGAAAAAACCCACTTCATTCGCAAAAATTAGTATACTTTGCAGCAGGGCTAAGAGTTAACTTGTTGCGCAACAACAAATTAACTCGCAAATTTTACTGCAAAAATTTTTCGCTCACCGCCAGCGAACGCCGCCTTCGCTGCGCTGTATCTTGATTTCTGGAAGCTGTTTTATGTTGAGTCGGAAGTAGTACCCCGCTCTGATGCCGGAGGGCACCCAGACGAAGGTCATTTCCCAGCAGTGCAGATCCCTCCAAATGCGGACCTCGTCCGACACTTTCTTGCCCCTCCTAAGGTCGTAGTATATATCGTATTCGATGCGCCATTTGGGGGTTGCATAGCCCTTAATTGCCGTGCGGAGCCAGTGTGTAAGCGAGCCGCTTTTTATATTCTGTGAAATATAGTATTTCACCGCGATTTCCGCCTCTCGGGGGTCGTTCGGGAAGGGGATCGAGAACCTGTGTCGCGCCGATGCGCTAAGCTGCACAGAGGCTAAGTACAATCCCGAGGGTGTGTTCTCGGAGCCGCTGTAGAGCGTGTGTGTCATGCTGCCTGTGGTCTCGAGCCAGCTTGCCGGCTTTGCGCGCAGCGTCGTGGTTATGTCGGAAAAACTTCTGCCCTCCGCAACGAAATCGTACGAAAAGCCTGTGCTCAGGCTGAAGAGATGGACCTTGGTGATGTTGCCCAAGCTGTCGGCGATCTTGAGCCCGAACTGTTGATCTACGGCGATGCGCAGCGAGGCGCTCCTCCTTCCGGAGGGCACCGAAAGACCGCTTACGGAGTAAAACCGCTCTCTCCCGCGCGCCTCGGGGCTGTACGAAAAGCTAAGCGACGGGGAGACTATATGATGAAGGTACCTAACGCCGAACACGCCCAGGGGGATGTTCCCGTACAGGTCCGTTGCCGCGCCCGCCGAGACGGAATAAGTCCCCATAGCGGGGAACTTTGAGCCGTCCGTGCCGCGGTCGAGCACTATCCCCGAAACGGAAAGCGCGGGCGAAAGGGTGACGTAATCCCCTATGCTGTGCGAAAGGGAAAGCCTTGCGTCGAAATCAACGCCGCTGTGACGATCCACCGAATCAAGCGAATCGATATATGTATAACCCACCCCATCGGACGAAAAGGAGAGGTAAATCTTGTTATACCATCTCTCCCCCTCTCCGAACAGCTTTCCGGAGTTCTTCCGCAGCGAGAGCTTGGGCATATACACGGTCACCGTTTTTTGATCGAGATCGTCGGTTCTGTCAACCGACAGGTTAAAACTTCCCCAGTCGAACCCCTGCGAGAAGGCTGCCCAGGAGCGGAGCTTGCGGTCCATGCGCTTTTCGGGCTCCTCATAGGTTTCGGCGAGGTAATCGGCGTCGCTTACTAAAGACACGTTTGCCGAAAGCTTTGCCCTCTCGCCGAGGTTTTGGTTGTGGCTGCCCCTCACCTCCCAGCGCCGAGCCACCGAAACACCCTCATCCCAGTCCCGCCTGCTGGAAAGCTTGTACGAGCCGTAGATGCTCCCGCTCAGGTAATACCTGAGCGCATACCTCGCCTCCCCCTTTATGTAAACCCCCTCGCCCTCGTCTATATCGAGGGCGGCGTAGATGTCGAAGTAGTCGTTGGGCGCCCAGTAGTAGCCGAGGTTCCTTATAAATCGTTCCCCCTTCTGGAACTTTCCGACGTCCACCGAGAGCAACCCGGAATGGCGCTCCTTCTTCACGGAAAAGACAAAAAACGGCAGCCAAAAGACGGGGACCCTGCCCACCAGAAGCCACATCGGGCGAACTATAGCCTTATCGTGTGGGATAAGCTTCAGCTTTGGCGTGAAGAAGCGATAGTGTGGCGGCTTTCTGTCGCAGGTCGTGAAGCTGGCGTTCTGTATGTAGAACGTATCGCCCCGCGCTTTAGTGACCCTCTCTCCGGAGAAAAAACCTTTCTCCGCCGCGGTCTGCCCGTAGAAGAGCCTTCCCCTTTTGCTTTCGATGTTGTACTGCAGCGCCTGAGCGCGGAGGGAGTCCTTCCCGTCGCGGAGGAAGGGTAGCTCCCGAACGGTGTCGGCGGAGGCGATGGGCTGGGCAAAAAGCACCTTCCTTTCGCCGTCGAAATCTATCCTGCCCGCCCAAAGCTCCAGCGTTCCGTAGCGGACGTAGCCGTTCTGGCACAGGTGGACGCGCTTTGCCGCGGCTATGCCCATAACCTCGCCGCTGTAGATGATCGAGTCGCGCCTCCCGCGCTCCGTCCGATACGACCTCCCCAAAACGCCACCCCAGACCTCCACAGAATCGATTCTGCCCTCCGAAAGGAACGCGACCACGGAGTCGCCGCTTGTGTGGTGGTACTCCAGGGTTGACGTATCCGCGGGCGCGGGGAAGTAGTCGACGATCGCCTGCCCCACAAGATCAGCTCTGACAACGCGCCCACCGGAGAACCTGAACACCATCCTGTCGGCGGCGAATCGGCTGTCCTGCGTGAGGCGGAGTGAATCTGCGGGGTCGTGCCATCTGCCGCGGGGTTCGCCCAGCGCAGTCGCCTCGGTGACCTCGCCGCCCGAAAGCTTGACCCAAAGGGAGTCGGACCAAAGCGTCCAGTGAGGATCGGACACGACGACTCCTCCGCGCAGCAGGGCTTCGCCGCGCGAACGCCAAAGCACGCCCAAGGGAGCCCTGAGGACAAGCGAATCCTGCACGAGAACGACGTCGCCGTAGGCTACGATGTAGTCGCCTTCGCGGTGGTACTCGAGGGAGTCGCAAAAGAGCTTGATGGGCGCTCCGGACGGCTCGGCGGGGTAAAGCGTTGCCGACACAGAATCCACCGCGAACGACACACCCTCATCTATCCTGTGGACGAGTCTCACAGCCTCAAGCTCGAGCTTGGCGCCGGCTGTGTCGATCTTCTCGAGGCGTGGTTCGTCGCCGACGACAACGACCCCATCCTTCGCGTCGTAGAAGCCAACCCCGCCCCAAACGCGCAGCAGGCTGTCTGCGGCGACAAACTCTATGTTCCCCCGCGCCCTTGCCCGCTCGTCGCGGCGAAAGTAGACGACGACGTCGGCGGAGATGACGTAAGAGGTGTCGATTATCACCACGTCGCCCTCGAACGTCACGACCCCCGTGCGCCTGTCCCACCTCGCAAAGCTGCTCTCCAGGAGCCTCCCGCGGTGCTTCAACCGAACCGACCCCGAAAGCAAAACGACCCGACCGCCCGAAATGCTCTCCAGATGGTCGGCGTGCAAAAGCCTTATTGGCTCGGCAGAAAGCGAAGACGCACAGAAGAATAGGATCAGGGCTTTTAGCGCAAAACGCGGCATCGCCTTATGATAAGCAACAACCGCCGCCTGGCAAGACAAGCGAAAATCTCCGAAAACCCCCTTGCGCGCACAAGCCTAATTCGAAATCTTTTGAGGCGATGAACACCCTGCGCCAAAAGCTTGAGCGCTTAGACAGGCGGGGCTACAAGGCGTACAAGGAGCTTAGGGGGCGATACGTCTTCCCCGACTTCGAGCTTTACGTCGACCGCGTACAGGGCGATCCCTTTGCGTCGCCCTCGGTTGTGCGCCTGGTCGTTTCGGAACACGGTTTCCCGCCGGAGTGGCTTGAGGGGGAAAGCAGTGTTGCGCTTTGCGACTACCTTGCGCGCTGCGTGTGGGCTCAGGCGAGGAGGCACAGCCGCCACAGGGGCACGGGGCACAGCGGCGAAATCAGCGTCCCAAACCCCGGGCAGGTAATCCTGATGCGGACCGCGGTCGAGGTCGACGGCGGGAGGATCACCGCCAGGCTCTTCGTCGGGCTGCCGGCACAGGGAAGAACGATAGACGGACACGCAGCGTACGAGATGTTCTTTATGGACATCCCCGCCCTGGCTCGCTCGTCCCTTTTCGCGAAGGCGATGCGGCTGGAGGAGGTTCGCGACTTCATCGCCCTCTACCGAGATCAAAACGCCCTTCGCCGCATGCTGCCTTCGCGTGGACTTATCGCCTTCGTTGCCGACGGAGCGATGCTTCCGCGCAGATCAGGCGTATCCGACAAACCCCTCGAGGGCGGCGTGCCGTTTAAATCGCCCGAAACGCTTAAGGTCGAAGTCACCCTTCCTTCGGGGCGGAGGCTTTCGGGCATGGGCATCCCCGAGGGGACGACGCTTATAGTCGGCGGCGGGTACCACGGGAAGACGACTCTGCTTGAAGCGCTCCAGTTCGGCGTGTACAATCACATTCCCGGCGACGGTCGCGAGTGGGTCATAACGCGCGCGGATGCGGTGAAGATCCGCTCCGAGGACGGTCGCAGCGCCCGCAGCGTGGACATATCCGCCTTTATCTCCGACCTGCCGTCGCAGAAGGACACAGCCGACTTCTCCACCGAAAACGCCTCGGGCTCCACTTCGGTGGCGGCGTCGCTCGCCGAAGCGCTCGAGGCAGGGGCTAAAGTCCTCCTATTCGACGAGGACACAACGGCAACAAATTTCATGATAAAGGACGACCGAATGGTCGAGCTTATCGCGAAGGAGCCCATCGTCCCCCTCGTCGACAGGGTCAGGGAGCTTAGGGAGAGGTTCGGCGTCTCGGTTGTCATAGCCGTTGGCGGCGCAGGCGAGTACCTCGACGTGGCTGATACGGTGATCCTTATGGAGAACTACGTTCCCGTCGACGCGACTGCGCGCGCCCGCGAGGTCGTGGCGAAGTACCCATCGCACAGGTCAAGGGTTCCGCCGCCTATGAGACCACCGCGCCAAAGGATAGTCCTGCCCAAAGGGTTCTCGCCCGAAAAAGCTCCTGGGAAAGAAAACATAAAGGTCCGCGACAAAACCCTTATCTTCGGCAGGCAGGAGATAGAGCTTTGGGGCGTTGAGCAGATCATCCTTCCGGCGCAGATGCGCGCCATAGGGAAGGCTATGGCGTATATGTCCCGGCTTGTTGGGAGGAAGTCGCTTTCGCAGCTTCTGGACGCTGTCGATGACGCTGTATCCGAAGGGGGGCTTTCGGTTCTTGCCACAGGGGGCGTCGTCCCGCCGGACTGGGCGCAGTTCAGAAGGTTCGAGCTTGCCGCTGCCATAAACAGGATGAGGTCCCTCACCGTGCGCCAGATCGACGAAACCTGACCTGTGGGGGGTCCTGGCTTTTGAGCTTGAAATCTCTCAAGAGCTGACCGCAGGAGCTGGCTCTCACCCTTGCGCTCGCCACAGCCCGGGGAGGGGCGGCTCTTTCGAAAGACCCGTGGGCGCCCATCGACCGACAAAGGCAACCCCGCCCAAAGCCTATTGGGGCTGCACAAGCTTATCCGAAAGCCTCCAGCCCATTTCGCCTGCGACCTGACGGGCAACCGACACAAAGAGCTTCCTGTCGGTCGACGTGGGCAGGCGAAGGAGCGTGATCTCCTTTCCGCTGGGGAGCCTTCCTCCGAGTTCGAGGAAGCGCTCGATGCCGTTGCGCGTTCGAACCTCGCGCTCGCAGACGAAAACATCCCTCAGTTGGGCGAGGTCCCTGCGGCGGCGGAAAACGGGAACAAGCATGATCTGCCTTTTACCCACGGGGTCGAACGCCACGGGGAAAAACCACCACATAACCTGCGTGATCATAACCGCAGCCAGGACATCCGAAGCCAGGATGAAAAGTACGATCCTAAGGGCGAGGCTTTTGCTCTGGAAGGGCACCAGAACAACGACCACGCCAAGCACCACAAGCGGTATGACGAACACGGTGCCGAAGACGATCCTTTTAAGCTTCGCGACCTCCCTCGAAAGCCTTTCGGGATAGACGACGACAAAGCTTCCTTCGTGCTGGACGGGCAGGCTAAGCTCTGTCACCTCTTGCGCCTCCTTGCGGGAAGTATTCCCATCTGCTCGCGGTATTTCGCCACCGTGCGGCGGGCTATTTGAATCCCTTCGCTTTGGAGGATTTCGGCTATCTTCTGATCAGAGTAGGGCTTCGACTTGTCCTCGGAGTCGATTATCTCCCTTATGCGGCGCTTCACGGCTTCGGTCGCGACCTGACCGCCCCCCTTGGCGGCGATACCCGTGGTGAAGAACCGCCTCATCGGGAAGGTGCCGTAGGGCGTGAGGACGTATTTATCCCTGACGACGCGGGATATGGTGGCGGGATGAACGCCGACCTCGTTGGCAACGGTCTCCATCGTGAGGGGCTTTATATTTTCGGGTCCTTCCTCGAAGAAGTCGCGCTGAAACTTGAGTATCGCCCGCATAGTCGCCACAAGCGTCTCGCGCCTTTGCCTCAGCGCGTCTATCCACCAGCGCGCCGACTCAAGCTTTTGGAGCAAAAACTTCTTCGCCTCGGGATTGAGGTCCTCGGAGCTGCGCAAAAGCTTTAGGTAATGCTTGTTTATCGTAAGCTCGGGGATGTTTTCGTCGTTGTAGATGATCTGCCACCTGCCGCTCTCGTCCTTGTAGACTATGAGGTCTGGCTCGACGGCGGTTGCGGTCACTCCGCGCCCCTCGGCGGGGAAAAGCGTTAGGTGCGAGAGGACCTCTAAGGCGTGCTCCACCTCCTCCTCCGAAACGCCGAGGCTGTCGGCAAGCTGGATTACGTTTTTGCGCAGGAGGTTTGAAAAATGGTCGCGAACTATGATGTAAGCCAGGCTGTCCTCAAGCCCAAGGTCCCTGAGCTGGATGAGGAACGACTCCCTTATGTCCCGCGCCGCTATCCCAGGGGGCGAAAGGGACTGCACGACCCTAAGTGCCTTCTCCACCTCCTCGGGCGAAGGGGGAGGGTCTATCTCGCCGAGGCGGGCAAGCTCCCTGGCTATCTCCTCAACGCTTAGGGGCAAAAATCCCCTGTCGTCGAGGCTGCCTATTATGAAATCGCCTATCGCCTTTATCCGTTCGTTGGGTGCAGCTACAGCAAGCTGTTCGCTCAGGCTTTCGTAGAGGGTTTTCTCGTACCGCGTGAAGGTGAGCGGATCCGGGTGTTCGGCGTCGGGCTCGCGCTCCTCAAGCTGAACCGACGTGAGCCGCAAGCCGTCCAAAAGCTTGCGCCACTCGCGTATGCCCTCCTCAACCTCGGCGGGATTCTGCTCCTGCTCGCGACTGGTAACCTCGAGCATCGGGTTCTCCATAAGCTCCTGCTGAAGCTGCGCCTCAAGCTCAACCTTGGGCAAAAGCAAAAGCTTTAGGGTTTGGATAAGCTTCGGCGTGAGGATCTGCCGCAGCTCGGGGCGCTGTATGAGCCTGAGCTCAACCATCAAGTTTATTATATCGACATATGCGGCGGACTTCAAGCCCTTCGGCACAAAAATTGCCACGCGCGACGAAAAACCCCTGGCGCCGCCTTTACCCCGACCGCCTTGGCGCCGAAGGGGGATGTTGGTGGCGAAGAGACAAGCGGTGCACTCGCCTGCCGAACGACGTGGAGAGCGCCAATCCGTCAGCCGCAGGGGCGTCAAATCAAGTCCGAGATGCTCTGCAGCGGACCGTCAAAATACGCTGCACAGGCATCCGTGCCAAGCCTATCACGCTGCACCGCGCTTGCGTCGGGGGTTTTGTCGGTTACTTTTCGGCTGCGCTTTTGGCGAGCTCGCGGGCGACGCGGGTTTTGTCGAGCGCATCGGCGAGGTTGCCGCCCTCAAGATCCTCCCTCGCCGCCTCCTGGAGCTTCTGCGCCTTCTGCAAAAGCTTTTTGCCCGCGTCGGTTTTGGGATGGGTCTTTTCGATGAGGCGGTCGGTCATCGCGAGCGCCCGCTCGACGGCTTCGCGCGAAAGCCCACCTTCGGATGACCCCACAAGCTGCGCCACAGCGTCCTTTGCGCTCGAAAGGAGCGCCTTTGCCTGCGCAACGTCGCCGCGCTCAAGGGCTGCCTCGGCGTCGGACAACCACGCCTCCACCTGCGAGGCGGCTTCCGCATCCTTCGACGAAAGTCCGTCGAGCCTTGTCCGCAGGCGCTCTATCTGGCGTCTGATATCCTCGCCTGCCGCGCCCGAAGAGCCAAGCGCACTCTGAAGCGCCCGCTTAGCCTGCAGAGCAAGTTTTGCGCAAAGCCTGTAGTCGCCTCTCTCGAAGGCTTTCTCGGCGTCCTCCAGAAGGCTTTCAGCTGCGTCGGTGGGAGCGGCGGGGTTTACGCGCCGAACTTTATCGAGCATCCCCTCCACCCTCTCCATAAGCGCCGCGACCTTAGCCTCGTCGGCGGAGTCGACCGCGACGGCGGCAAGCTTTTTGAGCATCGCCTGCGCCTGACGAGCGAATCTGCCGGCGACTATTATGTCGCCTGCGTTGAGCCGCTCTTCGGCGTCGCTGCAGAGCCTGAGGGCTCTGTCGAGGATTTCGCGCGCCTCCTCGTCGCCGGAGGAGGTGATCCTCGGTCCGAGTCGCTCAGCCAGGCGGCGGGTGCGCTCAAGCAAGCGCCAAACGCGCTTTTCGGCGGATGTTGCCTTGCGCACAAGCGCCGCCTTCGCGCTCTGCAGAAGGGTGCGAACCCGCTCGGTAAGAAGCCTTGCCTGAACGAGGTTTCCACCCTCAAACTCCTCCCACGCCTGCTGCTGGAGCGCCCTCGCCTGCTGGATAAGCTGCCGAGCCTCAAGCGGCGCGCACTCATCAACCAAAGCCTCAACCTGCGAAAGCTTCTCGTCGGTGAGCCTGAGTTGATGCTCAACCCTGCCCGGGCTCGTGGCGCTCGTGGTGTGATGCTGTGCCCAAAGCGCCCCAACCAAAACCAATATCGTAAAGGCTCTCCATCTCATCTCCGCGCCCCCACTGTGGCTTCCCATCATATGTGTTGCAGCCTCCGTGCCAGTTCAAAGGACGCGTAAGTCATTGAAAAACATCTGCGCAAGGACGCACAACCCGTCCCTTTAGGAACAAGGTGTGCAATTCGGAACACCGTTGACACGAAGGCTCCCCCACTCTATATTGCTCCGCCACATTCATAAGTTACGGGTCGAGCCCAAGGAGGCAAGTTGTATTCGCGGGTGAAATCTGCGGCGCTTTTGGGGATAGACGCCTACATCGTCGACGTTGAGGTCGACATTCTGCATAAGCTGCCTTCTTTCAGCGTGGTTGGTCTTCCCGACAGCGCGATAAAGGAGAGCCGCGAGCGTGTGACCTCTGCCATAAAGAACTCGGGCTATCCTTTCCCGCAGGGCAAGATAACGGTAAACCTCGCCCCCGCCGACATACGCAAGGAGGGCAGCTCTTTCGATCTTCCCATTGCGGTGGGCATTTTGGCGGCAACGGGGTATGTGTCGCCGGACAGCCTCGAGCGCTTCGTCATAGTTGGCGAGCTTGGTCTGGACGGCTCCGTCACGCGCACGAGGGGGGTTTTGCCCGTCGCCGTGGCGGCGAAGGAGGCGGGGGTGGAGGGGGTTATAGTTCCGCGAGAGAACGCGAAGGAGGCTGCCGTCGTCGGCATAGACACCTACCCCGTCGAAAGCCTTCGGGACGTCGTCGGCATCCTCGACGGTACGTCGGAGATAGCGCCCTTCAGGCTGAACCTGCGGGATTACTTCGAGCTTGCGAGCTCACAGCCCAAGCTCGACTTCTCCGACGTGCGGGGTCAGGAGCACGCCAAGCGAGCCCTTGAGATAGCAGCAGCGGGGGCGCACAACATCCTGATGATAGGTCCGCCCGGGGCGGGGAAGACGATGCTTGCGAGGCGCTTCCCGAGCATACTGCCCCCAATGACGCTCGAGGAGGCGCTCGAGACGACAAAGATTCACTCCATCGCGGGGCTTCTGCCGCCGGACGTTGCGCTCCTCACGGAGCGACCCTTCAGAGCGCCTCACCACACCATATCGGATGCGGGGCTCATAGGGGGCGGAGCCTTCCCGCGACCGGGCGAGGTATCGCTCGCCCACAACGGCGTCCTCTTCCTCGATGAGCTTCCGGAGTTCAGGCGCAACGTCCTTGAGGTGCTCAGGCAGCCCCTCGAGGACGGCGTCGTTACCATAGCGCGCGCGGCGATAACCCTCACTTTCCCCGCAAGGTTCACCCTCGTTGCGGCGATGAACCCATGCCCGTGCGGGTACTTCGGCGACCCGTATCACCAGTGCACATGCACGCCCAACCAGGTCAAAAACTACAGGGCGAAGATATCGGGACCCCTCCTCGACAGGATCGACATACACATAGAGGTTCCCTCGGTGCCTTATAAGAAGCTTGCGGGGGAGCCAGCCGGCGAAAGCTCGGAGGAGATCCGCGCGAGGGTTGTGGAGGCTCGGCTCAGGCAGCAAAAGCGCTTTAGAGGGATCAAGGGCGTTTACGCCAACGCCCACATGACGACGCGGCTTATACGAACCTTCTGCAAGCTTTCGCCCGAGGGCGAGGAGATCCTCAAGATGGCGATAACCCGCCTTGGGCTTTCGGCGCGGGCGTACGACAGGATCCTAAAGCTTGCGCGCACCATCGCCGACCTCGAGGGAACGGACGACATCATGCCACACCACGTAGCCGAGGCGGTCCAGTACAGAAGCCTCGACAGAGAATACTGGGCATAACCCAAAACCGCAAAAGTCCTTGTCTTTTCTGGCAAAATCGGTATATTTACTCTGTTGGGAGGGTGGCATGAAGTTCGACGTTGAAAAAAGCTACACGGCGGAGGACATAAAGGTTCTGGAGGGTCTTGAGGCGGTACGCAAGCGCCCTGCGATGTACATTGGCTCGACGGGACCTTCCGGTCTGCACCACCTCGTCTACGAGGTGGTGGACAACTCCATCGATGAGGCGCTTGCGGGCTTCTGCAAGAACATCGAGGTGACCATCCATCAGGACGGCAGCATAACCGTCGTCGACGACGGTCGCGGCATCCCCGTGGACGTGCACAAGAAGTACGGCGTTTCGGCGGCTGAGGTCGTCCTCACAAAGCTTCACGCGGGCGGAAAGTTCGACAAGAAGACCTACAAGGTCTCAGGAGGCTTGCACGGCGTCGGGATATCGGTTGTAAACGCCCTCTCGGAGCACCTTGAGGTCGAGATCTGGCGCAACGGCGAGGTTTACACCCAGCGCTACTCGCGGGGAACTCCGCTTACGCCCCTCAAGAAGCGCGGCAAAACTCACCGACGCGGAACAAGGATAACGTTCAAGCCCGACCCGGACATCTTCGAGACGACGGAGTTCTCGTTCGAAACGCTTTCTGCAAGGCTCAGGGAGCTTGCGTTCCTCAATCCGGGCATAAGGATCGTCCTCGTCGACGAGCGCGACGACAGAAGGGTCGAGTACAGCTACGAAGGCGGCATAGTATCCTTTGTGCAGCATCTCAACAAGGGCAAGCGGTCGCTGTTTTCGCCGCCTGTGTACATAAAGGGCGAAAAAAACGGCGTTTTAGTTGACGTAGCCCTGCAGTACAACGACAGCTACAACGAGGTCGTCTTAAGCTTTGCGAACAACATCCACACGACGGAGGGTGGAACGCACCTTGTTGGCTTCAGGGCGGCGCTTACGCGGTGCATTTCCAACTACGCCTCCTCGAAGGGTCTTTTGAAGAAGGGGGACCAGATAACGGGCGCCGACGTTCGCGAGGGGCTTACCGCAGTGATCTCGGTGAAGCTCCCCGAGCCGCAGTTCGAGGGGCAAACCAAGGCAAAGCTCGGGAACTCCAACGTAAAGGGCATAGTCGAGACGATAGTCTACGAGAAGCTTTCGTCGTGGTTGGAGGAGCATCCTTCCGGTGCGCGCGCGATAGTCGACAAGGCGCTTCGCGCGAGCCGAGCGAGGGAGGCAGCCCGCCAGGCGAGGGAGCTCATCCGCCGAAAAGGCGCCCTCGACTCCGCCTCGCTGCCCGGCAAACTCGCCGACTGCCAGACGAAAAACCCCGACGAAGCCGAGCTCTTCATAGTCGAGGGTGATTCTGCCGGAGGATCAGCAAAGCAGGGCAGGGATAAGCGCTTTCAGGCTGTTTTGCCGCTGCGGGGCAAGATCATAAACGTCGAGAAGGCGCGCATCGACAAGATGCTGAAAAACGAGGAGATAAGAACGCTTGTGACCGCCATCGGAACCGGAATCGGCGACGATATGGATATGAAGAAGCTTCGCTACGGCAAAATAATCATAATGACCGACGCCGACGTCGACGGAGCGCACATAAGGACGCTTTTGCTCACATTCTTCTTCCGATACATGCGCCCGATAATCGAGGGTGGGCACCTCTACATCGCCCAGCCGCCGCTCTACAAGGTCCGCGACGGCAAGGCAGAGCGCTACATCAAAGACGACAAGATGATGGAAAACTACCTCATAACCCAGGGCGTCAAGGGTGCGACTTTGGCTGCGCGAAACGGCAGGAGCCTTGAGGGCGACGAGCTCATCCCTGTTCTGGAGGAGTTTGCGCTGGCGGAGCGGATTCTGCGCTACCTCCACCGCCACGGAAAGCCCGCGCGGCTTATCGAGCTTGCTCTCGCCAAAGGCGTAAGAACGCCACAGGATCTAAACTCGCAGGCTGAGCTTTTGGAGAAGCTTGCCGCCATCGCAGCCGACGCGAAAAAGCTCGACTTCACCGTAAACTACAAAACCGTTCAGGACGAGGAGCACCTCTGCTGGACGGGAGTTCTGGAGTTCGAGGGGGAGGGTTTGTACGGCAGCCTGCACCTTTCGCACGACCTGCTCGACAGCCCCGACTACGAGGAGCTCGTCGCAAGGCTCGCCCCCCTCATCGACGACTACCCACCGCCGCTTGTGCTCCGCGCGGGGGAAAAGGAGGAAAGCTTCTTGACCTTCACCGACCTCTTCGAGCGCATCAAAAAGCGCGGAAGGGAGGGCAAGTACATCCAGCGCTACAAGGGCTTGGGCGAAATGAACCCCGAGCAACTCTGGGAGACCACAATGAACCCCGCGACGAGGCGCCTCCTGCAGGTCAGGCTCGAGGACGCGGCGGAGGCGGATATGATATTCTCCATCCTCATGGGGACACAGGTGGAGCCGAGGCGGGAGTTCATCGAGCAGAACGCGCTGAACGTCCGCAACCTCGATATCTGATGCGCGGCCGGAGGGGGACGGCAAAGGGTATTGGCTTGAGGCTTTACAAAATCCCTGTGCAAGCTGCGGCTGAGCGCGCACGCAGGTGGGATGTTGCCGCCGAAGGCGCCTCGCAGGACCGGAGGCGCAGCTGGAAGCGACTGTCGGATCCCCAGCCCGGCAAACACGGCGGATGTGGCGACTAAACCCGCCAAGCCGGCTCACCAAAGCATCCTGCGCTTGTGAAGGTATGCCAAAAGCGCAATATCGTAGGGTTTGTCGGTGGTTATGAGGTTGTAGTCGACGTCGAGCTCCTGGCAGCGATACTTGAGGATCCCGAAGAACTCCTCAGCTCTCCTGCGGTAGTCCCGTCTCACCATCCACGGCTGGACGGGGAGCTTCTCCCCCGTCTCCATATCGACGAAGCGCGCCTCCTTCGAAAACGAAAACTCGATCTCCGCCGGGTCGAGTATGTGGAAGACTATGACCTCGTTCTTCCTGTGCCTGAAGTGCTTGAGCGCGGCTATGGTGCGCTCGGGGTCGTCGAGGAGGTCGGAGAGGAGGATCACAAGCCCCCTGCGCTTTAGGCGCTCGGCAAGCGCCAAAAAGGTAAGCTCGATCTTCGTCCTGCCGGAGCAGCTCGTTTCGCCCAAAGCCTTAAGGAGCTCCAGAAGCTGCACCTTCGTCATAGAAGCCGGCACGAGCTTGTCGACCTTTTGGTCGAACGTCAAAAGCCCAACTGCGTCCTTCTGTTTGACCATAAGGTACGCCAGCGCAGCGGCGAAAAAGCGTGCGTAGTCGAGCTTCGAAACGCGCCCGCCAAACGAAAAACCCATCGACGCGCTCTTGTCCAGCAAAATGTACGACCTCAGGTTCGTCTCCTCCTCGAACTCCTTGACGTAGAACCTGTCGGTTCTGGCGTAGACCTTCCAGTCGATGGATTTGGGCGGGTCGCCCGGATTGTACTGCCTGTACTCGGCGAACTCCACCGAAAAGCCGTGGTAAGGGCTTTTGTGCAAGCCCACCAGGAACCCCTCCACCACAAGGCGCGCCACAAGCTCGAGATTGCCTATGCGCGCCAGCGTATGCGGATCAAGAAACCTGCGGTAGTCCGCGCCTTTGCCGTCAAACGACATCTCCCACCACAATACCACGCCCAAAGTCAAAGTCAAGCAGAGATTGCTCCGCGCAGCGGTTGACTTGCGAAAGCCCGGGCGTATATTTCCCAAAAAGCGCAAGAGGGGCAGGTGTACATCGAGCGCGTTGAAATTTTTGGCTTCAAGTCCTTCGCCCGCAAGACCGAGCTTGTGTTCGGTCCCGGGCTTTGCGTGATAATGGGTCCCAACGGCTGCGGCAAAACGAACATCCTCGACGCGATCCGCTGGGCGATAGGCGAGCAGAGGCTTTCGCTTTTGCGCACAAGCCTTCTTGAGGACGTCATCTTCAACGGCTCGGCGGGGGCGAGGGCGCTCAACTTCGCCGAGGTTTCGGTTCAGCTCGCCGACGCCGCGGGACTCCTGCCATACGACCCCCGCGCAGAGAAGATAAGGATCACCCGCAGGGCTTTCCGCGACGGCGAAAGCCAGTTCCTCATAAACGGCGCCCCCGTGCGGCTTAAGGACATAAGGCGGATTCTGGCTTCGGTCGGTCTGGGCGATGTCGGCTACGCCGTCATCGAGCAGCAGATGATCGACCGCATCCTCGGCGGCGGCGCCGACGAGCGCAGAGCGCTCTTCGAGCAAGCCGCGGGCATCGCAAAATACAAAGCCGACAAGGCCGCCACCGAAAGCAAGCTCCGCGCAACCCAGCAGGACCTCGTGAGGCTCGAGGACATCCTCAGGGAGGTCTCGGAGCAGGAGGCGATTCTCCGCAGGCAGGCGTCGAGGGCGAGGCGCTACAGGAGGCTCCTCGAGCAGGCGCGGAAGCTCGAGATGGAGATAGCCGCGGGCAGGCTCGCACGATACGAGGAGAACCTGAGCAAGGTCAAAGCGCAGGCTGAGGAGTTCAGGCTCGAGCTGCAGAGGCTTTCCGCCGAGCTTGCCGACGTCCGCGCGAGGCTGCAGAGGGCAAGCGCAAAACGCAACGACCTCGAGCGCAAGCGGAACGAGATCGTCTCCTTCCTCGGCGAGGTCGAGCGTCGGATCTCGGAGCGCGAGCAAAGGATTGCGGTTCTCGCCGAGCGTCTTCGCAACGCCGAAGCGGCGGTGGCGGCGGCGGAAAAAGCCGCATCCAAGCTCGAAGCGCGCATAAAAGGCTACAAGGAAGAGGAAGAAAGGCTCCAAAAAAACCTCGCCGCCTTCGAGAAGAAGCTTGAGGACGTCGATTTGCGCGTTGCCGAGCTTGCGCAGAAGGTAGCCGACGTCGACGCACAAGCGCTTGAGCTGCGCAAAAAGCTCGACGACCTGTCGCAGAAGGATCAAAAGCTCCGCGAGAGGATGTCGGAGCTTATGAACGGCGTTAGCTTCGGCGAAGCGGAGCTTGAAAAGCTTCGCAAGCGTCGCAAGGAGCTTTTCGACCGCGCCGAGGAGAAGCGCCGGACGCTCCTTCGGAAGGTCGAGCAGGTGAAGGCTTTGCGCTCGCAGTGCGCGCAGCTTGAGGCTTCCGTCGCCGAAGTCGAGCAGAAGCTTGATGCTCTGCGCTCCGCCCGCGCCGAAGTGACTAAGCAGCTGACGAAGCTTTCGGACGAGCTTTCGGCGCTGCGCCAAAAGCGCCTGGTGCTTGCCGGGCGCCTCGAGGAGATAAACGGGATCATATCCCGCGGCGAGGACATCGGCAGGGGTGCGCACGCCATCCTGATGCAGGGCGCGGCTGGCGTTTTGGGCGTCGTCGCTGATCTCGTGGATGTGGAGCCCGAGCTCTCGGCTGCGGCGGAGCTCGCGCTGGGCGAAAGGGTGAACTTCCTCGTGGCGGAGGACGTCTCCGCTGCGCTCGCAGCAGCAAAGAAAATCCCCCCAGACGGCGGCGAGGTCGGGTTCATAATCCTCTCGGAGCTTGAGGGCGCTGATCCTCCCGACTGGGTCAGGCTCCGCGAGCCGCGTATAGCCGCCCTCCTTGCCGATGCCAGGCTGGTAGACGAAGTCGGCGACGATCCCGGGGGAACGGTCGTCTCGACCGACGGCAGGCTTTTGCGCAGGCGCGGAGAGTTGCGCGCCAGAGGCGAAAAATCCCAAAAGGGGGCGCTGGCGCTGCGCGCCACAGCCGCAAAAATCAAAAGCGAAATCGAAAAGCTCGACGGGCAAATATCATCCCTCGAGGACGACGAAGCGAAGATCTCCTCGCAGCTGGCGGAACTGGAGGACGAGATAAGTTCCCACGAGGAGCTTCGCCGCAGCCAGGCCCAAAGGCTTTCCGCCATCTCCGGCGAGCTCAGGTTTCAGGAGATGCAGGAGAAGGAGCTTCGCTTGGCGCTTGAACAACTTGAGGACGCCCTGCGCGACATCGACGGCGACATACAGGGCCGCACAAAGCAGCTTGAGCGCTGGCGGAGCGAACTGGATGAGCTGAGATCAGCCCGCATGGACCTTTCGTCGGAGCTCGATGAGCTTTCCGCAGCGCTATCCGAGGCGCAAAAGCGCCGCTCGGAGCTTGAGAGGGAGCTTTCCGCCGCACAGATCGAGCGCATCACCGTGGACGGCGAGATACGTCACCTGCGGCAGGACATCGAGCGTGCGCGCATCGCGCTGGAAAGCGCACAGCAGGAACTCGCCAAAACCAAGGAAAGCACCGCCGAAGCGAAAAAGACCATCGCAAGCTGCTCCGAGGAGACAAAGCGGCTCGAGGGGGAGGTCGAAAAGCTCTTTGCCCGCCGCGAAGAGCTCCTTCAGGCCCAGGACGAACTCCGCTCGGAGCTTGAGTCGGTTGAAGGCAGGCTTTCGTCGCTGGCGAGGCGCGAGAGGGAGCTTTCGGCGCAGCGCGACGGGCTTGCACAAAAGCTCTCCGACGCCGAAAAGGAGGCATCGGCGCTTGAAGCCACGATCGATGAGCTTTGCCGAAGTGCCCACGAGAACTTTGGAGAGGTCCCAGCGGCGCAGAAGCCGCTTTCGGAAGAGGATGAGGCATCGCTTCAGGCTAAACTTGTCGGCATCCGCCGCCGAATCGAACAATGGGGAGCCGTAAACCTCGAGGCAGAGGAGCAGCACGAGCTTGTGAAGAAAAGGCTCGACTTCCTGCGCGAGCAGAAGGCTGACATCGTCGAGTCGATAGGTGATCTT
Source organism: uncultured bacterium (assembly GCA_965552135.1). GTDB lineage: Bacteria > UBP14 > UBA6098 > B30-G16 > B30-G16 > CBEVQY01. Next base: position 2,876 of record CBEVQY010000009.1, on the reverse strand, counting down.
CGCAGCACGATAAGCCGCCTCGACGCGGAGGCGCGCAGGCTCTTTACCAAAACCTTCGACGCCGCCCGAAAGCGATTCGGTGAGGTGTTCGCCCAGCTCTTCGAGGACGGCGAAGCTGACCTCGAACTCCAAAACCCAAACGATCCGCTGAGCTCCGACATAATCGTCAAGGTCAAGCCCGCGGGCAAAAGGCAGCTTTCGCTGTCGCAGCTTTCGGCGGGCGAGAAGGCCCTGACGGCGCTTGCGCTCCTTTTCGGACTCTATCTGGTCAAGCCCGCGCCATTCTGCCTCATGGACGAGGTCGATGCGCCACTCGACGACGTAAACGTCTCAAGGTTCCTGCGCCTCGTAAGGCGGTTCTCAGACAGGGTCCAGTTCATAGTCATATCCCACAACACGAAAACCCTCCAGAGCGCGGACTACCTCTACGGCGTCTCGATGGAGAAGGACGGGATATCGAAGGTCGTTTCGGTGAAGATGAGCGACCTCAGGCTGATCTAACGATGCCCGCTGGTCAGGACATATGCGACGTTCCCGAAGCCTTTTTGGGGGATTTTTCGGAGCAGGTTGAGGCGAGGCGTCTCCTCTGGCGAGCCTACATAAGCGGGAGACTTGCCTCAGCCTATCTTTTCGCTGGTCCTTCGGGTGTGGGGAAGTTCCCCGCGGCGCTTGAGTTTGCGCGGTTCGTCAAGTGCACGAGGAAGGCGGGCGGCGCGCCCTGCGGCGAATGCAAGTCGTGCAGAACCGCAAAAAACTGGGACAACCCAGATATTATGATCATATTCCCCATGCCCGCTTCCGTGTGGGAGAGCGACGATGCCTCGGATGCGTATGCCTCGCTGCGCTCGATGCCATACCTGCGCCCTCAGTTCCCAAAGCCCGCCTTTGTGCTCCTTTCGATGGTGCATCAGATAAGGCGGTTTCTCTCGACGCCCGCGTCGCTTCCCGGCGGCAAGTTCGTGATCATCGCCGATGCGCACAAGATGAACACCGAAGCCGCCAACGCCTTTCTGAAGACGCTGGAGGAGCCTCCGCCGGGCTCGCACATCATCCTGACCACAGACAGCGCCGAAGCTCTTCTGCCAACGATACGCTCGCGCGCGCAGCTTATACGCTTTAAGCGCCTTTCGACCGATGAGGTTTCGCGCCTTCTGGTGGAGCGCTTTGGCTTTTCGGCGCAGGAGGCTTCGGCGGTGGCACCGCTTGCTGAGGGGAGCATCGCCGCGGCGATAAAGCTTGCATCCGATGACTTCGCCGAAGCGAGGAGGCAGGCGCTCCATCTCATCTCCGAGGCGGCGGCTGGAAAGCTTGCCTCGCTTGTGGAGTGGGCATCGCAGGCACCCAAACAGCTCGACTACGCGCAAATGCTTCTTTGGGCGCTGCTTTCGCTTGCGCGCGACATAGCCGTCGCCGCTGCCGGCGGAAAAAACATCCTCAACGCCGACGCGGCAAACATCACAGCCAGCGCAGCAGCCAAAATCAAAAGCCCATACGCGGCGCTCAAGCTCGTGCGTAGGCTTGCGACCCTGAGGGACAATCTGGCGCGGAACCCGCAGTATGCCCTCCTCTACGGCGCCTTGGTCGATGCGCTTTGGGCGCCCTTCGCGCGGAAAGCGCAGTAAGCGCTACGGGAAAACCTCCTCCGCGGGGAAGACGGGTCCATCGGTGCAGACGCGCCGATAGCCGCCTGTGGTTTCGACGACGCATCCCTGGCATGCGCCAATTCCGCACGCCATCCTCTGTTCGAGGAAGACGAACGCCCGCCTGCCCCAGCTCTTCGCGATCGATGCAACCTGACGCAGCATCTCCCACGGTCCGCACGCGACGACGTCGCCGGGGCTGTGCTGGGCAAGCAGCTCGACGACGGTTCCCGCGAAGCCCGCACTGCCGTCGTCGGTGGCAAGTTCAACGCAATCCGGCAAAAGCTCGGAGGAGATAAGATACCCCGCTGTCCTCTCGCCGTAGAGGAAAGAGAAGCTTTCTCCGCGGGTTTGCAGGTGCTGGGCTAAGAAAAGAAGCGGCGCCACGCCTATCCCGCCCGCAACGAGGATCGGCGCAGAAAGACTTTCGGCAAACGCCCTCCCCAAAGGACCAAGGACACTTACCCTTTCGTTCCGCCTGAGGCTCGCTAAGGCTCTGGTTCCCTTCCCCACGACGCGAACCACAAGCCTCATGCACCTGCCAGCAACGCCCGAGACCGATATCGGTCGCCTGAGGAAGGCGCCGGGGCAGCCTACCATCACAAACTGCCCGGGCAAAACGGCGTCGGCAACGCCGGGAGCGTAGAGCTCGAGGCAAAAGGTGTTCTCCGCAACGAGCCTGTTGTCCAGAACCCTTGCCGAAACCTCGCGCATCGCGTTTAATTTAAATCCCAAACCCCCCGCGGCAACGACAAAACTCTTCCAAACGCCGCAAAACCGCCTATATTTCCATCGTGAAGCCCGGACCCTTCACCTTTTCGACCGCGCTTGTGATGGCGGGGATACTCGTGCTCACCTCCTCCCCCGTTCCGCCGCGCGAGCCGCCGTTCCCGATGTTCGACAAGCTCGTTCACCTGTGCCTGTACGGGGCGCTTGCGCTCAGCGCATACCGTATGCTCGGCGAGCTTGGCGTAAGGCGAGCGCTCTGGCTCTGGACGCTCATCTTCGCTGCAGCCTTCGGAGCATTCGACGAAGTGCACCAGTATCTCATCCCCGGCAGAGAACCCTCCTGGGGCGACTGGCTTGTCGATGCTGCAGGCAGCGCCATCGCCGTTGCGGTAAGTGAACTCGTCCTGCCGCGCAGCCCGCGAAAGCGGCGGGTTTAGCCTCACTTCAGAAGGAGCGCCCGCGCAGCCGCTTTGCCGGACGCCTCACGCAGGATGTACACCCCCGCAG
>CBEVQY010000008.1:0-77123 GCA_965552135.1 uncultured bacterium | reverse complement strand
GGTATGACGTTCGTCATCTACAACGTTCCCACGGGCGGAACGCCCCTTTGGAGCGAAACGCACACAAGCGTTGAGGTCACAAAGGGGCTTTTCGATGTTGTTTTGGGCAGCACGAACCCGCTTGACCTCCCGTTCGATTCGCAGTACTGGCTCGAGGTGGTCGTTGAGGGCGAGGCGATGGCTCCGCGCCTTCCGCTTACTTCGGCGGCGTATGCATTTCGGGCGGCGGTTGCCGAAAGCGTTACCTACCTTGGCCCCGAGGGCGACAACGACTGGATCAGGCTCCCCAGCGCCGCCGACAGCGTGCTCTTCACCGCCAACTGCCTCGGCATAGCCCGCGGAGGCGCCGGAAACGCCCTCATCGGCGACAGCGCACAATCCTTCGTCAACCTCGGCGTTGCGTGCACAACGGGCTCCGCCGCAGGCCCAACCTTCAGATGCATCACCGTAGGCGGCGGATACGGGAACGTCGCATCAAACTCGTACGCAACGGTCGCCGGAGGGTATCGCAACAAAGCAAGCGGCGGAATGGCTTTTGTCGGCGGAGGTTTCCTCAACTCCGCAACCTCCGACCGCGACGTTGTGGCAGGCGGATACCACAACACCGCAAGCGGTGGTCACTCGGCTATACTGGGCGGCTACATGAACACCGTATCGGGGAGCTACTCCGTCGTGCCGGGGGGATACTCCAACGCCGTTTCGGGGAGCTACTCCTTCGCCTTCGGCAGGGGCGTTTCCGTCTCCGATGACTTTAGGGCTGTCTTCTTCAGCCCGTTGCATCCGGGTCGTCTTGGCGTGAACACCGCGTCGCCTGCGTACGCCCTCGACGTCAACGGCGACGTTCGCGCCGCAGGCGCCCTGCACATCGGCAACGTGCCCGACGACCCCACGGCAGACTCGGTTCTCACAATACAAGGCGGGCAGGTTATGAAGGTCGCGGCAGCCAGCCTGGGCGGAGGAGTTAGCATATCCCAAGGCACAGGGATCATCTGCTCGCCCAACCCGATAACGGGCACAGGGACGATATCCTTCGACACCACCTGGGGCGACAGCCGCTACGTCAACGAGGGGCAGCCAAGCTCCATCTCAAGCGGTATGCTTGTTGATGGCGCCTGCCTTTCGGAGATAGTCGACGACGACGGCGCAGGATCAGGTCTTGACGCCGACATGCTCGACGGATATCACGCCTCGGACTTTGCACTTTCGACCCATACGCACTGCGGTCAGCGCTGGAGCTGCGCCGACAGCGGGCTTTACGTCGTCACCGCGGAGGGATACGCCCTGTGGGGCACAACGACCGACAGCGCCTTCGCCGCCGTTCGCGGCGACGGCGGAAGCAAATCCGCAGGCGTCTACGGAACAAGCTCCGACTACTACAGCGCCGGCGTTTTCGGCGTCGGAATGGGCACCGACGGAGTTTACGGATACGCCTCGGGCTACCTTCTGGCGGGCGTTCACGGCAGCGCACCGCTTGATACAGTCGGCTGGGCAATCTACGGCTTAGGAGACGAGGACGACGGCGCCCTGTTCGGCGTCATCTCCGGCGTTGTGGGAAGCTGGTATTCGGGCACGGCGGTCACGGGAATCGCCAAGTCCATCGGCGGATACTTCGCCGGCGATACGACGGCGCTTGCGTGGGGATGCCTCGTGGACACACGCGACGAAAACGGCATCGCCCTGAGGGCAAGAAGCCTCTCAAACACAACTAACGGATACAACTACGCCGTCTACGCCACATGCTCTACGGGCGTTGCGACCAACGCATCCGACTCGATGGTAGCCTTTGGGGCGGCGGTTTACGCGATAAACGACTCCGATTCGGGCAGCGCCATAGTCGGTCTTGGCAACAATATTGAGACGATGACCGTTCTTGCCGGCGGCTCTGGCGTCGTCGGCAACGGGACGAACGTGGGCGTCTTCGGCTACGGCGATACTACCTCGGCAAGCTTCGGCATGATCGGCAGAAGCGCCGCCCTAAACGGCATAGGCGTTATGGGCTCGAACTTTGATCTCGTCCTTCCAGCTACGATAGACAGCGGCGCGGGCGTTGTTGGCTACAGCAACAACGTGGGCGTTTTCGGCTGGGGCGACACAACCAAAAACTCCTTCGGCGTTTACGGCATAAGCGACAACACTGCAGGCGGGCGCGGCGTCGTGGGACTTGCGCCGTACATCGGCACCTACGGCGAAAGCGACGGAACAGCCGACGGCTTAAGCGGCTTTGGCGTCTACGGCTACGCGCGCGACAACCCCGCCCAAACCGACGCCGGCGTATACGGCTCGTGCGAAAACACCACATCCGACTGGGCGGGATACTTCAGCGGAGACCTATACGTCGCAAACGACTTCTACGTTGGCGGAGCGAAATCGGCTCTCCTGCGCGACGGGAACGAATGGCGCGCCGTCTACTGCGTCGAAAGCCCCGAGGTCTGGCTCGAGGAGTTCGGCTCGGGAAAGCTCGCAAAGGGCAGGGCATACGTAAAACTTCCGCAGGAGTTTTTGAAAAACGTCACCATAGCCAACGAACACCCGATGAAGGTCTTCGTTCAGCTCACCGACACAAACTGCAACGGCGTTGCGGTGATCAAGCACGACGACGGCTTTGAGGTCGTTGAGCTTGGCGGCGGCACATCCAGCGCAACGTTCGACTGGCGCGTGGTGGCAAAGCGAAAAGGCTACGAGAACGTCCGCTACGAACGCGTGGGGAAAGTCGAGCTGAAAAAGCCTTCGGCAGGCGCACAAAAGCAGATGACACATCAAAAGGAGGCGCGGTGGAAAACGCTTAGCTCCGAACGCACCAACGTCGACGACAGAAAACTCGAAAACCCATTCCCCATCCACCAAAAGCCGATTCGAGCAAAGGTCAAACAAATCCCCTAAAAATACCTTGACTAAGAAAGTGAAAAAGTTATTTTTGAAGCTTGGAGGGGGCGCTTCGTCTGGGCTTTGAAGGTTGAACGAGGGAGGTCTGGATAAATGAGGTGGAAGAGTTTGTGTTTTTGTTTTGCGCTTCTTGCGCTTTACTCTCTGCTAACTGCGCAGCCCGCCTCAACCCACTACGTTCTCCCGTGGAGGGTGATAGACGGCGGCGGCAACGAAGGCGGAAGCGTTGCGTCGGCGAACTACAGGCTCTCCTCGGCGATAGCGCAGGGCACCCCGATCGGAACGACGTGGACCTCAAGCTCCTCCTACCTTGTTCACCCGGGCTTTAGGAAGGTCGACCTCGACTGGAGACCACCCTACACCCAGCTTTTGGGAACCGTTGTGATAACCGACACCATAACGACCGACTCCGTCCTCGTCCAGTGGACAGGTCAGGACACGACGATCGAGGAGGGCGAAGGCTGGGGCATGTGGGTCTACGACGTTCAGATAAAAAGCGACACAAGCGCTGACTGGTTCACCTGGCTCTCCTCCACAACCGACACGGCGGCTTGGCTCAGCGAACTTGGCAACGGGCACTGGTATTACTTCAGGGTCCGTGGGCACGACCTTGCGACGAACGTGCCGCCATGGGACACCTCCCTCGTCCTCGTCGACGTCGACTCGGTCTTCGTCGTGCTCGAGATGTACACCCTCGAGCTCCACACAACGCATGAGCTTTGCTCCCTCTGGGTCGATGGCGTTGCTAACCCCGCGCCCTTCTCGCAGGTATACTCTCCGGGCACAGGCGTTCACATCGACGTAGCCGACTCCGCCGTTTTCGGCGACACGATAATGGCGATATTCGACCACTGGGCGGTTCTGGGCGTCACCGATACCGCCCTCGACCTCACGATGGACAGCTCCATCGTCGATACGGCGGTCTACAACATCTACTACAGCCTCGACGTGACCTCTGCGCACGACACGCCCGTTCCCAGCGGGCACACGTGGGTTCAGGAGGACAGCGCGGCATCGGGCTACATAACCGATGGCGTCGTCGACATAGGCGGCGGCAACTGGGCGGTGTGCACTGGGTTCATCGGCACGGGCTCCGCACCAAGCTCGGGGTCGGGATGGAACTTCTGGTTCATTATGGAGCAGCCATCGAGCATAACCTGGGTTTGGGACACGATCCCCGCCGGAAGCCCGCTTTGCACGCTCATCGTATACTCGCCCTACGGTCACCCGATGCCGTCGGATACCACCGTCTACCCCATTGGCACGCTCATCTACGCCACGGTTGAGGAGTCGGTTTACGCCGATGGCGCGTGGCATCACTGCACGGGCTGGCTTGGGGGAGGCTCGGTTCCCGCAAGCGGCGTTGGGAACGCGGTAAGCTTCGTCATAACCGAGTCGTCGTGGCTTGTGTGGTGCTGGGACGGCACCTGCCTGCTGCCCCTTGTGGTGGAGAACGAGGGCATGAGCTACGATCCCACAGACGGCTACGGCGACCCCGACCCGGACCCGGGAACGTACTGGATAGGAGCGGGGTCGTACACAACGGTGAGCATAACGTCTGTCGATCCCGGTGCTGGGATGTGCTGCGTTGGGTACTGGGCGTCGGGCTCGATATTCCCGCCCGCTGGGGTCGACACGTTCATCGCGTTCACCCTCGATGAGCCCACAAGCATCCACTGGCGCTGGTATCCCTGCGACACAACGATCGTTTGCCTCACCGTTTGGTCGGAGTACGACGCTCCCAACCCGCCCGTCGGGACGAGCTGCTACCCCATCGCAACGGTTATAAACGCCACCGTCGCCGAGTCGGCGTACGCTGCGGGCAGCTGGCACCACGCCACGGGATACTGGGGAACCGGCTCCGTGCCCACCGATACCTCGTGCCCCGCGGCGTCGCCCAACTCGGTCACCTTCACACTCACCGAAAACTCGCAGCTTGTGTGGGTTTGGGACTGCCGACTCAGGTTCCCGTTTGTCGTCTACAACGAGGGCGTTACGCCCTCCGACCCCGACGGCTACGACACGCCGTTCCCGACGGTCGGTGTGCACTGGTACGACGCCGGGAGCATCATAAACTGCGCCGTCACAAGCCCCGCCGACGGGATGCAGTGCATAGGGCACATAGGGACGGGCTCCGTTCCCACGGACACGTCGACGTCGTTCAGCTTTGTCCTGGACGAGCCCTCGAGCGTGAGCTGGCGCTGGGCGCCTGAGGGCGCAACCATCGTGTATCTTGCCGTCTACTCCGAATACGGCGACCCAGACCCGCCTGTGGGCGTTTTGGGCTACGTCTCGGGAACGTACATCTTCGCCACCGTCCAGGACTCCGCGCTCGATACCGCTGGTGTCTGGCACCACTGCACCGGTTGGGTTGGCGGAGGCTCTGTCCCCGCATCCGGCGACTCCAACGAGGTCGACTTCAACATCACAACGGACTCCTGGATCGTGTGGCGGTGGGATGGTCTTGCGCGCTGGCCGTTCGTCGTTGCCGGAAGCCCAGGCGAGTACGACGCCCCTGTGCCAAGCTACGGAACCCACTGGTACAACGAAGGCGACACCGTAAGCGGATACGTTACCCCCATCGCCGGCGCCTGGTACTGCGTTGGCTACGACGGCTGGGGCGACCTTTGGGACGGAAGCACGCCGCACTTCGAGGGGATGGTTATAACGCAGCCTTCGGGCGTCACGTGGCTCTGGACTACAGGTGCCCACAGGGTCATTGTGCGCAAGCTGCCCGAAGCCGACGTCTACGGCCAGATCTACATCGACGGCGTGTGGACATCGTCTGCGGCGGAGACATTCTACGTCGCAGACGGCGCAACTGTGAACATCGCCGTCTCCAACCCGGACTACGCCTCCGCCGTGTCAAGATACAGCTTCCTCCAGTGGACGGACGGCGTCACCGACACGAACCGCACCGAAGGACCCATAACCTCCGACGCCGAGTTCGTTGCGCAGTATGACTTCGAGTACCTCGTCGTCATCCACAAGGACCCCGAGGAGGACACACTCGGCACGCTCGACCTCGACTCCGACCACTACACCGGCTCGGCATCGGCGCACCAGGAGGTGTGGTGGCAGGACGGCTCGAACCACACGATAACCGTCTCCGAGCGCGACAGCTCCGCATGCGCAAGATACATCTTCAGCCAGTGGGAAGATGGCTCCACAACGCTTTCGCGATCCTACACCGTCTCGGGACACGATACACTGACGGCGTTCTACGACGCCCAGTACTACGTCGTCATCGCGAAGGATCCGCCCGAGCCTTACGGCTGCATCTACGTCGGCAGCGAGACGTACTGCGGCGTATCGTCGCACGCCTTCTGGGCAGATGCGGGTTCGACGATCCAGTTTGCCGTCTCGTACCGCGATACGCACACGGTCTCGGACATCGACTCGATGTACACCTTCCAGAGCTGGTCCGACGGCGAAACCGACACGCTCCACCCCAGCGTCGTCGTCTCCTCGTGCGACTCGTTTATCGCCAACTACGTCGGCGATGTCTACGTGATATGCCTGCAGCTTGATCAGTACGGCAGCACGGGCGGAGTTGATTCGGTCTTCTGGCACGTCAACCCGCCCGGCGACACCCTCGACCCCGGCGAGGTCAAGAGCATGGATTCCTCCGACGTCATCACCGTCACCAACTGCGGCAACGTCGACGAGAGGATGTACCTGTGGGTGCAGGCTGTGGTGGATACGCTTGGCTCTCCGCTCGTCTGGTCGCCGGGATACCTGCAGGGGGACGATCAGTTCGTGCTGCGAGGGCGGTTCGAAAACGTCGCAGTGCCGCCTACAAGCTACGACCCAATCCGCGACTACCTGAAGAGCACACCAACCGCCGCAACAGACGAAATTTTCGGTCCAGCCGGCGGAAGCGTGTCGCCAACGCAAAGCATATACCTGTTCTTCCAGTTCCTCGCGCCAACGGCGTCGTCGGTGTATGAGCCCGCCACAATTATCGTGGGGCTCAAGGCTACGCTGTATATGCCGTAACGCAGCCAGAGCCGGGAAAACGGAGGGGGCTCCTCGCGCGTCAAATCTGTGCGGCGTGGGGAGCCCCTTCCTTTGCGGCGCGGGAAGCCCTTTCTTTTTACGTCGAAAAGCCTGTACGGCGCGTGAAACCCCCTTTTTGTGCGGCGGCGCAGCGAACCTCTTTACCCTGAAGAGCCTTCGCGATATGGGGAGCTTGCCTCCTCAGGGAGCACTTCTTCGCGAGCACTTCTCTGCGTGCTCCGGAAGCCCCCGAGGGAGGAGTTGGAGTCATCCGCCGCGGCCGTAATATATCTTCCCGATGTCGAACGGGAGCCTTTTGCGCAGCACCTCGAAGAAATGTTCGTCGCTGCAGGGGTAGAGGGGATCGAGCGGGAGGGGTCTGTAGCCCGGGAACTTCGCCTCGATGTAGTCGGCGAAGGTGGGATAGTCCGACAAAGCCTTGTCGGAGAAAGCCTCCATCATCGCGTCCAGGTCGAAGGACATGGCCAGCCGCAGGGTGTCGATGATCTGCCTGAGTGTTTCGTCCCCCAGCGGAACGCCCTCCTTGGTGACGTCGATGCCCTTCGTAAAGCCGCAGCTTGACCTTATGTACTCGAAGTCGCCGGGCTTGAGCATCGCCATGAATGCCGAATCGCCGTAAAGTGGGTCTCCGCCCACGAGGACGAGCTCGACGTCCGCCTCGGTCGCCTCGACGAGCGCCTCGAAGGGATCACCGCCGGGGTCGGTGATCACAAGCAGGTCGGCGTAAAAACCCGGCAAAACGCGACCCACATACCTCCCCCAGCCAACCGCATCGGCGGCGTTTACCGTCACCATCTCAACTATATCCTGAAAGCCAAGGAGGCTGTCGAAGAAGAAGTTGCTGTACTCGTACGCGAGCTTCATCTCACAGAGCAGATTCTTGCAGCCCGTCGGATTCCAGTCGGTTCCGAGGCAAAGGTTGACGCCATAACCCACCATGAGCGGGATGTTCGCCGTCTTCCCGTAAAGCAGGATGTTGCTCGTCGGAGACCAGACGACGGTCATGTCGTTGTAGGACATAAACCTTATCTGCTCCTCCGACAGTCCGACGCCGTGGATTATTATGACCTCCTTCCTCGCAAGCCCGTTTTCGACGAGGAAGTCGAACTCCCTCTGCGCAACGCTGTCGGTTCCCTCGGCGATGTGGAGGAAGAGCGCATCGAGCTTCCCCTCGTCCATATCGGCGCGCCAGCGAGCAAGCTTCTCCCGCGAAACCTTCACCACGTTCCGAACGTACGACCTCATGCGCAAAAAGCCGAAGTTCGGGCTTGTGTCGAGGTTCCGCAAGAGGATCTGACAGTACTTCCTGGAGTTCCCCGGCGACCCCTGGATGGCGGTCTCACCGGCAACAAGGTGCTTCACCTCGGCGTACTTCATAACCTCCGCCAAAAGACCCCAATAGCGCTTCTGCTCAACGATGTTCTTCAGGTACTTGACGCGAATGCGGTACTCATCCGTCGACTGCCACTGGTACCTGTTCGTAAAGCGACCGCTGACGTCCCAGATGGGAATGTGGTTGTAGTGCGGGTGGTCGTGGAGGTTTATAAGTCCCGGGAAGATTATGCCGTCGGTTTTTATAAACACCGCGTTTTCCGAGTCGATCTGCGCGGGGAAGGGTTCGCCGGGTTTGAGGAGAGCGGCGATCTTTTCGCCCACAACGACGACCCTGCCCTCGGGGATGACCTCGACGCCGAGGCTTCCCTCAGCCATCGTGACAACGCGCCCCACAATGACCATCGCCGAGTACTGGTCGTAGCGTTTGCCCTTCGAGCGGTCGGGCTCGATGCTAAGGTCGACCTCGGCGCGCACACCAACAGAACCACCCTCCCGAAGGGGCGCGCACCCAAAAAACAAAAACGCACACACCAAAACACAAACTCTTACCGCCAACCGCCGCATATCTCAGAAAGCTAAGGACGGCATGCGCCCGCCGCAAGGGATTATCGCCTCCTGAGGGTTTCCACGACGCGCTCCGCCACAGGTCTGGGTATCCCAGCCTTCTGCGCCACCTCGTCGGGCGAGGAGTGCGCGATCTCGTCCAGGCTGCCAAACGCCCTAAGCAACGCCTCCGCGCGCCTCTCGCCAACGCCTTCGACCTCCATAAGCTCCAAAGCCAAAGCCTTTTTGCGGTGAGACCTGCGGGAAAACTCTATCGCGAACCTGTGCGCCTCATCCCTTATGCGCTGGAGAAGCTTTAGCGCCGCCGAGTCCTTGGGAAGCATCACCGACTCCGACTGCCACGGAACGAAAAGCTCGTCGATCCGCTTCGCGATGGCTATGGTTACGATTTTGTCGTCGAGCCCGAGGGCTTTAAGCGCGCTCCGCGCCGCCGAAAGCTGACCCTTGCCGCCGTCGACGACGATGAGATCAGGAAGGGGCTTGCCCTCATCAAGCAAACGCCTATACCTGCGGAAGACAACCTCCCTCATCGACGCAAAGTCGTCCTGACCGGAGACGCCTTTCACCCTGAAGCGCCTGTAGGCGGACTTGTTCGCCTTACCACCAACGAACTGAACCATGGAGCCAACGATCGTCTGCGAGCCTATGTTCGATATATCGAACGCCTCGATGCGGTTGGGCGTTTTGGGCAGGTGGAGGTAGCGCTCCAGCTCGAGGACGCCGTAGGGAACGTGCACCTTCTCGCGCTGAAGGAGCATCTCGGAGAGAATGAGCTGGGCGTTTCTGTGTGCGAGAAGGAGCGTTTCGCGCTTCGGTCCGCGCTGGGGAACCTTTATCTCAACGCGCTTGCCCCGCAGAACGCACAGCGTCTGCAGAAGCTCGTCCTCGTCGGCGGGGTGCTCCTGAAGGATCACCTCCTCGGGGATGTCGCCGTCCTCGGCGTAGAACCTGCCCAAAAACTCAGCCAAAACCTCGCCCAAAGACTCCGTCTTCGGGACGGTGAGGGGCACAGTGTGCCGCGAGATCATGGCGCCCTGCCTGACCCTGAATATCACCGCCACGCCAATCGACTTCCCCACCGCAAGCGCAACGAAGTCCCTGTCGCCGAGGTCGCTGTCCATCTTCTGCGGCGTCAGGATCTTCTCAAGCTCGAAGATGGTGTCCCTAAGCCTTGCGGCGATCTCGAACTGCTCCCTCTGCGCGGCGTCCTCCATCTGCCTCCGCAGCCTGTCCAGAAGCTGTGTGCGCCTTCCGCGCAGAAACATCACGACCTCCTCGACGGCGCGGCGGTATTCCTCCTCAGAACACGCGCCTATGCACGGACCAAGGCACCTGCCTATGTCGTAAAGAACGCACGCCCTGAGCTTGCGCTTGGGAGGGAGCTTGTGCTTGCACACCCTTATCCTGAAGAGGCGGCGTACGAGGCGCATAAGCTTTACTGCGCCCGTTCTGTCGGCGTAGGGACCGAAGTAAAGCCCATCCCTCCCCTTGCGCCGCGCTATGGTGATGCGCGGGAAGGGCTCGTCGGTTATCTTTATGTACGGGTAGTGCTTATCGTCCCGAAGCTCGACGTTGTACCTCGGCTTGTGCTGCCTGACGAGGTTCGCCTCAAGTATAAGCGCCTCAAGCTCGTTGTCCGTGACTATCCACTCGAGGTCGACGGCGCGGGAGAGCATCCTCTCTATCCTCGGCGAGGGCGACCTGCCGAAGACATAGCTGGCAAGCCTTTTTTTAAGATCCCTGGCCTTGCCGATGTAAAGCATGTCGCCGCCCGCGCCGCGAAAGATGTACACGCCCGGCTTGTGCGGAGCACGACGATACTTCTCCAAAACCCCAGCCGAAACCCCCATAGCGGGAAAAATTATACACAAAACGCTCCCCGCGTCAACAGCCTTCGCTTAGGGCGAGAAGACGGTTCTGCATCCGTCCACGGTGAAGGCGGAGTCGAGGGTGATTGTCACCGTTGCGCCGTCCGGCCACGGAAAGCCGGAAAGCTCGGCGAAGACGGAATCGCAATAGGGCGGTGATGACCCAAGGCAGGCGAACGAAAGGTTCGCGGGATATGCCTCCTCCCAAACCGCGAACGGTCCAGCGCCGTAGTCCACGGTGAAGAAGACGCGGCTTGTGTCGATCGCCGTCGAGTCGGTCCAGAGCACAACCTGCATCACCTGCGTTGAGCACGCCGTGAAAGAGAAGCACGGCACCGGACAGATCCACTGCGCGGATATGCTTTCGCACTCGCAGGGGATCGGGAAGATCTTCACCCACACCGAATCGACGAGCGGCGAGAGGTCGGTGGCGCCGCCCGTCCGGGTGATCCTTATGTAGTACTGCACCCAAAGCGTTCCCGTTGGCGCGTGCACTTCGCCCGCCAGCCACCCGCGGGGAGTGTCGTGATAGGGGCTTGTTGAAACGTCGCCCCAGGGCGCCGACTGACAACCCGATACCGAAGTACCTACCCTGCCCGAAACCTCTATCGTATACTGCGGAAGCTGACAGCCCTCCCAGTAAAGCGAACACACAACGCAAGTGTCCACAGGAAGGGGTATCCCCAGGATGGTGGAGTAAAGGCTGCCGGCGTCGACGAAGGAGAACATCTGGTTTTCGTACACCCAAAGCCCTTCCTGCGTTCCGTTGTCGAAGGTGATGATTATGTCGATATCGGCGTCGCCGGAGCATATCCCGCGGTCGAGGTTGTGGGGATAGACCCAATGCGACGCAAAGTGTGTCGACGGGGACGTTCCAGGGATGTTATCGAGCGGAACGAGGGTGAAGTCGGTGTACCCCGGTCCGATTCGGCGGAAGTAGCCGAGGCTGTCGCACGTACCGACGACGTCGGTCATCCCGTCGCCGTCCATATCGAACATGATCGCACCATCGCCGTAGCTGCTGTTGGGATCGTCGAAGAGCCAGTGGTAGGTGAAGACATCGCCCGGGTCGCTTTGGACGAGGAAGAAATAGCCCACATCGTCGCACGCGCCGGTGGCGCAGTCGTTGTCGGCAACGGCGACAACGAGGTCCTCGTCGCCGTCGCTGTCGAAGTCGTTGTTCCAAAGCCCGTCGTGACCCATCCCCGTCGAGCCTATGTCGATGTAATGGTAGTAGACATCGGTAAAGCTCCTTGCCGGACCCTGAAGGGCAACTATGAGCGAGTCGTCCTGAAAATCCCAGCCGAACACGTCGTAGGCCACTTTCTCGAACGCCACGTCGAGGAAGCCGTCTGTGGGGTCGGGGTCGAAGAATATCGCCCGCCAGAACTGACCCATCCTCGTCGTGCTGTCGAAGGAGCTAAGCAGGGTGTACGTGCCTGCGCTGAAGTAATCGGGTCCAGTGCCGGTGTTCCAGTAAATCGTGCAGTAGGTGTACGTAGCCAGGATATCGACTTCCATCTCCGTCACGAGGACGTCCTTCCAGCCGTCGCCGTCGGCGTCGCCAACGTCGTAGTACCACGCATGATACTCAAGCGCAGAGGTCGTGTATATAGTGTGTCGTGTCCACCCACCGCCCGAGCCGTCGTTCTCGAACCAGTAGAGCCCAGCATCATCCCCAGCCACAATGTCCACATCGCCGTCGTTGTCGATATCCGCAGGATATGCACCCGCAACCCGATCGACGGCTGTGTAGGTGTAGATATTGTGCCTCGCATACGCCCATCCGGTCACAGGACCCTCGTACCAGACGACATACCCCGTTGCCGACTCGTTGTTGTCGGACAAGTTGGCTACGATGTCGATGTATCCGTCGCCGTTTATGTCTGCGGGGCGAACGCACCAGTTGAAGGTGCCTATCTCGGGGGAGCTATCGATTATGTGAGAAGTCCACGCCGTTGGGTCGAAGCTCGTCGGATCAGACATAAGGACAAGGGGTGAGACGGCGGTGTTTATGCCGTCGCCGGAGAGGTATCTGCCGTCCCACTGGTCGGTTGTGTCGGAAAGCCCGGGACCGGTGTGCCAGTCGCTCTGGCACCTTACGACGGGCCACTGGGCGAAAGAAACAGATAAAGCAAAAGTCAAAACCAAAAAGCCAACTTTCCCCCCAAGCGGAAGACCAGCCCTCCCACCAAACGGAAAACCAACCCTCACGCTTACCAACTGTTCTTCCCCCCTCCTTCGGCGCAACGCCGGCAAAAGCGAATCCAGCGCCTGGGCAAATCCGCCCAGAAGACCATCACCTCATCGACTGCGGCGGAAGCTCCTCCTTCGTCGCCTTCTTGGCGCCCTCCTTCTCCATGTAGAACTCGATTACGACGCGCCTGTTTATCGTTCTGCCCTCGGGCAGGGAGTTTTCGCCTATCTTCTTGTGCACAAGCTTGCCGCCCTCCCACTTCGTTATGACGTAGGGCTTCTGGTCGGCGTAGCCTTTGTAGGTGAGGATCGTGTTGTGCTCCGAAAGCCACCTGTCAAGCTCGGCGTCGCTCGAAAGACCAAGCAGGTAAACCAAATACTGCCGCAGGTTCTCATATTCCTTCTGCGCGCGGAAGATCGAAAGCTCCCTGTTGCGGAAGTCCATACCTATGACGTCGGTGTGACCGCCAACCTCGGCTATAAGGCGCTTCTTGGGCTCAAGTGCCTTCTCGATAAACTTCCTCGCTATATACTCAACCCTCGACTCCAAAAACTTCGACTCCGACGTCTTCTCGTCGAAGACGAACTGGACGATTATGAGCGTCTCTATCTCCTGCTGCCTCTTTGTGACGTTGACCGTTATGGGCTCCGACTTAGTCGTGAAGCGCTGCCCGAGCCTGTCCTTTATGTCGAGCCTGACGTAGTATTTCTTTTTGGGGTTTATGAGGTTGCCGTTCTCGTCGCGCCAGTCCCAGGGCACGCCCGAGGGTATCCTTCCCGTGCCCTCGGCAAGAACCCGGAAAACCTTGCCGTCCTCATCGACAATAGCAACCCTGTAGCTGTCGACGCCAGCCTCAACGTGGGAGGCTATCTTCACGAAGTTCGTCTGCTCCTGCTGAAGCTCATAGTCCTTCGCAGCCCATCTCCCCTCCATCGGGCGGAAGATCAGGCTCTCTCCGGAGATGCTTATCTTTGCCTTCCCGCGGTCGGCGTAGGTGTCGGCGTTGCCGCGGATGAAGATGCGGCGGGCATAGCGCTTGACAAACTCATCGCCCAGGATATCGCCCAAAGCCTTCTTGATGTTGTACGCCCTGTCGAAGGAGAGTTTTACGGGATCACGCTCCCCCTCCGAGACGAACCCCTCGATGAGGAAGATGACCTCGGGGTTGCGCTGCATGACCTTGTGTATCTTTTCCGCCTCTGCGCGCAGCGTCTGCAGCGCGCTTATGTCGACCTTGGCGGAATTCTTGTCGAAGTACACCACAGGCGACCAGTCCTCAAAGCCAGCAACGTAGGTTCTCATCTCAACGCGGCGGTTCTCAGCCTCAGCAAGTGGGCGATCCTCGGGCTGATGGTCCATGCTGCAGCCAGCGCGGTGGAACGAAGCATCGTAGGTCGAGGGATCAACTATGTGCACCTGATCACGCGCCTCCGGCGCAAAGCGCAAAATAACCGAGCGAACCGCTTTCGCGCGGTTGAGCGCAAGCTTCTCGCCAAACTCATAAATATCGCCGTCCGACTCGGGGTTGTAGTAGCCGTAAAGTCTTATGTGGATGTCGGGGTTGTGGCGCAGGCGACAAGCTATGGCGGAAAGCATATGGTGAAATCTTTCGTCGACCCTGTGACCCATAGGCTCGAAGAAAACAACGGGAACTATGGGCTCCTCCTCGCGGATAAGCGTGACCTGCGATATCTCCAGCGTGTTCTCGACCGGCGAGACCTCACCCTCCGGCAACGGGAACACCCTGAACTCCACGAAGCCCTTGTTGTTATCCTCGTCGATCTCATCGATGCTTCCGTGAACCTTGGGAATGGCTGTGCCGTCGTCGTCCACCGCGGCGAAGAACTGATAGTGCCCCTCACGCACAGGCGTCCACGTCCACTCGATCTCCTTGCGCTCGCCCGGGGCCAAACGCTCGTTTATCGTACGCACTGGCGCCGCCAAAACCCAGCCCTGCTCCGGATCCTCGTAGTAAAGCGTTACCGTGTACCTGTCCACAGGACGCTCGCCCAAATTCTCAACAACCGCCTTGATGTTTATCACGTCGCTTTTGGTGGCGTTTTGGGGGTAAACGCTCATATTCGACGTTCTGAGGGCGAGGTCGAAGAGGGGCTTTGGGGGCGGCAGGAACCGAAGCGTCGCCGAAAGTTTGTGGCTTGTGGCGCCCGTCTGCCGAACGTCGGAAAGGTAGTAGATGAAAGCGTAATCCACCTGCAAATCCAGGGCGCCGCGAGAGCGATACGTAAAGCCAAAGGCGTACTCCTCGGGGTTGAAACCTGTCCTTAACGCTATGTTCTTCCCGGCAAACCAGTACTCCACGCCAAGATGCGGCTTAACAAGCTTTTTGCCGTTTATCTCGTCGTTTACGAATCTGAGGTCGAAGGCTGGGATTACGTGGTCGTAGAGCCTGTACGCCGCGCCCAGTCGCACCGTCAGGGGCTCCCTGCCGTCGGCGCCGATGCCGGCAAACGACATATCGGGCTGCGTTATGTTGGCAACCATCAAACCCAGGGAGAGCTTTTCCGTCGGCTTGTACAGCGCGCCGAAGTCGGCGGTAAAGCCGGTTTTGCTCCACCCGTGCTGGGCGAAGAAGGGGTCGTCGGCGGGGTTGACAATGCCGTGCTCCTCGTCGCCGGGCTGCGCGGTGTAGGATATGTTCGACCGAACGACCTCGTTCCGCAGCAAGCGCAGGTTGAACCCCAGCGAAAGGCGCTTGTTAAGCCGCCTGCCGTACGATAGAGTCACACGCGTCTCCCACCAAAGGCGGCTGAAAAGCTGCGCAACCGATATACCCGCCGAACCTATGCGGTCCCAGTGGTGAATGTAGGAGAGGAACCCCTGCCCTATGGCGTCGTTGTCGATGCCCCAAAAAAGCCTCGAAAACATCGCCGTAAGCGTGCGCTCCTTGAAAAAGTCCATCCCCGCGGGGTTCCACTGCGCGGCGTAGCCGTCGTCGGCAAGGGCTACAAAGGTCCTCCCCATACCCAAAGGGCGCGCGCCGTACTCATCCTCTACGCTTATCCCAAAACTCAAACTCAACGACAAAAACAACAAAGCAAAAGTCAAAGCCCGACCCATACCAAAGCCTCCTATTTACCCCCGACTTCATTTAATTATACGAACATCCGCGGCAAAGCGCAAGAAAAATAACCTCCAAAAACAGCTTGACATATGCCGTTTTCTGACACATAATGAAGGCGGGAGGGCGTGATGCGCGACGTCAAAGAGTTCATGCTGGAGCGGTATCTTTGTTATCGTGCGCTGCTTCTGGCCATCTTGGGAAAAAGCGACGAGGCTGAGGCGCTGAGGTGGTTCATCCGGAAAAAGTGGAACGAGCCTGTCATCCTCCAGCCGCGGGTTGAAAAGTGAACTTTGCGCGCACCCCGAAGAAGGCTCCCCGGGCAGCGCAGACCGAAAGAGGGTCCCAGAAGGCGCCCGAGAGGCTCCGAGGAAGCTCAGGGTGCAGGCGACGTGAACCTGGGACGCAGGTGGCGTGGGGTCTGGGACGCAGGTGGCGTGGGTTTGGGGGACAGATGGTGCAAGGCTGGGGCGCGGGTAGTGTGAGTCTGGGGTGCAGGTGGCACGAATCTGGGGAGTAGGTGTTGCGAATCTGAGGCACAGTTGGCGCGGACCTGAAGCGCAGGCGGTGTGAAAGCAAGCGCTTCAGACGGCGTCGTCGAAGGGAGCCAAAGGCAGCGCATATGACCTCCTGAGCACATATGATTTCTTGACTGTATCTGTGAAGCGCGCATATTCTTTTGTGTGTGGAGGTTTGGGGTCACAGCGTTTTGCGCGCTTTTTTTATTTTCGGGCTGCGCGAAAAGGCTGCCGCCGCCGGGCGGACCAAAGGACGTGACGCCGCCAAAACCCATACGCTTCATACCCGGCGATGGCGCAACAAACGTCCCACAAAACACGCCCATCGTCGTCGAGTTCGACGAGCCCGTGGACGACAACCCGGCGGCGGTTACGATCTACCCCAAGCCGACCAACTCCTTCGTCGACTTCGGCAAAAGGCGCATCGAGGTCAAATACACCCCACCGCTTGCGGCGCAAACGACGTACGTCCTCGTACTCGCGCCGTCGTTCTCCGACCGACACGGAAACAGCCTCGGTCGAACGCTCGAGCTCGCATTCTCAACGGGTCCCAAGATCGACTCGCTGAGCATAGCGGGGCTCGTGGTCTCCGCCGAGGACCTTTCGCCCGTGCGCGGCGCGCTTGTAGCGCTCCTCGCAGATTCCACGTACACCCAGCCGCCGCTGAGGAAGACGTTCTCCGGCGCCGACGGACGCTTCAGCTTCGGCTTCCTCCCGGCTGAGCGATTTTGGCTTCTTGCCGAAACGGGTACCGGCGCAAAGTTCGAGCCGCGCGCAGCGGAAATGCTCGCACTGTCGCCCGCTGCCGTATCTGCACCCGCAGAGGAAGTCGTCCTCGTGCTTGCGCCGAACGACACCATACCGCCGCGGGTCGTATCGGTCACCGCAAGGGACCACAGGACGTTTATGCTGCACCTGTCGGAGGTGGTTGCGGAACCCGCGGTTGTGTCGCCCGAGGGCGCGGTGCAGTCGATCTGGCTCGACCCGAGGGACTCCACGGCGTTTTTCGTCCGCCTCTCCGCACCGCGCGGAAGCCTTACGGTGCGCCTCTGCGACCGCGCCGAAAACTGCGCAAACGTCGTCGTCGCGCTGCCGAAACCAGCCGCAGAAGACTCAACACCGCCAAAGATCCTCCTCCCGCAAAAGCTTGCGACTGTGCGTCCGGGCGAAGCCATCGACGTCGTGGCGGACGAGCCGTTCTCGGCGAGGTTCAGGGTCAAGGCTCTGGGAACGACCCTCGCCGTCGCCGTCGAGGCGCCAGCACCAAACAGACGAAAACTCTCGTTCCAAAAGCCCCCGCCAAAGGGGGAAAGGCTTGCCATCGTCGTCGATTCCCTGTGCGATTCTTTCGGCAACTGCGCGGCGGAGACGATAAGCGTCGTCGTCTCCCGCGAGCGGCTCGGCAAGCTGTGCGTCCACGCAACGGGCATAGGCTGCGAGGGCGCCTCGCTCTTCGCCTGGAACGGAAGACACCGCTTCGCGCTGCGAGCGACGGAGGAGGGTTTCTGCGCCGAACTGCCCGGCGGACGCTACACGATCTGGTGCATCTGCGACGCCGACGGCGACGGCGATTGGACGCGCGGAAAACTCTCACCATACAAGCCGCCGGAAACGCTTATGTTCTACGGCGACACCGTCTCCGTACGGGGCGGATGGGAAACCGAGATCGTGTGGTAGCCGAATGACGGGCGAGCTCGACATCCTGATAGTTGCGGGAGAGACGTCGGGCGACCTGCACGCATCCCTCCTGATCGATGAGTTTTTGCGCTTGGCGCCGAATGCGCGCTTCTGGGGAATCGGCGGACCAAGGATGAGACGCGCGGGCGTGGAAACCATAGCCGACATATCCCAGACCGCCGTTATGGGGCTTCTGGACGTTGTCTCGCACATACCAAAGCTCGCGCGCCTGAAAAGGCGGGTCCTCGGGCTTGTCCGAAGCAGAAAAACCCGCGCGGCTATACTCGTCGACTACCCGGGCTTCAACCTCTCAATAGCACCGCACCTGAAGAAAGCCGGCGTCGCGGTGGGATACTACATCTCCCCGCAGGTCTGGGCGTGGGGACGAGGGAGGATCAAAAAGATATCCCGCTTCGTCGACAGAATGGTGTGCATCCTGCCCTTCGAGAGGGACTTCTACAAATCCCACGGCGTCGAAGTCGACTACGTCGGTCATCCCTTCATAGACGTTGTGGCGCCCGAGATGGGTGAGCGCGAGTTTCGCGAATCGCTGGGTATATCCGGCGAATTTATAGCTCTTCTGCCGGGGTCGCGCAGGAAGGAGGTGGAGAGGCTCCTTCCGCCCATGCTTTCGGCGCTGCGGATTCTGCGGCAGGACATGCCCGCGCTGGGTGCGGTGATCGCTGCCGCACCGGGCGTCGAAGACGTGGTGAGACAGATAGCCGGCGGGGAGAGGGTCCTCGTGGCCTCGGGGCTGACGTACAGCACGATGGCATACGCCAGAGGCGGCATAGTAGCCTCAGGCAGCGCAACGCTTGAGGCGCTTATACTCGGGATGCCCGCCGTCGTCGTATACCGCGTCGACCCGATATCGTGGCTCCTCGGCAAGAGGTTTATTAAAACGCCCTTCATCGCACTCGCGAACCTCGTCGCGGGCGAGGAGGTATACCCCGAGTTCATCCAGAGGATCGACGTTCGTCGCGTGGCGTCGACCCTCGGCCGGATCGCCTTCGACGACCGCAGGCGGAAGGAGATCAGGCAAAAGCTTGCGGGTGCATCGCGCAAGCTCGGCGAAGGCGGGGCAGCACGCAGGGCGGCGGAGATATTCATAAAACTCTTCGGCGCCTAAGGTATGTGCACGCCCCTGAGGTCGGCAACGATCCTTATCCAGAGGCTGTCGTTCCAGTCGAGGGTTATGGGCTTGGGGATGGTGTCGCCCTCTTCGGTGTACTGCCCAACGACGTTCCACATACCCAGCGAGTCGACGTTGCCTATGGCAGCCACGAAGACCCAGTTGTACGTTCCCGGCGAGAGTGGGATCCTGAAGTTCACCGTCGTGTCGGGCGGCAGGGGCAACGGGATTTCGGCGTAGTTCGCGAGGTAGGTCGGGTCGAGGGCATCGCCGGGGGGACGGTCGATGGCGACGACGACGTAACAGTACACCACGTTCTCGGGCATCTGCCCGATGAACTGGACCTCGCCCGTGAGCACAGGCGGCGGCATAAGACCGTGGTCGCAGCCGCACACAAAAAGCCCCAACGCCAAAAGCGCTGCCAGCAAAACACGCCACATAGCATTCCGAAAGATACCAAAACCCAGCGAAACCTTCAAGAGATTTCGGTTAGTGCGCGGCAAGCGCTCCTTCAGGACAAGGAACCCACAGTTGCGACCGCCCCACCTTCAGGGAAAGCCCCAAAACGCTTGGGAAACCTCCAACCCCGAAAGCGCTCCCGAAGGGAACACAATTCATCGAGACGATGCGTCAGAGGAGCTAAAAGCCCCAGTCCTCCCTCATCATCGCCGACCTGCGGCACTTTGGGCAGAGGACCTTGTTCAGGTCTTCGCGCAGGATCTCGTCCGTCTGCGGCGCAGGAGCCTCCTCGTCGACGAGACCAAGCTCCCTCATCTTGGTCACGAATATCGTTTGGTTGTGGTAGGCTTTGGTTCCGAGGCGCTCTGCGAGCCAAAGCAGGTGCTTTTTGGACGTTATAGGCGCGCCGCACCGCTCACACAGAACAAGCTCACCCTCTATCTGCTCCTGTGCGGTCGAAAGGTCGAGCGTGGAGAGATCGTACTCGCTGGTTATCCTTATTCCGCCTGTGCCGCCGAAGATGTCCCCGTCGCCCACGGTGCAGTGTTGAGCGCACATCGAACACCATATACAGCGTGCATAATCCCTGAACATAACGCGCCTTGCGCCCTTCTCGTCGACTATGTCGCGGCACTCGATGGCATCCACAGGGCAGATCTGCTGGCAGGCGCCGCAGAGAATGCAGTTCTCCTCAACGAAAACGGGCTTCCCACGGAACTCGGGGAATATCACAGGCGGCTTTTTGGGGAACTTCGTGGTATAAGGTCCCCTGAAGACCGCCTTGAGCGCCTCGCCAAGTTCGCGCAGCTTGGGCTTTCTCACCTCTATGGCCTCCTGTGTTTTTATCGCGCCTGACCGTCCTCGGCGTATTTATCGACGACCGAACCCTCCCAAAGCTTGAATCCGCCGCGGTGGGAGCCACGTGCGAGAGCGTGCGCCCCCGTGGGCGAAGAGATCAAAACGAAAGCGGCGCACAAAAGAGCCTTGATCCCCGCGGCGTTGAAGCCGAAGATGAAAAACGCACCCAAAAGCAAAAACGCCGTCCCCAAAGTGACGCACTTTGTGGCAGCCTGAAGCCTGTTGTAAACATCGGGCAAACGCACCAAGCCAACGCAACCCAAAAGATCAAACACAACGCCAACAACTATAAGCACGTAGCCCAAGGTATCCCAGAACATATCCTAAACCTCCCGCATTTTTCTCCTTTATTCGTCGAATCCTTTGCCTTCCAGGAACTTTGCCAGAGCCAGCGAGCCGACGTATGCCAGAAGCGCCCACGAGATCGCGATGTTTATGTAGAAGTCCTTTTGCGTTGCCAGAGCCATAAGCGCGCAGAAGCCCACGATGAGTATGCCGAGGATGTCGATGGCGACGGCGCGGTCGGACGGCGTTGGTCCCATGCCGATGCGGTAAAGACAAAGCGCCGCCGACAAAAGAAGGATATACAAAAGCACCGTAATCATTCGAATATCCTCCTTAAGATCGGTTCAAACCTGCCGGCTATAGCCTTCGTCCACTCCTCAATGTCGTCGCCCCTCACGTATATCCAATGTATGTAAAGTTCGTCGCCCTTCACATCGACGGTCATCGTGCCCGGCGTTAAGGTTATCGAGTTCGCCAGAAAGGTTTTGGCCATATCCGACTTAAGGCTCGTCTTTATCTTGACGATGCCGGGTCGTATCGGCAGGCGCGGATCTATAACGCGGTACGCGACGTCGAGGTTGGCGAGAATTATGTACCACAAAAGATACGGGATGTAAACGATAAACCAAAAGATCCTAACCGGGTTGAACGCCCTTGCCTTGCAGATGAAGAGATCCCCCGCAAGACCGATGACCACAAGCGTTACCACCACGCCGGCCACAACCTGCGCCGGCGAAAGACTCCAGGTGAGCAAAAGCCAAACGCCAAAAAGCACTATAAAAGCTCCGATGAACCTCATATATCAACCTCCTATTATCATCGATATGTACCCTGCCTGATCGAGCACAGCGGCTGCCGCCGGGTTGAACAGTGCATTCATAAAGACGTTGTAGAAAAGCCCGACCAGAAGGCACGCCGCCGCAAGGGAAACGAGGGAGAAAAGCATCGAGAACGAAGCCTCCTTAAGCTTTTGATACAGGCTCGGCAGGGGACCAAACAGCGTCGACCTCATAAGGATCGCGTAGTAGGCAAGCGTGATAAACGAAACCACAATCGCCACAGCCGCCGCAACGTAAGCTTTCGCCTGAATGAGGGCGATTATGACCAAAAGCTTGCTCCAGAATCCGTTGAAGGGCGGTATACCCGCGATAGAGAGGCTTCCTGTGAGCGTGGAGATGCTCGTTACGGGGAGCTTTTTCATAAGGCCGCCCATCTGGCGCAGGTCTCGCGTGCCTGTGGCGTGCTCAATCGAGCCGGCGCTTAGGAACAAAAGCCCTTTGAATATAGCGTGGTTGAACAGATGGAAGAGTGCAGCCGCGATCCCAAGCGGAGTGCCAACCCCAAGACCCATAGCCATATAGCCAACCTGACTTACCGACGAGAACGCGAGCATCCGTTTGAGATCGCGCTGACCGAGGCTCATGATCCCACCGACGAACGCCGTAAGCACGCCGAGCCAAAGTATTACGGCAAGCACATCCTGCGGCGCACCAAGGACGGTGTAGACCACGCGCGTTAGCGAATAAACGCCCAAAGCCTTTATAAGCACTCCAGAGAGCATCGCCGATATTGGCGCCGGCGCGGAAGGGTGAGCATCGGGGAGCCAGGCGTGGAACGGAACAAGCCCCGCCTTAAGCCCGAAGCCGAAGATAAAAAGCCCCGCGGCGAAAAGAAGCACCCTGTTCCCCTCAAGGTGGGATATGAACCGAGCCGCGTCCGCCATGTTCACCGTGCCGGTGAGGTTGTAGATGAAGGCGATCCCGAAGAGTATCGCGGTCGAGGCAAGGGAACCGAGTATCAAATACTTAAACCCCGCCTCAAGCTCCTCGTGCTCAACGCCAAACCCAACGAGGGCATAGCTGGCAAGAGAAGCTACCTCTAAAAACACAAACAGGTTAAAAAGGTCGCCCGTAAGAACCACACCGTTCATCCCGGCAAGCATGAGCATAAAAAGGGCGTAGAACTTCCCCTCGGAGGTGTACTGCGTCATATACGACACCGCATACACCACGGCAAAAAACGCTATGGCATTTACGGTAAGGAGCAGGAGCTTCGACAGCGAATCGAGCACAAGCACGATGCCAAAAGGCGGAGCCCAACCGCCCATCCAGTACGTCCCTGCGGGGGCATCGAGCAGGATTATCGCGAAAGCGAGCGTGAGCACAGTACACGCAACGGCGAAAAACTGCCCCAGCCACTTAACGAACTTGGTGAATATCAATATCAACACCGCCGCCAGAAGCGGCAACGCAACCGAAAGCGGTAAGATCGAGCTTGCCATAGCCCTCTCCTTCTTTATCCTCTAACCTCGAAGCCTTCTTATCTCGCTCATATCGAAGGTTCTGTACTTTTCGTAAAGCTTTATTGCGAACGCCGCCATAAGCGCAAGCGTTCCAAGACCGATGACGATGCTTGTGAGCACAAGCGCCTGCGGAAGAGGATCAACCGCCCTAAGCGAAAAGCCCGCCCGGTTCATCCCAGGCAGAAGTATCGGCGCTATCCCGTCGTGACGGTAGCCGAGAAGAATGAGGAAAAGGTTCACCGCATACTCGATTATCGCCATCCCGACGATCTTTTTTATTATGTGCCTCTTGGCGATAAGGCAGTAAACGCCAAGCGCAAAAAGAACCATATCCAAAATGTATAGCGTCATATCAGTCCTCCTTTTCTACGGCAAGTCTTCCGTAAACGGAAAGCCCGATAAACACGGCGTACAGGCACGCCCCGACCTTGACGCCTATGGCTATGTTGCAAAGCGGTATGATGCCCGCCGAGACGAGATGGAACGGGTTGCCGTGCCAGATGAAGTTGTAGAGGAAGTATCCGAACGCAAGCCCGATGTAGCCGATGACGATGAAAGCGAGCATGCCGAGGTTGTCGAAGATCGATGCCCAAAAGGTGCTGAGCTTTTTGAGCGCAACGTGCCGACTGAGGGATATGGTCATAAGGGCGTATCCTATGGCGAGGATCACGCCTCCGGCGAACCCTCCGCCAGGGGTAAGGTGCCCGTAGAGGACGATGTAGAAGCCGAAAAGCAGTATCAAAGCCACCATCATCCTGGCGACCGTCTTCACGACAAGGGACAAGCCCACATCTCTGTTGTGGACGATTTCCTCAAGCTCGTTTTGCTTCATTACAAAACCTCCTTAGTCGTCGGCTTTATGCGTCGCTTAGTGCTTTTCGCTTTTTGCCGCGTTCGCGCAAGAGCACGAACGCGCCCAGGATCGAGGTGAATATCACCACAGCCTCGCCGAGTGTGTCGTACGCCCTGTAGTCGAGGATCACAGCGGCGACCATGTTGGCTGCGCCCGTCTCAGCAAGACCAGCCGAAAGGTAGTGCTGGCTTACGCGCATAAGGGGCTCGCCGAACGGGATCGCATCCGCAAAAGCCCAAACGCAAAAGGCAACGAAAAGTCCAATGAATATAAGCCCCGTCATGTTGGCGAAGTTGTCGATGCGCTTTTCTATCTCCTCGTTGTCGACCTTCGTCGCAGCGCGGATGAGAATTATGAGGCTTAAGACCTCGACTATGACCTGCGTTATTGCTATGTCGGGCGCCCGAAGGTAGAGAAAAAGCAGGCTAACCCCAAACCCAACTGCCCCAACGGCTATAACCGACGAAAGGATGTTCCTCACCTCTATCGCTATAACTGCTGCAACGAGCGTGCCCACCATCACAAGCAGGAAAAACGTCGTCATATCCTATTCCCCCTTCGTTTATATCGAAACCGAACTTAGCCTCGCAGTCAGCGTATAAGCACAATAAACACCACCACGATCCCTATTACGACCCACGAAAGGTAAGAGGACAAGACTCCGTTGTGGAGCGCCTTAAGCGGTCTTACGAAGAGCGCTTCTCCTATGCGGCTCACGTAGTTGTACGGGTCAAACGCACCCTCCACAGCCTCGGGCAGGAGGGATTTGAGTATGGGGAGCTCCTTGAGGGTGTTGTAGAATCCGGTCCCTGGAACTCGCATAGCCTCGTTGGTGAAGACGTGGTATCCGGCAAGCGTTCCCGGCTCGATCCCCCCAACGAACGCCTTGTCGCGCCTTGTCTTCAAAGCCCTGCCCGCGGCGTAGTATATCCAGCCAATCACGAATCCCGTAAACATAAGGATCACCGCCCAGCCAACACCCCAGAAGGACGAGCCAACCTTAACCGAGAACGTGCCGAAGACCGCGTTTTGGGAGAGGCTGCCCATCACGTCCGGTGCGGCGGCAAGAAGCGAGGGAACCAAAAGCTTGCCCAAAGGTATCCCAGGAACGATGCCGAAG
This sequence comes from uncultured bacterium, assembly GCA_965552135.1. Taxonomy (GTDB): domain Bacteria; phylum UBP14; class UBA6098; order B30-G16; family B30-G16; genus CBEVQY01. The sequence continues at coordinate 51,973 of CBEVQY010000008.1, read as the reverse complement.
AGGATGCACAAAAGCGCAAGGACAAACGGCGGGAAGGTGAGGGCAAAGCCCGGGGCTTTTACGTCCTCAAGCTCCGGCGGAAGCGGACCCATGTAGACGGAGTGAAGCACCTTAATAAAGCTTGCCAGCGTAAGCCCGCTCCCGAAGACAGCGAGGATGAACATCACAGGCTGCCCCGCCAAAACGCAGCCCTGATAGACGAGCCACTTCGATATAAACCCGTTAAACGGTATGACGCCGGATATAGCGAACGCCGCGACGACGTTGGCGAAAAAGAGGAGGGGCATCTTCCGCCCCAGACCCCCGAGTCGCTCAAGCTCGGTTGTGCCGGCGTGTTTCTCCACAGCGCCCGCGCACAGGAAAAGGCAGCTTTTGTAGATGGCGTGGTTTACCATGTGGAACAGTCCGCCCAAAATGCCCACCGCGTTGCCCGTGCCTATCCCCAAAACCATGTACCCCACCTGGCTTATGGCGTGGAACGAAAGCAGCCTGCGGAGGTCGTGCTGCATCATCGCCATAAGGACGGCGACGATGATGGTGACGACGCCTATTATCATAAGCAAAAGCCGCAGTCCGGGCGTGAGGGTGAAGATCGTATAGGACGAGATGAAGAGGAAGAATATCCCCAAAAGCTTGTCGACGGATGCGGGCAGGTATGCCATAACGACTGTCGGTGCGCCCTCGGCTGCCGTCGGGATCCATGAGTGCAGCGGGATCGCTCCAGCTTTGGCTATGGCGGCGGCGGCGAAAAGCAGGAACAAAACGACGTTCGTCGCCGACGTTATAGGCAGGTGCATCTCGCCGAAGACAAGCGTTCCCTGCGTGACCCAGATGTACGCAACGGCGAAAAGCATCCCAGCCTCGGCAAGACCGAGCACAACGAGGGTCTTCGCCGCGGCAAACGAGCTTTTTTCGTTGTCGCCAAGAGCGATAAGTCCGAAGAGGAAGAGCGTGGAAAGCTCCCAGAGGATCGTAAACGAGAAGAGGTCGCCCGAGAAGAATATCCCGTTAGCGGATGCGAGGGTCCATAAAGCGAGGGCGTAGTACCAGTTGTTGTGCTCTGCGCCGGCGCGGTAGCGCATCGAGTATATCGCGGTGAGGAAGGCGAAGAGCCCGGCAAATGTCGCCATAAGCGCGCCAAAGGGCGTTGCCCGGAAGATCACCCGCGTCGAGAGGGGACCGAGGCTCGCCGTGCCGAAAGCGTAGTACGCGCTGGGGTTGAGGAAGAGGCGAAAGCTTATCCAAAGCACATACCCGCTTGCCAAAAGCATCACAAGCCTTCTTATCCAGTCGAACACGGGCTCAACGCCGTGCTCCTTGACGCGCAAAAGCAGAAGGCACAAAAGCCCTGCCGCCGCAGGAACCCAGATCGTCTGAAGCAAAAGCCCCTCCATATCTTAGCTCCTTTCTTGTTTTCGCCTAAAGAAGCTTTGCATAAGGATCCCAGGTGACTTTCCCAAGCTTACGCTTTATCTCGAGGGTCTTTTCCACCGAAAGCTTGACGAAGTCCTCCTGCCTCACGCGCTTTTTGTTTCCGTATTTGTCGACGACGCCGAACCTTTCGGTGCAGCAGTAGCAGGGGTCGATGGAGGCGGTGATCAACGTCACGTCCGCTATGTGCGCCCCCGGGCAGGTTGCCTTGTAAGTTGGCAGGTTGTTGAACGTTGGGGCGCGTACCTTGTGCCTCACGGGGAAGTTGCCACCATCGGAGCGCATGTAGTGGAAGACCTCGCCCCTCGGAGCCTCGTAGTGACCGCAACCCTCGCCGGCAGGGATCTCAACAACACCCGCGTCTATCTCCCCGTCGGGCATGTTCTCGATGCACCAGCGGATTATCTTCACCGACTCGAGAACCTCGAGGATCCTGCACGCGGTTTTCGCGAACACATCGCCGTCTTTGAGAACAATGGGTTTCCAAACGCCCTTCTCGAAGGCAGGACCGTAGGCGTCGAACGGGTCGTCGCGGCGAACGTCGTGGTCAACGCCCGAAGGACGTGAAGTGGGACCAACGGCGGAGTACTGTATCGCGTCCTCGTAGGTCAAAACGCCGATGCCCTTAAGCCTTTTGTGCAAAACGGGGTCGTCGAGGGCTATATGCAAAAACTTCGTCGTCGCAGCCTCAACCTCGTCCATGACTTTGAGGGTGAACTCCATAGCCTCGTCCGAGAAATCCCTCCTCACGCCGCCGACCTTGAACATCGCGTAGTGGTTCCTGTTTCCGGTAAGCCTTTCAAGCGCGTCGAGCACGGGCTCCCTGTAGCGCCAAGCCCACATAAAGACGGTGTTGTAGCCGATGAAGTGTCCGGCGAGTCCGAGCCAGAGCAGGTGGCTGTGGATCCTCTCGAGCTCGCCCACAACGGGGCGAATATACTGCGCCCGAGGCGGTGCCTCGATGTCGCAGATGTCCTCCATCGCCAAAACGCAGGCGTAAGGGTGGCTTGTGGAGCAAATGCCGCAGATGCGCTCGATGAGAAACGGAACCTGATCCCAAGTTAAACCCTGCGAAAGCTTCTCTATCCCGCGGTGGTTCCACCCTATCCTGACGTCGACGTCGACGACGATCTCGCCGTCTATCTTGAGGGTGAAAAGCTCGGGCTCCTCCAAAAGCGGATGAAACGGACCTATGGGAATTATCGTCTCCTTCATCTATCTTTCCCCCTCTTTTCTACCTTCAAGCTAACCCCCTCTCCAAACATATTCAAAGCCGCCCTTCCGAAATATCGAAAGCCTCCTTTGCCGCCCTTTTGAGCCAAGCCCCTTCATTCCCCTCACAGGAAGTGCGTTGCGTCCGGATGGGGCTCCTCGACGTCCTGCGGGTTGAAGCCCTCCACCTCCTTCTGCGGATAGTCCGTCCGGAGCGGATACAGTCCCTCGGGCCAGTCGTCGGCGAGGATGAGCTTTCTTGGGTCGGGGTGCCCCTCGAATTTTACGCCGAAGAGGTCCATTATCTCCCTTTCGATCCACTCCGCAGCCTTGAAGACCGCGCCAACAGACTTCGTCACAAGATCAGGCTTGGGCGCGAGGGTCTTCAGGTTGACAACCGTGCGCTCGTAGTCGGGGTGTTCGATGAAGAAGTGATATATGATCTCCACGCCAAGCCTTGTGTCGACTGCGCTTGCCGTGCAAAGCCTTCCCCCAAGCTCGTAAAAGATTATGCGCGCAGCCTCCTGGACGTCGTTGCGGTCGACGGAGAGGTATATCCGACGCCTCCTTGGACGCACTATGCTTTTTATCTTATCCCCCAGCTTCTCCTTCAAGACCTCGACCATATCCGAAGCCATGTCGTCTCCCCCTTGCCTTCGGTGAATTAGACCTCGACCTTTTTGCCCTTGAGCGTGTCGAGGAACTTTATCGCCTTAACGACGGCTGATATCATCGCCTCGGGCTTTGGCGGGCACCCCGGGACGTGGACGACTATCGCGTTGGGGTCGACCTCCCTTATCGCCCGCTCCACCGGACCCGCCATGCTGTAGCTTCGCCTGAAGAAGTTGCCCGAAACCGCGCACGAACCGATCGCGAAAACAACGCAGGGCTTCGCCGCCTGAAGGTATAGCTCCTGAAGACGGGGCTTCACCTGACGGTTCACCATTCCCGTCACCAACAGGGCGTCGGCGTGGCGAACGCTGCCTACCAAAACTATCCCAAAGCGCTCCACATCGTAGCGAGGCGTGAGGAGATCAAGTATCTCAATGTCGCAGTTGTTGCAGGGCGAGCAGCCAACGTGATAAACCCAAATCGATTTCTTAAGCGACCCAAGTCCCAAAGGCATCTTTGCTCTCCTTTGTTTAATAGCCAAGATACATAAGCACCAAAGCCACTATGCCCAAAACGGTCATCGTGAACCAGAAAAACCTGACCGACTGATCTATCCTAAGCCTTGGGTTTGTGTTCCGTATGAGCGTGAAGAGGAGGACGAAGAGGGCGTATTTGAGTATTGCCCAAAGCCACCCAAGCCCTTTGATGTGGACGCCGCCCCAGAAGAGGGTTATGATGAAGATCGGCGAGATGTAGAGCAGTATAGCCTTAGTGAGCTTGAAGGCTCCCAGCGCCGCGCCGGAGTATTCCATAAGGATGCCAGCGCCAAGCTCCGTTTCAGCCTCGGGTATGTCGAACGGCACGAGCCCAAGCTTAGCCTGAAGGCACAAAAGAGCCACCACACACGCAATAACCCCCGAGACGGAGTAGAGGATCGGTCCGTGCTCCGCTTGGTACTTTAGTATCTCGCCCAGGGAGAGTGACCCGACCTTGAACACCACCACCGATATCGCGAAAAGCAGGGGGAGTTCGTATGCGAAGAACTGGTTCATCTCCCTCGATGCGCCCACCGACGCAAGGGGGTTTCCCGAAGCCGAGGCGCCGACTATAAGCATTATCGAAGGAAGCGCCAGAACGTACCACAGGACGATAAGATCACCTACGAAGGTGTTGTTCCAGTTCATGTTTACGACGCCAAGGATGGCTGCGGCAAGCGCAGCGGCGGAAAGAGCCACAGCGGGCGCAAGCAGAAACACGGTTTTGTTTGCCGTGTCGGGAACGACGACCTCCTTTATCAAAAGCTTGCCCACGTCGGCGAAGTTCTGATACCACGGCGGTCCCTTGCGCCACTGAACGCGCGCCGTAACCTTCCTGTCAAACCAAGCCGTCAAAAGACCCACAACCACCGCAAACGCAAAACCTGGAAATATGAGGTAATAGAAGAACTCCATCGTCCCTCCTTCTCCGTATTTTTCCAGCTACTTCCCACTGCCTCCCGACGCTCCCCGCCGCTTTTTTGCCCGGCCTTACCACTCCAAACGCGCTTTTGCGCCCGGGGATTTTTTATATCCTGTGCGGTCCGGGCTTTGCGATTATGCGTGCGCCCCACTTTTTCTGCTCTATTATCTCCGACTTCGGCAAAAACTGCAGGGCGCCCGACGTGCACGTGGCTACGCATGCGGGCTCCTCGCCATCGCCAAGCCGCTCGACGCAGAGATCGCACTTGCTCACTATTCTGCGCACGAGCTTTTCGTTTATCGCGCCGAACGGACACGCTATCGCGCAGCTTCCGCAGCCTATGCAGAGGAACTTGTTCCTGTAGATGACGCCGTCGGGTCTTCGCTCGATGGCATCGCGCGGGCAAGCCTCGATGCAGACAGGCTCCTCGCAGTGGCGACAGTGGTAGGGGAACTCGGCTATAACCATCGCCGAGGCTTGGGTGAGGTTCTTTTGCCCGGTGTGGGAGTAGAAGCACGCCGTCTCGCAGCTGCGGCAGCCTATGCAGCGGTCGATGTCGAGGACTATCCTTTTTTCGACCAACCCTTCTGCCTGAGCGGTTTCGGTCATCTCATCCCCCGTTTTTGCGTTGTTGGAAACAAAAAGGGCGCAGCCCAACGACCGCGCCCTAAGCCTTCGACACCGTTGCAGCCGCAGGGATAAAGCCCGCAACGGAGCACCAGCCCAAAACGGACCTTGCGTTGGGCATGTACGTTGGAACGAGGACGACGTTGTCCACTTGATCCTCCGCCACGGAGACGGAGAAGGCGCTTTTGCCGGCGGCTGTCTCGACCGTGATGGTCGATCCGGCGCCGACGCCGAGCCTTTCGGCAAGCGCAGGACCCACAATCGCGACGTTGCCGTCGTCGGCGACGTTGCGGATCACCCAGTTTATCCGCCTGGTGATGCTGCCGTCGCCGTGGTGGTAGGGAGCCGAGTAGCCGACGGCGAAGACATCGCCCGCAGGGATCGAATGGGGCTCGGGCGGCTCGGAGATAAACTCGTATCCGCCAAGCCTACCCTCAAGCTCGCCCTGGGGGACGGAGTCGTCCACGCCGGCGGACCGCAAAAGCTCCCTCAAAACGCCCTCCTCGCCGGGATAGTCCGGCGCAGGAAAACTTTCGTCCACCGAAACGAGCCTTTCGTCCAGAGAAAGGAGAGTCCCCTTGCGCTCGAAGAGGTGGAGCGATGGTATGACCACAGACGAGTTCTGGACCACAGCCGTCGGCAGCGTTGCCGTGGTGGCAACAAAGCCAGCCGACCTTATGTGCTCAAAGCTTTTCGGAAAAGCCTCCACTGGATCACATCCAAGGCACAAAACCGCGTCTATCTGTCCGTCCGAAAGCGCGTCGAGGGTTTCGGTTATCGTCGCAAACCCGTATGTCGAAAGGAGTCTTGCTATTCCGCGCCCGTTCGAGGTGGTTCCGAAGGCAACGAAGTCGAACCCTTTGGCTTCGGCAAGCCTCCTTGCCCAAAATCCGACCCTGAGTGGTTCGGCGAAGTGCCCCACACCGGGCGCGAAGAGGACCGCGCCGCTTTCGGCGCCGTTTATCAGGTTCACCGTCTGCTCGAAGTCCTTCTCCGCCACGCCGAGCCCATCGATGGAGAACTGCTCCCCCATCGCTGCCTTCGCCAGGGCTTCGGCGGCGTCGGCGACCTTGCCGGGCATCGCCACAAGGGCGGGATATGCAAACCAGGATGTCCTTGTGCGGCAGTTGTCGACGCAGACAAAGGCGTTTCTCCTTTCGGCGAAGCGGGCATCGTGCACTGCGCGCGCCACCGTGGGATGAAGCGAGAAAACATCGCCGAAAACAACTATAAGCTGCTTTTTGGCAAGCTCATCGAAGCCTGCGAATTTGTTCTGCAGCTTTGCGGAGATGTAGTCCTCGGGCGCGGCGAGTGCGACGAAGCGAGTGCCCCAAGCCTCGCCAAGCCTGGCAGCCAAAAGCGCATCCTCCAGCGGAAGACTGCCGCCCAGAAGGAGGGCAACCCTGCTTTTGTCGAACTGCTCTATGCGAGAAACAAGCTCGGAGACAGCTTTCTGCGCGGGAACCTCCTCACCGTCGACCTTGGCGTAAGATGTTCGCCGCTTGTGCTGCGAAAGCTCTACGCAAAAGTTCCCACGGGCACACAGGCGGCGCACACCCGTGCCATAGTGAGCCCTCACAAAGCTCCCGCTGCCAAAATAAGCGCTCTCGAAAAGATCATCCTCCGAGAGCACAAGTTCATCCTGCATCGAGCAAAAACAACAAACAACCCTGTATTCCCCCATACTCCCTCGCTTTTCTTTTGACCAAAGTCTTTAGTTAGCTCGAATTTAGGGGGGCGCGTCGAAATGTCAAGGAAATTTTGCCCGCCCTTTTTCGCCGCGCCTTCCGCCAAAAATAGCGCCCACATCGACGGAGGGGTCGAAGAGTATCAGCATAACGCCGAATATCGCGCCGGGGCTTGGCTTTGCCAAAAGCTCCGTTCTGATCGATATCATATCCTCGCGCCCGCCCTGGCACAAAACGAGCGAAAACGAGTCGAGAACAGCCTCCAGAAAATCGACGGCAACGTCGGGAACGGTGGGCAACGCCACAAGATCAAAGGTGTTGCACATGGCATTAAGGAAAGAGCCTATGAGGATGTTCCCCGTCTCCTTGATTATCGAGTAGTCGATGGAGTCCATCTTATCGATCGAGGGCACATCGCGGTCGAAGAGGGACTTGAGGATGGTAAGCGTGCTCTGCTCGGGGAAGATGAGTGCGGCTGTTCCTCGAACGTCGCCGTGGAAGTGGCTGAAGACGAACGAGACGGGCTTTTCCCTGTAGTCGGTGGCGTCCAAAAGCTCGTCGAGCGTTATAAGCTCGACCTTCGGGAACGTGACGCTGATTTGTGTTCCCAGCATCTTCGACAGAACCAGCGCGGCGTTTTTCGCCCCCACCGACGAAACCTCGTTTAAAAGCTCGACGCGCTCCCTGCCGAGGCTGTCTGAACCTACGTTCATCATCCCACCTTCCTTAGTGAAGCTTTTCTTATCGTTTCGCCGACGTCGAGGATGAGCGCCACGCTTCCGTCGCCGAGGACGGCTGCGCCCGATACCACCCTAACCTCGCCGGGGACCGAAAGCGGCTTCGCCACGATGTCCTCCTCGCGGATGAACTCGTCGACGGCAAAGCCAACCCGCCTTCCGGCGAAGTCGACGACGACCACACGGATGCATTCGTCGCCACGCCCCGGCGGAAGGTCGTAGAGGAGCTCCGAAAGCTCCACGAGGGGAACGGGCTCGTCCAGAAAAGTAAAGCTTTTTTCGCCCCCCACAGCTTTAACATCCTGGGGCTGCACCTGCCGCACCGACACGACAGAGCTTACAGGTATTGCCAAAATCCTTCCCGCAACGCGACACAAAAGCGCCTTCACAACGGCGACGGATATGGGGACGTCGATGGTGAACGTCGTTCCCACGCCCAGGACGGAGTGGACGCTTACGGCGCCGCCGATGGATGCGAGTTCAGCGCGGACGGCGTCCATCCCAACGCCGCGACCAGCCATCCTGTCTACAGCACCCGCGGTGGTGAAACCGGGCTCGAAGACCAGCTCCAAAACCTCCTGCTCCGACATCTCCGAAACGCGCTCGCGGGACACGATCCCAAGCTCTACGGCGGTTTGAGCAACCTTCTGGAGGTCTATCCCCCTGCCGTCGTCGCTTATGCGAACCAAAACCCTGTTTCGCTGGCGCGAAGCGGTAACGCTTATGCTCCCAGCCTCGTCCTTGCCGGCGCGAACCCGCTCGTCGGGCGGCTCTATGCCGTGCGAAATGGCGTTGCGGATGATCTGGATGATGGGCGTCTTTATCCGCTCGACGACCTTGCTGTCGAGCTGGATGTCGCTCCCGTAGACGCTCACCTTCGCTTTCTTGCCCGCCTCCGCCGCAAGGTCGCGCACAAGCCTGGGAAGCTGGTCGAAAATCGACGAAAGCGGAACAAGCCTTATGTCCATAACGACGTACTGGAACTCGTCGGCTATGCGCCTGAGCTTCGTTATCGCGTCACCAAGCTCGCGGTCGTCGAGGCGCTCGTTTATGCCCTCAAGCCTGCTTAGCCCCACTATCATCTCGCCGACAAGGTTGAGGATGTAGTCGAGCTTTTGCAGGGGGACGCGCACCGTTTCGGCAAGCTTTATCTCTGCCGCGCTGCGTCTGCGGTGGGCTTCGAGTCCCGCAAGGTCGCCCGAGATTACCCTGTCGACGGCTGCGGCAACCTCAGGAAGCTCGGCAGGCTCGACGCCCTTCTCCCTAAGCTCCTCAAGGAGCCTCTCAAGCTCGCCCAGCGCCTCGAAGGCTACATCGGCAACAGCAGAGGTAAACTCAAGCTTCCCATCGCGGACGAGCGCAAAGAGGTCCTCGATCTTGTGGGCAAAAGAGCTTATAAGCTCGAACCCCATCGCCGCGGCGTTGCCCTTTATCGTGTGGGTGATGCGGAAGATCTCGTTTACGACGCCTCTGTTCGTAAGGTCAGCCTCAAGCTCCACAAGCAGCTTCCCCAGGCGGGACATAAGCTCGTCGGCTTCGTCGAAGAAAAGCCTCAGGTATTTTTCCCTGTCGAACGCCACAGACCTATTCGCCCAGAATTCGCTTAACCTCTTTTATGAGCATCTCCGGCTCCACGGGTTTTACGATGTACCCTGCGGCGCCGGACTTCAGCGCCTTGTCGACCAAAAGCCTCTGCCCAACGGCGCTTACTATCAAAACCTTCGCGTCGGGAAACTGCTTGAGCACCCTCCCCAAAACGACGTTGCCCTCAAGCTCGGGGATGATGATGTCGAGGATCATAAGATCAGGCTTGAGCTGGGCGAACTTCCAGAGGGCTTCGGTGCCGGTTTCAGCCTCGCCAACGACCTCGTAGCCCGCCTCCTCGAGGATGCTCCGCAGCATCATGCGCATAAAGCGCGCGTCGTCGACTATTAGGATCCTTTTGCCCATCTATTTGCCCTCCTTAGATTTCACGCACTCTGTGGAACCTTCCGCGCACAACGACCTTGCCCGTCTGGGCGAAGAACCAGACCGACCTCCCGTAGCTCCCGCCAACGTCCTGGGCAACTATGGGTATCCCGAACTCCGCAAGCGCCTTTCTGGTCGCTTCTATGTTGCGCGCACCTATGTTCGGCACCTGGTGGAAGTGGAAGAGGTGCGCGCCGCCCACAAGCTTGGCAACAAGACCTGTGGGGGCCTTTATCCCCCTTTGCGCGAGCGCCTCAAGTACGTTTTCGACGGCGTCCCCTGCGAACTTCGCCGGTCTTTTGGGATCAACGTCGCCCTCGCCACGGGCGGGTAGCATTATGTGCGCAAGCGCAGCGGTCCTTGTGGGGCGATGGTAAATACACAAAGCTACGCAGGAACCCACACCCACACACGCAAGAACCCCCGGCGGCTGTGCAACCGCTATCTTGCCCAAACCGACGTTTATCACCTCCCCAGCCGCCACATCACTCGCCCCCAGCGGAGAAGAGTCTATCGATATCGATGACGAGCACATATTCGCCCTCGATCGCGCCCCAAATAAGCTCGGTGTCTATCTTTGGGTTTAGGGAACGCAGCTGCTGCGAGACCTCCTCGGGCTTTGGATGGAGCACATCGGGCAGCCCGTCCACCAAAAGCGCAGCCTTGTAGTCCTTGCCCTCCACGACGACAAGCTTCGAGTTCTCGTTCATGCAGGACCTCCCCAGCCCCAGCCTAAGCGCCAGGTCAACCACGGGGATGACCTCTCCGCGGAGGTTTGTGACCCCCAGGATATATTCGGGCGTTTCGGGGACGGGCATGACGTCCGAAAGCTCAACGACCTCGCGCACGCGGGATATGTCGATCCCGTACCGCTCCCCCTTTATGCCGAAGACCACGAAGTCCACAGCCTACCCAGCCTTCTGGTAGATCCTGTTTTCGAGGTCGACCTCGACGAAAAGCCTCCCTATGCGCGTTGGCGGGAGCTCGGTCTTGCCGATTATAAGGTAGCCCCCGTCGAGGAGGTCGCGGAAGAAGCGGCGGTACATCGCCTCCTGGAAGCGCCTTGTGAAGTAGATGCTCACGTTGCGGCAAACGATGAGGTCGAACCTGCCGATGTCGGGTCCGCTTACGACGTCGTGCTTTCTGAAGACCACAAGCCTTTTCACCTCGGGCTTTACGGCGAACCTCCCGTCGCCAAGTCTTTCGAAGAAGCGGATGATATCCGCAGGCTGCAAGTTCTTCAGGCTCGACGAGTCGTAGATCCCCGCCTTCGCCAGCCGGAGCGCGAACTCATCGATGTCGGTTGCCAGGACAAATACGCCGGGGCCTTCGGCTATGCCCAGCTTGCGGGCGATTATTGCGATGGAGTACGGCTCTTCACCGCGGGAGCAGCCCGCCGTCCACACGCGTATCGGTCTTGGCGAGGCGCGCTCCGCAAGCCGGGGCAGAACAAAGCGCTCAAGCCTCTCGAAGACCTCGGGGTTCCTCATAAACTCCGAGACGTTTATCGTCAGGTTCTGCAGAAGCTGGCTAAGCTCCGCAGGGTTGCTCATGATAAACCTGTGGTAAAGCGCCGGGGACCTTATGCCGGTTCTGTTCATGCGGCTGGCGATGCGCCTGCGCAGGAAGTTCCGGTTGTAGCCGGAGAAGTCGACGTCGTATCGGGCTTTGATGTCGCGGATGAGCCTGTCGACATACTCCGCCGGTATGTCGGGTGGGGAAAGCAGCATAACAAGCTTTTTAGACCTTGAATTTTGCCACAAGCTCTCTGAGTTCCGCAGCGCGGCTGTAGAGCTGCTGGATGAGGGTGTTCATCTGCTCCATGGAGCTTGTGATCTCCTCTGTGGCGGCGGAGGTTTCCTCGGTTGCGCTTGCGGCGTCCTCCGACATCGCGGCTATCTCGCTTATCTTCTCCTCCACGCGCCGCGCTCCCCGCGTCATTATCCCCTCAACCTGCGACGAAACGTTGGCTATAACCTCCTTCCCCTCCTCAACGCGCCTCGAGCTTGCCTTCATCCGCTCGACGGCATCGTCGATCTTCTCGCGGATATCGGCTATGAGGCGGTTTATTTCGTTTGCGGCATCTCCGGAGTTTTCGGCAAGCTTTTTGACCTCCTCGGCAACGACCGTAAAGCCCCTTCCCGCCTCGCCGGCGCGCGCAGCCTCGATCGAAGCGTTGAGAGCAAGAAGGTTCGTCTGGTTGGCGATGTCACTTATGACGTTCACAAACTCCCCTATCTTGTCGGAGTATGCGGCAAGCTCCTCGACGACAGCCATCGCCGCGTCGACGCTGCGGCTTATCTCGTTTATCTTCTCCACCGCCTCCTGCACGCTTTGGGTTATCGTTGCAACGCTTGAAACCATCTCCTCCATAACCTTCGATGTCTCGTCGACTCGCTGAGCGGTCTTCGCGGCGCCGGCTGAGATCTCCTGTATCGTCGAGGATACCTCCTGCGTCGTGGCGCTTATGTCCTGCGAGCTTATCGAAAGCTTTTTGACCATCTCCGAGACGTCGTTGGCGGTCTGAAGGACCTTGACTATCATCCCCCTGAGTCCTGCGATCATTTTGTTGAAGGCGGCGGCAAGCTGACCGACCTCATCCTGCGTGACGACGGGTATCTGTGTTGTCAGGTCGCCCGCCCGCTCCGATATCTCCGCGGACCTTTGGGCGAGCGTCACCATCGGCTTGGCTATGGCGCCGCCCACCAAAAAGCCCAAAAGTCCACCGAAAACGAGCACCAAAACGCTCACAACCACAACAAGCGCCCTGTAGCGCGCTATCTGACCCTTTATCCTCGAAAGGGACATCCCCACAAGAAGGTAGCCAAGCCTCATCCCCTCCGAGGTCACGGGGAGCTTGCACAAAAGAAGATCACCGCTTATCGACATCCCCTCCTTCACCGAGGCTATCCCAAAGCTCTGCCTGAAGTTGTATGCGGCAAAGAGGTTGTTGTCGTTGTCGAAGACGGCGATGAAGTCGAGGTCGGGGTCCTGGGCGGCGCTGCGAAAAGCCTCCTGGACCATTTCCTTGTCCTCGAACTCAAGACCGGGCGCAACGTTCATCGCGACCATCTTGGCTATGGAGAGAGTCTTGTCCTCCAAAGCCTTGCGCACCTGAAGGCTTTGCTGGGCTGGGAAGAAGATCAGGATGAAGACGACAAGCGCCGCAAATGCCAATACAAAGCTTAGGGAAATTTTAAACCTCAGAGAAAGCCTCTTCAAAACGCTCATACCCCCTCCGTTTACTTTATGACCCTTGCGAGCTTGAGCAGGTCGGCGCCGAAGTTCGCGCCAACCTCTTTGGCAACGGGCAGATTGACGATTATCTCCGGTCTGCCCTCCTTGATCCCAAGACCAACGGCAACGCCGCCCTCCGCATACTCCTGAACGCCCGTAAGCGTCAAAACCGAGTTTTCACGACAGACGGAAAGTATCCCGTCAAGCTCCTTGTCGAAGCCGGGGCAGATGTAGAGGACGTTTATCCCGTAGCTTGCGATCGACTCCTCAAGCTTAGCGACGCCCGCAACGGGAACGACGAAGACGGGGATCCCCTTTATCGACTTGTTCTCCAGAAGCTCGAACTCCTCGATGAACTTGTCCTTGATCCTGACCGACGACCTCACCTTTGGGTTGAAAAGGACGCCCATCTTAATCCCGCCCTTTCCGCGGGTGGCGATGTTTCGGTCGTAGCGGAGGATCTTCATAAAGAGGTTGACCTGCAGGTCGACGCGGACGTACTGCTGCGCAAAAGCCGCGGAGACCACCGCCAAAAGCGCACATATTTTCGAAAATGCCCTCATGGGTTCACATCGCCCTGCGAGACTATTTCGCCTTCCTCTATCCTCCAAAGCTCAAACGTACCGACCACATCGCCGCTTGCGTCGAAGTTCACGCTGCCCGAAGCGCCCTCGTAGTTTATATCTTCGCCCGCCTCAAGGATTCGCTTGCCCCTCTCAAACTCGCCAACGTACACGACGGAGTCCCCCCCTGCGGAGACCGCCTGAAGCGAGTCCTTGACCGCAGCCGGATCGAGCGTGTCGGCGCGGAGGATGGCGTAGGCAAGCAGGATCATGGCGTCGTACCAGTGCTCGGTGCACCTGTGCAGCGCAGGATCCTCACCCCACATATCCTCAAAAGCTTCGCTGAAGCGGTCGTAGTTGGCGTAGTTGTCGCTGCCGTAGTAGGGCGATATCCCGTACATCCCCTCCACGTTCTCCGCTCCGGCTGAGAGGACGAACTCCTCCGACTTGAGGGCATCGCACAAAAGCCACTTGGCGCCAAAGCCGCTTGCCCGCCAGTCCCTCACGATAGTTGCGCCCGAGATGGGGTATGCGATGAGAACGACGAGGGGCTCGCTCTGCGCGGCGACGCTTTCGGCGCAGAAAAGCGACTCAAGCTCCTGCGCGTACGACGCCTTGCCGACCTCGAAGGGAACCGCCCTCTCGACAACGCCGCCCCTGCTTTCGAACCTCGTCGTGAACTGCTCCATAAGCGTTCTGCCGTACGAGTCGTCGACGTAGATGATTTTGGCGGTGCTGTCGCCCATCCTGAGCGCTTGCATAGCCATAACCTGCCCTTCGTGCGCGGTTGTGGGCACGGTTCTGAAGAAGGCGCTGTATACGTCGACGTCGGGGCTGCTGAGCTCGACGGATGAGGCGGCGCCGGAGATGAGGAACGTCCCGTGCTCCGCCGCAACCTCGAGCACCGCCTCGGCTACATCGGAGGCGTCGCCGCCGAGGATGGCGAAAACCCCCTCGTCCTCAACAAGCTCCGTCGCCGCAAGCGAAGCCCAGAAGGGATCTGTCCTCGTGTCCCGCACCACAAGCTCGATCATCCTGCCCAAAACGCCGCCTGCGGCGTTGATCTCATCTGTCGCGACCTCTATCGCCTTAAGCGCAGCAGGACCGAAGGAGCCGCACTCGCCGCTGAAGGGCAGAAGCACCCCGACGCGAACGACGTCCTCGCCCCCGGGGCGCGAGGGCTGGGTGCCGCTGTCTGTGGCGCACCCCGCCAGAAAAAGCGCACCAAAAACGCCTATGCCCCACCGCAAAAACCGCATCAGAACACCTGCGAAACGCCAAGGTAAACCGTTCGCCTCATCCCCGGCACGTCAAGACCGTTGTAGCCCGGCTCCACGTAGCTTTCGTCGGTCAGGTTGCGAACCGTAAGGGTAAACTTCGTCTCGTGCCTGCCCAAAAGCCTTAGCCTTATGGTGGATATGTTCAGGTTGTATATCTGATACGCCCCAAGCTTGTAGGTCTTTCCACCGTTTAGTGCGATGTTTGGCTGCGATGCGTTGCGCTCGCCAACGTACTGCTGCTCGAACCCTATGGCGAGCTTAAGCTTTGGGATGGAGTAAACGAAGCTGCTGTACGAAAGCACCCTGGGGTATTCGAACGAGACTTCGTCCACAAGCTCCGCCCTTCCGGCGGGTGGCACGCCCTCGGCGGCGCCGGCGCGCTTCGTGTGCTGGTACGAAACGGTCCAGCGCGTGGTGAAGTTCTTGTAGCTCCACCTAAGTTCGCCCTCAACGCCCATGACCTTGACGTTGTCGTAGTTGCGCGCCTTTATGATGCCGTCCTCGTAGGCAAAGCCAAGCTTGTTGTAGACGAGGTTGTAGAACGCGTCGAAGGAGACGCTTATGTCCTCGGTGGTGAGTGGCGTAAGCTCGATATCGAAGGTTTTTGCCTGCTCGGGCACAAGCTCGGGATTTCCAACGACGTCGCCGGGGTAAAGCGGCTTTGCGAAAAGAAGTTGCGGCGACGGAACGTTAAACGAAGAGCCGAAGAGGAACTTTAGCCTCCCCTCCTCCGAGAACTTGTACACCGCGCCGAAGCGCACCGTCCAAAAATCGCCGTAGGCGCTGTGCTTGTCGTAAACAAGACCCTGGGTGAAGCTCAAACTCGGCGTGGCGTTGTATATCGCCTGGGTGTAGAGGCTGTAGTCCGAAAACGTTGTGTCCTTCCCCTCGCCGCTTATTGCGACCGAGTCGCCCTCGGCATGTTCGCCGAAGTCGGTCCTGAAAAAGGACCAGATCCTCTCAAGCTCGTAGTTTTCGGAAACAAGCCTTGCGCCGCCGGCTATGCTTATCTTATCGGACGGTGAGTACTCAAGCTGCGCGTCTGCGGAGAGGGTTAGGTAGCCGAAGTCACGGTGCTCGTAGTGGATGTCGCTGCCGTAGTCGAGCCTTTCGCCGGCGCCCGGACCTCCGCCGCTGCAGGAAGCGTAAAACTTCGCGTAAACGTTCCTCTTAAACCTGCGCTCCCAGCCAAGCCGAAGGTAGTAGTTGTGCACCGAGAGGGTGTTTTGGTGTGTGAGCGGACCCCAGTCGGCGAACTCGGCGTTGGTGTTGAGGTACTGAACCCCTCCGGAAAGCCTCACCTCGCCAAGCTGCGCGCTTTTGTACCCGAGCTTTCCGAAAAAGCTTATGGGCTTTGCGAGGTCGTCTTCGCTTTTGAGCGCCTTGTATGCCTCGTAGTTCGGCGAAAGCTCCGGCACCGAAAGCCCCGAGCGGTTGGCGTGAACGCCCGAGACGGCAAAGACGTAATCGATGCCCCCCTTCTTCTTGCCCGCCGAAAAGCTTGCGGCAAAGGATGCGTCTTTGGAGTTTTCCGTGCCGGCGTCGGCGCGCAAAACGAAGCCGTCGACGTCGCTGCCCGTTTTGGTCACCACGTTTACCACGCACAAAAAGGCGTCGGAGCCATACAGCGCCGAGCCTGTACCGAGAATGACCTCGATGCGGTCGACGACGTCTATCGGAATAAACTCGGGACCGAGGAAGTTCACGTCGCTGTAACCGAACGAGACGGGCTGACCGTCGATCATAACCTTGACGATCCTGCTCCAGCAGCGCATGCCGTTGCTTACGCCCCTCACGTTGACGCTGAAGCCAACGTAATCGGACGACACATAAAGCCCCGGCACCGACCTCAGGGCTTCGCCCACGCTGCGGTAGCCGTGCGCGCGGATCTGGTCGGCTGTGATGACCCTTATCACGGAGGGCGCCTGGGTTATCCGCAAAACCTTTTGCGCCGAAGACTCAACCTTGACCTTCAAAAGCTCCTCGAGCGAAAGGTCCTCAAGCCCGCCCTCCTGGGCAAGCACAAAGGCGAAGGACAGAAATATAGCCGCAAGTCGCCTCATACCTTTGCCACCTTCGCGCGCACCTGGGTCAAAAGCTTCTGCCTTGCCTGGATGAGCTCCGCAAGCTCGTCGGGCGAAAGGAGCGCCGTGGGCTCAAGCACAAGAACGACCTCATCCCTCACGACGGCAAAGGATGCCACATACCTTCCCGCCGCGGAGGTCGAGATAAGCCGGGGCACAGGCTTGAGGTCATCATCGCCCACCTGGGCAACGTCAAGCGGCGCAGGGACCGCAAGACCAAAGGGCACAGGCAGCTGGAAGAGGATAAGACGGCTGCAGCCGGATAAAGCCCCAAGCCCGAACTTCGCGCCGAGGTCGACCCAAAAGACCACATCGTCCCTCAAGCGCGCAGCGCGGTAGGGAAAGCTGCCCTCCAAAGGCTCGAGGTCCTCCACATCAACAACCTCGGCAACGTCAAGGAGCCTTACGCCGAACCTGACCCCGCCCGCATGAAAGACTATGAGCTTTTCCGCGTTCATCCCTCCGCCGCCTTTTTGACCGCCGCGACGACGCTTTGGGCGTCGAAGGGCTTTTGGATGACCGTCACAACGCCTGCGCGAAGCTGCTGACGGATCTTCTCGGGCGAACCGCCAACGCCGCTTAAAACTATGACCTTCGCGAGGCTGTTGTAGTCGAAGATGCGCTCGATAACCTCCTCGCCGGGCATGCCGGGCATAATAAGGTCGACTATGACTAT
Source organism: uncultured bacterium (assembly GCA_965552135.1). Classification (GTDB taxonomy): domain Bacteria; phylum UBP14; class UBA6098; order B30-G16; family B30-G16; genus CBEVQY01. Next base: position 34,400 of record CBEVQY010000008.1, on the reverse strand, counting down.
ATCGGGAGAAAGCTCCCTGAACATCTCCAAAGCCTCGACGCCGTCGCGGGCGGTGCCCACAACCTCAACACCACGGATCGAGCCGATTATGTCGGAAAGCTGCTGCCTGCAGAAGGCGCTGTCGTCCACTATCAGGACGCGCTTGACCTCCGAACGCTCTCCTGCCTTGGCGCCCTCGCGCTCCTCCCAGATGAACCCAACCTCCAAATACCCCACAGGCACGCTCGCGGGGAAAACGAGCGCCTGACGTCCCTCGCCAAGCTCAAGGACGGGGAAGTCGGAGGCAAGCAACGCCTCGGGAGGGAATATCCTCACCCTGTCGCCAAGCTCGAGGATCTGCGAGCTTGAGTTGCCGCAGATCACATTAAGAAGCTCGCCCATGCAGTCGGACACCGTCAGGTCGTCGCAGACCATCTCCCTGTCGCCGTAGAGGCTGCGCGTAAGCGTCGAGGCAACGTCGGCGGGAACGTTGAGGAAGTAGCGGAAGTTAACCGTCCCCGCAAAATGCACAGCGCTTATAAGGTAGAGATTTTCTATCTGCCGCGCCTTGAAGAAACCCTTGCCAAGCTTTAGATAGGTGTTCGCCATGCGCCTGAATATCTTTATCGAGACATCGAGCACCACCCTGACCTCCTCCCACTCCACAAGCCGCTCGGGGATTATGTCCTTGAGGGTCGAGATTGGCTCCTGCTCGGCGTGGAAGTCCTCAAGGTACCTCTCAAGCTGCTCGCGGGTCAAATAGCCCTTCTCAACCAAAGCCTCGCCGAGGTAGATGTGGTTGTTCTTCTGTATCGTGATGATCTTCTGCAGCTGCTCCTCGGTCAAAAACCCCATCTCCACGGCAAGCTCGCCGAAGAACTTGTCGGTTTTGCGCTGGGCGAGGTTCACCTTCTCGACCTGCTCGGGGGTCATGTAGCCCTGCTTTACGGCTATCTCGCCGAGACGCATGATCCTTTTCTGCTGATACTCTAAGGCGTCGGCAAGCTCATCCTCGGTGATGTAGCCGTTTTCAACCAAATACTGTCCGAAAAACCTCGGCTTCATCTCCCCCCAACCGCCGAAAGCCTCGACGCAACCCAATTTAAACCCATAGGGCTTTCGGTCAAGCCAATTTTGCCCCCATACAAAATGGTTGTCGACAAGGGGGAAAGCGATTATCTTTGTCCGAAATCGGGAAGGCATGCAAAGGGGGTATCATGCTCGGCGTGTTTTTGGGCTGCACGACTCGGTCGGACGAGAGGCTTTCGGGCAACCTCAAAAAGCTTTTGGAGCGGGCAGGTCAGGACTACACCCTGGTGTGCTACGAGCTTTGCTGCGGCGCGCCCCTGCTCCTCGCAGGATACAAAGACGCCACGGTGGAACAGGCGAGGAAGGTCGAAAAAGCCATAAGCGAGTCGGGCGTGGACGAGGTGGTCACACCCTGCCCGCACTGCTTCACAATGCTCGGAAAGGAATACGAGGACTTCCTCGGGCACCCGCTGGGCGTTAAGGTGCTACACATAACCCAGCTTTTGGACAGACTCATCTCCGAGGGCAAGCTCAAACCCACAAAGCCCGTAAAGGTCAAGCTCGCCTACCACGATCCCTGTTACATCGGTCGCCAGGGCGCAGGCGTTTACGACGAGCCGCGACGCGTCGTCCAGGCAATACCGGGGATCGAGTACAAAGAGCTTCTGCTTTCGCGCGAAAACTGCACCTGCTGCGGCGGGGGAGGGCTTCTGAGGGCGTATCTTCCGAACCTCGCCGTGCAGGTCGCCGCAGAGAAGATCGAGCAGCAGTTAAAGCCGCTTGGTGTGGAGGCTGTCGTTTCGTCGTGCCCGTTCTGCTACACAAACTTCGCCGACGGCGCCGAGGTGGCAGGCGACTTCAAGGTCTACGACCTCGTCGAGCTTCTGCTGGAGGCGACGGAGTAGTAGGTCGCTCGCGGAGGTGAGGCTGTGGAGTTTTTGGTTATGGATGGAGTGCGCTATGTTCTGCACGAACCCGAAAGCGAAAACGAGCTCGAACGGGACGTCATTGAGCACGCAGAGGATATTTTCGGTTCCCACAGTTTCTTTCTGCCCAAGAGGCGGCTGAAATCGCGCGCGGGACTTGGTTCAATTCCCGACGGGTTCGTTATAGACTTCAAGCACCGCCGCTGGTTCGCCGTTGAGGTGGAGCTCTCGTCCCACAATATATATAATCATATAGTTCCGCAGGTTACGCGCTTTGCTAGAGCACTTGAGAGCGCTGACCAGAAGGTGAAGCTTGTGGATGCGTTCTATGATTGGTTTAAGGCGGACGAGATCCGCTTTGCCAAAGCTAAAGCGGTGATCGGCACATCCGAACTTCTTGAAGCCGTGCGCGATGTAGTGCATTCGAAAGCGCCCACCGTTATTATCATCGTGGACGAACATAACGATGAACTCGCGGAAACCTTGCGATCGTTGCCGCTTGAGGCAAGTGTAGTTGAGTTCAAAACCTACATTCGCGAAGGCGTGAGTAAGGCTGTACACGCACATATCATCAAAAGCCCTATTTACGCCTCCTCCGCGCCCACAAACGCTGAAGAAAGAAAAACTAAGAGAAAGGGAAGAAGTGGCGAAATAAGTTATTCAGGAAAGTCAATAAAAGCAATTGCCTTCAGGGGTGACAGACATCCCGTGCGGTCCTGGAAAGAAATGCTTTTGACAATCGCTAATCTTATGTTCTCCTATCATAAAGAGCAATTTGACAAAGTCCTCGAGCTAAGGGGAAGAAAGAAACCGTATTTTACAAAAAATCCAAAGGAATTGAGAGCACCTGAGCGGATAGATCATACCGATATTTACATTGAAACGAATTTTAACGCTAACATGATTGTCAAACTCTCCCAAAAATTGCTTGCGCTCTTTGGTCATAAGGAGGATGAATTACTTATCGAGCTTGAATAGCGGACGGCGCTGTACCATCATTGCAAAACATAACATCTGGGCCATAACGCTGGAAAACAGAAATGACTAAAACAGCAAAGGTAGCCATGACATGAAGATCTCATTTAACGAAATAAAAGGAATTATCGAGAAACATAGGGAAGAACTTAGGGGAAAATATTATGTCAAAGAAATCGGCATCTTCGGCTCACTCGTGAGGGGAGAAGCGAGAGAGAGTAGCGACGTCGACATATTGGTTGAGTTCGAAAAACCAATAGGATTTTTCTCGAGCTGGAGGAATACTTAAGTAACTTGATTAGGCAGGGAGAGCGAACCTATAAAAAATTCATCCATCCATCCATCCAAGAGATCAAAGAACTCATCGCGGGCATGAGAAATAAACTGCTTCACAAATATCACGGTGTGACTTATAGATTATTGTGGATCTGGGGATTATTTTGAAGGGCATAGATAGGGAAATCCCACCCTCAAGCCGAAATTTGAGAAGCTAACGGCAGATTTGACAGAATAGGATTATGCTGGAGGGCACAAAATGCGTGAGGCAAAAACGAAACTGGACCCAAAGTTCGCCTACTGGAAAGGCATACCAAGGGAGGAGATAACTTGGCATCCTATAGTCGACGAAAGTAAGTGCACTGGCTGCGGCATGTGCGTCACAAGTTGCGGAAGAAACGTCTTCGACTACGACTGGAAAAAAAGAAAGGCGGTCGTGGCAAGACCACTCCAGTGTATGGTTGGATGCACCTCATGCCAGGTATGGTGCATATTCGATGCTATAAGCTTCCCCGACCCACAATATGTGAAGAATTTAATCAAGGAGAAAAATATATTGAATCTTGTGAAGAAGCAACTTGGAGAGAAGAAGAAGAAACAATCGCTCCCTGGAACCGCTTGATAAATACTGTTGGTTTATTAGACTGACTAAGCGTGTGCTCTTGCGCTTCATCCAACTCTGCCGCCAAACAACCGCGACGGAGGCAACCATGAAATTTGGAGAGACTTTCGCCGTCTTGCCATCGGTCGCGCTATTTCTCATCGCCGGATGCTCCAGCGAAACAAAAGTCGAAAGGACTAACCAATACGTTTATTATCTAAACTGCGATTTCGAAGAAGTAGCAAGCTTCACAAAGACGACACCCGAAGGGATAAGGGAAGCCGTTGAGGATTGCATTGTTCGAGCAGATTGCTGGGTTGAGGAAGAAAACTGGTTGGAGGTGGGAATCACAGATGAATTAGCCTACGAAGGCGAAAAGTGCGCTCAAATAGTTTCATATGAGATTCCCTCAGGATATGAGGAGCTATTCGCCGCCGTAGCACACTACGCCCGCGAGCAGTCCGACGTAGAAGAAGGTGTGTTTGAAACTGGAGCCTGGTTTTATGTCCCCGATAGCAAAGAGCCACTGGCTATTATAGGCATGGAATATCATCCTTCATGGGTTATCCAATATTTTGCCTACGCAGCAATAGATGCAAGGGATGGCTCTGTGCTGGTACCGAACTCACAAGGTTGGACAAGGGTGGGTCAAGTTAAATTTATACACGACAATTAGTTTAAGCTCTGGGTAACCTTCGATCTTACAGGAGACAAAGAAAAATTCTCGTTCGGATATAAATCATCGATTGAGGAGAAAAGCTTCGAAGGCAACGTGTGGATCGGATACTACAACCCAGCTTATATGTGATATAAAGCGTTCAATTTCTACGCAGGATTAGTCAGCTTTAACGACAGAGGAAACCAGGAGGTGCGGCTCGACAATTTTTACGCAAGGAAGATCGAGGCGGAGAAGTGAGGAACAAAATTACATCTTTAATGGCATTGTTGATTGCTTTGTCTGCGTTCGAAGGTTGTTCGCCTTCCGCCGAGGACGAACGGAGCACGAACTGGATTCTACTAAAAGAGGACGGGTTTGAATATGATAAAATTTTCGATTTTCCGGAAAACTGGCAGGATCAAAGCGCCCATCCGGAGTATGAATGGCATTTAGAAAAGCCTGATCAAAGCGCTCAGACGACCGACGAGCTCTCCTTCTCGGGCGCAAGAAGCGCAAAACTGTGGACGAATCTCCAACCCGGCAGGAACGCGAGAAGCGTTTTGGTCGCGCCAGATTTTACATATTGGGACAATCCCCTAAAGAAAATTTCGCTTTATTTCTACCTTCCCGAGGGACGGTTCGGAAAGGTCGATGCGGGCGTGTGGCTGGACGTCGACCTCTACGACCGCAACGATAAATGGTATATCGCCATAGTTGGCTTCAACCGCGAAGGGCTTATCAAATACGGAACCGGCTACGGACCAACAGGAGAACAAATAGACTACGATTCCCTCGACGGCGGGTTCACCCTCGATTGCAACAGGTGGTATAAGGCAGAGCTCGTTGCGGACTTCAGCAAGTTCGGACACGAAGACGGAATGATTTTCAGGATATATATTGGGGATGAGAAGCACGAGTGGGTGTTCCCGCTTACAGCCTGGACCGACTCCATGATATATGACTTCTCCTTCGGAGCATATTATTTCGGCATATCCAATTACCCAGTCTACGAGGCAGCAGCTTACTTCGATGAGGTGAGGCTCTACGCAGGAGGGTAACGAACGGCGGCGCGAGTGCCAACGCAACAACGGCGCAGAAAAAGCCTTTGACATCGCCTGCGGACTTCGTTATTTTGGCGATGTATCAAGCTGCAGGCCCAAAGAGGTGGCGTCATGTCAGAAAGCTTATTGGCATTGCCCTTGGGTTGCGTCAGTTCAGAAGGCGGTGCCGAAGTCGCCGAGGATCTCGAGACCTACGACCTCACCGGGCTTTTGCAGGAGGCAATGGAGGATAGACCCGTATTGCTCGCAAAGGCTAAAGGCCCCCGGATACCAATCTGGGTTAGAGTCCGCAAGGCAGCGAATGGCTGAAACAACAAAACAACAAAGCCAAGGGCGCGGGGCAATGATCATCCGAAGAATCTGGGACATAACCTTAACCGTCAGGGACCTTAGGCAAGCCATAAACTTTTACGAAAACGTCTTAGGACTTCAGAAGAAGTACGAGTTCAAAGACTACGCGGGCTTCGACTGCGGCGGAGTCGAAATAGGCTTAAAAACCTGGGGAGAGCTGGAAAAGCCACGTAAAGGAGAACCGTGTATAAACTTCCTGGTCGATGATATCGACAAAGCCTATGAGAGATTGCAACAGAACAACGTGAAGATCGTCAAAGGAGTTGATGAGACGCCCTGGGGCAGTCGCATCCTGCTTTTCGAGGACCCCGACGGAAATGTGCTGCAGATGACGGAGATCAACTGGGGGAAATACTTTAAAGTATGTGCCTCGGGATGACCGGGGAGGTGCTGCAAATCCATCGCGGCATCCTGGCAGGCGACAAAGATAGAAAATGAAAAAATCGCTCAAGGAAATAAGAAATATCATCGAAAAACACAAGGAAGAGCTTACGGAAAGATATGGGGTCAAAGAGATCGGCATCTTCGGCTCACTTGTGAGGGGAGAAGCGAAAGAAAATAGCGACGTCGACATATTAGTTGAGTTCGAAAAGCCAATAGGGTTTTTCAAATTTCTCGAGCTAGAGGAATACCTAAGCAACCTGATAGGCAGGAAGGTAGATCTCGTATCCAAAAAAGCGCTTAAACCACACATTGGAAAGCACATTCTTGAAGAGGTTATAATGGTATGAAGAGAACCTATAAAGATTACTTACTGGACATTCTTTCATCCATCCAAGAGATCGAAGAATTTATTGCGGGTATGACCTTTGAAGAGTTTGCGCAAGACAGAAAAACTGTAAACGCTGTCATCAGAAGCTTAGAGGTAATGGGTGAGGCAGCGAAGAAAATTCCCTCAGAAATCAGGAGCAGACACCCAGAAATTCCGTGGAAATATATCGCGGGAATGAGAGATAAGCTGATTCACGAATATCACGGTGTAGATCTAGAGATTGTGTGGGAAGTTATAGAAAAGGAGATTCCGCCTCTCAAGCCGAAGTTTGAGAAACTATTACAGCACTTTGGTAATAAATAATTTTGATCACTCTGCTGGGCATTTGTACTTATCTGTCCGATACTGACAAAAGTTATGCGGCACTTAATTGAGGAGGTGGAAGAATGGGTAAGCTCAAAAAGAGACTGCCAAATCAAATAGTAGGCAATGCCGGGCTTCATTACGTTTGCTATGAATTATCCAAAAGAGGATGGAATGTGTTACCTACCTCGCGAAATACAAAAGGAGTAGACATAGTCATCTTCAGTGGTAAGGCGAAACGAATACATACAATACAGGTAAAATCACTGAGCAAAAAAGACCCTGTCCCACTAGGGGCGAACCTAGAAAATTTGCTGGCAGAATATATAGTTATTTGCAGGGGGATATTAGACGAAAAGTCAGAAATCTTTATCACAAGAACCGACGAACTGAAAAACAACCATTTAATCGATGAAAGAATCAAAAACAACAAAAAAAGCTACTGGCTGCAGCCTAAAAATTATGAAAAGTTCAGAGATAACTGGGACATTATTGGTGAGGGGTACGATTACTAAATGCGTATGCAACTCTGGCTCCTTGCCGTTCGCGCCAAGTGTTAGCGCTAAAAACTCGTATACACAATACACCGAAAGGAGGCATCATTATGTCAGAGAACATCGACATCGCCCGTGAGTTCCGTCAGTTCAAGAAGGCGGTTTACAAGGCGGCGAAGGACAAGGCGATAAGGACCGCGCTTCGCCGCGCCGTGGCATCGTTCAGAGCGGCGAGGGACAACGCAATAGCCGTCTTCCCCTACGTGAAGGACGAGGTCGAAAAGCTTGTTGAGGCAAAGGACAGGGTCATCTCCGACCTCGAGGGCTGGACCGCCCGCACGATGGAGCGCATCGAGAAAAACCACGGACACGCATACCTCGCCAAAACCCCACAGGAGGCGCTGGAGATCATAAGAAAGATAGTCGGCACAGGCAAGGTGGTCGTCAAGGGGAAGTCGATAACATCCGAGGAGCTCGACGTAAACCACGCCCTCGGGGAGTGGGGGAACGAGGTCTGGGAGACTGATCTGGGCGAGTTCATCATACAGCTTTTGCGGATGCGCCCGATGCACATCCTCGCGCCGGCGGTGAACGTCCCCCGCGAGAAGGTCAAGGAGGTATTTCAGCCGCTTGCCGACGAGGAGCTCCCCACTGATCCTGTGGCGCTCACGAAGTTCGCGAGGAGGTTTCTGCGCGACAAGTTCATATCCGCCGACGTGGGCATAACCGGCGCAAACGCCATAACCGCCGACACGGGAACCGTCTTCCTCATCGAGAACGAGGGCAACATAAGGCTTTCCACGAGCCTGCCGCCCGTGCACATAGTCATCGCGGGGATGGAGAAGATCCTGCCCACGATGAAGGACGGCATGCGCTTTGTGGAGGTCGTCTCGCGCTACTCGGGCTACGAGGCGATGACCTACCTCTCCCTCATAGCGGGTCCCAGCAAGACGGGCGATATAGAGAAGACGGTGGTGTACGGCGCCCACGGACCGCAGGAGTTCCACGTCATCTTCCTCGACTGCGGCAGGACCGAGATGGCGAAGGACCCGGTTCTGCGCCAGGCTCTGCGGTGCGTTCGCTGCGGCGCGTGCATGTACGAGTGCCCCGTCTATCCGATCGTTACAGGCTGGTGGGGTCACAAGTACATGGGCGGGATTGGCATCCCCTGGACGGCGCTTGTCGCCGGCGGGTGGGAGAAGGCTGCGCCGATGGCGTTCACCTGCACACTGTGCGGAAGATGCGTCAACTTCTGCCCCGTCAGAATCGATACGCCAAAGATTGTTGAGCACATAAGGCACAAGCTCTGGGAGATGGGCTACGTTCCCGACGGGATAAAGCAGATGGCAGAAACGACCGCCCGGGAGGGGAAGCCTTACTGAGGTTATCGCACCGTCGGGATGTAGTCCTCGATAATGGGGAAGCTTTTGAGGTCCTTTGCGAAGGCGGCGCGGAGGAACGACTCGACCCACCAGAATATATCCTGTTTTCTGACCACAGCGCGCAGGCGCCTCATGCGCTCCCTGCGCTGGGGCTTTGGCATCGTTATGGCTTCGTACAGTGCTTGGGCAACGCCTTCGACGTCGTGCGGGTTGACGAGTATCGCCCCGCGCCTAAGCTGCGCCGCAGCTCCAGCAAACTCGCTTAGTATCAAAACCCCGTTCTCCTCCAGATTTGCGGCGCAGTACTCCTTGGAGACGAGGTTCATCCCGTCCTTGAGGGGCGTTACAAGCGCGACCTCGGCGGTGCGATAGTACGCCAAAAGCTCGGTCCTCTCAAGGCTTCGGAAGAAGTAGTGGACTGGAATCCAGCCGGGTCTGCCGAAACGACCGTTTACCTCGCTTACGAGGCGCTCGATCTCCTGCTTGAGGCTCTGATACTCGGGAACGCCCTCCCTGCTGGGAACCACAACCTGTATAAAGCACACCTTCTCGTGTACCTCGGGGTGTGCGGAAAGCATTGCGCGAAAGGCAAAAAGCCTTTCGGGGATCCCCTTGGTGTAGTCGAGGCGGTCGATGCCCAGAACTATCGTTTGGTTGGGGTATTCCTCGTGTGTGTACCATGCTCTGTCGGCGACCTCCTTGGTCGCCGCACCGCGGGCAAACTCGTTGAAGTCTATCCCTATGGGGAAAGCCCCTATCCTTATCTTCTTGCCCCCGAACTCGCCCAGTATGACCTGACCCTTGCCGTATATGCGCGCGTCCTTGAGGAGCTTCCTCACGCAGTGGACGAAGTTTCGTCTGTCGCGGATGGTCTGGAAGCCTATGAGGTCGAACTGGAGAAGCGCCTGAAGGATCTGGAAGCGCCAGGGGAGCCTCAGGAATATATCGAGCGGCGGGAATGGTATGTGCAAGAAGAACGCCACGGGCGCGCTTATCCCAAGGCGCCGCAGCTCCTGGGCAACGCAGATGAGGTGATAGTCGTGGACCCAGATGAAGTCGTTCCGCCGGGAGTTTTCGGCTATCACCCTGGCGAACTTGCGGTTCACCTGCAGGTAGCTTCGCCAGTATGAGGGGTCGAAGTTGCATCGCGACGGGAGGTCGTGGAAAAGGGGCCAGAGGATCTCGTTCGCAAAGCCGTAGTAGTAGCCCTTTATCTCCCTGTCGGTCAGGAGGACGGGCGATAGGGAGTATCCTGCGTCCTTTACGGCGGTTGCGAGGAGGCTGTCGAGGTTTTGCGGCGCATCTTCCTTCGAGACGCCGGGCCAGCCGATCCAAAGCCCGCCCCTGTCGCGCAAAACCGGCGCAAGCGCCGTGACAAGACCGCCGCTTCCGGGCTTTATACCCCAGCGATCACCCTCGCCGCGATGCAGAACAACCGGAAGACGGTTCGAAACTATAACGAGCCTGTTCCTCTCCGGACCCTCCCCACTCATACTCTCTCGCCCTCCTGACGCCTATCTCCCAACGCCCCCTCCACGAAGACGGTCTGCGTCGGATAGGCAAACTCTATGCCCTCCTGCTCGAACCTGCGGAAAAGCTCGAGGTTTATTGCCTGCTGAACGTCCATGTAGAACTTGTAGTCGGGGTTTAGCACGTAGTACACGACCTCGAAGACCAGGGCGAAGTCGCCGAACTCCTTGAAGTGCGCCCTGTCGAAGCGAACCCCATCCTGAGACTCAACGACCCGGCGGATTATCTCTGGAATCCTCCTGAGCTTCTCGTAGGGCGTCTGGTAGGTGACGCCGATGTTGAATACGACCCTGCGCTCGAACATCCTCTTGTAGTTGCGGATGCGGCTTTTGAGCAGGTCGGAGTTGGAGAAGACTATCTGCTCGCCGGAAAGACTCCTTATCCTTGTTGTTTTGAGCCCTATGTGCTCAACGGTTCCGAGGTAGTCGCCCACCACGATGAAGTCGCCGATGACGAAGGGTTTGTCGATCGTGATGGAAAGCGACGCGAAAAGATCCCCGAGGATGTTCTGCACCGCCAGAGCGACGGCGACTCCGCCAATGCCCAATCCAGCCACAAGCGCCGATATGTCGACGCCGAGGTTCTCCAGAAGAAGGAGCAAAACCACCGACCACAAAACGAGCTTGCTCATAAACGCCACCGCGGCAAACGTGGTGGCGACCGATGCGTCCTCCTCGACCTTGCGCTTGACGTAGCGCTCGATGAAAAAGGCTATAACCCCGTTCCCGCAGAGGGCGAACTGCAGAAGCAAAACGACCACCGCAACCCTCGTCACAACAGCCGAAACGAGCGGGGGAAGCCTAAGAACAAGCGAACCGACGTAGATCCCCACAACGACGATGACGCCGAACTTAACGCGCGAGAGTATCTCGAGCAGAAGGTCGTCTACCTCGGTTCTCGTCTGCGGGGCAAGCCTCCCAAGCTTGGACTTAAGAAGCCTGAGGAAACCTCTCAAGAACACGATCACGACCACCGCGGTCAACGCGGCTATTATCCACACATCCAGGCTGTTGCCCCAAAACTGCCTGTGGAGAATCTTCATCCCTCAACCTCCAGCGAGACGAACCAGCGCCAAAGGAAATCGATAAGCTCTTTGGGGGGCTTAATCCAGATGTCTGCCTTCGTTTCGCGGAACTCGCTTCTCACCAGGACGGCAAGCCCCTTTCCCTTTATTGCGGCGAAGGCATCTTCGTCGGTGGAGTCGTCGCCGAGGTACGCCGCGGGAACGCCTGCGCCCGACCGCTGCAAAATCTCCTCGACGACGCACCCCTTGTTCCGCCCCCGCGCCAAAAGCTCTATCCCCCCGTCGAACCTGCGCAGAACGAGGTCCCCAAAGCTCGCCAACTTACCCCAATGCCTCAGCGCCCACCGCTCGATTCGCCTCTTCGCCTCGTCGGGGAGACCCCTCCAGTGCAGGGCGACGCAGCCGAACTTCTCCTCAACGCTTTCGTCGAAGCCGGCTTTTCGGGCATCTCGCGCTGCAGCCGCAAGCACAAATGCCAAATCCTCGCTTATGCCCACGCCCTCGACCGCTCCCGCGGGGGTCATGCGCTCGAATCCGTGCGAACCCCAGACCTCCACCGCATGCTCAAGCGCCAAAAGCCCCGCCACCTCCTTCGCGCGCCTGCCGCTTACAACGACAACCCGCGTTCTGCCCTGGGCGCTTATGCGGTCAACAGCCTCCCGCACGCCCGGATACGGCAACGCCTCATCCCGCCTCGCGCGAAACGGCGCAAGTGTGCCGTCGTAGTCGAGCATCAAAACGCCCCTGCCGAAGGCGCCAAGCCGCGAAAAAAACCGATCCAAAATCCCATCACGCATCAGGATAAAGATATCAAAACCCATCGCCGCTGACAAGCGAAAGAAGCCTCAAAGCAAAGGCTTGACCGACGCGCCGGGCTGGAATATACTACAAAAAAGCGGGAGTGGCGGAACTGGCAGACGCGCTGGACTTAGGATCCAGTCCCTTTTGGGGTGTGGGTTCGAGTCCCACCTCCCGCACAGAGTTTCAGAGCAGCGCTTGCGTCGCCTTTTTAAGGTTGATGTCAGCCAAAGTTTTAAGTATTATTCAAATTGGCAACTTAAACCCGAAAGGAGCGGTTATGAGGTCGGCAGCGTTTTTGGTCCTTCTTGCCCTTGCGGCAGGCTTTTGGGGATGCAGCAAGGAGTGTCCGGAGTGCCCGGAGTGTCCCCGTGTAAACGACCCGGGCATCGATCCACCCTACATAGAGCTTGTCTCGGGACCGTACGAGCTTGAGGTTGGTCAGGCAGGGGATTTTGTGTGCGAGGCGGTTTCCGACACGCAGATCACGGGCTACCTGTGGGACCTCACGCCGCAGACGCATCCCGGCGAGGACTACTTCATCCCGCCCGTGGGAACGCCCGAGGGAAGCTTCACCCCCACAGGCGAAAGACCGTCCCTCTTTTGTGCCGACGACTCGGGCTCTTGTGTGAGCGCCTCCTTCGACAGCCGCGGCAGCTTCGCCATCGCCGTTCAGGTTGAGGATGCCAACGGCTACGTGAAGCGCGACGGCATCGTGGTGGACGTCTCCCCCGCAGAGCCCGACACATTCGCGTCGCCTGTGATCCTCTACCCCGGCGTGCCCGACACCATCTGGGGCGATGAGTTCGAGGCGTTCAGGTCGGGCGTTGTTGCAACGGGCGGATGCCTTGCGGCGGCGTATCCAGCATCATTCGACAAACTCCAGCTCTTCGCCTACGCCGACACCCTGTGCGAAGGCGGAGAGAAGTACGTCCACAGCTGGTGCGAGGTGGGCAAACTGCTCAGGGTTACGGGTGATAAAGTGACGCCCGCCAACATCACGGCGGGATTCAGCCTGAAGGGCGCCGCACACCTCTGGGACGCATCACCGTACGACTACGTGAGGCTTATCACCTACATCGCCCTCGTTCCCGACGGCGGCGCGCCGCTTATCATCCACCTGACCTCCCAAACGGTGGATGCAACCGAAGGCGAGGCGGCATACTGCTTCAACACCGACTACGAGATCACCGTGCACGCAAGCCTTCAGGGGCTTACGGACTATGTTCTTTGGTTTGGCGTCTCCGCCGAGGTTTCGTGCAGCGGCGGCGCTGCGGTGTGCCTCGACAACGAAAAAGACGCCCTCGTAGCGCTCAACTACGTCGTCGTGGAGCTCCTTATGTGACGAGGGGAGCCGCCTGATGTCTTTGGGCAGGGCGACAGTCTTCTTCGCGCTTTCGGCTTTCGCCCTTGTATGGGGTATGCCTGGCGTCTGCGTGCTTCGCGACGACGCCGACGTGACCTCTTTTACGGTCGAGTTCACCTCCTTCGGCGTTGTGGATGCAGGCGGCGGCTTTTGGGACGTTTGGGTTGACGGCTGCGGACCGCGGGGCGAGCACGGCCAGCCAAAGCTTGCCGGACGCATACTGTGTGTCGCCACGCCCAAGGAGTGCACTGTGGAGCTCGCCTGGACGGTCGAGGAATGGTCGGCGTGGCGGAACGTGACCCCGTCTCCCGTGGGTGGCGAGCCCCGCTGGGGCGAGTATCGGCTTCCCCGCGGCGGGAACGCAAGGATCGCCTACGACGCCCTTGTGCGCGGAACGCGCATCGTTGGAGTGGACGTCGTCCCAGCCCAATACGACCCCAGCCGCGGCGTGAGATTCGCAAAAAGGATGCGAATAACCCTAAGACACCCAAATGGCGTCCTCGAATACGACGAAAGGCTTTACCATCCCGTTTGGGCGAAGCTCATAAAGGCGCTTGTCATAAACCCCGGCGCGGTCTGTGCGCCAAAGCGGGCACATCTTGCCAACTGGAACCCCTCTCAGGGCGCGGAGCTCCTGGTCGTAGCTCCCTCTCACTTCCTCCCGCAGATCGAGCCCTGGGTGGAGTGGAAGCTTTTTATGGGGATGCCCACAGTAGTCGCCACGACCGATACCATAGGCTCAAGCCGAAGCGCGATAAAAAGCTTTATCCGCTCGGCGTACGAGGGTTGGGAGCTTCCGCCCGCGTATGTTCTTTTCGTCGGCGACGCCGAGGAGGTGCCAACATACGACCCATACGACGACGGACTGCTCGATGTGGGATACTGCACCCTCGAGGGGTCCGACATATTTCCCGAGATCCTTCCCGGCAGGCTCTCCGCCGACAACGCCGTTGAGCTTGAGACCATCGTGGAGAAGCACCTGAACTACGAGGCTCGTCCCGACACCACCGACGACTGGTACGCCCGTGCAATAGGGATAGTCAGGGAGGAGGACTGTCCGTACGACGGCGGTCCCACCGACTCGTCGTACCTTGCCGCGGTGGGCTACGCCATCGATGCATGCGCAGAGGCTGGCTTCTCGCTCGCAAGGATGTTCACCAAATGCTCCGGCGACAACTCCTCCACCGTCAGGCCGTACATAAGCGCGGGATGCAACTTCGTGACATACAGGGGGCAAGCCGTTCACGATTGGTGGTCGCCCTTTGAGGGCATGCTCTTCCTCTGCCCACCGCACAGGAGGCTTCCCATCATAGTCTCGATAACCTGTGCTATGGGGAGCTTTCAGTACGACGGTTATCCCTGCGAGGATGCGGTTCGCTGCGGCAGCCCCGACTCCACCTGCGGCGCCGTGGCGTTCATGGGACAGGCGGGGATAAGCACAAACTCGCTTGAGCGATCGTCGCTTTCGAAAAATATCTTCGTCGGCTTCTTCGAGGAGAAATTAAACCAGATCTCCGCCGCGCACCTTTACGGCATGATAGCGATGTACAACGAGTTTGGCGAGACGTGGGCTTCTCTTGTGGAGTATCGCTGTGCTGCTCTTTTGGGCAGCCCCGAGCTTTCGGCGTGGACGGCGCCCATAGCCCTCCCGACGGTCGTCGCGCCGGCAGTGATACCCGTGGGACATCCGATATTCGACGTCGCCGTATTCGCCGAAGGTTCTCCCGTCGAGGGCGCACGGGTAGCCTTTCACGCAGATTCACTGTTCGCCTACTTCTTCACCGACAGCGCGGGCACGGCGGAGGCGGAGCTTGAGCTTCCACCCCTGCCTCCGTCGCCGGTTGTGATGGTCGTCACGGGACCGAACATCTACCCCGTCGTCGAGACGCTAACCGTTGTGTCGGGCGGCGTTGCTGCCGCTGTGGTCGGGGCAACGCTTGTCGAGGTCTGCGGCAACGGCGATGGCATCGTAAACCCTGGCGAGGTCCTGTCGATAACGCCGCAGGTCGCAAACTGGGGCGATGAAACCGCCGACTCCTCCGAAGTCTACATCGTCGTCCAAAGCGACGATGCGGACATAACACTCGTCGACTCCGTAAGCGTTTGCCCCCGCCTTGCGCCGGGCGACACGGTGAACTGCGACAGCGTTGTTGTAGCCATCTCCTGCGATCATCCGGCAAGCTCGGGCATACCGCTGCGGGCTTGTGTCCACAGCGGGAGCCTTGGCACCTACGACCTGCGCTTCCCGCTTCAGCCTGAGGTCGTTCGGTTTGCGCCCACGGTCGATACCGTCATCGTGCTCGACTCACCCCCCTTCGGCGACGGCGACGGCACAGCCGAGGTGGGCGAGTGCTTCGGGCTTGCCGTCTGGATCGCGTGCACCACCAACGCCGACGCGTACAGCGCGCAAGGAAGGCTTTTGGGCAGCGAAGCGCTGTGCGTGCTTCGGCCGGAGCTTGTCTACAACCAGATCCTTCGTGGCACAGGCGCTGAGCCCTCGGGCGCTGCGTTCGTCGCCCTCTCGACAGTGGCGCCGCCGGGGGCGGAAATCCCCCTTAAGCTTGCACTCACCGCCCACTGCTCAACCTACACACAAACCGACACGCTTGACCTGGAGCTCCGGGTGGCGGGGAGCCCGGAGAACCTGCCCACAGGACCCGACGACTACGGCTACTACATAATCGACGACGGCGACATCCTCGACGAAGGCGTTCCCGTCTACGAGTGGGATGACATACGCGAGGTTGGCGAGCCCGTCGACGGCGTCACCGACAGCGACGACGGCATAGCCGCCGTTGCACTGCCCTTCACGCTCAGGTTCTACGGGCGCGAGTACGACACGATCTCTATATCGAGCAACGGCATCCTGATCCCCGGCGTAAGCGACTGGTCGGGTCCGGGGACTGGCACCCCGCAGGACTTCCCCTACCCCGGCGGACCTGCGGGCGTCATAGCCGCGCTGTGGTGTGACCTCGCACCACACCGCGAAGGCGCAGACGTCTACTCCTTCTTCGACGAGGAAAATGGACAGTTCGTCGTCCAGTACGATTCGGTCTCGCTCTACCCCTTCCCAAGCCGGTTCCAAACGTTCCAGATAAGAATTTGTGATGCCGAAAGATATCCAACACCCACAGGCGACAACGAGATCCTCATTCTCTACAAGAAGATAAACTACATCGATGTTGTGCAGTTTGGCGTTGGGATCGAATCCGAGGACGAGACGTGCGGTCTTCGGTACTGTCTCAACGGCTCTTACGACGCCCATGCTGCGCCCTTGGTCTGCGGTCGCGCGCTGAGGATCACGACGAGGGTTCCCACCTACGGTCGAAAGCCCTGGCTTCACTTTGGGGGCGTTTTTGCCCTCTCCGACAGCGGTGACGGCGACGGCGCAGCCGACCCCGGCGAAAGGATAACCGTCTCGATCCTTCTCCGCAACGACGGCAACGCCGATGCCCTGGCGACGTCGGCGGTTGTGCTGCCCACGTCTGTTGTCGAGCCCGCCACAGATGAACCCGCAAGCTTCGGCGATATACCCACAGGCGGAACGGGATGCAACGCCGGCGCGCCGTTTGAGCTCATCATATCGCCCTCGTGCCCGGACGACACAACGCTTATGGTTCCCCTCGTCATAAGCGCCGCAGACGGATATATCGACACCACCGCCTTCCCCATCGAGCTTGGCGAGGTTGTATCGGTGCGCGAGGGCAAGCCAAAAGGTGAGCTTTGGCTTGCGGTGCTTCCGAATCCGTTCAACTTCGCTGCCGTCGTCGAGGTTTTCGTTCCGCGGCAAAGCCCCGCAAGCCTTGTCCTCCGCTCTATAGACGGCAAGCTTGTGCGGAGGGTGTTTTCGGGCGTGCTGCCCGCGGGAAGGCACACGCTCACAGTCGATGGGGAGGGGCTACCAAGCGGGATCTACCTCGTCACCGCCCGGGTCGGCGAAAGCCGCGTCACGAAAAAGGCGCTTATGATAAAGTAGTTTTTGGAGGTGAAGGAATGTTCAGGCGGTCGATTTGCATCCTTTTGCTTTTAGGCTTTGCTTTTTCGTGGGGTAGGGCGCCTGTGCAGCTCGTTTGGGACGACGGGGACAGCACGGTGTTTGTGCCCATTCTCGAAAAGCCGAGGTTCGTCGAGATCGAAGATGGTTTAAGCCTCATCGAGCTTTCCGGATATGGTCCCCGCGGCGAGGAGGGTGGACCTATGCTGCGGGGGAGGACCTTCCCCGTTGCGGTTCCCAGGGGCGCTGAGGTCTCGGTACGCGCAGAGATCAGCTGGTCCGAATGGATCGATATCACGCCCGCGCCCCTCTGCTCCCTGACGCTCAACCACAGAAAGCCCGGACGCGTCGACTTCCGGCTCTACGCCGAAAGCTTCGGCGGGGAGGCGAAGATCATATACGATGCGATCTGGCGCGGCGTTCGCGTTGTGGGCGTCGACCTCATTCCGGTCCAGTACGATCCTCAAAGGGGCGTTCGCTTTGCCGAAAGCGCGAGGGTCGTCGTTGAGCACCGCGGCGGCGGAGGGACGGCTTGCGAGGAAAGGCTATACCACCCGACCTTCGAAAAGCTCTATCGCGCGCTTTTGGTCAATCCCGACGCCGCCGTTCCCGAGCATCCCCGCCGCGCCCTCGAGTGGAACCCTGAAGACGGCGCCGAGCTCCTCGTGATAGTCTACGACAGCTTCACCGACGAGCTCCAGCCCTGGATCGACTGGAAGCTTTTGCAGGGGATGCCCACGCGGGTCGTCACCACAAGCGAGACCGGAACGGACACCGCCTCGATCCACGCGTACATATACAACGCCTACCACACGTGGGCTCTTCCGCCCGCATACGTCCTCTTCGTTGCCGACGGCGACGACGGCGAACCGATACCCGCCTACGGCAGAAGCGACAACGGCTACGGCAGAGTCGACGGGACCGACATCTTCCCCGATGTCCTGCCGGGCAGGATGTCGGCGGACACAGGACCACAGCTTCAGGTCATAGTGCAGAAGCACCTGAACTACGAGAAGGACCCCGACACCACCGACAGCTGGTGGGCGAGGGCTGTTGGGATCGTCAACGAGGACGACTGCACCGACCCGCTCGGACCCGGAGACTCGTCTTACCTTGCCGCCGTCGACTCGGGGATGTCACTTTGCGAAAACGCAGGATTTACAACTCACATGTTCCGCCGATGCCTCGGACACGACTACTACGACGTAAAGCCCTACATCGAGGAGGGCTGCAACTTCGTCCAGTACCGCGGGCAAGCCTACCCGGATTACTACTACGGCTTCAGCGGCGGGCTGGACACCCTCCCGACGGGAAGGAAGGCGCCCATCAACGTATCCATCACCTGCAGCACGGGCGAGTTCTTCGCCGGGGACTTCTGGATGGGCGAGCGCTCCACCCGCTGCGGCACAGTCGAAAATCCCAAAGGCTCTGCGGCATTCATCGGGCAGGGGAACGTGAGCTCATACAGCCAGGAGCGCTCGTATATGTCGATGAACATATTCGTCGGTTTTTTCGTCGAAAAACTAAACCCCATCTCTGCGGCGCAGACCTTCGGCAAGAACGAGATGTACAACTACTTCGGCGCCTCCTACGCGGCTCGCGTGGAGTACTGGGCGAACGTCCTTTTGGGGAGCCCGGAGATGCTCGCCTGGACCGCGCCCCTTCAGTTCCCCACGGTGTCGCACCCATCGGCGCTGCCTGTGGGACACAACGACGTGGCGGTAACGGTCACAGCCGGCGGAGAGCCGGTGGAGGCGGCAAGGATAGCGATACATCAGGGCGACAGCTTCTCGTACGCCATCACAGACTCAACAGGAAGCGCCGTCGTCCCCATCGATGTCGACCCATCGCCAAACTACCTCGTCCTCGTCGTGTCGGGACCTAACATATACCACTACATCGACACGCTCCCCGTCATAATCGGCGGCGTTTACCCCGAGTGCGTTCCGACAAGCTTTTACGACGTTGTTGGCGACGGCGACAGCCTGATAAACCCCGGCGAGACGATCGTCTTTTTGCCGCGGATAACGAACCTCGGCAGCGAGACGGCAAGCGGGCTTTGGGGTGTTGTTCGATGCGAGGGCGACGCTGGAATCAGCTTCATCGACTCGACGACGTCCTTCCCGACGGTCGCCCCCGGCGACACCGTGTACGGCGATTCGGTTGTGTTCGTTGTGTCCCCCGACCACGCGGCAACAAACGCCCTGAACCTCACGATCCACATATCGGGGCACCCGGATGGTCCTTGGGAGGAGGCTGTGGCTCCACAGCCCGCGGTCCACAGGTTTGCCGCTCAGATCGACACGATCGTGCTCTACGACCCACCTCCCTACGGCAACGGCGACGGAGAGCTAAACCCCGGCGAGCAAGCCTTCCTGCGGGTAGTCCTTTCCAACGACACGAAAGCCGACGCCTTCAACGTAACGGGAACGCTTTGCGACACCGACATAGTCGTCGGCGTGCAGCGCTTTGGCGAGTATGGTGATCTTGTGAGGCTTTCGACCGCATCGCCGTCGCCGGATTTCACCGTCTCGGCATCGCCCGAGGCTATGCCCGCATCGGAGGCGTGGATGAACCTAATCGTCTGCGGGGACTGCCCGATGTATTCGTTCGAGGACACCCTCACCCTCCACCTCAGGCTTGGCGGCGACGCAACCGGGCTCCCAACAGGACCCGACAGCTACGGCTACTACATCTACGACGACACCGACACACCCTCGGGGCTTGCGCCGGAATACATCTGGAACGACATCACGGGCGTTGGGAGCACGATAGACGCCATAACCGACAGCGACGACGGAATAACGACGATATCCCTTCCCTTCACCTTCAGGTTTTACGGCAACGCATACAATTCGATAGCCGTTTCGAGCAACGGATTTCTTGCACCGCCCGGCGAGAGCTGGTCTGGTCCTGGCAGCGGCAACCCGCAGCCCATGCCCCACTCCGGCGGTCCTGCGGGCGTGATAGCCCTTATGTGGGCTGATCTTGCGCCGCACCGCGCAGGATGCGACATCTACTCTTACTACGACGCCGACAGCGGAAGGTTCATCATACAGTACGACAACATGGAGTTCTACTACGGCGGCGGTTCTGTGACGTGTCAGGTCGTAATATACGACTCAAGCGCCGCTCCGACGCCGACGGGCGACAACGAAATCTACTTCTACTACAACTACTACGACCCCTCCGACAACCACGGCGTTGGGATAGAGTCGCCCGACGAGAGCGTTGGCTTACAGTATTTCCTAAACGGCACGTACGACGAGCACGCGGCGCCTTTGATGGCTGGCAGGGCGCTTAGGATAACGACGCGTGCGCCGTCATCTTCGGGGCAGCCGTGGCTCTACTACCTCGATTCGCTCTACTACGACGACTCCGCGAGCGACGGCGACGGCACGCTCGAGCCCGGCGACCAGATATCGATGGTGTTCCGGCTGAAGAACGGCGGTTCGACGCCGGCGTGGTTCACTTCGGGTGAGGTTGTGGCGACATCGCTTATAACGCCCACGGGGTCGACGGGAAACTTTGGCAACATCCCCTCCGGCGCGGCAAGGTCGAACGCGGCAACGCCCATAAGCTTTTTGCTTTCGCCAACATGCCCTATCGACACCGTGATAACGGTGCCTGTGGCGCTTGTGGCAAACGCCGGCGCATACAAAGATACCATTGGGCTCCCGCTTTTCGTGGGGGCAACCGTCGGCGTGACGAACAAGGCAAACACGCCAAACACACTGGCGCTCCAAAGCCCGCGACCAAACCCATTCAACGAAAGGGCAAGCTTCGGGGTCTGGGTAGCTCCGGCTTTAAACGGAGCGCGGGCGAAGATCGACCTCTACGCCGTTGACGGCAGGCTGGTCCTGACCATCTTCGAAGGGGAGCTTGCCGCCGGATGGCACACGTTCACCATCGACGGGAAAAGACTCCCGTCCGGACTCTACCTGATAAGGCTTCGGACGAGGAACGCGACGCTTGTGCAAAAGGTGCTGCACGTGCGATAGGTCAGTAGCCCATGTGTATAAAGGGCATCACTTCGCCAATTCCAACGACCAAGGCTATAATAGCCCACACTACAGATAGCGCGATTCCGACGATGAGCGAAACCCCTCCCAGCACGAAGAAAGTTTTGAGCTTAGCGAGCGCGAGCTGGAGCTTTTCGAAATCGCCCGATCGGGCAAACTGCTCACCAAGCCCCGCAGCCTGGATGAGGAGAACGCCCATCCAGATGGGCAGCCAGGCGACTATGATACCCACGATGGTCAAGACGTAAAGGGCACCGCCTATGATCATCATTATCCCGACGAACTTCATCCAGCCCTTCGCCTTGACCAACTCCGTCCTCATCGCCTCGACCAACTGATCAGCCAACTCCATAACCGACCTCCGTTACAGGGTTTGCAGGGCGGCTACTTCACGAAAACCGCCTTAGCTTCGGCGCTTCCGCACCTTATCCTGTAGACGCCCGAGGGCAGGCGCCCGGGGGTCCACCTGACGCTTCCGCCAAAAACCCAAAGCCTGTCAACAACCCTGCCGTGCGCGTCGAAGACGCTTATCATCCCCCCTCGGGGCGAGACGGATATCGTGCACGCGTCGTTGAAGGGGTTTGGGTAGACGGAGATAGTTTCGTTTTCGGGGCGCAAGCTTTTTGATGCGACGGCGTCGGTTGTGGTATCGCCTTCGGAGCTTATGCGCAGCACGTAGCCGTCGAAGCCGCCCTCGCCGAAGGACATCGTAGCCCCCGCGACTATGTATCCGTCGCCGCAGGGGCAGATGGCGTAGGCGTAGTCGTTCCCTGTGCCGCCATAGGTCCTCGACCACTGGAGGGAGCCATCCGTACCAAACTTGACGATGTATACGTCGTCGTATCCGGCTGTTCCGGGCGAGTTCGAGAAGCCGACAACGACGAAGCCGTCATCGGCGACGGCAACGTCCTGGCCGCTTTCGTTGTACACTCCGCCGGATGTTGCCGAGACATGCACCGCGCCGTCGTCGTCGACCTCAAAGACCCACAGATCAAGACCGGCATCCCCTTGCTTTCTGCCGACGACGACGCATTCGCCCGACGGCGTGAACGCCACGCCGCTTGCCTCGTCGGTGCCGCCTTCGCCAACGGCATACTGCACCCCAAAATCCCAAACGACGAGGGCGTTGGAGTAGGCAGGCGTGCCCTCGCCGAGGGATTTGGTGTATCCTGCGGCGACCCACCTGCCGTCGCTGTACGCCACCGCTCTGAAGCCGTCGTTGCTTAAGCCCCCGAAGACAAGCTCCGAGTCGACGCTGTCGGAAAAGAAAAGGACGTACCCCTCGTCGCGGCTTCCGGAGGTCCACGTGTAACCGACGATGGCAGCGATGTCGTCCCCTGCAGCCACACCAAGCGCGGCGTCGTCCATATCGCCGCCCGCGACGTGATAGCCCAAAAGCTCGCCGCCAGCAGGGTCGACCTCAAGGATGTAGACGTTCGAATATCCCGGCGTTCCCTCGCCGAACGACCTGGTGCTTCCGACAACGATCAGCCTGCCATCCAGCACAGCCGCGGCGTAAGCTTCGTCGTCGTAAGAGCCGCCGTAGGTCTCCTCCCAGACGACCTCGCCGTCCTCGTCTATCCTGACGAGCCACACGTCGCTTCCGCCGGCGCCGCCTGAGGTCGTCGAGCCAACGAGAACAAACCCGCCACCCGAAAGCGCAACGACATCGCGGAAGATGTCATTCCCGGCGCCGCCGAACGTCACAACCCACCCAAAAACAAATCCCAAAAGCAACAAAACCAAAGACGCAACCCGCAGCATAGCCTACCTCCCCATCTAACATTAAACTCCCCTGCGCGCTGGGCAAGGCAATTTCACCGCAAGAGGAGAATCCTTTCACACCTAAGCTCCACGCCATTTCTGATCCTTGCGATGTACACGCCTGAAGGCGCAGGCGAACCGTCTTGGAGCTGCCCCCTCCAGACGAACCTGTGCCAGCCCGCGTCGACGTGCCCGGCGAATACCCTCTTCACGAGGGAGCCGGTGAGATCAACGACATCGACGACAAGCGCGCCCGGCGCGTCGGCGAGGACATCGAGGGCACAGGCGCCGTTGAACGGATTCGGGAAAGCCCTCACAACAAGCTCCTTCGCGCGCTTTCGCGGGCGCTCGCCGACCTGAGCGTAAATCGCCTCGGGGGGATTTGTGGTGAACCTTATGGTGCGCCCCGGCACAAGCGGCGCGGCGTGGGGTGCAAGAACGCCGCAGTAAGAATACTCTATCCCAAAGCGCTGACCGGGCTCCTCGATGCCAACGGTCGAAAACTCCGCTATGTCGTCGGCGTCGACCTGCTCGTCAATGTCTGCCACCTGGCGATACTGGAAGATTATCTCGCCGTCACCGGTGCGGGTGCGATAATAGTAGTGGCTCGGATCGCGCAGGATAAGCTCAAACCACTCCACCGTCGTGTCGTCGAAGGTGTGCACCGCCCTCCACTCCACAACGAATATGAACCGCTCGGGGAAGTACTGGTAGTACACGCCGCACCCTTCGGGCGATGGGTCGATGTCGTCCCAGAAGGGGCATACCATAGCGGGCGGACCGGAGGGATCAGGTATTGGTCGGTTGTAGAAATTCCAGTAGGTTTCCGTCGGCACGCTGCCGAAGGCGACCCAGCCGTTGGAGCATATCGCTATGGTGTCGTAGGTCACCCCGTAGTACTTGAACTCGAATGGCAGGGGCACGAGAGCCGTTTCGTCGTCGCCGAGCCACAGCGGAGCGCCGCTGCCGCCGTACTCGGGCATAAGCTCGATCCAGTCGTAGTCGTAGATGCGACCGGACGCCGTGTCGGTGTTGTCGTAGCAGTAGTATCCGTAGGGGTCGGGTCCGCCGAAGGAGCTCGAGCTGACGCAGCCAACCGTCACGGGCACCGCAACACGCTGCGAGAAAAAGCCATCGCTCACATCAAGCACTATCGTGTCGACTATGCCGTCTATCATTCCCTCGTCGGCGAGGAGGGCTATCCCTGCGACCTCGACGGTCTCCCCCGGCACAGAAGCTGGAACGTGGACCGAATCGGTTGCCGCCCAGATCCACTCCCCGCCCGCAACTGTCGCTTCTGCGTCGTGCAGAGCCGAAGCGCCGACGTTCGCAAGGAAGAGGGAGACGGAAGTCGTTTCGCCCGGCGCAACAACGCCGCCTTCGGGAACCACGTCGACGACGGAAAGATATGGCGAGAGGACGTACCCTCCCCAGGCAACGGTGTCGACCACGCCGCCGGCATCTGCGACCTCGAAGCGGAGGACGACCCAAAGGCTTCCCGAGGGTGCGTTGGGCTCGCTCTCCAACGCCACGACGACGGGGTCGGAGGCGCAGACCGCGGTGCCCTCGGGCAGGTCACCGAAGTAAGCCACGCTGTCGACCACGCCAAAGCCCACGCCGGGGAGAACCCTCAGCGAGACGTCGTGCAGCGCGCCCAGCGCAGAACGCAGATAGGGCGTTATCTCCACAACCTCGCCGGCTTCGACTATGCCGTCGCCGTCGCCAAAGCTTTCGCCCGTCGCATCGTCGTCGAACAAAACGCTGTCCAAAGCCGCGGTTCCCTCCGTAGAAGCCCTCACGACCGCGCGGCGGGGGATGTATCCGGCAAGCGTTACGACCACAGACGCGCTGTCGTGCGCCTCCGTCTCCCGCGGCGGAAACGTAACAAAAGCCCAGCCGGATGAGTCGGTAAACGCGGTGTACGGATCCCCGTCGAAGAACCACACGGAAACAAGCGCGCCGGGCACGGGGCTTTCGCCATCTGTGACGCGAACGGAGACCTGCGTTGCGCCGCGGTGAAACTCACCGGGCACGCAAACCGAAAGCGTCGAAGGAACACCAGACCAAACGAAAACCGAGGGATCGCCTATGATGTTGTACACGTACTGGTAGTGGTCGACACCCATTCCGACGGGTCTGTCGTCGGGGTAGGCGAGATATATCGTAAGCTTTCCCCGCAGAACGCACTGCCCGAAGGTCTCGAGCCCCTCCTCCAAAAACCCCCAGTAGAATCCCTCGCAGTTGGGATTGTTCCACTTTGTGTGCGTATCGCCGTCGGATGGTCCGTAGAAGTCGACGGCGCCCTTGGGCGATGCCGCGCTGCCGGCACGTATCCACGCCTCGCCGAAGCAAGGGTCGGTGGTGGAGCTGTTGAAGTTTCCCGTCCCGCAGACGATGCTCGTGACGAAGGGCAACATCCACCCGTTCGAAAGCCCGAGGACGTGCGAGACGTAGTACGCGGGGAAGAACCAGCCGGCTGTCGCACCCCATCCGCGGTAGGCGATGAACCCCACGCCGTCGTTGACGACCGAGGAAATGAACTCCGCGTCGCGTGGGCAATCGGTTCCCTCGCAGAAAGCGGTCTCCACCTCGGCGAAGCCGTGGTTCAGCGCAAGCTCCCGCGTCCAGAGCATAACGAGCCTCGGCGTGACGGGGTTCGGCGAGCCGCAGCAGTTGGCTCCGACGACGAGACCCCGGTTAAGCCAGCCCTCGCCGCCAAAGGCAGGCTCGCTCTCGTAGCCAACAACCTTGGCAGCGTAACACGACGCCTCAGACTCATAGTCGACCGATATGCGACCAACCATTATGTCGGCAAGGTAGTCGTCTCCGGCAACGAGCGAGTAGCGATGGTCCGAGGGATAGGTGCCGCCCGTAAATGGACTCGGGTATGGGTAGTCGGGCAAGCGGTCGGAGCCCATTACGCAGTCGCCGCCGAAAACGACGTACTCGGGCGGATGCTCCCACGTCGAGTACGCGTTTTGGATGTAAGCTAAGAGCTCATCTGCGGTTGGGTTGTCGCCGGCGCCTATGTCCTCCTTGGCGTACGCCACACGCACGCGGAACCCCCTCGCCCTGCGCCAGGAAAACAAAGGCTCAAGCTCCTCGGCGTAGCTGTCGCGGATTATGTAGAGTATGCAGCCCCTGCGAAGCTCAAGCCTCCTGCGGTAGAACCAGTAATTGGCAACAAGCGACTGATAGATCGGGTCGAAAGCCTCGGAGATGAAGCGATATCCGCCCGGGAGGGCGTTTCTCTCGTCGGTTTCCGTGAACCTGACCTTCGCCACCATTCGCCGCGCCACAAGCAGGGTGCGCGACTTAGCGTCGTAGCGCAGAGGGAAGAAGTTGAGGGGGACGACCCTGAGGTCGCGGAATATCGCGGGTGCACCAAGGCTGACCCCACAGGCGGGGTAAACGCCCGAGGCGTAGGCATCGGCGTCGAAGGAAAAGTCCTGCGCCTCAAACGGATCCTGGACAGGGTAGAGCAGGACGTTTTGCACGGTATCCCAAACGGCTTTCACAAGCTCCGCCTCCGCTCCGCCCGTGGGCGGGATCGCCACAAGCGTTCCCCACGTTGGGATCTGCGGCGCACCCACGGCGCCAACGTACCCGCCCAGCGGTATCCTGTACCGCACAAAGCCGCCAAGCTCGGTCTCCACAGTGTCGACCAGAAACTCGCCGGGCTCAAATACCACCACAGCGGAGCTTTCGTCGGCGACGGGGCAATAAGCCAAAGGCAGGGCGCCAACAGAAGCAGCGACAAACGCAACCGCAAAAAACAAAACCTGCATCGCCGCTCCTTTCTTCATATATCGAAGATGACTCTGCCGTACCACTTATCGCCCCGGGGCTCGGCGGCAAGCTGGTGATAGGTGACGGCTTTGATCTCCGTCAAAAACTCGTGCCTTTGGGGGTCGTAGTCCTCTCCGCGGAGGGTGCAGGAAACCCTCCTGTCGCTTATGTCGTCTATCGCGAGCGTTTTGACCAGGAAGCCGTCGTACTCCGTCACCTGCAAAAGCTCGGAGAGGAAGTCGTGCAAAAGCAGGTCGACCGCGGTGGAGGAAACCTCGATCCTGCGCTCTGCCGCCTCGTTCACAAGCTCGCGGCGGTAGAGCATATCGAGCATAGCATACGCCGCCTCTTCGAAAAGCTCCACAAGCCCCGAAGCCTCGACCTCAAAACCCGCATCTGCCGTGTGGTCGATGTACCTTATCATATCCTAACCCTCTCCATGTACTCCCTGTACTTCTCGCCGAAGACGCGGAGGTTCATCCTCTCCTCCACCCTCGCGCGCCATATGTGCGTTGGCAGAACGAAAGCCAAGGTCGCAAAAAGCGCAGGTATCGACTCAAGCCCGATCGAAAGACCTATATAAAATATAACCGTCCCCCAATACTGTGGGTGCCTTGTGTAGCGATATATCCCGTCGGTTACGAGCTTTTCGGGGTACCGCTTCTCCCACTTCGCCCGCGGGTGGAAGACCATCCGGGCTATCTCGCCCAACGGGTCTATGTCGATGCTTTCGTGCCCGAGCTTCTTCCTCCCCGCATACCATATCGCCCAGCCGGCTATCATAAGGAAAAGCCCAAACCGCCTCACCCAGACCCCGGAAAGCGGTCTGTTGTAGTCGTAGCCTATGGTCAGCATAAGCACCAGGAAGACGACCACATAGCTTGCGAAGGTTGCCCAGTAGGCGACGACGTACTTTCTGTCAAGCCTTTTGCGCATTGCCCTTCACCTTTTCCAAAACTTTGCGCCAGCATCTTATGAAATTTGCGCCGACAACGCCTTTAACGACGTCCTCTCCGAAGCCATACTCCAAAAGCTTTTGTGGTATTTTTGCGAATGCTGCGGCGTCGGGGATGTCTTTAGGCAGCGCCTTTACGCCGTCGAAGTCGGAGCCAATAGCCGCAACGCCCTCGCCGCCGGCATCGATCGCAGCGGATATGTGCGCAACGACGTCGTCGGACGTAACAGCGCTGTAGCGCTTCTTCGCGAGAAACCCCGGGAAGAGGTTTATCCCAATAACGCCGCCGGCTTCGCCCAGCGCGCGAACCATAGCCGTTGTTGCGTTGCGCGATGTGCCGCAAAGCTCCCTCAGGGCCGAGTGCGAAAGGATCGGCGTCACGCCGAGCTCAAGCACGTCCCAGAAGGTTTTGTCGGATGCGTGTGAGAGGTCTACGATGCCGCCGCGCTCACGTATCCACCCCACCATCTTCCGCCCCTCTGGCGAAAGCCCGCCGTCGGCGTGCACATCGAGTGCGGCGGAAGCGAAGGCGTTGGAGTTGTTCCACGTGAGGGTGAATATCCTGACGCCGCGCTGCCACAAAAGCTCCATGCGCTCCTCGGCGTCGCCCTCGACGGCGTGAAGCCCCTCCAGCGCAACGACGACGCAGCGAACCCCCCTCCGCGCAGACTCGACAACATCGTCCGGCGTAAGGGCGAGCACAAGCGACTCATCGCACGACAGAAGCTCGTCGAGGCGGGCAAGCTGCCTCTGAATCGACCGCCACCAAAGCACCTTCGGCACAAGGCGAGGATGGACGAAAAGCGCAAGCACCTGACACCATATCCCGCCCTCGCGCATCCTTTGGGTGTCCCAGTGCCCTCTCCGCCTTCGCTTTGCCAGCGTGCATCCGCGCCGAACGGCGCTTAGGGCGTCGCAGTGCAGGTCCACCGAAGGCGCCGAACGAAGAAGATCAGTAACATCGCCGCGCTCCATAAGCCTTTCAAAATACCCACCAAACTCCCCAGCCCGCAACAGATATTTGCGAAAAGCCCTTGACAACAAAAAACGCCGCGCTAACTTTTCTCAACGCCTGCTTCGTGGAGATGGGGGAAGGTCCTAAGGTTGGTGCCGCAAGGACGGCGGGGAGGGTGGTGCTCCTCCTTGTCGCCCTCTACTTCTTCCTCGTCAGCATAGAGCTTTTGGGGGCATCGTTCAAGCTTTTGGGCAGGGGATTTGCCGAGGGTCTTTTGCGGACGACATCAAACCCCCTCATCGGTCTTTTCCTCGGCGTGCTTGCCACAAGCGTGGTTCAGAGCTCCTCCGCGACGACGTCGATAGTTGTGAGCATGGTCGCCGCAGGAACGCTTACCATAAGGAACGCCGTCCCCATCATAATGGGTGCGAACATCGGCACAACCGTGACCAACACTGTGGTCTCCCTGGGGCACATAACCCGTCCCGTTGAGTTCAGACGCGCTTTTGCCGGCGCAACCGTGCACGACTTCTTCAACCTGCTTGCGGTTGTGGTGTTTTTGCCACTTGAGATCGCAACGCACTACCTCGAGCACGCTGCAACGTTCCTGCAGAAGGTATTCGCCGGCGTCGGCGGAGTGAAGCTTGTAAGCCCACTCAAGCTTTTCGTGAAGCCGTGCGTTCACCTTGTGGTCCGCGCCGTGGAGTCCATTGGGCTTGGTCACGTCGCCGTGGCTCTGACGTGCCTGGCGCTGGCGCTTATAACGCTCTTTTTCACGCTCTCCAGAATAGTCAGGCTCATGAAGCTTATCGTGATAGGGAAGTTCGAGAGGCTTTTGCACGGCTATCTCTTCGCAAATCCGCTGCGCAGCTTCGTTTTGGGGCTTGTGTTCACAGCCGTCGTTCAGTCGAGCTCGGTTGTGACGTCGCTGGTCGTCCCCATAGTCGGCGCGGGGATACTCTCCGTCGAGCAGATCTTCCCCTACACCCTGGGCGCCAACGTCGGAACGACCGTGACCGCGATAATGGCGTCGTTCGTCACACAAAACCCCGCAGCCATGGCTGCAGCCTTCGTGCACCTTCTGTTCAACATATCTGGGATAGTCGTCTGGTATCCCCTGCGCACCGTTCCGATAGAGCTTGCCAAAAAGCTCGGAGAGTTCGCGATCAGGCGCAGATGGCTTGCCATATCCTACATAGGCGTTGTATTCTACGTTGTGCCTTTGCTTCTGGCGTGGGTGTTCAGAAAGGGAGGAGGATGACATGTTCCGCAGGCTTTTCGAGCTTTGGCGCAAGGAGGATTTGCTTCACCAGGCTCTGGGCGACGCGGAGGAGATGCTCCGCAAGGCGCAAAAGCTTTTCCACATGGCAACGGCTCCGCTCTTTTTCGACGAGGAGGTCAACGGCGAAAGCATCTACGCCCTCGACAGGGAGATAAACGCCCTCGAGATAGAGATAAGGCGCAAGGTGATGGAGCACCTTTCGGTTGCGCCGCAGCAGGACACAACCGCCGCGCTGGTTCTGACGACCATAACCGTCGACATCGAGCGGATAGGGGATTATGCCAAAAACTTTTTCGAGCTTCGCGAGCTTTACGGTAGCTCGATATCCGACGCGCCGGTGTTCGTCAAGCTCAGGCGCGTTCACGACAGCATATCGCGCATGTTCGACGACACCATAGCCGCCTTCGCCAACGCCGACGCAAACGTTGCGCGCAGGGTGATGGAGACGCACATACTAAACTCGAAGGACTGCGAGGAGGTTATCGCGGCGCTCGTTCGAAGCCCCTTCAGCGCCGAAAACCTCGCGCCCAACCAAGAGGTCCTCGCCGCGCTTACGGCAAGATACCTCAAGCGGACAAGCGCCCACCTCAAAAACATCGCAAGCTCGGTGGTGAACCCCTTCGACAGGATAGGCTTCAAGCCGCCCGAGGCGTGAGCCGTCACCGCAGGAGCACAAGCCGCCTCGTCTCCGACCTGCCCGCGGCGTAAACGCCGAGCAAATACACACCGCCGGGGAGGTCCTTCGGCTGCCACAGGATCCTCGAACTGCCGCGCGGGAGGACAAAGGTCTCAACCGCCCGCCCGTCGACGGAGATGATCCTCCCAAAGCCCTCTTCAGGAAGCTCAACCTCGATCCTGCAGCGCGCGTTAAACGGATTCGGAGAAACCTCAAGGGCGAACCGCCGCCCTGCCACCCGCTCCCCCACCGAAAGGGACGATCCGGGCACGAAAACCCCGACGTCGTCGATATACCAGCCAAGCTGGGTGTTTCTGTTGCTCGAGCCGAACTCCCAGATCACAGTCACCCTCTGCCCGCAAAGGCTGTCGAGGAAGACGACAGTTTTGTGCCAGGGCGTTCCCGGCTCATCGTCGGCGAAGACCGAGTCGCCCTCTGGGATGATCCAGTTCCATTCGCTTGTCGCGCAGTCGTATCCCCAGGGGGGCGCAACGCGGTATGTATCGTCGCCGGCGACGACGAGAAGCCTGCCGCCGTCGTGGGCAACGGAGGGCGAAACCCCCCAGTCCACACCCTGGAAGCGATACCACTCGTCGTAAACCAAAGCCGCCTCCGACACGCCGGTGAGGTCGACCTCAAGGATAAGCCTCGACTGGGAGCTGTCGCTGTAGTTTCCCGAAAGCTTCGTCGCCCAAAGCTTTGTGCCCGAGGGGACGTATCCGGGTCCGGATGGCGCCGAAAGCGACGGCTCGCCCCAAGCCCAATCCTGATAGAAATCGAGCCCCTGCGTGGAAAGACCACCGTCGTCCGCCTCGAAGTCAGAGAAAAAAAGCGTCTCCGCGGGCGAAAGCCTCACCTCAATCCAGACGGAGGCGCTGTCGTGGGGGATGAAGACGGGAACGCGCTTGGGGTAGTATCCATCGGCGACGACGGTGAGCGTATAGCCTCCCATAAGGAGCTCGTGGTGGAAGTCGCCTGTGGGCATATCGGTTTCGACCCAGCGGCGAACCTGATCTATCCAAACCTGCGCGAAGATGGGCTCGCCCGTGATGCTGTCGACGACCACGCCGTGAACCCCCGAGAGCGCAAGCTCAAGCTGATGAAGCATAGCCTCGTAGTTGTCCTCCCATATCGACGGAAGCTCGCTGTCGGAGGGCCACTTTATGTCGTAAAGCTCAACCGTAAGGTGAGGACCGTTCCCCGTGTGGTAATCCCAGTCCTGCATCGAGCCGTCGACCTCGTACCAGTCGTATCCGTTGGTTATCCCCTGCGGGAAGACGCCGTAGTACATCGTTGGGTTTCGGATCGAGTACGCCAGCGATCTGTTCACAAGCAGGGGGTCGTCGGGCGCGCGGACGGTGTCGAAGTCCCACGGGTAGTTGACGCAGACGGCGCCCGTGTGGAAGTTTATCGTCATCACCTGGTGCCGCTGCGCAAGGAAATCCATCATAGCCTG
The DNA here is from genome assembly GCA_965552135.1 of uncultured bacterium. Classification (GTDB taxonomy): domain Bacteria; phylum UBP14; class UBA6098; order B30-G16; family B30-G16; genus CBEVQY01. The sequence continues at coordinate 1,982 of CBEVQY010000008.1, read as the reverse complement.
CGTTTCGGGCTCAAGATCGTATGTTCCGTCGTAGCCGGCGACGCCGTCGGGAACGGGAAAGTTCCTGTTGAGGTCGACGCCGTTGGCGTTGTACCTCTGACCGAGGACGTTGCCGTCGGGATTCATAAGAGGAACGCCCCAGAGGTCGAGGGAATCGACCACACGGGTTATCCTCGGCTGCACGCCGTAGTTCTGCACAAGCGAGTCGCAAAGCCAGATCAAAAGCTCCGTGCCAACGGGCTCATCCCCGTGCATCGTGGAGATGTACACGAACTCGGGCTCCGCCTCGTCGCAGTCGGGGTTGTCGGTTATGCGCAAAACCCAAATCCACCTGCCCTGAACCGTCGGACCAAGGCTGTCTATCCGAACAATCGACGGATACGCCTCGGAGAGGCTGTGAACCCATGCTGTAAGCTCGTCGTAGCTGTGGTAGAGGACGTCCTTCGGGTGTGCGGCGGCGTACGCGGCGTTTGCGGCAGAGGTATCGAAAAGCTCAACGGGGTCAAAACCCATAAGGACAAGCCTACCAAAGCCATCATCGTCGACGTAGGCTTTGACCTCGCCCGTGGAGGGGATGTAGTCCTCGATGTACTTTATCGCGCCCCAAGCGCGCCTTAGGTCGTCGCGCCCCTTTGCGAAAAACCTGACCGGAAACTCCTCCCCCACCGCAGAGCCGAAAAAGCAGGCGAAGAGAACGAAAGGCGAAAACGCCGTCCTGAGGAAGCGAAGGAGCATCTCACCTCCCCCAGATCGTCGATCCACCTATCCCCCTGCTACCGCCGAAGTTGAACTCGACCCAGATCTTCACGTCCCTTATGTGCCTTGTGTCGTTTATGAGTCTGTCGGTGTCTTCGGTGAACTCTATTTCTATGCCGGCGCGCGCGTTGCGCGAAAGGTTGTACGTTGCGCGCGGCTTTATCGAAAGCTTGGCTTTGTCGCGGGTGCGCTGCTTGCGGGGATCAGAGGCGGTCCACGTCTTCGAAACGTCGGTGCCGTACGACGCTGTGACCGAAAGGTTGAGGTTGTTCTCAAGCGTAAGGGTGCCCAAAAGCGGAAGCTTTATTCCCTTTTGCGCACGCAGGGAGTACTGCGCCGTTGCCTCGAAGGTCTTTTTGTTGGAGCCCGAATAGCTTATCTGCGGACCGTTGTACGTCGCCTGAAGCGAGGTCTCCCAGTTAAACCTAAGACTTAAGGTCCAGCCGCCCTTCATGTTGAAGTTCATCGACAAAAGCGGCTTGAGCTGATCGGTCGTCGTGACCTGACTTATCTCGCCCTCGGTGTAGTTCTTCGAGACCTTGTGGGACCAGCTGCTTTGGGCGGAGGTCGAAGTGGCGAACTTCTTGAAAAACTTCATCTTGCGCACAAAGTTCCAGTTGACCGAAACGTCGGGGAAGGTCTGGGCAACGCTTTTCGTGTTGGCAGATGAAGAAAGCGTTCTTGTGGAGGTGTAGTTGTACTTGGTGGTCAGCGAAACATCCACAGGAAGCTTTGCCCCGGTCGAGAGGTTCGCCGTGGTGGTGTAGGTCTTCGTCGGTATAAGCCCGCCCTGGCCGGATGTGGATACGATGTACGACCCCGGGTCTCCCGAAAGCCCCAGCTGGAACATCCTGCCCGGCCGGCGCGCGAGGTTGGGAGCCGTGGTCTGGCAGGTCCAGTTGAAGCTTCCGCGAAGGTTCTCGATGTAGTCGAAGACGGATCTTATCCTTTGCCACGGCTTGGGCTTTTCGCCCTCGAGCTTGGTGTCCCTGCCGCCTCTGCGGCGACCGAAAAGCTCGCGCCACTTAAGCGTCAGGTCCGCGCGCAACGTCCGGTTCTGGTTCGCTGTGCCGAAGGAACCCGCAACAGGATTCTGGGTGTTCTCCGAATAGGTCGAGGTCAGGCTGTAGCGCTGGTCGAGGAACTTGACGAACCGAGGCGACCAGTGAACGCCGTCGTTTATTGTTTTGCTCTTCGGCTTGCCGAATATGGTGGGCGGACCTATC
>CBEVQY010000007.1:0-79080 GCA_965552135.1 uncultured bacterium | reverse complement strand
TTATCCGCGACGGCGAGGTTATCTGCAACGGCACCGTGACGCTGGTAAGGTGAGCATGCTATGCGTCGCCCCCGCGTTTTAATAGTCGACGACGAGGTTGAGCAGAGGGAGCTTCTCGGCGGTTTTCTCCGAAAGCGTGGTTTTTTCGTTGAGCTTGCGGGCTCCGTTGGCGAGGCGTTAGATATGTTCTCCAAGCGTGGCTTCGACGCCGCCATCCTCGACCTACGCCTTCCTGACGGCGACGGGATCGAGCTTCTGCGGCGCCTGCGCGCCATCGACCCCGACGTGGGAGCCGTGATACTCACGGCTTACGGCACCGTCTCTGCGGCGGCGGAAGGGATCAAGGCTGGAGCATCGGAGTTTATGGAGAAGCCCGTTGATCTTGCCAAGCTTGAGGCTGCGCTCAGGCGGCTTGTGGAGCACAGGGACATCGTTCGCGAGAACCGCGCCCTTATGGACGCCGTAAGCTCTCAGGTTCCTGCGGAGGTCGTCGCCGAGTCGCCGCAGATGAAGGAGATTTTAAGCATCGTTGCGCGCGTTGCGCCCACCGACGCGCCCGTACTCATCACCGGCGAAAGCGGGACGGGCAAAGAGCTTGTGGCAAGGCTCATCCACAAGGGCAGCAGGCGCAGCGAAAAGCCGTTTGTCGCGATAAACTGCGCCGCCATCCCCGAAACGCTTTTGGAAAGCGAGCTTTTCGGCTACGAGCCCGGAGCCTTCACCGGCGCCAGACGCAGGCAGCCGGGCAAGTTCGAGCTTGCGGCGGGCGGAACCGCCTTCCTCGACGAGATCGGCGACTTTCCACCGGCGCTGCAGGCAAAGCTTTTGCGCTTCCTCGAGGACGGAACGTTCTACAGGCTCGGCGGAACACAGCCCATCAAACCCGACGTCAGGATAATATCGGCGACGAACCGCGACATCGACAGGCTGGTTGCAGAGGGCGCGTTCAGAGAGGACCTGTTCTACAGGCTCAACATAATCCGGATAAGCATTCCGCCGCTTCGCGAGCGCCCCCAGGACCTTCTGAAACTCGCCGAGATGTATCTGTTGCAGTTTCGGCGCAAGCACGGGAAAGGGATCAAGGGCTTCACGCCCGAGGCGCGAGACGCCATGCTGCGCTATCCCTGGCCCGGCAACGTCCGCGAGCTCAGGAACGCAATAGAGCGCGCAGTGATCCTATCCAGAACGGAGTACCTGACGCCCGAGCTCCTCGTCGGCGAGGGCGGCGCCACCGAGCAACAAAGCCAAAGCCCCGTCGACCTGCGACCGCTCGCCGAGGTCGAAAAGGAGCACATCCTGCGCGTCCTGAGGCTTTGCAACAACAACCAGTCCGAGGCGGCAAAGATCCTCGGAATCCACAGGAACACGCTGCGGGAAAAGCTCAAGAAATACGGCATCGCCTGACCCATCCGCGGCTATCGCCTGTCGCTGCGCCCTGCACCAACCCGCTTGAGCATCTGCATCGCCTCGCTGCGCGACGAGATCCTTCCCGCAAGCTGCGCGAGCCTAACCTGCGCAAGCGCCTCCGCCCGAAGCGGCGGCGGAACCCCAAGCGCCTCAGCGTCGCCGCCGAAAACAAGCGGGGGAGAACCAAGGGCGGGATAACCCTCCCGAAGCCTTTCTGCATACTCCCCCAAAAGCTCGCAGACCGATGCGGCGGCGAGAGCCTCGCGGAGGAGGTCGCTTTCCAAAACGGCGACCCGCCGCACCGCGGGAAGCCTTTCGAACACGGGCAGCGCCTCGAAGACCTCCGCCACCGCCAGAATCCTGCGCCTCAGCCTGCGCGGAAACTCGACGCGCTCGCAGAGGCGCTCCATGCGCGAAAAGAAGCCCTGCGCCCTGTCGAGGAAGAAAAGGTTCAGAAGCGCGGCATCGCCGACCCCAGCCCGAAGCGCATCCGAAAGCTCGCGCGGGTTCGGTCGCGCGGTGAAGATGTCGCCGAACAGCGCATCCCACAGGCGGAACTCGACGAAAAGCTCCTTGAAGCGCGGCGCATACGGCAGCGCCTTCGCAAGCTCGCGCCATACCCACTGGGGCGAAAGATCCCCGGCAAGGACCGCCTTCCTCCGCAGCGCTTCAGCCGTCGACGGCTCGACGGCAAAACCAAGCTGTGCCGCAAACCTCACAGCGCGAAGGAGCCTTACGTGATCCTCCTCGAAGCGCACTTCGGGGTCGCCTATCGTGCGCACAAGCCCGCGCTTAAGGTCGTCTATGCCGCCGAAGAGGTCGACGATCTCAAGGTCAGGGCTTGCGGCGATGGCGTTTACGGTGAAGTCGCGCCTCGCCAGGTCCTCGCGCAGATCGTCCGTGAAGCTGACCTCCGCCTGCCTGCCGAACGACGCCACGTCGCGGCGCATGCGCGCTATCTCGACGACCCAACCCTCCCCCGCAAGCCGAAAGACGCAATACCTTTTGGGAAACACCCGCCGCGCCCCGGGGAACGCCCTCTGCACGACCTCGGGCGGGGCGTTCGTCGCAACGTCAGCCTCGGAGGGACGACGACCCAAAAGCACATCCCTCAGGGCACCACCCACGACGTACGCCTCAAAGCCGAGGCGGGAAAGCTTTGCTGCGGCGTCCACGGCGCTGCGAAAAGCCTCCCCTCCCGCAGAAACACAGCTTTCGTCCAGAAAATAGCGCCCCCCTCGCCTGCGAACGCAATCCACATCCGACAAAGCAAACCCCCAAGCCTAATTCATGGGAGTTCCGCCGTAGATGACGCCCTCCTCGTCTATCATAAGGTCGTTTATTTTTCGCATCTGCGCGTCCCACGAGTCGGGTCCCCAACCCCACGCAAACGCCCTGAAGTGGGAGCCACCGCCCCACGAGAGGTAAACGTACGTGAAGCGCGGATATCCGCTGGGGCGATCGACGTTAAGCCCCGGCAGCGTATTCCAGTTGGTGTTCTTCGTGCTCGCGTTGTTGAAGAACCAGATCCCTCCCCACGCCCCAAGGGGGGTCGGGTAACGACCCTTCGCCTGGTAATAGGCTAAAGCCGCCTCGTAGATGTGCTTGAGCATCGTCCTTGCCTCGCTCACCTTCGACTTCATCGAGGCTCTCGTGAAACGCGGTATAGCAAGCGCCGCAAGAATCCCAACGATGACGACGACTATCATCACCTCTATGAGCGTAAACCCTCTCCTGCGAAGCACGCGGCACCTCCTGCACCCCCTTTCGATTATGCAACCTCTGTGCCAGCCGCGGAGGGCGAAGACAAAGCCCGAAGCCCGGCGGGAACGCTTCGCAATTTGCAAAAAGAGAAACTACTTTATCCCCAAACTCTTCCGCACGGCGCTTATAAGCTCGGGTTTGTACCTGCCTTCGAGGTACTTCCTGCCCGAGTCGGTTTTGGAGCTTTCCTCGATCTCGCTTATGATCTGAAACGCGGGAATGAATTCGATGCAGTTCAGGCTTTCGGCGCGGGCGAACTGACGGAACCTCATCATGTCGAAGTTTTTCACAAACCCTTCGCCTTTGTACTTGGGGTAGAGCTGAAGCGCCCTGCGCAGCACATCGGGGTCGACACCCAAAAGCCTCTTCTGCCGCTGCTTGACGAAGCGGCGATACTCCTCCTCCGCCGAGCGGCTCTCGCCGCCTCCACCACAACCCACAAGAAAAACCACCGCCGCAAAAGCACACAGAAGCTTTAAACACCCACCTCGCATCCCAATCTTAAACTCCAACGCCTCGGCGCAGCTGTCAAGAGAAAAAGGCTTCGGCATATGTGAAGAAAAATCCTTGCCAAAGGCTGCGTTGCAGGATAAAATAAAATTGTTCGGGGCGTGGCGCAGTTTGGTAGCGCGCTCGGTTCGGGTCCGAGAGGTCCCCAGTTCAAATCTGGGCGCCCCGATAAAGGTTTTGCTTCGCCCTATGCTCGAGGACGTCCGAAACGCGCCCTGGGTTTCGGTCTTCGGTGGTCACAGCGCAACCGCCGAGATTTACGCCACAGCGGAGCGCGTCGGCGAGCTTTTGGCAAGGCGTGGCGCCGTCGTCGTGTGCGGCGGACTCGGCGGCGTGATGGAAGCCGTGGCTAAAGGCGCAAAGCTTGCGGGCGGAGTCGTCGTCGGGATATTGCCGACGGAAAGCCGCGCCGACGCAAACCCGTTCGTCGACATACCAATACCCACCGGACTTGGGGTTGCGCGCAACGCGCTTGTGGCAAGGTGCGGCGATGTAGCCATCGCAATCGACGGAAAATGGGGAACGCTGTCCGAGATAGCCTTGGCAAAAAACCTCGGGAAGAGGGTCGTCGTCATATCCTCGTTCGAGCTTGAGGGCGTTGAGGTAGCCGAAACGCCTGAGGAGGCTGTCGCCAAGGCGCTTGAGGGGCTCAAGGCGGCGCAGAAGCCCTAACAAAGCGCAAGCGGAAAGCCAGGGTTCAGGGAAGACCTGGAGCACAAAGCGGAGGGGCTTCGGATATTCGGAGGGGTTCTGGATATGGGCGAGGAGATAAGGCGTTTCAGGGCGAGGGTTTACGGTGTGGTCCAGGGCGTTGGGTTCAGGTGGTTCGTCAGGCACGAGGCGCAGAGGAACAACGTTGTGGGCTACGTTCGCAACCTCGCCGACGGCTCGGTCGAAGTCGAAGCGCAGGGGAAGCCCCAGGACCTCGAGAAGCTCCTTTCCGCCATAAAGAAGGGACCGCCAGCGGGGATCGTCACGAAGGTCGACGTCGAATGGCTCCCGCCAACCGACGAGTTCCATACCTTCGAAATAAGGTTCTAAAAGCCGCAAACGCACCAAGGGTGAGGCGCCGGCAGGCGGCGGATGCAAAAAACGGCTATTCGCCCTCCGGTCTGTACTCGCCTATGTACTTGCCACCCCACGTGCGCAGGATCACCTTGACCCGCTCACCCGTCATCTCGTACCCAACCCGCGCAAGCTCACTCGCAACGTCGACGGGGTTCCCCTCAACCTGGCGCTTCTTCACCTCCACAAAAAGCGGGAGATCATCCCTTATGATCTGATACCCGTTTTGGGTGAGGTATCTTATAAACTTTTTGTATCCCCGTGGCGTTGGCAGGAGGCTTTGCACCTGTGGGCGCTCCTGCGGGACGCCCGTGTCGCGCTCCGGGGTGGGAGTGGCAAGTATAAGTGCGGTCGAGAAAAGAAAAGCCCACAAAAGCTTGCTCAAAAAGGGAAGCCAAAAGCTCTTTTTACCCCGCCTGGGCATCGCTAAAAACTTTTCCCCACAGGAAAACTTACTAATTTTGTGTATAAACTCAAATCAATTTCTGCGGGCTGCTGCGATGGAGGCTTTGGTCTTCTTAGGTCGCTGCACAAGCTACGCCGATGAGGACGTAGGCGAGGTTCTGGGCAGGCTCCTCCGCGCCGCCAAAGCTTTGGAGGGGCTAAGAAAAGGCGCAAAGGTTCTGGTCAAGCCAAATCTCCTTTCCGCGCGCAGACCGGAGCAGGCGGTTACCACACACCCTGCGGTCGTTGGGGCTTTGGTCGAGCTTCTTATCGAGGCGGGAGCCAAACCGCTGATATCCGACTCGCCCGGCGGCGCCATAAGGGGAACACGGCGCGTGTTCGAGAACACAGGGATGCTCGCTGTCGCCGAAAAACTCGGCGTAGAGATCGTCCCCCTGGAGACTGCGGGCGTCAAAAAAATACCCCTCCCCGACGGCGAAACGCTAATCCTTACAAGCATAGTCGACGAGGTCGACTGGATAGTCCCCGTGGCGAAGCTAAAAACGCACTCCCTCACCCTCACAACGCTTTCGGTGAAGAACCTCTACGGGCTCATCCCTGGCTTTATGAAGGCGGAGTATCACAAGCTCTATCCTTCGCCGCGGCGTTTTTCGTGGCTTTTGGCGGAGCTTTTCGAGCGCGTTCGCGAAAAGATCCTCTTCGGCGTGGTCGACGGCATCGTCGGGATGGACGGCAACGGACCGTCGTCGGGGAGGATCAGGCAGATCGGGCTTCTGGCGGTCTCGCGCGACATCGCCGCAATGGACGACCTCCTCGAAAGGCTCGTCGGTCTTCCCAAGCCGTCGCCGATATGCGCCGAGCTCCGCAGGCGCGGGCTCGTCCCCGAGGCAAAGGCGGTCTGGCTCGACGAAAACGCCGTCGAAGTAAACGACTTCCGCATACCCTCCAACTGGGCGATGCGGCTAGTTCCCTCGTGGCTCGGACGGGCGCTGGGGAGGTTTGTGCAGATATACCCCGGCGTCGACGCCGAAAGGTGCACCCGCTGCGGCGAATGCGCCCGAAGCTGCCCAACAAACGCAATAACGATGGACGCAGAAAAACCCCCCTCCTTCGACTACAGGCGGTGCATAAGGTGCCTCTGCTGCCATGAGATCTGCCCCGTCGGGGCGGTGGTCTTCAGGCGCTCGTTTCTGGCGCGCTTCATAAGGTGACGTCGACCCCGAGCTGGAGCGAGAGTTTCAGGGCGGCGATGCGGGCGACCTGCGCGAGCGCGTCGCCGTCCCCGACGAAGGCGGCAAACTGAGAAAACCTCACCGGCGCCCGAAGCCCCCTGAGCGCCCTGAGCGCGCGAAGGAGACCGCCGTCCAGGCACGAAAGCGACATCATCAAGGCATCGTCGGGCGTTGCCGCAGCCTCCGCGAAGTGGTCGAAGAGCCACCGGATATACCCCAGCGCCGCGTCGATGTTCGCCTCGGGATCGAGCGGCGATACCCCATCCGGAATGCGGAGCCGCCAGCGCATCTCGCCGAAGACCTCATCGCTTAGGGCGAACATCCCGCTCCCCTTCTCGCCCGAAAACGACGGGCAAAGCCCGGACCGCACCTTCGCCGCCGCGACGAACCAAAGCGGGAAGTGCGGGTCGTCCCCACACTCCCCCGGGAAGTGCCGCAGTGCGGCGGAGACGACCCGCGAAACCCAAAGAACTTCGCACGATTTCATCGCCCAACCTTCCTCCTAAGCTGAGAGACCACCTCTCTGCGCGCAAGGTCGGCGTCCTTCAGGTCGCACGCCTTGATGAGCCTATCCACTGCCTTGTCGAGCCAGTCGTCCCAGCGCTGGTCGGGGAACATGACCAAAAGCTCGTCGGTTATTCTGTCGGCGACGAGGGCTATCTCTTGCGCCCGCGCAAGGCGCTCCTGCGAGCTGTGAAGCCAGGGCTTGAGGTAGCGCCCGGCAAGGTAGCCCAGAAAAAGCATGATAAGCGGAACGGCTCCAAGCTCAATCAGCCTCTCGACCAACGCGTTCAATCTATCACCTCCTTTTTCGTTTGACCTCGGCAAAGCCTTTGACGAAATTTCGAGGTATGGACGAAGTCCGCGGCAAATACGCCGTCCTCACCTGCGACGTGATAAGGTCGAGGCGGTTCGAATACACAAAACTTGTCGACGTCGTCGGCGACTGCATAAGCGAGCTTGCGAAAAGCCTCGGCGATGTGCTCCTCGCAGGTCCCCAGATCGTCCTCGGCGACACCGTGCAGATGGTCCTCCGAAAGCCCTCCGCCTCGATGGCGGTCTTCGACGAGTTCGAGGAGCTTTTGTGGCTTTCCGGCAACGCCCGGCTTGGTGATCCTGTCCTCATCCGCTGCGGCATCGGCACAGGCGACGTCGTGGGCAGCTGCGAAAATCTCGGCAAAACCTCCGGCGAAGCCTTCCTGAACGCGCGAAGGGCGCTTGATCCGCTCAAGAGGCACCACAAGTGGAGCATCGCTGCCGTCTGCACCGGCGACGACGACCAAAGCAGACTCCTAAGCTCGCTTGCGAGGCTTGTCTGCGCGCTTAAGTCGAGGTGGACGGCGCGGCAGCGCCAGCTCATCCGCCTCGCGCGGAAAAACCTAAAGCAGGTTCAAATAGCGGAGATGCTTGGCACGACCCAGCAGAACGTGGCAAAGGCGCTGGAGCAGTCCTTCTTCGACGAGGTCGTGGCGGCGGAGCGCAGCATAGGCGAGCTCATCGCCATCTGCATCGACGCCCTCGAGGCGAAAAATACAACCCAATGAGGTTGTAATCATAAAATACAACCTGCTGAGGTTGTTAATCCCGGGGTGGAGGCATGGCACAGGCTCTGGTGGAGGTTGCATCGTTCGCGGTGGCGCTTCTGGGCGGCGATATGCTCTGCAGAGCCGTCAAGGTTGTGCTGGGGATAAGGCTTGCCTCGGAGGTCGAAGGCGCGAACAGCGGAGCCACAAGGCTTTCGGTGGCAATAGGATACCTCGAGAGAGCGCTTGTCTTCCTTCTGGCGTTCAACGGTCATCCAGAGGCGCTGGGGTGGATATTCGCCGCAAAATCGATAGCACGCTTCAGGGAGCTTGAGAGCCGAAGGTTCACCGAGTACTACCTCATTGGAACGCTTGCCTCGATATTCTGGGCGCTTTTGTGCGCGCTGGCGGCAAAGAGGCTTATCGCCACCAGCTTCGGATAAGCTCGACCCTAAAGCCCGGGCATATCTTCGGCGCGAAGTCGTTGTGTCCGAAGACGTCGTTGGGGCTTAGGCGAAACTCGGAAAGGAGCTGGGCAACAAGCCTCCGCAGCGACGCAAGCTGCCCGGAGGTGAACCACCTCTCGGGCGCGGCGACAAAGCCCGGGTTGCCAACAAGACAGATACCTATCGAGTCCCTGTTGTGCCCCTTGCAGTGGGCGCCAACCCTCCACCAGGGTCTGCCAAGCTCCACAAAGCCGTCGTCGTCCTTTCTGTAGCCACCAAAGGGCTGCCTGCGACCGTTGAGGATCACGAAGTGATACCCGATGTCGGAAAAGCCGCGCAGCCTGTGCCAAACCCTTATCGTCTGCACGTCGCCGAAGTCCGACGCAGAGCAGTGGATTATTATCTTGCGAATCTCCCTTTCGTGCATAGGCATCTCCTGGTTGGCGTGATCACAGGCGGGCTTTTATATCAGCCTTCCGCCCTTTATGCGTTCGACCTGGGGTGGGTATTCGTGATACACCTTTCCGTCGAGGAGCTTTCCGCCCTTGTCGGGACCGCTTCCGCCCCACTGCTTGAAGAAGAAGGGGACACCAGCCCTCCTGCACTGCGCAAGGACGTCCAAAACCCACTCCCTGCGCATAGGTCTTGCCTTCGGTCCCGACTCGCCGCCAACTATGACCCAATCGATGCCCTCAAGGGGCAGGTCCGGCATCGGTCCGAGCATCGGCTCGAGGGAGACGAAGCGAACCGCCGCGGGAACACGAACGAGATCGTCTATCCGGAAGTAGTACTTTGAGAGCTCAACGGTGACGCCCATCCAGATGTTCGGCGCCCAGGGGAGCCTCCCCGAAAGCTCCAAAAGCCTCCTCGAGCGCTTGGTGAGGACCTGGAAGATATGCCAGCTCGCCCTCCTCATCGTCTCGAAGACCCTGGCGATGAAGTCCTCTGGTATCTCCTCGTGGAAGAGGTCGCTCATGGAGTTCACGAAAATTATTGCGGGTTTCTTCCACCTAAGGGGCGCGTCGACGAGCTCGGGATGCAACGCCACGCGAAAGCCCTTTTTGTACTTTGGGTTTCCCATCCTCTGCAGCCTCAGGGCGAACCGCTCTGCGTAGCAGTGAGCGCATCCCTCGCTCACCTTCGTGCAGCCGGTCGACGGGTTCCAGGAGATCTCGGTCCACTCTATTTTCGTGCGCGTGGGCATAGGCGAAGCGGATGTTCGTCTCAAGCCGCCTTGCCGATATCGCGCCGTCGGCAAGCAGGAGACCCTCCCTGCCAAGCCTCCTCAATGCCCAGACGACGGTCTCCGTTCTGCAGGGCAAGCCCAAGGTGCCCTCAAGAACCGCGCCAAGCTTCACCCTGCGCCCCCCAAACATCGACAATAAAACCCCAGGGAGCACATCCCGCAACGCCTTTTCTGCCCTGCGCAGCAAAGGCTCTGGAATCTGCGGATCCGAAAGCCCCGTGTACCTGAACGAGCCCGGGAAATCTCCCACAGACCACATAACGTCCCTTGCGTCGAGCGCCGCCCAAAGCGAGTTGGAAAGGTGAGCGAGGAAGTACTTCGTCCGCACGCTCCTAAGCTTTCCCACCACGTCGTCGGGACCGTAACACACGCGAAACGGCACGCAGAACCTCGACGATATCCTTTCAGCAGCCCTCACCAGGAAAGCCGCGCTGCGCCAAAGCTTCCCGAGCCTCCGAAGCGGCGCAACAAGCTCGCCGTCGAATCCCCTGCCCCAGAAGCGTCCTATGGGTAGCTCGCCGCCGCGGCGGAAGAGGTCCATGTTGATGCGGAACCACATGAAGTTCACGAAAGCCTCGGCGCCGGGCAGCCGAAGGAGCTCCCTCAGAAGGCGCGTCGGCGGCGGATACCCGTAAGGATCAACGAGGACGAGCGCAGGAGAATCGCCCAAAGTCTCCGCAATGTGCGGTATAACCTCCTCCGCGCGGGCGTTGATAACGGACGAAGACACCCTGTCAACGCCCTCCGGCAAATTCTCACGAAGCCTGGAAGCGATCTCACCGTCGCTTTCGACAAATATAAGCGAAATCTCCCTCTTCCCCCCGGCATGCCTTGCTGCCTCCTCTGCCGTTATAATTGGCGTTCCACGAAACCCGCCGGGATATATGCCCGGACCGGCAAAAAACTCAATCACGTAAACCCTGCCCTCACGGTGCCGTCCAAACCACCTCCTCAGGTAGCGCCGCCATATTATATATTTCGCCTGCGATACTCGTTTTATAGTCCTGAGCTTCATACCTCACCTGCTCACGTCCCACTTTATCTGAAGATGCGAGCTCCACACCGTCTTCACTCTCCCGTCGGACAGCGTGATCTCGATGTCGGCGGGATAGATGCTTACAGGCAACCGAGTGTCTGTCTCCGAGAGCGACAGACGCATCTTGCCTGCCGGCGGATCGTATATATCGAGCGACTTTTGTATTACAGGCTCCTCGTCGCTTTCCGACGTCTTTGCGGTGAACACCGCCGACGCCCCCGTGAGGTCGACGGGATCTCCGCTGGAGTCGACGACGGTTATATCCAGCTCGAGGCTGTCGCCGCGGAAGACCGATATGGGTCTTCGCGACTGTCCGTCCAGAAGTGCGGCAAGCTCGTCGGCAGAGAGCCTGAGGACGATGGGCTCAACACCAACAGCCTGCCAGCTCCCCGCCCCGTGCGACGAGGTGAGCCTGTCGTCTATCTCGTCGACCGACGGCGGAGGGGTGTAATCTGCCGAAGCAAGCCTCGTCGACACAGCCGCATCTAAGTTGTTATGACCGCCAACGCCGCGGAACGCAATGGCGGCAAGCTCCTTCTGGTCAACTGTGTTGTCGTCCGTCTTAAACTGACACACATAAACGCCGTCTTCGGACGGGGTGAACGTGCAGCTGTAAAAACCGTATCCCTCCTCGACGACGCTTGGAGACGCCACCTCGCCGTAGCCGATCCGGACGACCTTGGCGATCACGTCGGTAAGCCCTGTCTTCGCCACACCGCTCGACGTATAATACGCAACAAAAGTTATAGATTCACCCGCCTTATATATCATTTCAACCTCCTTTCGCCAACGGTTCGACCGTTCCGCGCCCCGCAATGGCGCCCGGCCCCACTGGAATAACCGTCGTTGGCTGCTCATACTCGACGGTAAGCATCGGATGCAGGTTTGGCTCGGAGTAGTCGCTGGAGCAGAAGGAGCTCCCTTCAGTATATACGTTTTCGCTGCACCTCAGGCGCCAGCCGTAGTTGGGCGCACCGTTTACTATCTGCTGCGTCGATTCCGTCAGGTCGACGTCGATGTCCGATATAGTGCCGCCGCAGTCGGTGACCTCCGTAAACTCAGCGATGTCAACGCCGACTGCACCGGCGCCGGGCTCGCCCCAGGGCAATGTATCGTAGCTTCTATAATCCCAACACGACGCCTCGTAACACGTCGAGCCGTTGCATCCGCCCTCCTCCCAGTGCGCGATTATCCTGTTTGCGTGTACCTCAATCATCGGATACCAACCGCGATTCAGATATAAATGCAAAACGGAGCTTATTATATTTGCACCTGGCGGAATAGCGCTTAAGTCGAACTGTATGAGGGTTCGCAGAAGAGCCGCGGATTCCTTAACAATTCTAATATCGGGCGCCACACCGCGGTTCGACGTTCTAGTGGTATTGTATATATAATTATCCTTTCCTTCGGCACTTGCCGGCTGCAGCACTAACGACGGATCGATATATACAGGATAAACTGCCTCGTCGAGCCACTGAGGGTCAAGCGTCACTTCAAGCTCCCAGACGCCAGAGCGAATAGGAACTATATTATAAATAATTTCGCCCCTTCGGTCCGCGCTGTCCCAACAAGACGGTGGAGCGAACCAGAAGAGGGGCAATACCCGCCCCTTCCTGAACGCGGCAAGCAGCGGAGTTGACTCCTTTGCGGGAAGCAGATCACCTCCGCCCCGAGCGAACCTGAAAACCAGTTTATTCCAGCTCGGGCGCCGCTCAAGCTTGATTATTTTATTGACCCTATGACCCAGGACTCGGAGCTCAAAAGTAGATAATTCATCGATCTGCCACAGAACGCCGTTGCCGAGCTTTTCGCAAAGGCGCGGCAGTATATACGCGCCGCCGGCTTTCATGAACCATATAGCCCACGCAGCACCGGTGGAGGGATCAGTTATGCGTAAGAAGGGCAAACTGCGTTCTGAAGGCGCAAACGCAAAGAACAGGGTGTGTCGCAATATTTCGAATTTATATCCGCCGTGTCGCCGTGCGTCAACCGGCGTTGAATCTATTGCGCACAGCGTGCCCGTGTCGTGATCTTTATAAAAACGACGTTTTATAGAGATATTGACGACACGGCGCCGTCCCGATTCCTCCACCAAAGCCGCCGTGGGAGAAACGGGTTTACCGATCATACTCACCTTCCTTTATTAATAACGTGAGAAAAACCACCAACGCCAACGACGGGGCTGCGTCAACGTCGAATCGAAGATGACAATAACCGTAGAATCGGACAAAGTAAAGTTGACGGGCTGCCACACTCCGTCTATGTTTTGCGTTGCCAGAACGGCTGAGAGCGAGTCGACACCCGCGACAACAGCTGTATCTCGAGCCTGCCCCGAGTCGGCGACCTCAGTGCCTGAATATAAAGGCGCGTTAAGAATGAGCGTGTCACCCTCACAAATAGGCTGGATATATAAAGAGGTTGACGGTGGACAGAACCGAAGAGCAAATACTACCTGCGCCCCCAGACCATCCTGCAGTGGTGAAACGTGCTCGACCTCAACTGTGTTCAACCCATACCAGTCTACGGCAGGCGAATCTATAACCGCCCTGTAGCCGTTGAGGACATAACCGTATGGATCGCCGTATGGCGGAAAGTACGACGGCGAAACTATATATTCATTCCCGTTGATCCAGATGCGCGGCACGGAACCAGCAGCAATAATATATAAAACAAGTTCAGGATCACTGTGAACAATCTGTTCAACTGAGTAGGGTATAACACCTAAATCGCATAGCGCGGGTATGCTGAAGGCGCTGTAAAAATGCAGAGCGTCTGCCCAAAAATCCCTGAAATATGCGTGTCCACATGATGCCATACCGCCCACTCCATCACAGGCTTCGGAAGCCGAGCAAAAGTAAACCTGACGCGAATTATCGCATAAATTCCCAGCGGATGTGAACAGCGTGTCAACAGGTCTGGAGAATACTATGGGACAATGTGAACTATCACTGTTGAAGTTTTTATAAAATATATCCCGAATCCTGTGCCACCCCCACTCAGCGACGGTATCGCGCGGATAGCATACGAAAAGGCTGTCATCGGCGATTCCATCGCTTTCGAGTAGGGCGATAACGCTGTCGACATAGCCGAGCGTATCGCCACCTGAGATCGGGCAGTACTGCGCTGGTGCCGCCATCGCAACCTGAAGCAACCCCTCGTCTGTATACTCAAACCCACCCCATGGGATATCATCCCAGACTGCGGCATAGCCTATGTAGGTTCCGCTTTCGGCGGCATATTCGCCCCATATCCACTTCCAGCGCACCAGCCAGCTACCGTCAACAACGAGAAATGGAATTATAGCAGTATCCTGATTCGTAGTTAATATGGAGTCGGGGTTATAACGCAAATTTATAAGAGCATCCTTTCTATAAACAGGTTTTCGTGTCACAGGCACAATATCATCGGCTCTCCGCAAGATAATTTCTCCACTCTCATCCACCATCTGCACCGGGCCGGTTTCATCTTTAACAACAAAGTTCCCAAAAGGAACTATATTGACCTGCCTCGACCTGCAGCTGTCCTGCTCCGGGTAGAGTTCAATCCGCGTTCTCCTTAAAAGCAGTGCAGCGCCGGCGCTTTCGGGATACCAAAATTCAAAAACTTTCCGCCTGCCGCACCACTGACAGAGAACACTTTGACCATCCTTTGATATAATAGTATCACAGAAAGGCTCATCCTTTGTAAACAAAAGATAATACTCGTCGCCGCTTGAATCTGTGTTCCTGTCAACGAAGGGATTTAGCGCAAACTGCATTTTCTTCTTGTCGCCGTAAATCCAGAACGTATCGGCTGCAAGCTCAATCAATGCGCTATCGCCAATATCTACAACCACTCGAAGCGTCTCGTACCCCGAAGGATAGCATGTGTCGTTATCGCAAATGCTATCGCTCACAAGCACAGTTTCTACATAACCCCGCTCGAATCTGTGCAGGAAATCTGATGTATAGAAAGAGCTCCCCACTGTCCGCAAAAGCTTTTCGACTGCGATCGAATCTGCCTTCAGAAAAATCGGCAGGTCCTGGCTAAACGCATACACCGTAAATATAACACACGCTCCGATTATTTTGCGCATCTTCTCCCTCCTGTCAATGTTATACAACGGCGAGTTCCAATCTTATTTCAACGTCCGTCAGGCTCTCTGCGTCGTCGCTGTATATAAGGAGTTTACTATCGGGATATCTCATAACAAAAATAGACGGGTTTCCAGCTGCCGTTTCCTCGCTTCGGGCGAACCTCTCTCCCGCGCCAAAAGCAAGTTTATATACTTGACCTGAGAAAGCGTCGCAGAAATATATACAGCAATCCTGCTGCGCCTCCTTCAGGCTTTCTGCCTCTACGCGCAGTATTCGCACATCGCGGCTGAACGACAAGGTTCGCGCGGGTGCACCCGCCGGACGTCCCTGTTCATCCACCGTGGTCTTGGGAAAGGCGCCGGGAAAGCTGGTCGTCACAAAGCTTACTTCGCATCGCGCGGAACAACTGCCACAATCGCAGACCGCGCTGCGGCAAAACTCGGCGCGCTCAGCCGCCAAATCGAGCTTTATATTATAAACATCCGATGGTTCCGATGTTCCCGCCGCGCTGCACGCCCAAATGCGGAAGCTGAGCTCCACATCGCCGTACGGGCGGCTCTCGAGGTCAGCAAACCTAAGCTCGTTGGACAACAAACACTCGCTCGTGTAGCCCGCGTAGAGAACCCTGCTTGTCTCATCTACGTTTACTTGTTCGCCGGAATGGTGATATACTCCGCGAACAATATATATAGTCCCTCCGTTCTGGGGGTCCCAGCTTATGTGCACACCGCCCGCTGTGCGAACGACCTTAACGTTTTGCGGCGTACCGGGAACACTCCCCTCAAGCGCGCTTACCCGGTCCTCCAAAGTCGTCACACTCGAGGAAAGCGAAAAAAGCTCATCGGTTATGTCGTCCGTCGGATGGAACCTGCCCTGGTAATGCTCCAGAGGAAGCCAGGTCGAGTCGTCTGGTTCGTTTTTATAATATATATCGTACACCCCCGTGGGTAGCATGGCGGAATAGAACCCGTCGCCGTGATCGGTCAGGTTAGTTCCCTCGGTGTAGGGATCCCCTCCGGCCGGAACGGCGCGCAGGGAACGACCCGGCTCATACCTTATCAACAAAAGACGCTCTGCCATACGTCCTCCTTGTTTGATTGAAACAATTTTTATAAAAAGATGCATTAAACGGTCCTGGCGGACCTGCTCATGAGATATGACGACGCAAAGAAGAGCATCGAGGAGACGAGAAACGCGAACCAATAACCCAAGAAGTGCATCGCCACATAACCTAAAACGGGCGCTATAATGCCGCGAACGCCCGTAAGCGTCACGTGGATCGACTGATATAAAGCCTCTCTATCAGGCTCCGCGAAATAGATGGAACCAAGGTTCCAAACTATCGCTATCCCCGCCATCGCAAAGGAATATAAAACATAAGCTGCATAAACGCTGGCGTGCCCAAAGATACATCCTAAAGCCAGCAAAAGCGGGAAGAGGGCGAGCATCCCGAATACTGCAGCGGCGAACCTGAACGGATTATATCTGTCGTGAAATCTCCCCACAAACGGCGAAAACAAAGCAACGCCGAACATCCCTATGACTGCACGGGCAAAGGAAACCTCGGTGTAGCTCATCTTAAGCGCGTCAACGAGATAGACAGGAATAACCGGCGAAAGGATCAAAAACGCCGAGCCATATATAAAAAAGTTCCTTTCGAATATCCGGAATCCTTTGTTTTTTGCCAGCACGGCTATAAGTTTCTTCACGGGATTTTCCAAAGGCTCTGTTGTTTTGCGCCTGGGCGTTGGTATCGCAGCCAGGACGAAACAAGCCAGTCCGCCGGCAAGACCTATTATAAAATAGACCTCCCTGAAGAGCTGCTCGTTCGCATCCAGAAGCATGCCGACGGTGATGGATGTGAGCAGCGCCGAGACGTTCGCAACGGAGTTCGCCCAGCCAAACCAACGACCCCGCGAGGCGGAAGGATAATTCCTCGCCAATATAAAGTTCTGAACGGGGTTTATTACGCTTATGGGCAAAAGAAAGAGTATCATAAGCGCCAGATACTCCCCCGAGTTTTTCACCCAAAGCATAAGCGTCATCGAGATGATTCTCGTAGCGCCCGCTCCCAGAAGGAATGGTCTGTAGCTTTCGTGGCGCTGCATGAGGCTCGCTATGGCGGTCGAGAAAAGCCACGCTACCGGCAATCCCATAACCAAAACGGTGATCTCGAGGTCGCTCGCCCCAAGGGCGCGCTTCGCAACAACCTCGTAAAGCGAAAACACAATGCCGAAGGTCATCCCGTTGAGGAGGCTGAAAAGCAAATGCAGAAAGAAGGTTTTCCGCTCAAGCTGAGTCATACGGAAAACGATGCCGCTGCATCTTTGTCGACGCAAGCAAAACCGAGCTTGCGACCGAGGACAAACAAGCTATCTTGCCTTTTGACCCCATCCGGAGCCGACTATGAAGAAGACGATCGCAGTGCTTTTGGTGGCTGCTTTGGCTTTGGTCCTTTGGCTTTTGCAGCCAACGCCGCTTTTGAGCCTGAGGGCGAGGGCTTCGGCGAAGGCGCTTTGGGAGCCGGGGCGCAGGTCGGACCTCTGCGATCCTGCGGGCTGGCGCGCATTCGAGCTCCTCGCAAAGCTCTCCAAGAGGGGCAAGAGCTCCGCCGCAAGGGCTGTGCTTGAGGATGTATACCGCAGGATGCCTCCGCACCTGCGCGTGGACGACCCGGATGCCCTCGAGGCGCTTTTGTCGAATATGGCGAACGTTCTGCGCGCAATGCCGAAGGACGCCGTCCTTGTGGTCACGGGCGAGGTCGAAGCCTATCCCATCCGCTACCTCCAGACCGTCGACGGCGTGAGGCGCGACGTCATCGCCGTCGAAAAGAGGCTTTGGGGCTGCGAGGGCTACAGGCGGCACATCTGGCGAAGCACGCCGCTTCGGTTCATAATCGGCAAAAAGGAGCTGCAGGAGCTCGACTTCGCCTCCTTCCTCCGTAGGCTCGCCACGTGCCGACCCATCTTCGTCCTCGGCGACACGCTGGGCGAAATCCCCGCAGACAGCCTCTACCGCCTGCCCGCGATGTGCGCAAAATACAGCCCGAAGCCAATCCCGCCGCCAGAGCTTGCGAAAACCGCGTTTGAGATGCTCTGCGCCCAAAACTGGAACTACGTTGCCGAAAACCCTCCCCTCCGAAAGCGCGAGCACTACACAAACACCTTGTCCAACAGGCTTGCGCCGGAGCTTGTCTGCGCGGCAAACCTCATCCACTCCACGGGTCAGGACTCCCTCCTTCGGCGCCTGCTCCGCCGGTTCGATCCGTGGATGTCGTGGGACCCTTTATACCTTGTCATGCGCGCCGGTTTGGCTGAGCGCATAGGCGAGGACCCGCACGAGTGGACGTTTATGACCGAGCAGTGGCTTTCGTGGCACCCGGGGCACTGGCTCGCCGACGAGGTCAGGCGCAGGCTCCGCCACGTCACTCAACGACCCAAGGGGTGACCTCACAAAACGCCGGCTCCGAGACGTCCACAACGTCGCTTGAGGCGAACTGAAGCTCAACGGGACCGTATCCCTTGGGCTCGTCGTCGAAGAACCAGGCGCGCCACCTCCCGTCGGGGACGACCTCGTATCCCCTTCCCCTCTCACCAGGCAGGACCAGCCGCAGCGAGTGTCTGTGGGGGTCGTCCTGCCAGAAGCGGAGGACGCGCCTTATCGCCGCAAGGGCTTCGCCGTCGGCGAAGTCGAGTCTGAGGCGCAGGATAAGCCTCGCGCCCGAGCCCGTGATCTCAACCTCCGGCGGAAAGTACGTTATGCCCTTTTCCGGCAGCGCCACCTCACCCACCTTGCTGCCGCAGGAATAGAGAACGAACCTCCCCCCTTGCGTCTCGGGGAACAGGAGCTCGCCTGCGTCCAAAACGCCCATTGTGCCTCCTTTCACTCGTATCTCTCCGCCCACGCGATGTCGAGCAAAAGCGAAACGGTGGGGTAAACCCCATCCTTTATGGTCGCCCTGCCCCTCTGGATCACCCGCGTTCCGTGGGGATAACCTCCTCTCCTTAGCGCCTCAACGAGCTTTTCTGCGGTGTTCGCCAGGTCTTCGGCGCCAGTACCGCTTGGGAGGACAAGCTCGACGACGAGTGTCGCCTCGATCCTCGTGGGGAGCGCGGCTGCCCCGTCGACGACGAAGGCGGCGAGCACAACCCTCCCCGCGGGCAGGGCAGACGCCGGAACGTCGACGTCGCCAACGACGACCCGCAAAACCCCCACATCGTCCAAAAGCCTGCGACGAACCTCATCCACAACGTCCCACAAAACTCCCATATCTCACCTCACGATCTCTATGCCCGTCTCTTCGGTGCTGAACCTGACCTTGCTGAAGGCTCTCTCGAGCTCCTGCTCGAACCTGCGCTGGTAGAACTCCGCCCTCACCGAGAAGAGGTCGTCCTTTCGGGTGGAGTTTTCGCGCAGGACGATGGCGAGGTTCAGGCACAAAGCCGCCTCGGAGAAGACCGAAGGATCAACTATCTCCGAGAGCGGGTCGTCGATGTGTGGGAAGCGCGCCTTAATCCTTTCTCCGACGATCTCCTTGACGACCGCGTGCCTGTTTGGGAACTCGACGTTCTCAAGGAGCTTTCCCTCCCTCGCCAGCAGGTCTGCGGTTGTGAAGAGCAGGGCGTCGTCCCAAGACATAGGCTGACCTCCTTTTGCCCGGGGCGGGGTCTTTTCGACCCCGCCCGAAACCGCCTTACGCCAAGTTCTTGATTATCCCGTGCGCCTGCTTGGCGTTTCTGACCTCGAGGGTGTATTCGCCAAGCACCCTCCTTGCGGTGAAGTCGGCGCCGGTGGGCGTTGCGTCGAAGTCGGAGAGGGCGCGGTTCTCCATCGGAACGAGGGCGAGTCTGCGCGTGTCGAGGAACATGAGCTTGTCGTCGGGGAAGTTGAAGTCGACGACGATCGTCTCGATTATCCCAAGGGGCAGGTCACCGACGAACTCGTAGACCGCTGCGCCGGTCCTTGTGTCGGTCACCCTCGTGCGGACGATGGGCGCCGAGCCCGAGGTGAGGTTGAACGACGATATCTTCCTTGCTTGCTTCGTCCCGCAGAGGATCATGTTCGGCTGCCCGCCGCGCTTGGCGATCTGCTCCAGCAGGTCGTTCATCATCGTTGGGGTAAGCTCGCTTCCGCCGGCGTCGTGGACGTTCCCGCCGGCAACGTCGACGAAGTACATCACCCCGCCCATCGTCCTTGGGACCGACGGATCGGACGGGTCGGCGTAGCGCCTGCCGAAGATGGCGGCGTAGTTGAGCTCCATCTGTATCTGCAGAAGCGCGTCCCTGACGCCCCTGTCGATGAGGTCCTCGAAGATTAAGTGCTGCGAGCTTCGGGCGGTGTTCGAAACGCGCACCGTTCGGGTGAATATCTGGGTGTAGTTGTACTCTATCCCTGGCTCCTGCCACGCGTCGTCGCCGGCCTCGCTGCCCTCCGCGGCTGGGATGTAGAGGATCCTCACCGTCGTGCCGTCCGCCATCGCCTCGGGCGTCGTCTCGCCGTAGCCTCGCTCAACCGTAAGGTCGTTGCCCGAAACTAAGACCACCTTCATCTGCTCGTCGTAGCCCTCGAAGCCCAGGATCATCCCAGCCTTAAACTTCGTTCCGTCGGAGACCGTTATGGTGGTTTGTGTGTTGTCGATCGCGCCGTTTAGGGAGTCGGTGGTCGGCTGCACAACGTCCTCGACCCACTCGTGCTTGTAGTGGCGTGCGGCGCCGACTATCGGAATCCTGCTTATGAACGTCGGCGAGCTCGCAACGATGGTGGCGAAAACCTCCGAAAGATCCCTCCTGAGGTTCTGAAACGAATACGTCGTTAACATGGCACCTCCTTTGTTTTAGCCTCTTCTCAGCAGCTTGAGCATTTCGAGCGCATCGCCTGCCGCCTTGGCGCGGCTCTTCGCCCCCGATGGCGCACCTTGGTCGGTAGAGAGTGGCGATGCGCCCTCGACGAACTCGGGGTACTCGGCTGCGATGCGCCTGGCAAGCTCAAAAGCCCTGTTCTGATCGAGCTCCTCGGCGATGGAGTCGATCTGGGCGAGCTTTGCCGCCGCGTCGACCCTGTCGCTTCGAATTCCCGCCTTCGCCGCCGCGCGCTCGAACGCGCGCCTATTGCGCTCGGATATAAGGAGCCTCTGCGCCTCCTCAAGGCGCCGCAAAAGCTCATCGACGCTTACCTCACCCCCGGGGGCGCCCCCCGAAGGCTCGCCTGAGGCGTCGACCTTAGGGTCTGTCATATCTCACCTCCTTCTTGTTCTCCTTCGCCTGCAAACTCGCTCCACCACCTCCTCACGCGCTCCCAGCGGCTCTGCGCCTCCTGCTCGGAGAGCTTATACCTCCTCATCAGGAAGTCGATGGGTGTTGCGAGCTTGTGCTCGAACATAAACCTCCACTCGGCGACCTCCTCGGCTGTTGGCTTGGGCAGCGATATGTCGTTCACCGAGACCTGAAGGTGGACGTCCTCGGGGATTATGACCCCCCTGTGCGGATGCCCCGGCGGCAGGAAGCGGCAGTGGTAGTTCCAAACGCGCTTTATCACCTCAAAGAGCTTCTCCTCCGCGTCCTCGTAGAAGGGGAGCTCGTTTTCCCGCGACTCCAAAAGCTTGAGGTTCTCCATAACCAAGGCAAACCCGGACTTGACCTCGCCCTGGAGGGAGAAGTCGGCGCTGCCTATGCCGTATGCGCGGAAGATTCGGATTATCTCGTGCTCGAGGAGCTTTATAAGCTCTGCTATCTGCGGATGCGGCGTCTCGAAGCGGAAGTCGGGGGCACCCTGCATCCCAACGCTTCCGAGCGGAACAACCACAGGCTTGCCGGGCGAAACGACTATCCTCTCGCTGCCCGTGTAGCCGACCAAAACGGGAACGGAGAAACTCTGCATCTTGACTATATAGTTGAGCTGCGTAAGTTTTATATTTATGTTGTCCTGAGCGACTATGAGGTCGTCCCCGCCCTTGACGAAGAAGTCGTCGAGCGGAACCTGGCTGCAGAAGCGAACGAACGGAAGAACCCCATAAGGGTTTATCCCCTCAGGATTGCCGGGATTGTCAAGGATTTCGCCGGTGGGAGATATCCGCAGGTACCTTTCACTGTCCCAGTAGTGATACACAACGCGCGGTCCCGAGATGCCGTTTTGGAGGGGGCGAATATATGCGATCCCGACGGCTTCTGTGGGGTCGTCCTCATCTACAACGACGTCGACGAGATTTGGCGTAAGTATATCGAGCTTTATCCCTCCCGCGCGGAACGAAGGCTTGACGAGGACGGTCTTGCACAGGTTGACCATCCGGTTGACGGTTTTCATAATCATGTCGTAGCTTGATGTGCGCTGTATGAACTCCCACACCGCCACAACCGCCTCGTCTACGTCGCCGCCGCCATCGCGAACAAGCGTCCTGCGGGCTCCCGAACGATAAACCATCGATATCTCGTTTATTATCGGCTTGACTATATTGAAAAAGTGTGGTTGAACCGAAAGCGGGTCGGCGTGGACGAACTGCTGCGAAATAAGCTCCAGAAGGTAGGGGAGCTGTCTGTCGTTATAGTAATCGAGGCGCTTTTCGATATCCCTTTTATATCCTTCGGCTGCCGCGCGCCGAGACGCAAGAAAAAGCTCCCTTATCGCCTGCTCAACAGGGGTCATATCACCCTCCTTTTGCTAAATAAGCCATTTGGGCGTGGCGTTTTCGAGCGCGGTCACAAGGTACCTGACTGCGTCCATTGTGTGGTCGTGGACGCCGTCTTTGAGCGGGAGTTCTGAGGCTGCGCCCTCTGCGCCTTCGGGGTAGTGGTATCCGCGGAAGTCGCGAATGAGCCTTTCGCAGCGCGGGTCGACGAACAGATGCGGTTCGCCCGCGGCATCGAGCACCCTCCCCCTTACGGCGAATATCCCGCGCAGAACGCTTCCGCCCACAACCCTTATTCGATCTATCCCGAGCCCGCGCAGGATATCGACTATCGCCATTCCGCTCGACTCCTGCCGCGACTGGAGCGCCTCGACTCCCGTCACAAGCTCCGCGACCTCCGACCACGGGACCTTAGCCCTGAAAACCTTCCCCGATGGCAGTCTAACCGCATCGCCCCAAAGCAGTCGCGCTATAAGCTCGGGCGAAAGGAAGGGCTCCACGACCTCGTCGAAGAAGTATATGTTCCCGCGCTCGTCCACCTGCGCCCACAGGAGTGCCGTTGGGTGGCGCCACCCGAAGTCGGCGCAGATATATGTGGGCAGGTCGGATGTGGGGGTATAAGGAGCGATGTTCCGCTCCCCGAAGTCGTCGTAGACCTGCCCGAGGTAGGCTTCGAACGATGCTTCGTACTGCTGTCTGAAAAACTTTGGGCAAAGCATTCTGCGGGCGCGCTCGACCTCAGCAGGATCGACGAGCGGATTGTCGAGCGTCTTCGCGAAAACAGCGGCAACCTCGCCGCTCGTTACAAGCTCGTAAACCCAGTTGTGACCGTTGGGCGTCGTCGTTATGAAGCCAAAACCCTTGGTCGATACGGTGCGCGAGAACATCACATCCCACACGCGCCGCGGAAGCGTGGCAGCCTCGTCGATGTGGAACCAGTCGAGCGTGAGACCGTAGAGCCTCTCTGGGTTCTCAGCCGACCTGAAGAGGACCACCGAGCCGTTTGTAAGCCAAAGCTTCATCTGCGAATGCGAGAACTTCCTGACAAACCTTGCGGGCAGAAGCCTTTGCCACAGCGGCAAAAGCACGTCGCGCAGCATTGTGTACGTTGGCGCCACAACAGCGCCAACGCTCCGCCTCCTGCGGGCGAGGATTATACCCCTCACGGTGCCCGCAAAGCTCTTGCCGCTGCGAACGCCGCCTATGAAGGCGCTGTAGCGGCTGCGAAGAAAAACAAACTCCCTCTGTTTGGGCGAAAGAACTATTGACATAGCGCAATAAAACCGTTATTGTTTTGTGATGCCTGGGTTCGATCCGCTACACAGAAGGAGGCTTCCGCGCAACAGGGGCTACAGGCTCAAGGAGCTTTTCGAGCGCATGCAGCGCGGTATCCTAAGGGTTGCGCCGCAGGAGGAAAGCGAAAGGGACGAGGGCGAAAAGGAGGACGAAGACGGCTAACCCCATATTTCCTCGCCCTCCGACTCGCCCTCGAACCTCTGCAAAAGCTCGGAGAGCATCTTCACCACGGGCGCAAGCTCCTTGAGGTTGTTCGTCTGCTGCGCGAGCTTTTGCATCCTGTGGAGGATAGCTGCTATCGCACCCTCGAACTGAGCCCTAAGCTCCCTCTGCCGCTCAAGCTGATGGTTTATCCACCAACGCTTAAGCGTGGAGACCGATATCCCAGTCCTGCGAGCCACGGAGCAGAAGGCGGGCTTGCCGCCCTTAGCGCTCGATAATAGCTCATCCAAGGCGCGACGACGCTCATCGGGACTGTAAGGCTCAAAGGGTTTTCTCATCTTCTTCTCCATCAAGCACCTTCCTCCTTCCGCCTCGATTTATATCGAACAAGCTGCGAGAATCAAATTTTCTGCTACGAAATTCGCCTCATAAGGCGCAAATAGCGCCGCGACATCCCGCGGGCGGCGGAAAACAAACGCTTGGGCGCATCGCCTGAGGAAAAACGCTTGCGAAGACGAAACTGCCTGCGTATAATTTTTGTTGCAGTCTATGACCAAACTGCTAAACCTGCCTCAGGGCGCACCCGCCTTGAGCGTGGTTGCCTTCTCCCTCGAAAGACGAAAGGTGGAGGTGTAAGATGTCGGAGAAGAAGGTTTTGTGGATAGACGACGAGATAGATCAGCTTCGCTCGCACATAAAGTTTTTGGAGAAGCGGGGGTACAAGGTTCTGGTTGCCTCAAGCGCACCAGCGGGAATCGACATGATAAAGATGTCCCATCCCGACGTCGTCCTCCTCGACGAGATGATGCCAGGGATGGACGGTCTCACCGCGATCGAGGAGATAAGGAAGGTGGACAAGAACATCCCGATCGTTATGGTGACGAAAAGCGAAGAGGAGAGGATAATGGAGGAGGCTATAGGTCAGCAGATAGCCGACTACATAGTAAAGCCCGTAAACCCGCTTCAGATTTTGACTTCGCTTAAGAAGATTCTCGAGGCAGAGCGGATAGTTGGCGAGCGCCTAACGAGGGACTACACCGAGGAATACCGCGAGATGTACGAGCTTCTCTCGCCCCAGGCTTCCCCCGACGACTGGCTCAGGATAGGCAGGTGGCTTGCCGAATGGGACGTCATCCTCGACGAGCGCCCGGACCTTGCCCTAACCGATATGCACAGAACATTCAGGCGCGAGGTAAACGCCGAGTTCTCCAAATACGTAATCTCAAACTACACAAGCTGGATCTGGTCGGAGCCTGCGGAACGACCGATGCTTTCCGTGGACATATTCCAGCGCTTCGTCGTCCCGCCCCTCAGGGAGGGGAAGAGGGTGATGTTCGTCGTAATAGACTGCATGCGCTACGACCAGTGGCTTGTCGTGGAGCCCATTCTCGCCGAGCACTACAGGCTCCAGACGAAGCTTTACTTCTCCATCCTGCCCTCGGCAACGCCTTATGCCCGAAACGCGCTTTTTTCCGGGCTCTTCCCCGCCGAGCTCCAGAGGGCGTATCCCAAGATATGGTCGAGGGGTCAGGCGGACCCAAGCTCCCACAACCGTTACGAGCACGAGCTTATGGACCGTCAGCTCGACAGGCTCGGGATAACCCTCGACGGCGACACAAAATACATAAAGATACTCGACCCTGAGGAGGGCGAGAGCCTGGTCAGGCGTCTAAACCGATACATCTCAGCTCCGCTTTCCGCCGTCGTCGTGAACTTCCTCGACATCCTCGCGCACTCACGCGCAGCCTCCGACCTTCTGAAGGAGATATCTCCCGACGAGAGCGGCTACCGCGCGGTGATGAAGACCTGGTTCGTGCAGTCGGCGCTCTACGAAGCGCTCGTCCAGGCAAAGGGAAACGAAGACCTCGTCATAGTCCTCACAACCGACCACGGAAGCACCATAGGTCGCAGGGGCGTAAAGGTGTTCGGGAAGAGGGACACATCCCCCAGCCTGCGGTACAAGTACGGCGACAACCTAAACGTCGACCCAAAGGGCGGAATCCTCATAAAGGACCCCGCCAAGTGGAAGCTCCCGTCCTTCGGCGTGACGACGAATTATGTCATCGCAAAGGAAGACTACTACTTGATCTACCCCACTAACTTCAGCGAGTACGAGCGGCAGTACAAAAACTCCATCCTCCACGGCGGGATATCGGTGGAGGAGATGGTGATCCCCGTTGTCGTTCTCACAAGCTCCTGAGGTTTTATTTCCCTTGCCCGCGCAGGAGGCGGTGCTTATTAGTTTTCTTCGATGCTCTGGGTTTACAGGAAACTTAAGCCCTACCTTTCCGGCAACGCGCGCTATTTTTGGGGTGGCATAGCCGCCCTGGTGGTTGTTGACGTCTTTCAGCTTTTGATACCGCGGCTTGTGAAGCGCGGCATCGATGCCCTCTCGTTCGGGCGCGCAACGCCGGCTCTGCTTCTGGAGATCTCCGCCGCAATAGCCGCGCTCTCGCTGGCAATCGTCGCTCTGAGGTTCGTGTGGCGGTACTGCATGATAGGGATATCCCGCAGGATGGAGAGGAACCTGAGGCGCTCGTTCTACACCCACCTTCTGGGGCTTTCGCCGGCGTGGTTCGTCGAGCACAAGGTCGGAGACCTGATGGCGCTTGCGACAAACGACCTCGAAGCCGTAAGGATGATGGCGGGGATAGGCGTGGTAGCCCTCATCGACGCAGCCTTCCTCATAGTCGCATCGGTCGGGATGATGTTTGCCATAAATCCTTCGCTTACGCTTTTCGTCCTCCTGCCGCTTCCTGTGCTCTCGATCATAGTGGCGCACTTCGGACGGATACTTTCGCGGCGCTTCGAGAAGGTGCAGGAGGCATTCGCGGCAATGACCGATTACGTCAGAGAGGTCATCTCGGGCATAAGGGTTATAAAAAGCTACGTTCGCGAGGGAGCAACGACGAAGCGGTTCTCGAGCATAAGCTCCGACTACGTCAACAAAAACATAAGGATGATCCTCATAGGCGGGCTCTTCGAGCCTTTTGTGGGGCTTGTTGTGGGGATCGCCTTCGCGATAATCCTCCTCGTGGGCGGAAGGAAGGTCATCTTAATGAGAATGAGCATGGGCGACTTCGTCGCCTTCAACAGCTACCTGGGGCTTATAATATGGCCCATGATCGCCGCAGGCTGGATCATAAACCTCTACCAGCGCGGAAAGGCTTCGCTTGCGCGCATAATGCGGGTCTTCGACGAAAAGCCCGAAATAACAGACGCCCCAGACGCCGTCAGGCTTGAGAGGGTGAGGGGCAAGATCGAGTTCAGGAACCTGACCTTCCGCTACAAGCCCAACCTTCCGCCCGCGCTTCGGGACGTCTCGTTCAGGGTGGAGGCGGGGGAGTTCGTTGGGATAACGGGCAAGACGGGCTCGGGCAAAACGACCCTCCTTTTGCTTTTGATGCGCCTGTTCGACCCGCCGGAGGGAACCGTGTTCGTCGACGGATATGACGTGAAACGGATAAAGCTTTCCTGTCTGCGCTCCGCCATAGGATACGTCCCCCAGGACTCGTTTCTCTTCTCCGCAACGGTTATGGAGAACATAAAGTTCGGTCGTCCCGACGCCTCGGACGAGGAGGCGATAATGGCGTCGAAGCTTGCGCAGTTCCACAAGGACGTCTCAGGCTTCCCCAAAGGGTACGACACCGTCGTCGGCGAGCGGGGGGTTATGCTTTCGGGCGGTCAAAAGCAGAGGCTCGCCATAGCCAGAGCTCTGCTTCTTGATCCCCCCATCCTCATCCTCGACGACGCCCTCTCCGCAGTCGACACGGAGACGGAGGAGGCCATCCTCTCGAACCTCCTCGAGACGAGGCGCGGAAAGACAACGATAATAGTCTCCCACAGGGTCTCGGCGCTGCAGGAAACCGACAGGATAATCGTCCTCGACGGGGGAACGGTGATCGAGATGGGAACGCACGAAAAGCTCCTCGAACAAAAGGGATTCTACCACGAGCTCTACGTCATGCAGCAGATACAAAGCGAGCTTGAGGAGGTAGGCTGACTTGCTTTTCCGTTGGCTTTTCACGCTGGTCTACGGAGTGCTTTTCGTTTCGGTCTTCGTCCTCTCGGCGGCGCTTATCCCCCTTCTTTCTGCGGCGTCTGTCCTCGGAAAGAAGACGGCGAAAAAGCTTTCCCGCGCGGTTGTGAGGCTTTGGGCGAGGTTCGTCGTGAAGACGACCTTAAGCCCGGTGGGGCTCGTTGGGGGCGAGAACATCCCCAAAGGAGCGGGGAACGTCGTCTACATCGTCAACCACCAGAGTTACTTCGACATCCCCATTCTGCTTGGCTGGGTCGACAGCCGCATAAGGTTCGTTGCGCGGGAGGACCTTTTCTCGATCCCCATCCTGGGCGCGTGGATGAGGTTTTTGGGCTGCGTTCCCGTAAGCCGCAGGGTGAGCAGAAGCGAGCTTCGCAGGTTCGAGGATATAGCCTGCGCCCTGAGCGAAGGAGGGGTTTTCGCCGTCTTCCCCGAGGGGACGAGGACGAACGACGGCGAACTCGGCAGGTTCCACCCCTCAGCCTTCCGTCCGGCGAGGCGCTCGGGCGCAACGATCGTGCCGGTGCTCCTGTGGGGAAGCCACAGGATCATGCCCAAGGGCAGAAAGACGATCTCGCCAAGCAGGGTCTTCGTCGTCGTGGGAGAACCTATTGAGCCAGCGGAATACGCCAACACCGCCCCCGCAAAACTTGCGAAAACGCTGCGGAAAACGATAGAGGAACTCAAAGGGCGCATCCCGTACGACAAAGCGGTTGTGTGAGGCGCGCCACGCGGATAGATTTTCTCCCAAAGAAGGGGGCTGGGATGCTTTGGCTTTTGGTGCTCAGCGCAAGCCTTGGCGCAGTCTTTGCTGAGCCGCCCGAGAGGGAGGGCATCGCCATAGGTTACATGACGACGCCCAACTCCGTCGTCTACCGCTCGACGTGGAGCGAATCGGCTGCGATGGACTTCTGGCTCGATATCCCCGAGGCGAGCTTCGGCAGCGAGGGGGGATTCTCGGTGGGCGCAGGCGCAGGCTACGCAACATTCCCAAGGCGCTTTGAGAACGTAAGCTTTATGCTTCGACCACAGGTCTCGTTCAGGTACACCGAGGCGCGCGCAAAGCGCGGAAAGCTTTGCGTCGGCATCGCCGCAGCCGTGGTCGCTCACCTCGAGAACCTCGGAATCCCTCAAACCGACCTAATCGCTGGAATATCGCTCGGATCCTACGTCGTCATGGGCGAGGACTACACCGCGTTCCACCTGCTGCTTGCCAAAGACGAACCGTTCGGCATACTTCTGGGGATTATGCGCTACTTCTGATGGTCATAACGGCACGGTGGATGTCTTTTCGGCAGGGTGGGGGGGTCTCCCACAAGTGCAGAAGCGGGGCATGCGAAGACGGGCACGCATTTTGCAAAGGAGCTTTTGAGATGAGGCTTCTTAGGTTTCGGGAAAAGGAGAGCCGCGAGGGGCGTCTCCGCGAGATACTGCGCAAGGTTCGCAAGATAGACATCGCCACGAGGCGGGTCGTTGAGGATATATTTTCGGGGCAGTATCAGTCCGTTTTCCGCGGTCGCGGGATGGACTTCAGCGAGGTTCGTGAGTACGCCCCCGGCGACGACGTTCGCGCCATCGACTGGAACGTCACGGCGCGAATGGGACGCGCATACGTAAAACTTTTCGAGGAGGAACGCGAGCTTACCGTCGTCATCGCCGCCGACATGAGCGGATCCTCGGCGTTCGGCACCAAAAACGAGCTCAAGCGGGAAATCGCCGTGGAAACAGCGGCGCTACTTTCGTTTTCCGCAATCGCAAACAACGACCTCGTGGGGCTGCTTATGTTCACCGACCGGGTCGAAAAATTCATCCCGCCCAAAAAGGGCAAAAAGCACTCCCTCAGGGTGATAAGGGAGCTTTTGGCGTTCGAGCCCAAGCACAAAAAAACAAACATCGCCGTCGCGCTCGAATACCTCTACAACATCCTCAAGCGCTCGTCTATAGTGTTCCTCATCTCCGACTTCCTCGACGGAGACTTCAGAAGACCGCTTTTGCTTATGTCCAAGAAGCACGACCTCGTCCCCATCGTGATAAGTGATCCCGCGGAGCGGAGCTTTGAGGACGTCGGCGTTGTCGTTCTGGAGGATGCGGAAAGCGGGGAGCTTGTCGTCGTCGACACCTCAAGCGCGGCGGTGAAAGGCACGTTTTCGAATCAAACGGCGAACGAAGCGAAGGCACAGGCAAGGCTTTTCGCATCGCTCGGGATAGACGCCGTCTACATCTCCACCGACGACGACTACATAAAAACGCTTCAGCTATACTTCCGCAGGCGCGCCCGCCGGACAGGAAGGGCTTAGAGGTCCGTTCTGTACCATATCTGCCCTGGCTTCGGCGAGGGCGGGTCGGAGGTTCTGTTTTCGATTATCATGTTGATTATCTGATGCTGCGTCATATTCAGTGTGCTGTCGATCTGGGCTGCGCCCGTTATGACCGCATCGCCCTTCACGGTAAGCTTTGCCGATGGCGCCGATGTTCCGATGCCAACGCTCCAGGTGGTGTCTGCGGCGCAGAGGTTGGCGCCCGAAAGCACCCAATACCCTCCACCGCCGCCAGCGCCCGTGTCGTCAGGCGCAACGACCCAGGCCGAACCGTCCCACTTGAGGACATCCCCCGCCGAAAGCCCGGACGTGTCGACATCCCCAAGCGAGGAAAGATAAACCGACCACGTCCTCGGGGCGCTGCCGTCGAAGGGAAGACCGACGATCCCTGCGCCGGGAACAAGCTCGTTCAAAACACGACCTGCGCTGTCGGCGTAACCCGTGTGCAAAACGTAGCCTATGCTGTCGATGTAATCCACCGTGTCGATGTGCCTTATGCTGTCGACGTAATCGATAAACTCAACGACCCGAACAAGGTCGACGTAAGAGAGGGAGTCGATGTACCTCACCGTGTCCACATAGCGCACGCTGTCGATGTACGTGATAAACTCGACCGTTCTTACTATCGTCACGTACGACAGCGAGTCGATGTACCGTACGGAATCGACGTAGTTTACGCTGTCGATGAAGCTTATTGTGTCGGTGATGGCTGCGTGGTCTGCGACCTCGGCGCGGATGGAGTAGGGCGACGGCAGCAGCGGATGTCTTGGCGAAAGGGTCTCCCCCTCCACCACAAGCTCGAGGTAGTAGAGGGTATCGAAGGGCAGGTCGAGCGGGTTCGTCTCGCCCAGGACGACGTCGAAAAGTCCCTTCACGACTGCAACGCTGGGATGCGTCTCGCTCCAAAGGGGCGAACCCCCCACCGGGACATCGTAGAGTCTGAACTCGATCGAAACCGTGTCGTTCAGGGCAACGCCTGCGGGGTCTGTGAGCTTCCCCTGGTAGTTCATCCGCTTCGGAACGCCGCCTAAAACAACCCCCAAGCTCACAAGCAAAAGCAAAAAAGCCCTTCGCGCCATGTCACACCTCCTCTCTTCGCCTACGGTATCGTCAAACACCCGTCGATGTTGTAGAGGCTATCGAGGGTTATGATGACGCTGTCGCCGTCGGAAAAGCTGCCCCTCACCGTGACCGTAACCGAGTCGCTCAGAGACGAGAACTCCATAAGAGGCGTTGGCTCGCAAAGGTGGACCGTATCGGCGGTAAGGTCGGGGTGAAACACTATCGAAGTAACCCAAACGCGGTTCGTGTCGATTTCCACGCCCGTTGTGTCGTGGACGCCGAAAATCACAACCTGATCCCCGCACGATGAGTAAGACCAGCACGGATATGGGCACTCCACCCAAACGACCGCGGGCGGGCAGGTGCAAACCCTCACGGAGACATCGGTATATGCCGTGTCGCTGCAGCCGTTCGTGTCGACGACAACGAGGGTGTAGGTTCCGCTTTGTGCAACGGTGGCGCCGGGTATGACGGGATTTTGCTCGGACGAGGTAAAGCCACCAGGACCGTACCACAGGTAGGATTCCATCCCCGGGGGACCGCCGAAAAGCTCTATGGTATCGCCCTCGCAGTATGGTCCGCTGTTGCTCGCCGTCGCAACGGGAAGGGGGTACACCGTCACAAAGACCGTATCGCTTGCCGAACAGCCCGCACCGTCGACAACGGTGTAGGTCAAAACGTAAGTTCCGGGCGTCGTGGTCGAAAAGGTTGGGCTTTGCACCGTGGTGGACGAAAGCGGAGACGTATCGCCCGTCCACTGATGGATGTATCCCCCGAAGCCGCCCGATGGGTTGCCGTTAAGCACAAAGGACTCCCCGGCACATATCGACGTATCGGCTGGTGTGATATGGGCAGAGAGGTTGTCCACGTAAACGGTCACCGAAAGGCAAGTGTCGCTCCAGCAGTCGTAGTAGGGGTTGTAGTTTCGGACGAAGTAAGTCGTTGTGGTCGCTGGCGCGACCGATATCGTTTCGCCCGTATCGACGGCGGCGGCAAGGTCATCACCGCAAAAGCCCTCAAACCACACAAAGTAGGTGGAGTCGGACATAGGGACCGACAACGCCCGCAAAAGCCCGCCGAAAACGAGCTTATAGTCGACCCTCGCCCACGAATCTACAAGGTAGTTGTTTGTGCAGCAGCAGTTCCAATCGGAGCCGTCCCAGCAGTACTGGTCCTCCCGGTCGGCGTCGTCGCTGCAGTAGTCGTAGAACTGCGTGTGGAAGAGCTCTCCCGTAGCCGGCGTTCCACGAACGCATGCCCACCCCGAGCCCGTATAGCACCAGTCCCACGTTATGAGGAGATTGTCGCCCGTCCACGAAAACGGCGTGGTAAGCGTTATCATCGTCCAGCCGGTGGTCGAGTAGTCGACGGGGCCAGAGTACACAAGCGTTCCCGTCTCGTCCCAATCCGCGCAGCAGTCGGACGGACCACACTGGCAGTAGCCGTCGTGGTTGCCGCAGGAAATCGAGCTTTCGGCGACCGTCTTCATCCTTATGTTCACGGGGGACGGGCTTGGACCGGGGGATGTGACGTACACGCCAATACCGACGATCGTGCCTCCGGAAAAGCCCGGCGGCATCTCGCTCCACTTAAGAAGCGACATCGACCTCGAGCAGCCCCTGTCGATGTCGACGGGCTGGTTGCACAAGTTGCTTCCGCCGCTGCCGAACACAACGTCCGACGAGGCAACAAGAACTGCGCTTTCGCCAACGCATATCGTTCCGGGGATGGCAACAGCGGTGGTTGGATCAGGCGGTGGGCAAGGTGTTGTAGTCCCCGTGTCGGCGCAAAACTCCACAACGTAGCCGTCCTTATCAAGCCCGGAGTCAACGCCCCAATGACCAACGCCAAGATAGCACCCCCCGTCGGTCACAAGCCCATCGTGAAAGTCGTCGTCGTAGGGACCGCCGAAGGTAGCCGTCCAGATGGTATCGCCGGATGGGTCGGTGCGGATCATATAGCCCTGCACGTCCGAGCCGAAGGAGCTTGTGGAGCCGAGGATGAAGAAGCCTCCGTCTGCGGTGGAGACTATGCAGTCGGCGAAATCCCTGCCGGCACCGCCGTAGGTGCGCTGCCAGAGGAGGTTGCCGGAGCCGTCGGTCTTTATCAGGTACACATCGTAGTCGCCCGCACCGTACGACTCGGTTTGTCCGGCAAGCGCGTAGCCGCCGTCTGCGGTGGGAACGACACAGGCTGCCCTGTCGTTGCCGGTGCCTCCGAACGTATGCTGCCAAACCAAAAGCCCCCAATCGTCGACCTTAAGGAGCCACGCATCGCCGTCGCTGGCGGAAAACTTCACCCCGCATATCACATACCCTCCGCCGGGGGCGCGCTTTATGTCGTATCCCTCCTCGTAAAACGAGCCCCCGTATGTACGCGTCCAAACGGTGTCGAGCGTGGTCGTATCGGCTTTAAGGAGCCACACATCGCCGCTTCCGGCGCCAAACGAAATCGACGAACCGACGACAAGAACGCACCCATCGGGCGTTTCGACCACAGATTTGGCGTAGTCGTCGCTTGTGCCGCCGTAGGCTACCATCCCCAAAAGGGAGCCTGTGGGCGAAATCTTCACAATGAGATAATCGTAGCCGCCAAAGCCAAATGAGGTCGTCTTGCCAACAAGCACAAAGCTTCCGGAGGAAAGCTGAACGGCGTCGTATATGTAATCTCTGCCTGACCCGCCGTACTGATACGACCAGATGGAGTCACCCGTTGGGCTTATCTTATACGCCCATACGTCGAAGTCGCTTGGACCGTAGTGTGTGCCCGCCAGCAGGTAGTTTCCGTCGAGGGTTTTAAGCACCGCGTCGAACTTGTCGTAGCCTGTGCCGTCGTACGTCCTCGACCAATCTCCAAGCGCAGAAGAAAGCGCCGCCAAAACAAGCCAAAACAACCCCGCCATCATCGCAAACTCCCCCTGTCCGTGTTTCCCCAAAAAGAGCCAACAGGCTGCGCAAATTGCCTTGTATAGCTGGGGGCAGCCGCCGGAGGGGGACTATGCGTGCTCCTTTTTCGCAACGGAAAGCGGCTGCCCCACGCGCCATTTACTTTCGTCTCCATGACTTCGTTCCGGCGTTTGTGTGTATTCTCACCGGGGAAGCGTTTGGGTCGGATGTGTCCACAAGGTCGGCGCAACCGATCTTCCCGTCGACCGTGGCAACCTTAACGACTGCTCCCGAAGGTGCATCCCTTGTGGCGATTATCCGCAGGCTGTCGACCTTGCCGCGGTTGCCGTCCCAAACGCTTATGTAGCCCAGAATGCAGTGGTTTGGCACGACCGAAGCCTGATTCGACGGAGCACTTTCGTTCTCGCCGCAGATGGAGCTTGTGTAGGCAACGACGTATCGTGTGTAGGTTTGCTCGGCGTGGAGGTCGTACTCCGTCCAGCTTGTGACGTTTGCGCCAACGCTGCCCAGCAGAACGCCCGAGTCGTCGTAAATCCTAAAGCCGTCCTCGTTGCTCGAGTTATCCGTCCAGGTCCACACCGCGGTGCTGCAGTTTACCGCGGTTCCGGAAAAGTCGGTTGGCGCCTCCGAGGGCGGAATCGGACCACCCCTCCAGTGGACCGTGCCGTCCGGGTCGTAGTCGTAGCTTTCGCCCCAAAGCTCGCCCCTCCCGCCGGCGCAGCCTATGTTCCCGGCATAGCCGCTTGCGCGGTAGATGTTGTAGCTCGGACCGTCGGCCTCAAAGTCAACGCAGCTCCACCAAAGGGTGTCGGTGGGGTCGGTGTCGATGAGGTCGAAGTTGTAGGTTATGTATCTGCCGCCGCTTTGCCCAAAGCGGAATGTGGAGTAGGAAAGCTCGTTGTGATCGAACGAGCTTTCGCCCCGGTAGCAGTCGTCGAGGACCTGCATGCCGTTGGCGTCGAGGTATTCGAAGTAAATTCTGTACGACTCGCCCGCGGTCTTCCGTATGCCGTGCGACAGCACGAGGCTGTAGTAGCCCGAGCCGTAGCGTGTGACGTAACCCCCGGTGTTCCAGAAGTCGGGGTAAGCGCCACCGTGGAACTCCCACCGGTTACCTATCCTTATCGAACAAGGCTCTGCGGCAAAGCTGCCCATGCTGTGCAGATCCAAAACGGCGTAGCTGTAGCCGCCTGTGCCGTCGTCGTAAACGTCCCAGTCGTTTTTGACGGTGATGTCGTTTATCGTTATCTCGTTGTCGTAGCCGTTGACCAGATACATTCTGAGGTTGTAGAACACGGCGTCGCCGCCCTGCCCGTCGGAGTAGCAGGTTATTCTGCCTGTTGTGGGGCAAAAACCTCCGCTTACCGCCGATGTCCCCACAACCGCCGTTCCGCCCTCCATAACGAAGTCGCTTCCGGGGTAGCCCAGATAGAGCTGTCCCATGAAGACGTTTCCCGTGTAGCCCGCCGAGATGCTGACGTCGCAGTTGTCGTCCTCAAGCTCGATTTCGTCGTCGGCTGCGATGGCAGGATTTCCCGCCGTCGCCTGGACGTCGACGAGGGCGTGGCAGCCTGTGCCGTTCCGAAGCTCGAGGACGTTGCAGCTCACCTGCCCCCCGTTTGCGATGGTGAGGGTGGCGTCGCTGCGGTCGGCGTCGAGGGTGACGAAGTAGGCGTTCGTCAAAAGCCCAAAAAGGTTCACGCTGAGGGCTGTGCCGTGATCGCGTGCGCTGAAGATCACATCGTTTCCGCTAAGGTCGACGGTGCCGCTTACCTCAACCTGGAGGTCGCAGGATGCGTCGCGCGTGTAAAAGTACGCCGTTCCGCCCACGGTGAGGGTAGCGCCGCTTTGGACGACGAAGGTGACGTCGCAGGGGTTCGAGTTTGCGTCCTCCTCGGCGTAGACGTAGAGGTTTGCACACCAGGCGTTGGCGCCAACGGTTATCGTCCAGCTGCCGGTTGTGGC
The DNA here is from genome assembly GCA_965552135.1 of uncultured bacterium. GTDB lineage: Bacteria > UBP14 > UBA6098 > B30-G16 > B30-G16 > CBEVQY01. The sequence continues at coordinate 43,001 of CBEVQY010000007.1, read as the reverse complement.
GCAGTAGCTTGGGCGGATGTAGGCGTTGTCGCTCGCAGCCGGAACGCCGTCGGGGTCCCAGTTTGCCGGGTTGTTCCAAGCCGTGTTGGCGCCGCCACCGGCATCCCAGTAGTAGGTGGCGCCGAAAATACAGGCGCTTACGCCCAAAAGCGTAAAACAAAAAGCCAAACGCATACCTCACCCCCCAAAGCGCCGCGCAAGCCGCAGGGCATCCTTAATCTGATCCATCGAGACCTCCTCAGCCTTCTGCCACAGGGCATCGAAGGCAGCGATGTGAAGCCCTATAAGCTCGCGGTTCCTGACGAGCATCGAGATCGACCTTTTGGGATCGGAGTTTGCCCGCAGGGACACGATGGCTGTGGCATCGTCGAAGATGAGCACCTTCCCCGGAAGAGCCGGAAGATGCCTGACGGGGTGCCCCGCCTCAAGGTGAATCCATATCGGAATCACAAACTCCGGCTTCGAAAGCATTTGCGTTTCGCAAAGCAGCCTTCGCTCGATCCCCTTTTGCGCAGCAAACTTTGCCTCCGCAAGACCGAGGCGCTCGTCGGGAGGTATCAGGATAGGCGGTCGGAATATGATGCGTGCGACCCTGCGAACCGTTATGTGGTGCAGGATGTCGAAGACGGCTTTGGCTCCGCGCAGGATAACGACGTCGCTTTCGTCGTCGGCGGGAGCCTCGCCGCCGGAGTAAAGTTCCTGCGCCGCAAGCAAAAGCTCCTTCGCCGCCGCAGGAAGCCTTTTGTGGATGAAGTCCAGCTCCTTCGAGCGTTCCCCATCAAGCTCCCTGAGCCTCTCCTCGTGCCTCCTGCGTACGCAGGCAACACGCTCGTCGACAAACTCCCTGAGCGCGACCTCGGGCGGCAAAGCCCTGAAGCGAACGGGCCTGCCCGAAACCTCCGCAACCAAACCCCAGCCCACAAGCTTCTTCATTATCGCATAAGCCGCCGTCCTGCCGACCGACGAAAACCTCAAACAGTCGGCTATCGTCCCCTCACCAACCCGAAGCAGCGCAAAATACAGATCCAGATCGCTCTCGTTGAACCCAAACTCCGATAGAACCTCCCTGTCGAGCCTTTTGAGCATTTGTAATTCAGTTTTTCGAATTTGCGAATGACAAATTTAAAATAGCCACCACAACGCTTAAGTCAAGAACTTTTTGCGTTGACCGAGGGGGAAAAGGTGGCGAACTTTAATATTGGGATGGACGACCCTGCGGGCAAATATCGCATCGTAATAGACGGTGTATCTTCGGATCCGTCTGCGAGGCGTGCGGCTTTGGGGATACTCTCGAAGGCTTTGGGTATCCCTCCCGAGCGTGTTGAGCGAGCTCTCTGCGGCGGTGGGATACGTGTTTCGGGCGAGTACGACCTCGGGCGCGCCACGCGCCTTCTGGACCAGATGGCGAGCCGCGGCATATCCGCCCACCTGGAGCGCGTTGGCGAGGCGCCGCAAGCCGCAGAAGCCAAGCCCGAGGAGCCACCGCCGAAAGCTTCGTTCGAGGCGGGCAGGAACGCAAAGCTTGTGAGGATCGCTGTGTTCTGCGCGGCTGCCGTCGCGTTCCTCGCAAGCGCGGGATTTGTGAGAACGCCTGTGCTCTGGGTGTTTACCTTGGCGCTCTTCGCCCTGCCGGCGGCGATCGCGGCGCTGGCAACGAAAATAAAGTGCGAGCTTTCGGACGGACGCATCGCCATATCCGACCCGCTCGCAACCTGCAGCTACCGCCTCGAGGACGTCAGGCTTGTGGGCATAAGGGACGACCATCCTGCGGGCAAGCTTTTGGGGCAACGCTGGGGCAGGCTTCTGGTCATCGCCTTCGCCGACGGAACTGTGCGCAGATTCCCACTCGCCCTCCTTGAGGGCGGCGAAAGGCTCCGCGATCTCCTCGCAAGACACTGCATCTTCGCCCTCCCGGAGTACGATCCCTCGGTCGATCGCGAGGCAGCCGAGGGCTTTGACGAGTCGTGGCACAGGCGTGTCGCCGAGGAGAGGCGAGCCAAGGAGCTGCCCGCGACAGATGCGCCACCGACTCTCATAGACTGGCGGACCGAGGACAGGCTCGAGGGGTTTTCGAAGCTTTTGGCGCTGCCGCTTCTGCCGTTTGCGCGCAGGCGCGGAAAGCTCGGCAGAGCGCTCCTTTTCGCCCTCTGCGCGTCGGCGGTTTTCGCCGTGCTGGCATACCCGGCGCTCACAAATCCGCTCCCGCAGGCGGTGACCGTCGAGGACGTTTTGGGCTGGACGAAACCCCAAAAGCGCTTCGTCGCCCTCCTCGACGGCTGGCACGACACCGAGCGCGCAACAACCTCCGAAAGACTCGGCGCCGCGAAGAAAAGCTACGTCCTTCTGCCCGTGGTATCGCCGTCCGACCCGGTCTTCCGCCGATTGGTCGACGAATACAAAGCCCTGAGGGAAGCCACAGACGACCAGAAGGATTCCGTGCTCGCCCGCATCGAAAGCCTGAAGCCCTCCCGCTACCTGATCCTGTGGATACCCAACTTCCCCACAGGCAGCCGGCGCAGCGATTCGATACTGGTGCAGAGCAAGGGCGAGCGGTACTTCGTCGCCGCAAGGGACGTGAGCGTGGGCATCGTAAAGGAGACGACGGAGCGGGAGAAGAGCTACTTTGCCTCAAGCTACGGGCTTTCCTCGCCCCGGTGGAGGATACTGGTTGGTGCCTCGCCCTCGAAGGCGGCGGTGCCGCCGTTTTACGCCGCACTCATCCTGCTTCTGTGGGGCACAGTCGCGGCAGCCGTGGCGGCAACCAGAGGACCAATCACAGCCGTTGAGACGTTCGAAATCGAGCAGCCACCGCCCGAAGAACAACCGCCGCAGCCAACCCAAGACCAGACGGGCTGAAACTGCCGGGGGCGGGACTTGAACCCGCATGGGCTTTATCGCCCACTAGATCCTGAGTCTAGCGCGTCTGCCAATTCCGCCACCCCGGCGCAAATTCCACCTTGGGAAAACCCCCTCGCTTAATTATTTTGAACCCAGAGAGACGGTATGTCAAGGAGAAAGGTTGAAGGTGGTTGCGAAAAACCGGAAGGCTCTGCGCGACTTCGAGATCATAGAGACCTTCGAGGCGGGGATAGTTCTGGTTGGCTCGGAGGTCAAGTCGGTTCGGGCAGGCAGGGTGAGCATAGACGACGCATACGCGAGGGTCAAGGACGGTGAGGTTTGGCTCTACGGAATGCACATAGCGCCCTACGAAAAATCGAGCGCATTCACCCCCGACCCAAAGCGAAAAAGAAAGCTCCTTTTGCACAAAAGGGAGATCCTAAAGCTTCGATCCCGCACCGAGGAACGCGGACTGACTATAATACCCCTCGAGGTCTACTTCAGCCGGGGGCTTGTCAAGGTAAAGATAGCACTTGCCAGAGGACGAAAAAAATACCAGAAGAAGCAATATCTTATTGAAAAGCAAAAGGAGCGCGAAAAGGAAAGGGAGCTTAGGGAATACCTCAAAAGGAGGGGGTATTAGTTGGGCGAAAAGACGTCGGAAAAGGTCCCGCACATACTCTTTGTCGACGATGAGTTCAACTGGTGCTACGTGATGAAGGAGCTTGGGGACCTTCTGGGCTTTTCGGTGACGGTTACTTCGAACCCCAAGGAGGTTTTAAAGCTTCTTGCAAGCGGCGCCTTCGACATACTCATAACCGACATACGGATGCCCACCGAAAGCGGCTACGACCTCATCCGCAAGGTGCGCAGGAAGTACCCGAAGCTGCCCATCATGGTCCTCACGGGGTTTGATACCGACAAGCTCCACACCTACTCGAAGGCGCTCAACATACAAAAGGTCATGATAAAGCCGTTTCGGATATCTGATCTTGAGGCTGCGATAAGGGACATCCTAGGTCGGAGGGGCTCTTGACACAAAGCGGTTGCGCTTTGGCGCTCAATCGCTAAGTTAATAGGGCGAGGCGCTGCGAGGTGTGCCATGGCAGTGGAGTTTGTTCTGGACTTCGAGCGTCCCATCGTGGAGCTGGAGCGCAAGATCGAGGAGATGCGCTCCATAGCCTCTCAGGACGGTGTGAACCTCGAGGCTGAGATAACGGCGCTTGAGCGCAAGCTCGCCAAGCTCAAGGTCGAGATTTACCGGGGTCTTACCCGCTGGCAGCGCGTTCAGGTCGCGCGCCACCCAAAAAGACCATACACCCTCGACTACATCGAGCGCATAGCAACGAACTTCTTCGAGATCCACGGCGACCGAAACTTCCGCGACGACCCCGCCGTAGTATGCGGCTTCGCCACAGTCGAGGGGATAAAGCTTGTCGTCGTCGGTCAGCAGAAGGGACACGACGCAAACGAAAACATCCGCCGCAACTTCGGGATGATGCACCCCGAAGGCTACAGGAAGGCGCTCAGGGCGATGAAGCTTGCGGAGAAGTTCGACCTTCCCGTTGTGGTCTTCATCGACACGCCCGGGGCGTATCCCGGCATAGGCGCGGAGGAGCGGGGTCAGGCGGAGGCGATAGCGAGGAACATCCGCGAGATGTCGCGCCTGAGGACGCCTGTGGTGATCGTCATCATAGGCGAGGGCGCTTCGGGCGGCGCGCTCGGAATAGGCGTGGGCGACACCGTTATGATGATGGAGAACGCGTGGTACTCGGTCATCTCCCCCGAGGGCTGCGCAGCGATACTCTTCCGCGACAGAGCGTATGCGCCGCAGTCCGCCGACGCGCTCAAGGTGACGGCACAAGACCTCCTCGAACTCGGAGTGATCGACAAGGTCCTGCCAGAACCGCCCGGCGGCGCCCACTCAAACTACGACGAAGCCGCACGAATCGTAAAGGACGCCGTGGTCGAAGAGCTTAAGAGGCTTTCGTCCATACCAAAGGACGAGCTTGTGAAGCGAAGGATCGCCAAGTACAGGCGGATGGGCGTGTACGAGGAGCTCAAGACGTAGCGAGAAGGCACCACCCTCGCAGCTGCCCCCACAGGAGGCGGGGAATCAAGCCTAAGCTCACCGGGTCGCTCCTCTGCAGCATATGCCGAAGCGCCGCCAAAGGCGGCTAAGCCTTGCGGCTTCCTCCGTCGACCCTCGGGGAGCCTTTGCGGGCGGAAAGCGTCGCGGCAAAAAGAGTTGCAACCGAAACCCCAAAAAAGACCGCCAGCTGATAGCCCAAAGGCGCTCCGATAAGCGCCACGAACCCCGCGGCGAAAGCGCCAAGCCCAAACCAAACGATGAAAAGCCCGGGCAAGAGCGCCTGCGCCAAAAGAAGCACTCCCGCGCCCAAAAGCCAAACGACGTAAAGGTTCACCGCCCTTCCCCCTCGATTTGAGCGATCTTCTGCACGCGCCGCAGGTGCCTTGCGCCCCGCGGAGTGTCGCCGTCGAAGGGGGTGGAGAGGAAGACCCTGACGATCCTCGTTGCATCGGAGGGCTCCATCGCGCGGGCGGGGAGGCAGATCACGTTGGCGTTGTTGTGTCGCCTCGCCATCTGGGCGAACCACTCGGACGTGCACAAAGCCGCGCGCACACCCCTAACCTTGTTCGCAGCGATGGACATCCCGATCCCCGTCCCGCAGACGAGCACGCCGAAATCCGCCCTCCCCGAGGCAACAGCCTCCCCAACCGCACGCGCAAAGTCGGGATAGTCGGAAGGGGTCGGGTAGTGCGTCCCAAGGTCCTCAACGTCAAAACCCTCCGACACAAGCGCGTCGCGAATGACCTCCTTAAGCTCAAACCCCGCGTGATCTGAACCTATGGCAAGCCTCATACCCTCACCTCCGAAGCACCAGCTAATATAACCCTTGCTCAAAAGCTCTGTCAAGCGGATGCGATGGTTTCCCTTGACAGATGGGGACGCCTTCGAAAAACTTTTTTAAGCATTATCGCGGAGGGATGTATGGCGAAGGAGAAGGACAAAAAGCCGAAAGATTTCATCCGCGAGATAATCGAGGAGGACATCCGCACCGGTCGCTTTGGCGGTCGGGTCCACACGCGCTTCCCGCCCGAACCGAACGGATACCTCCACATCGGGCACGCAAAGGCGATTTTCCTGAACTACAACATCGCCAAGGAGTACGGTGGGAAGTTCAACCTCCGCCTCGACGACACAAACCCACTCACCGAGGCGGAGGAATACGTCAAGGCGATAATCGAGGACGTTCGCTGGCTGGGGGTAGACTGGGAGGACAGACTGTACTTCGCCTCCGACTACTTCGACAAGCTCTACGAGTGGGCAGAGAAACTCATAAAGGAGGGCAAGGCGTATGTTTGCGACCTAAGCCCCGAGGAGGTTCGCGAATATCGCGGCACCCTCACAGAGCCCGGGAAGGAGAGCCCCTACAGGAACCGCTCCGTCGAGGAGAACCTTGAGCTTTTCCGCAGGATGCGAGCGGGCGAGTTCCCCGACGGCTCGAAGACGCTGCGCGCAAAAATAGACATGTCCTCACCCAACATGAACATGCGCGACCCGATAATGTACCGCATCATCCACGCGCGGCACTACCGCACGGGCGACAAGTGGTGCATCTACCCGAGCTACGACTGGGCGCACGGACAGTGCGACTCGATAGAGGGGATAACCCACTCCCTCTGCACGCTCGAGTTCGAGGACCACAGACCGCTCTACGACTGGTTCCTCGATGCCCTCGGCGTCCACCACCCAAGGCAGATAGAGTTCGCAAGGCTCAACCTAAGCCACACCGTACTGAGCAAGCGCAAGCTGAGCGAGCTTGTGGAGTCGGGGGTCGTTTCGGGCTGGGACGACCCGCGCATGCCAACCATCGCGGGGCTGCGAAGACGAGGATACACGCCGGAGGCGATAAGGGACTTCTGCGAGCGCATAGGCGTCTCGAAGGCGGACAACCTCGTCGACATCGCGCTTCTGGAGCACTGCGTTCGCGAGCATCTGAACAAGGTGGCACCCCGCAGGATGGCGGTGCTGCGACCGCTTAAGGTCGTCATCGTAAACTACCCCGAGGACAAGGTCGAGTGGTTCGACGCGATAAACAACCCCGAAGACCCAAGCGCGGGCACAAGGAAGATCCCGTTCTGCCGCGAAATCTACATCGAGCAGACCGACTTTACGGAAGACCCGCCGCCAAAGTACTTCCGCCTCTACCCGGGCAACGAGGTTCGACTGAAGCACGCCTACTACATAAAGTGCGTTGACGTCGTCAAGGACGAAAGGGGTGAGGTTGTTGAGGTTCACTGCACCTACGATCCTGAGTCGCGCGGCGGCAGCACACCCGACGGAAGGGTCGTCCGCGGAACGCTCCACTTCGTCAGCGCAAGACATGCAATCCCCGCCGAGGTGAGGCTCTACGACAGACTCTTCACCGTGCCAGACCCCACAAACGTCGAGGAGGGAAAGGACTGGAAGGACTACATAAACCCGAAATCCCTCGAGGTTCTGACGGACTGTCTTGTCGAGCCCAGCCTCAAGGACGCCAAGCCCGGCGAGCGGTTCCAGTTTATGCGGCACGGGTACTTCTGCGTCGACCCCGACACCGAAAAGCTCGGAAAGCTTGTGTTCAACCTGACCGTACCACTCAAGGACACGTGGGCTAAGATAGAGAAGAAGCTCAAGCAAAAGGGCTGAGGCTCCCCTCTTTCCCCTTGACCTTGCGGCGCGTTCGGGCTTAGATTTTCGCCGATGCGCCCGGCGTTGGTTATAGCTTTCGTCCTGGTCGCCTCCGTCCTGTGCGCTCAGGGCACACAAAAGAGCGCAAACTGCGCGCAAGAAAACGAGCAGAAAATAGGACCACAGTGGGTTGGGTGGCTTTGGCTGAGCCTCGAGTACGTCGCAGGTCCGATCATCGCATCAAGGTACTGGTGGAGGCACGCCTTCGGGCAAAACCCGTTCAAAAACATCCGCGACCAAGAGCCATACCTCGAGGACAAGCTCTGGCACCTCTGGAACGGCGAAAACCTAACCGACTTCCACCACTGGGTCCTGAGGCGATACTTCGGCAAGGACTGCGAGCTTTGCGCTATGGGGATGACCTTCCTCACGCTGAGCGCGATAGAGATCCTGGACGCCTCCGACGGCGAGAACAGATGGGGGCTTTCCCTCTGGGACGAGGCGTTCAACGTAGGCGGCATAGCGCTTTGGTATGTGAAGAAGCACTACTCCGTTCCGCTCGATGTTCGCGTGGGCATTCGCCGCTGGGACAGGCTCGACGTGTTCGCCAGGCGGATAGCCGACTTCCCGAAGGTCTTTACCGACAACGTCCCGCAGCCGCCGCCGGGGAAATCTACCCATACCGACAACTACTCCATCCTCAAGGTCGAGGTCGTCGTTCGACCCTACAGCTACTTCTATGTGGGCTTCTCCTCATCGCTTGCCACAGACCCCGCCGGCTGGGGGATAGCCGAAAACCTCTTCGGCGTAACCGCCGGGTTCGACGTGCTGCGATGGTACGCCAACAAAAAGCCAGGAAAGCTCACGCCATACGTGAACTCTTTCGGAAGGTACTTCTGCCTTTCGCCCGAATATACCTTTTGGTTTGAGGGGAGATGAGGTTTGCTTTTGCGGCATTGGCGCTTTTGGGCGCTTCCTTTGGGCTCGAGGTCTCCGCGCCCGTGAAGTGGCGCGGCGAGGCGCACCTTTTGCGATATATCCCGCGAAACCAGCGATTCTTCACCGAGGGGATGGTGGACCTTTCGGTCGATATGCTCGCCCTCTCCTTCGGAGACGACGCAAGCCTCACCCTCTGCGCCGGAACCACCATATGGACGGGGATGGGGTATCAGGAGGAGGAAATCATCTTCGACCCGCGGGACATGCACTACTCGCTTGTGCCGGGCATACGAGCCGCGCTTTGGGGATATACCCTTTCGTTCCTCTGGTATCACGACTGCTTCCACGAGGTCGACCGCAAGACGGAGCCGACGATAATCTGGAACCTCTTCGAATTCGTCTTCGCCCCCGAAAGCCACCTCAAAGACGTAAGGCGCAGGATCATCCGCAGACAGCCAAAATCCTTTTGGCTCAAGCCCTCGGTCGACTGGTGCCTTGGCTTCGGCTTCTTCCCGCGACCGAAATCGCCCTTCTGGTTCCAGTACATGCACCCCTTCTGGGACAGGATAAGGCTTGAGGTGAGGGTGGCTTTGGCGGGCTTTGGTCCGGCGCAGCTTGAGCTCGAATACAGACCAACCCTGTGGATCCAGACGGACCACAGGGTGACCCAAAGGCAGTACGCGCACGTCGCACTCGCCTACTACGGCAGGTTCGGAGCAATGTCCCTCTTTTGGGGCTACGTGTTTCGCGAGGATCAGCCCATCCGCCCCTGCGGCAAACGCGGACTTTTGGGCATAAGGTGGGAGCTTTAGTACATAACCAAAGGGCTTGACATTTTAAGCTCATTGAGTAATCTCTTACGAGGCATGTCGTCGAAGCTCGATATAGATTCGATAAGCAGGGTTGTCTTCCGCACCATATCGCGTTGGCGCCTCGTGGAGCGGGGCGATGTTGTCTTCGTGGGGCTGAGCGGCGGCAAGGACAGCCTTGCGGCGGCGTATTTCCTCAAGGAGTTCGTCGACCGCCGCGGCATAGACGCCGAAATCGTCGGCTTCCACCTCGACTGGGACCTCGAGGGCTCAGGCATCGTCCGCCAGACCGTGCAGAAGCAGTGCGAGGTTTTGGGAATACCGCTAAAGCTTTTCAGCGTGGCGGATGAGATCTCGCTTGAGGAGCTTTCGCGCCGCGACAGACGCCCCATCTGCAGCCTGTGCGGAACGATAAAGCGCTATCTTCTCAACAGGGTTCCGCGGCAGATGGGTGCCACAAAGCTTGCCACAGGGCACCACGCCGACGACTACATAGTCTTCTTCTTCAAAAACTTCCTCGGCAGGAACTTCGAGTGGATATCGAAGTTTAAACCCCTGCTTCGCGGCGATCACCCAAAGCAGCTTACGCGCATACGCCCCCTTATGGAGATAGGCTCTGTCGAGACCGAATTTGTGTGCAAAGAGCTTGGTCTTCCCTATCTTGCGCAGGAGGTCTGCCCGTATGTGTCCCTCAAGCGCAGGCTCGACCGCAAAAGAAGGCGCTGGTACGAAACTATATACGAAATCGAAAGCTGGCAGCCGAACTTCAGGAGGATATTTGTGGACTCGATCATAGCCTCGTCCGATTTCTTCAGGGCGGCGGAGAGTTCGCCACTGCGCGAGTGCGCCCGATGCGGCGAACCCACAAGCCTTGAAGTGTGTGCGTTCTGCAGGTTCAAGGAAAAACTTGCGTCAAAAGGAGGTCCCGACTATGTACCGCATACTCGCGATAAACCCCGGGTCGACGTCGACTAAGATAGCGCTCTACGAGGACGAAAAGCCCGTCTTTGTGGAGTCGATCAAGCACAGCCCCGACGAGCTTGCAAAGTTCTACGACTACCGCGAGCAGTATCAGTTTCGCGCCGGGGTCATAAGGCGGGTTTTGCAGGAGAGGGGCGTAAAGCTCGAAAGCCTTTCCGCCGTCGTGGGGCGAGGTGGACCGATAAAGCCGCTCAGGTCGGGAACTTATCCCGTCACCGAGGAGATGAAGAGGGATGTTTTGGAAGGTCGGGTTCTTGCGGAGCACATAAGCAACATAGGCTGCCTTCTTGCCGCCGACATAGCCGAGCCCTTGGGGATACCCGCCTTTATAGTTGATCCCGTAAGCGTCGACGAGTTCGACGACCTCGCAAGGGTTTCCGGGCATCCCGAGATACCGCGTTTGAGCCTGGGGCACGCCCTAAACATAAAGATGGTCGCCAAGAAGTTCGCCGAGCAGGTGGGAAAGCCCTACGAGGAGATGAACCTCGTCATCGCCCACCTCGGCGGCGGGATAACGATTTCGGCGCACAGGCGCGGGAGGATGGTCGACGTAAACAACGCCAACGACGAAGGACCATTCTCACCCCAGCGCTGCGGAACTCTCCCAATAACCGGGCTTGCGAAGCTGTGCTTCTCGGGAAAGTACTCCGAGAAGGAGGTTATGGTCCAGCTCATAAAGCGCGGGGGGCTTCTGGCGTACATCGGCACCGACGATATGATCGAGGTCAAGCGCAGGATCGACGATGGCGACAAGGATGCGGAGTTCTACGCGCGGGCGATGGCGTATCAGATCGGGAAGTACATAGGCGCTTATGCTGCCGTCCTCGACGGCGACGTCGACGCGATCATCATAACCGGAGGCATCGCCCACTCCGACTGGTTCATCGACTGGGTCAAGAAGAAGGTGGAGTGGATCGCGCCCGTCCACGTCTTCCCCGGCGAGAACGAGATGGAGGCGCTTGCGCTGGGCGCCCTGCGCGTCCTCACGGGTAAGGAGGAGCCCCAGAAATACTAACGCTCCCAAAAGGCTCTTGCGCAAATCCAAAGAGGCGCGAACTTTAACGTGTGCCCCACACACCCCACAGAGCCAGGCTTCTGCGGCTTGCCTTCGTTGCGCTCTGCGCGGCGATAACCGCAGCAGGAGCCTTCATCACCGTCCCGCTTCCGATACCCGTGACGATGCAGCTTTTGGGTGTGTTTTTCTCGGGGTTTTTCCTTGGTCCGGCCTGCGGTGCTGCGGCGCAGGCGGTCTACGTCGTCGCGGGGCTTGCGGGCTTGCCGATCTTCGCAGGCGCCAAAGGAGGACCCTCCGTCGTCGCAGGACCCACCTTCGGCTACATCGTCGCTTTCCCTGTTGCTGCGGCTGTGGTGGGCGCGATATCGAAGAACAAGCCCTCGCCGCGCACCGCAACGATCGCCATCGCAGCGGCAACAGCCACCGTCTACACTCTCGGCGTCGCCTGGATCATGCTTTGGGCAGGCGCCATCGCGGGAAAAAGGATCACCCTCGGACAGGCTATCTCCATAGGCGCGATACCTTTTTTGCCCTTCGACATCGTGAAGGGCTACGTTGCCTACGCGCTTGCGAGGGCTCTTTGGAGGGCGAAGATAAGGCCGCCCAAAGCTACTTGAGGTATATCACGACGCCCTCCATAGCCGGGTCGGCGAGGAACTTTGCGGTACACTCCCACTTGGGCGAGCCGCCGTCGGTGGAGATGGTCCAGAAGTTGTAGTCGCCGAAGTCTCTGTCGCCTGCGTCGTTGAGTCCCGTCCAGCCGGTTATGCCGTAGTAGGAGTTTGCGGTTCTGGTGAAGGCGCGTCGCAGCGCCCCGGGCTCGTCGGTGCCACCAGTAACAAGCTCCGTCAAAACAACAAGCCAAAGCGCATCGTACGCCACAAAGGCATATGTATCGGGCTCGCGACCGAGCTTGCCTTTAAGAAGCTCGCCCACCCTAAGCCTCTCCTCCGTGACGTCGCCGCTGTAGAGGGGGTTTATGAAGCGAACCTTTTGCGCGAACTGGGCGGCGGAGGCGTTCTTTATAAGCTCGTTGTTCAGCGCTGTGCCGTCGCTGCCGTACCACTTGACGCCGGAAAGCGCGTCAAACTTCCCAGCCTGCTCGAATATCTTGGCAGCCTCGTTCAGGGATATTAGGTAGACCCCCACGGCGTCGGCGCCGTATTTTTTGACCGCATCCGACACCGTCGCCTCAAGCGAGCCCAAAACCGACGAAAAATCCTTGGCGCCGGGGTCGTAGCTTATGCCATCAAGGACCCTGCCGCCCAGCTTCTCGAACCAATCCTTCGTCGCAGCCGAAAGGTTCTTGCCCCAGATGTCGTTGCGCCAGACCGGCACAACGACCTTAAGCTCGTCCTTCACCATAAGCCGCGCTATGACCTCAGCCTGGTGCTTGTCGTCGGGTACGAGCCTGAAGACGTTGTCGTTTGGCACGGAAAGATCAGGCGCGGTGCTCGACTGGCTGATGAGGATGATCCCGTTTTTGTCGGCGAAGGATTTTGCGGCTGCAACCTCGCCGCTCGTCATAGGACCGACGACGAAACGCACGCCCTCCTTGGCGAGCTTGCGCAGCTTCTCCAAAGCGGTGTTTGGCTCGGATCGAGTGTCTTCGACCAAGACCTTAACGCGCCAGTCGCTTTTGATGCTGGCGAGGTAGTCGTTGATTTCGCCCTCGGCGACCTCAAGCGCCAAACGCGACTGCTTGCCCAGCGACGAGGCAGCTCCCGAAAGGGGCAGAAGGGCGCCGACCCTTATCTCCTTCGCGGACAAAACGAAGACCATAAGCAAAAACAAAGCAAAGCCTGCGAAGACCTTTCCCCTCATTCCTTCCCCTCCTTGGTGTTTTTTCGACCAAACTATCGCACCGCCTTCCCCAGGGCAAGGGATTTTGCTACGTTTTCTCTTCGCTTTTGGGCGGGGAGTCGAGTCGCTCCGAAAGCTCGCCTATGAAGGGAACCTTCCAAAGCTTTCCCTGCAGGACGAAGACGATCCCCACCACCGACGCCACTGCAGCCAGAAAGAGCGCCGCCTTCCAGAAAAGCGCGCCCAAAAGTGCAACCACCTCGAAGAGGAAAAGCAAAACGCCCTGTTTTCCGTGCTCGTAGGCGAATCTGTTGGACTCGCGCCCCTGTATGAACGGCACAAAGCAGAGGACGGGGATGTACGCCAGCACCGCCATCGACTTCCCCTCCTCGATCTCCTCCGCGTCGATCTGGGGCGGGACGGAGCTGCCACCGCACCCCCTCCGCGGCGAAGCAAAATCCCTAAGAAAGCCAAAAGCATCCTTCGTCCTCATCGCGTCACCCCCCTGCTTGTCCCTGGGATCCCAAAACCCCCGCCGCCTCCATACGCGCCAAAAGAACTATCACCCTGTTGCGCAGGGGGCTTTCGGGGTATCTCTCTAAAAACTGCCTGTAGAGCCTGTGCGCCTCCTCCCTCTCGCCCTTGACGTCGTAGCACCGCGCCATCGAGGCAAAAGCCTCATCCGAACGGAAGAAGTCCGGATACCCATCCACAACGCGCCTGTAGTAGTCGATCGCCTTGTCGTACTGGCTTTTCTCCTCGTAGCACGCGCCTATCCCAAGAAGGCATGCGGCGGCAAGGTCGCTGTCGGCATCGGGGTAGGAGAGGTACTCCTCGTACGCCGCGATCGCCGAGTCGAGCTGACCAAAGGCGTAGTACATATGACCCAAAAGGTAGCGCGCAAGCTTGCCCTGTTTGGTCTTGCCGTAGTTTGTGACAAGGGAGCGAAGCGTATCTAACGCCTCCTGATACGAGCCCGTGTCGATAAAGATGTAGACCAGGGATAGTCTGAGCTGCGCCTCGCGCCTTATGCTTCGGGTGTAGCTTATGTAGCCTATCACCCCAACGACAACGACGACGACAACGGCGACCCAAACCAAAACCTTGGTTGGGTTTTCGGCCGCGTACGAGTAAATCTTTGCGATGTCGCTGGCAAGCTTATCCTGTTTGAGCTCGTGCCTGTCTATCCTCTGAGCCATAGCGCCTCCTAAAGCAGTCTTTCGTAAGGGTCGAAAAGCTTTTTATACTCAAGCATGGCGAACCTATCGGTCATGCCGGCTATGTAGTCGGTGACGACCTGCTTTATCGGCTCGTCCTCAAGCCTCTTTCGGGTGTCCTTGGGGAGCTGGTTCGGCTCCCTGAGGTATGCCTCAAAAAGCGCCTCGATTATTATCCTCGCCTTCGTCGACATCCGCAGCACCTTGTAGTGCTTGTACATATTCTCGTAGAGGAACTTTCCCGCATACTGGAGCTGCTCAGCTATCTGTGGCGAGAAGGCTATCAGGGGGAACTTCGCCCTCCTTACGTCGTCGACGCTTTTGGGGTTTGCCTTCTCGATCCTCCGCGCCGACTCCTCCAAAGCATCGGTGACGAGGATGTCGATAAGTCTTCTTACGCACACTGATCTGAGCAGGTCCTGGTCGCCATCGCCAACGACCTTGCGCGCGTCGCGAAGGATATCGTTCCACAGAGGGAAGCCCTGGGCAAGCTCATCGATTGTGAAGACACCCGAGCGAAGACCGTCGTCGATGTCGTGGGTTGTGTATGCAAGCTCGTCGGCAACGTTTACGATCTGCGCCTCGAGGGTCGGCATCTTCTCCTCGGTGGAGAAAAGGCTCCCCTCCTCGGGCTGATCGTAGCGCGTCGTGTGCTTTATTATCCCCTCCCTCGTCTCGTACGTCAGGTTGAGGCCGGGGAAGTCGGGGTATCGCCTCTCGAGGTACTCGACGACCCTAAGCGACTGCTTGTTGTGCTCAAAACCCCCTATATCCTGCGTAAGCTCGTTTAGGACCTGCTCCCCCGTGTGCCCGAACGGCGTGTGACCGAGGTCGTGCGCGAGGGCTATCGCCTCGGCGAGGTCGACGTTCAGCGAAAGAACGCGCGCTATGGCTCTGCTTATCGTCGCAACCTCGAGGGTGTGGCTCATCCTCGTCCGGTAGTGATCGCCCTCGTGGTTGACGAAGACCTGCGTCTTGTACTGAAGCCGCCTGAACGAGGTCGAGTGGATTATCCTTTCCCTGTCGCGTTCGAAGGGCGGCCTATAGGGGTGTTTTGGCTCGGGGTAGTGTCGACCGCGGCTCTTGGAGCTGAAGGTGGCGTAGGGAGCAAGCCAGATAAGCTCCTTGCGCTCCCAGTCCTCCTCCCAAACTATCCTTCTTGTGTGCAGAGCCATCTCTCCCCCCTCCGCCTTATTCGCCGCCTTGCTGGGTTGGCGTTTGCGTTTGACCTGCGGGCGCTGTTGGCACGACCTCGCGCTTCATAAGGCTTTTGGGCGCCCGCGGCGATGAGATGTAAACGTTTATCACAAGTATCAGCACGACGAAGATAAGCGCAAGCACGGCTGTAAGCTTTGTGAGGAAGTCGAGTCCGCCTCTGCCGCCGAATATGGCGCCAACATACCCGCCTCCGCCGAAGGCTGCCGAAAGCCCGCCCGGACCGCGCGGCTGAAGCAATATCGCTATTATCAAAACCGCCGCGTTCAAAACCAAAAGCGCTATGAGGATGTAAAGAAGCATAACCTCCCTCCGCTGTGAGCCTATCTGGACTTCCCCTTCTCCGAGGGCCTCTCGTAGACTTTGTCGATTATGCCGTACTCAAGCGCCTCTTGAGCCGACATGAAGAAGTTTCTGTCGGTGTCGCGCTCGATCTTTTCGATGGGTTGACCTGTGTGGTAGGCGAGGATCTCGTTGAGCAGGCGCTTCATCCTCTGAAGCTCCCTTGTGTGGATCTCGATATCGCTTACCTGTCCTTCGACGCCGCCCCAGGGCTGATGGATCATTATCCTTGAGTTGGGCAGCGCTGCGCGCCTGCCCTTCTCGCCGCCGGCGAGCAAAACCGCACCCATCGAAGCCGCCTGACCAACTACCGTCGTCGCAACGGGAGCCTTCACAAACTGCATCGTGTCGTATATCGCAAGACCCGCCGTAACAAAACCGCCGGGGGAGTTTATGTACAGAAATATCGGCTTCGTCGGGTCCTCGGCATCGAGGAAAAGCATTTGGGCTATAACGAGGTTAGCCACCTGGTCGGTTATGGTCGTTCCGAGGAAGATGATCCTGTCCTTAAGCAGGCGCGAGAAAATATCGTATGCGCGTTCACCGCGACCCGTCTGCTCGATGACGAACGGGATGAGCTGGCTGTAGTCGTCCCAGTCGCGCATCGCAACCCCTCCACAAAAGACCCTAACAATTTTATCCCAACCTTCTTTTTTGGCAAGGATTTTTGTCACACGTCCCAGCCTGCCTCGCGCAGTTTTTTCGCAAGCTGGGCGGCTGAGTTTGCCGAAGCGAGCGCCTCTGCCACATCGAACCCACCGCACGAAAAAGCCCACTGAAGCCTCAGCCTGCGGCTGTAGTTCACGTCGACGCGAACGCCAAAAACGTCCGAAAGACCAGACCTTACGATCTCAAACCTCCTCAAAAGCTCTTCGTGGGGCGCCATCGGCACCTCGCCCCAGGGCGTGCCGCGCTTGGGAACGAAGGGATTGACGGATACCACCACAAAGCACCCCTTAAGCGCCGATGCCACAGCCCTAACCTCGCGCACTATCTCCTCCACGTCGGCTTCGTCCTCGCCCGGCAGACCAACGATGTAGTAGAGCTTGAGCTCCTTTGGTGCAAGCCTTTTTGCCACATCGACGACAAGCTGGGCGTCTATCTCCTTCCCGATGGTGCGTTTCAGGTGCCCGGCTGCGGCTTCGGGCGCGAAAGTCAGCGTTTTCTGCGCGGAGCGCGAGAGAGCGGAAAGAACCCTCTCGTCGACCCGGTCGGCGCGCAGAGACGATGTGTAAACCTCCGCCCCGCGGCTTTGCAGCTCGTCGACAACCTCCGCAAGCTTCGGATACTCAGCTATCGCCGAGCCGACAAGCCCAACCCGCGAAAGCCTCCCCCAGCGCGAAACGCTTTCTAAAACCGAATCGGCTTCGAAGTTGAGGAAGGGGTTGTATATCACGGGGGTAGCGCAGAATGGGCAGGAGAAGGGGCATCCGCGCTGCAGCTGCACGAGCACCATGTTCGGGAACGCCGCGAGGCTCGATGTGACAGGCGACGACGGCGGCAGAGTCTCCGCAGATGACACACGCTCCGGCGGCTTTGGGGAGAGCGCCGGCACCCATACGCCTGGCAGGGTGGAGAGGGCGCGCAGGATCTCGTCCTTTGGGGCAAAACCGGGTCGGAGGCGGCATACAAGCTCGAAGATCCTTTGGATGTGCTCGCGCCCCTCGCCCAGGAACACGGCGTCGGCGACCTCCGCCAGCGGGATGGGGTTTATGGTCGGTGCGGCGCCGCCAACGATCAAAAGCGCATCCATCCTCTCCCTCCTGCGCACGGCAACGCCGCCGCGCCGCAAAAGAGAGACGAGGTTTATGTAGTCCATCTCGTAGGAGATCGACGCCGCGATGACGGGAAACGCACTAAGCTCCCTCCCCTCCTCAAGCGACCCGCGGACGTCGGTGAAGAACCTCTGCGGGAAGATCTGGGGGAAGCTGTGCATCACCTCCCACAGCGTGAGGAAGCCGAGGTTAGACATTGCGGCGGCGTATCGGTTAGGGAAGAGGGCAGCGGCAAGAAACGACCATTTCTTTCCCCGCTGCGGCAGAAGCGATCTCTCGGATCGCAGGAGCCGATGTCGCGGGCGCCAAGCCATCGCTCAATCCCTGTAGAGCCAGAGCACAAGCACCCCCAAGGCAAAAAACACTATGTCGCCCGCGAACGCCGCAAGCGCCGGCGGCAGGGTGCCGTTGTAACCAAGAGCCTGCCCGGTGCGAAGAGCACCAAGATAGATAAACGCAACGAAAAAGCTCTGACCAAAGCCGTAGATGTAGCTTCCGCGGCTTGACCTGAGCGAAAGCGGGAAGCCAAGCATAAGCACGATGAGGTTGACGAGGGGGTATGCGAGCTTCATCCACAGGTCGGTCTGCTCCCTTTTGGGCTCGATTCCGCTGCGCCGAACCTTCTGGATGAATCGCCGAAGCTCCCAAAAGCTCATCTCCTCGGGTTTTGGCGCTTTGCGCGCAAAGTCCTGCGGGGTGTCGGGAATCCGAAGGTCAAGCTCCCTGTAGCGCTCAAGCGTTTCGCCCCCCTCGGTGAAGCGGCGCACAGCAACGTCACAAAGCCTCCAGAACGTCCCCTGCCAGGTCATAAGCCTCGCGTCGGTCCTCTCCACCAGGCGCCCGTCCGAAAACCTGTGGATGACGACGTCGCGACCAACGCCCTTCTTGGTGTCGAACATGCGGAAGTAGTACACCGCCCCGTCCTGGGCGATGTAGAAAAGCTCGTTTATGAAGCGCCTTCTGCCGCGGCGTCTCTTGTCGATCCTCGACTGCCTAAGCTCGTCCTTGGCTGTGTTCGTGCGCGGGATGACAACCTCGCCGCAGAAGAAAACGCCAACGCTTATCGCCGCACCCCACAGGATGAGCGTTGCCGCCACGCGAAGCGAAGGTATCCCAGCCGACTTGAGCGCAACGATCTCCCTGTGCTTGACCAAGTATCCTGCCAAAAAGCTTGCGGCAAGAAGTGTCCCAACTGGGGTGACGAGAACGATTATGTAGGGCAGGTAATAGAGGTAATAGATCACGACATCGACAGCGCGCGCCTTTTTGTCGATGTAGTGGTCGAGGTTTTCGACGATATCGACCACCAAAAAAACGACGACGAACGCAGCTACCGCAACGGCGAAGAAGCGCCAAAAGCGGGAGGTTATGTACCTGTCGAGGAGCTTCACGGGTTGAATGTAAGCGCAGCCGGAGCTGTTGGCAAGCGAGGGGTGTGTTAAAAGCCCGGGCGCTTTGCGCTCATCCACTGAATCGCCAAAGCCTTCTCGAGCTGCTCCTCGGTGATTTTGCCCATCGAAAGGAGTATCTCCCCCAGCCTTCGTCTATCGCCTTTTGCCTGCGCCGCAAGCGCAGCCTTAACGTCCTCCCAGGTGCAGAACCCCTCCCTCACCAGGATTTCGCCCAGACGCAGGACCTTGCTCAAGTATCACCCCCTCGCAATCACTTCCTCGACTTCAGGCTCTTTTTGAGCGCCCGCTCAACGCGCCTTATGTCCTCGGGGGTGTCGACGCCCACAAAGCCCGCCGCCTGCGGGACCTCGACGCAGTGGATCTTCATACCGTGCTCGAGGGCGCGCAGCTGCTCAAGGCTCTCCTCGCGCTCAAGCGGCGTCATCTCCAGGCGCGAAAGCCTGAGGAGATCCTCCCACCTGTAGGCGTAGATGCCAACATGCTTTTTGGGCTTTATGCTCCCGTTTCGGCGGTGCGGGATGGGCGACCTGGAAAAATAGAGCGCGAACCCGTCCTTGTCGGTGACGACCTTGACGACGTTGCTGCTGCGCCATTCCCGAACCGATGCGACGGGCGCAACGACGGTCGAGAGGGAAGCCTGGGGGTGCGAGATGAGGTCCTCGACAACAGCACCCACAACCTCGGGCTCAACGAGCGGCTCATCGCCCTGAACGTTGACTATCACGTCGTAGAGGTGGAGCTTTTTGGCTACCTCGGCGACCCTCTCGGTGCCGTTCCTGCACGAAGGCGACGTCATCATAACGTCGCCGCCGTGGCGCTCGACAAGGTCAGCTATGCGCTCGTCGTCGGTGGCGACTATGAGGTGGTCCAAAACCCGCGCCCGCGAAACGGCATCGTACGTCCAAAGGATAAGCGGCTTGCCCAAAATGGGCGCAAGCATCTTGCCGGGAAACCTCGTCGAAGCATAACGCGCAGGTATAACGCCCAGTACTCGCAAAACGCCCCCTCCTTCAGATTTCGCCAACTATTTTAATTAAACTATGCTTTCTGCGTCAAGAGGAAAAGTTGTGGGGCAAAATATCCCTTGCAAAGCCCAAAGGCGACGGGTTTATTTCACAGCAGGCGCCTAAGGGGGAAAGTGATGGCAGGGAAGGTGAACTTTGCCCTGGGCTTTCACATCCACCAGCCCGTGGGGAACTTCGAGGCGGTCTTCAGGCACGCGACGGAGGTCTCGTACAAGCCGCTAATCTTGGCTTTGCACAGGCATCCATCCATACCATTTGCGCTGCACGTAAGCGGACCTGTGTGGGAATACATCGAGTCGGAGCACAGCAAGCTTCTGGAGCTTGTGGGCGAGATGGTATCGCGGGGGCAGTGCGAGCTTTTGGGCGGCGGTTTCTACGAGCCCATCCTTACGGCGATACCTCCGCACGACGCGAAAAGACAGCTTGAGATGATGTCCGACTACCTCTACAGCCGCTTCGGCGTTCTGCCCGAGGGGATCTGGCTTACCGAGCGCGTGTGGGAGCCGCATCTCCCCTCCCTCCTTGCCGACTGCGGCGTAAAGTTCCTCGCCGTCGACGACTATCACCTCAAAGCCGTTGGGGTTGAGCAGGAAAGGCTGTTTGGATACTTCATCACCGAGGACTGCGGCAAGCCTTTGGCGATATTCCCGATAAGCGAGGTTTTGCGCTACACGATGCCCTTCGCCGAGGTGGAGCGGACAATCGAATACCTTCGCTCCGTCGCCACGCAGGGCGGCGAAAGGCTTGTCGTCTTCGCCGACGACGGCGAGAAGTTCGGGCTTTGGCCGGGAACGCAAAAGTGGGTGTGGCAGAAGGGATGGATGGAGAAGTTCCTCTCTGCGCTTGAGGCGAACGGCGACTGGCTTAGGGTCATCCCCTTCGCCGATGCGCTGGAGGAGCTTCCGCCGGCGGGGCGGGTCTACATGCCGACGGGGTCATACTTCGAGATGAGCGAATGGACCCTGCCGCCCGAGATGGCTTACAAGTTCCACAGGTGGGTGAAAAAGCTGCGGGAGTCGGGTGAGCTTGAGGACCTAAAGCCCTTCGTAAAGGGCGGGTTTTGGCGGAACTTTCTGGCGAAATACCCCGAGGCGAACTGGATGCACAAGAGGATGCTTTGGGTTTCAGAGAGGCTTCGGCAAAGGCGTGGCAGGCTCGGCGACGACTTCCCCGACGCCGAGCGGTCGCTTCTTCGGTCGCAGTGCAACTGCGCCTACTGGCACGGCGTCTTCGGCGGGCTCTATCTGCCCCACCTGCGCGAAGGGGTTTGGAGGAACATCCTCTCTGCCGAGGGTGCGATTGAGCGGCGTGCGCCCCTGCGCCCGTTCATCTCATGCGACGTCGACGCCGACGGTCGCGAGGAAATCCGACTCTCCGACGGCGAAACCGCCCTCTGGATCGCCCCGCACCGCGGCGGAGCAATTCAAGAGATATCGTTCCTGCCGCGGAAGACGAACATCACAAACACCCTGGCGCGCCACAGAGAGGGATATCACCGACTCATCTGGGAGGCTCAGCAGGGGGACGTGGGCGACGAGCACAAGTCGATCCACGAGATCGTCGCCGCAAAGGAGAGCGGTCTGGAGAGGCTTCTGCACTACGACTGGCACAGCAGGCTCTTCGCACTGGACCACTTCCTCCTCACCTACGCCACCGCCGACGACTTCGAGCGAGTGGAGTACGAGGAGCTTGGCGACTTCGTGAACCAGCCCTATGAGGTTTTGCGCACCCGCCGGAAGCGCGGGGAGCTTGAGGTCCTTATGGAGCGAAAGGGAGCGCTGTGGCACCAGGGACGACGTTTTCCCCTCGTCGTGCGAAAGCTTGTGGCGCTCACAAAGCCCGCAAGCCACATAACCCTTCGATACGAGATCGAAAACCAAAGCGAGTGGTACGAGTTTCTCTTCGCCGTCGAGGGGAACTACGCCCTCCTTTCGCGGGATGATCCCAAAAGGTACTTTGCCCTTCCGCACGAGACGCTAAACCGCGTCCGCCCGGGCGAGAGGTCGACCTTCGCCAACGTCGACGGCTACGAGATCGTCGACGAGGACAGGGGCTTCAGGCTCATCTGCCGGGGGCACTTCGACGGGCTTTGGATCTTCCCCGTGGAGACCGTATCCAACTCCGAGGCGGGCTTCGAGAGGATCTACCAGCAGACTGCCGTCGTGCACCTCTTCAGGTTCAACCTGCGGCGCGGCGAAAAATTCATGACGGAGATAATGCTCAAGATCGAACCCCTTTAACCACCCGGGGGTCCTTCGACTGCGCAAACTGCGTCAAGCTCCGCCCCCACACGAACCGCGGTCAACCGCCGGACCAAAGCGCCCCGACCGACCAAACCCCTTCGGTCGCACCAACGCCCCAAACAAACCCCTACTTCGCAAGGAGCGCCTTGAGCCTTTTGGCGAGCTGGTTCCCCTCGGCGGCAAGCATCCTTATCCCCAAAGC
The DNA here is from genome assembly GCA_965552135.1 of uncultured bacterium. GTDB lineage: Bacteria > UBP14 > UBA6098 > B30-G16 > B30-G16 > CBEVQY01. The sequence goes on along the minus strand of CBEVQY010000007.1, from coordinate 20,489 downwards.
GAGGTTTTCGGGCAGAGTGGCAAGCCAGGTCTCGTAGCTTACGTCGATATCGTTGTAGCGCTCGTCGTACTGCGCCTTCAAAAGCCCCACATGCTTGTTGAAGCGCATGCACTCCTTCCAGACCTCGGGGGTGTAGACGTAGCCCTTTTCGCCGTCGAGGATGGTCAGCGTTGCCACGATGATGTCGCTGTCGCCGCCCTGAAGGGTGACGAAGATCGTGTCGAAGTCGGTGTTGTCGAGATCGCCGAAGCGAAGAAGACATATAAGCTTGTCGGAGTCGGCGAAGAAATGGAGACCCGTTTCGGAAAGAAGAAGTTTTAGGCGCTCGAACTTCTCTCGCCTTACGTCCTCGGGCATGTTGAACCTTCGGGTTTACTGCGACCCAAGCCTAACGGCCTCCTTTACGACCTCATCCATGGACGAGAAGACGGGAATGTTCGCCTCGGCGAGGATCCTCCTTCCCTCCTCCTCGTTGGTTCCTGTCAGTCGCGCAATTATGGGGACCTTCGGCTTAAACTGCTCCAAAGCCTGCACAAGACCGTCCGCGATGTCGTTGCACCTCGTTATCCCGCCGAAGATGTTGAACATGATGACCTTCACGTTGGGGTCGCGGGTTATGATGTCCAAAGCCTTCACAACCTTCTGCGGGTTGGAGGAGCCGCCCACGTCGAGGAAGTTTGCTGGCTCGCCGCCGTAGTGCTTTATGAGGTCCATCGTCGCCATGGCAAGCCCAGCCCCGTTGACGACACAGCCTATGTTGCCCGTAAGCTTCACGAACGAAAGACCCGCCTCCTTCGCCTCGAGCTCCTCGCGGGAGTACTCGTCGGGATCGCGCCAGCTCTCGTACTCCGGATGCCGCACAAACTCGTTGTCGTCGATTATTATCTTGGCGTCGACGAAAACCATCTCCCCCTGCTTCGTTATCACAAGCGGGTTTATCTCCACAAGCTGTGCGCCAAGCTCGACGAAGGCGCGATAGAGGTTTTTCGCCTTCTGGATGCCCTTCTTCACAAGCTCGGGGTCATCGTAAAGGCGCTCCACAAGATAGCGCGCCGTGTAGTCCCGAAGACCTATGAACGGGTCGATGTAGGCTTTGAAGATCTTTTCGGGGGTCCTTTTGGCGACCTCCTCGATGTCGACTCCGCCCTCGGGAGATACCATCATCACCACCCGCTTCGAGCGCCTGTCGAGGATAAGACCCATATAGGCTTCGCTCTCTATGTCGACCGCCTTCACCACCAAAACCTTCTTCACCACAAGCCCTTTGATCTCCATCCCGAGGATCTCTTCTGCCCTCTGGCGCGCCTCCTGGGGGGTTTTGGCAAGCTTTATCCCTCCGGCTTTGCCACGACCGCCAACCAAAACCTGCGCCTTAACCACAACGGGACAGCCGATCTCCCTCGCGTATGCCTCCGCCTCATCGGGCGTTGTGGCAACCCTGCCGAGCTGAACGGCGTCATCATAACGGCTCAAAAGCTCCTTCGCCTGATACTCCTGCAGCTTCATACGCTCTCACCTCGTCTGGTCCTGCCTTTCTCAAAAATAATGCGCCTGGCGTCTCGGTCAAGGGAAATGGTTTTGTCTTGCCCGCCAAAGGGCATGCAGGTATTTTCAACTGCTATGGGTGATGTTGTCTTTGAGGGGGCTGGGGGTTCGCTTGATGTTCAGAGGGGAGCGCTGCGCGAGCTTCTGAGCGGGCTTCGGGCGCCATTCGCCCCAAGCGCAAAGGTCGGGATAAAGCTCCACTGGGGCGAGCGGGGGAACATATCGTACCTTCCGTGGGAGCTTGCGCGCGAGGTGGTCGACTGGGTGAGGGGATTGGGCTGCGAGCCTGTTGTCTTCGACACGACCGTCCTCTACCGCGGCGCGCGGAGAAGCAGCAAGGGCGCCCTTGAGGTCGCATACGAGCACGGATACTCGCCCCAGAACCTCGGATGCCCCGTCGTCGTCGCCGACGGACCTGACGGACGAAACACAACCGAGCTCCCCTGCGGGATAAAGCACTTCGAGAAGGTCGAGGCAGCCGCGATAATCGACGAACTCGATGGGTTCGTGATATTCTCCCACTTCAAGGGTCATCTTGCCGCGGGCTTTGGCGGAGCTATAAAGAACATTTCGATGGGTTTTTCCTCGAGGGCGCACAAGCAGCGCATGCACGCCGACGCACATCCCGAGCTTGACCGCGAAAGGTGCAGCCGCTGCGGAACATGCATCGAGGTCTGCCCAACGGGCGCAGCACAAATGGGAGGCGACGGATACCCCCGCTACGACCTTTCGGCATGCATAGGCTGCGCTCAGTGCATAGCCCTGTGTCCTCAGGGTGCGCTTCGGGTTTTCTGGCAAACGGACAGGCGCATCTTCCAGGAGAGGCTCGTCGAGACCGCCGCCGCGCTGTGGAGGAGGCTTGCGGGGAGAACGGTCCTCGTAAACGCCCTCGTCAAGATATACTCCGACTGCGACTGCCTGCCCGGCGAAAACAAACCGATAGCCGAAGACGTTGGCTTTTTAGGCGGGTATCACCCCGTCGAGCTCGACATCGAATCGATAAGGCTTGTGGGCTCAAAGCCCTTCGACGATGCGCACCCGCAGGCGCCGTGGCGAAGGCAGTTCGAGTTCGCAGAGGAGATCGGGTTCGTCCCAAAGCAGGGAGGCAGCGATGAAGGAGGATGAAGTCATAATCTGCCGCTGCGAGGATCTGACCCTCGCCGAGATCCGCGCCGCAATAGAGGACGGATACACCGACTTCGAGGAGCTAAAGAGGTTTCTGCGCGTTGGGATGGGACCGTGTCAGGGTCGCACGTGCATTCCGCTTGTGCGCAGGGAGCTTGCGAGGTACCTCGGCGTAAGGGTCGAGGATGTAAAGACGCCGACGGTAAGACCCCCTTCGGTAAACGTCCTCTTCGGCGCCATAGATGAGGGCAGGGAGCGCTGAAGCCTCAGCGCTCCTCGGGCTTCCTCGCCTCCTTGTCCCTAAGCTCCCTCAGGTCGACGGGCTCCATCCCGGCGCCCTCGAATCCCTTTACCCTCGCCAAAACCCGATAGGCGAACTCGACGTCTGCGGCGGCGTGCAGAACGAAGTAGCTATCCCCACGCTCCACCCAGAAGTTTCCCGCATCGCCGTACGGCGTGACGAACACCTGCATGGGGTTTTGGGAATCTATTGTGACGCTCTCCAGAAACTCCCTCGGCAGGTCCACCCTGCACACGCCCCCCTCGAGTTTGCCTTCGCCTATGTGCTCGAGCCACATCCGGGTTGTGACAGAGATCGGCGCCGCATAGCCAACGCCACGGTCATCGACGATGTATTGGTTGTAGGAATGGGAGTAGACCTCGCAGCTTCCCGACACTCTGAAGAGGTGGGGCGTGCCGTCGCAGACGAAGCAATCTCCCCCCGGCGAGACGACGTCCACGCCGTCGTCGCCCGAGTTGTAGACGTGGACGCCGTCGTAGTGTGTATCTCTGACGTACACGCCGTGCCACGCGGCTGTATCGACCTGCACTCCGTCGTCGCGGGCGAAAAACACCCTCACGCCGTCGGCCAGGTATACACTATCGGTTGTGACGGCGATGCCCATATACCGCGCCCTGTCCACCACAAGACCGGTATCTGCCGCGACGCCGCTTCCCGAGGGGTCGAACGTGATGGCAAGCCCCGTGCCAACGAGCGTGTCGGTCACAACCTTAACCCCGCAGGCGCCCGAGCCACCAACGACGAATATACCGTACTGACTGAAGTTCCGAATCACAACGCCTGTGTCGGGCTTGTTTGCGCTGCCCCATATGCGCAGCCCGCAGCCGGTGGCAGAGCCAGCAAAAACCTCAAAGCCCGCGTTCGATGGGTTATCCGCGTAAAATCCGACGTCGCCGCAGGAGCCAGCGTAAAAGCCGTATGAACCCGACTCCACAACCCTAACACCCGCCGCGCCGGCATCGTTGATCTCCACGCCGTCGTTGCCCGCATCGTTGATCTCAATCCCGTTGTCGTACGTCGTGTCGATCTGAAGACCGTCGTAGCCAACGTCCTGAATTTTTATGCCGTCGTTCCAGGAGGTGACATCGTCGACTATGTGCAGCCTCGCGGAGGGGTTTGTCGTGTTTATCCCCAGCTTGCCGTCGGCGTCGTCGTAGTAGAGCTCGCTTGCGCCGCCGAAGGTGCCGCCGTCGTTGTACTGGATCTGACCATCGCTCCCGCCCGGGGTCGCACCACCGCCGCCAGCGGAAAGATCAACCCAGGAGCTGCCGTCGTAGAGGTAGAGGGTGTGGTCGCTGCCGTTGTAGTACAGTCTGCCCTCGCTCGCCGCGGGAGCCAGGCTCAACAGCTTGAAGTCGATGTAGTCGCCGACGTGGGCGTTGTCGTCGGTGTAAAGACCGTAGCCACCGTAAGCCAAATATCCCCTAACGCCCAAGCTTGTGTTTATGCCCGAAACCCCAGCGTAGCCGCCGCTTGTGGTGACGCCCTGAACGCCGTCGTCGCCCTCGCTGTAGCCTATAACGCCCTCCCACGCCTCGGAGCGGGCGTAGACCCCCACCTCCGCGCCCAAAGGCGCAGAGGGCGAGTAGGCATAAACTGCGGCGGCATCGCGCGTGGGGAAAAGGGCTTCGCCGCTTTCCACCGAAAGACCACTTACGGCAAGACCAGCCTTGTAACTGCCGTCCGAAAGGAGGTATCCCCCGGGCTGGATGAGCGTGTCGGCGATGTTGAGGGCATAGGGGCTTGCGCCGAGCCTGTACCTGCAGATCTCCGACCCGCCGTCAATGGAGATGCCAAGCCAATACGACTCGGAGAAATCGAGCGACGGCGGAAACGCCGTGATGCGACCCAACAACACGCTGAAAAGACCCTCGCTGTTTAGCGTCACCGTGTGTGTCTCGGTCCAGAGGGCGGTGCCGCCCGTGGGTGCGTTATACAGCCGAAAGGTGACGGTGTGGGTCCCGGTGAGGGGATGACCGGACCCGTCCGTCAAACGCCCCTGGTAGGAGATAAGATGGGGAACATCGGCAAAGACCAGACACAGCGAAAACGCCAAAACGAGCGCAAAAACTCTTCTCACCGTCCTACCCCCCTGCTTTTCGCCTTTACTATAAATTCAAAAAACGTTACCCAAGCGTCAAGTTGAAAATTGGCTTGCGTCCCAGGCTGGGACGATTTAGAATGATGGGGCAGAGAGGGGGGGTGCGATGGCGCTTCTTCCCGTAAGCGCGAACAGGATGAACCTTATGTCCCTCAGGCGCAGGCTCGTCATTGCGCGGCGTGGGCACAAGCTCCTCAAGGACAAGCAGGACGAGCTTATGCGAAGCTTTTTGGAGATCGTGGACGAAATCCGCGGTCTGCGCAGGAGGACCGAGGACGCGCTCCTTTGTGCGCTCAGGCGATTCACCCTCGCCGCTGGTGCGCTGACGCCGCAGGAGCTTGAGGGACTTTTCGTCGTGCCGCCCCTCGAGGCGGTCATAAGCGTGAAGACCGCGCGACTTCTCAACCTGCGCGTGCCGCAGTTCGAGGTAAGCTTCAGGGGCGAGGGGATATCGTACTCGGTGGCGCAAACGCCCCTGGAGCTCGACGGCGCAATGGAGGATATGGCAGAAGCGCTCAAGCTCCTTGTGAAGCTTGCCGAAACCGAAAAAAAGCTCGAGCTTTTGGCTAAGGAGATAGACGTCACGAGGCGCAGGGTCAACGCACTCGAGTACGTGATGATACCCGACCTTTTGGAGACGATCCGCTACATCAGGATGAAGCTTGAGGAGCTTGAGCGCGGAAACCTCACAAGACTTATGAAGGTCAAGGATATCATCGCCCAGAGGCGCGGCATCTGACCGCTTTGCCGTGGGGTTTTGCGATGAGGTCTCTCCTGCCAATCGCCCTTCTCGCATCGGCAGCGGCTGGGATAGTCGGTCACTGGGACGTCTGGAGCGATATCCAGGAGGGTCTTTGTGGGATCTACGCGGGCGGGTTCGTCTGGTTCGGCACGCGCGGCGGCGTCGTGCAGATCAACCCCGAAACCGAAGAATACCGCGTCTACACGAACATAGACGGGCTTGGTGGGCTTTGCGTTGTAAGCGTTGTCGCCGACGACAGCGGATTTGTGTGGTACGCGGCGCAAAACGGCTACGTCGGAGCACTCGTGGACGGAAGGTTCAAAAGCTCCGACGTCCTCGCGAAAAGCTACAGGCAGATAAACAAAATGACCTTCTGGCGCGGCAACCTCTGGATATGCACGTCGACGGGGCTCGTCAGAGCAACGCCTGTGCCAAAAACCTTCTCGGTCGTCCTCTTCAACGACTTCGTGGAGCGGATGGGTGATCTTCCCGCGCAGACCGAGGCGCGCGACGTATGCTTCCTGCACGACACCATCTTCGTCGCAACGCCCTATGGCGTGGCTTATGCCCCCACATCCTCGAACCTGCTTTCGCCGGAAAGCTGGGACACCGTTGGGATATACGCGACTGCGGTCGACTCTTCGGGGACGACGAGTTCTGTCCGCGGCGTCTGTGCCCTCGCAGCCTGGCGCGACACACTCTGGGCGCTTGCGGAGTTCTCGCCTAACCTCCCGTCCATCTTTGCCCTCGCCGACGGCAACATGCAGCCCAGAGCACCAACGACGTCCCTCTACATGCCTTGGGACATCGAGGCGGCGGACGATACGCTTTGGGTCATGCACTACTACGGACTGTGCTACTACGACCCCACCTGCGACTGCTGCATAGGGATCCCGTCGGATGCGCCGAACTACCCGGTATATGCCGTAGTCGACGCCGGCGGCAAAAAGCTTTGCGCCACGGGCTACGGCTACGGAAAGATTCGGGACGGATCCATCCACAACACGCTCTACAACGCCCCTCTGGGCGAGAACTTCGTCGACGTTGCCTTTGGTCCGGGCGGCGAGGTCGTTGCGGCAACAAGCGGCTTCGGCGTAAGCATATGGGACGGGGAGAGATGGCGCCAGTACGACAGGTTCATCCTTTCGGGGAGCATAAGCGACAGTCTTTCGGCGCGTTTTGGCAACATTGCTGCGGTTGCGACGGCAACAGCCGTAACGGGCGACGGCACGGTTTGGCTTGCGTCGTACGGTAACGGCGTTCTGCGGCTCCTTCCCGACGGCGGCGTCGAGGTTTGGGACGCCACAAACAGCGACCTTTTTACATCCGTCCCCAGCCTCGACAACTTCGTCGCCGTGACGGACCTCGAGGTCGACCCCTTCGGGAACCTGTGGATGGCGTGCTACGAGACCCAGGACGAGCTTCCCGTCAAGGTTTGGCTTGCCGAAAGCCTGAACTGCCCCTACGGCTCCATAGGCTTTTCGGAGGGTCTCCCCGGCGCAAGCGTCAACGACATCGCCTGCGGCGCCGAAGTGGTTGGCGTGGCAACCAACGCCGGCGGAGCTGTCATCGTGCACAAAGGCACCATCGAAGACCCCTCCGACGACGAATACTACAACCTGCGGAACCTCCTTCCCAACAACGAGGTCAACGCCGTCGCCGTCGACACGGCGGGCAGGGTTTGGTTCGGAACGACCGACGGGCTCGCCTACTTCGACCCGAAGACGGGTTACGTCGTCGACGTGCCAATGCCCGGGGATCTTTCGGCTATGGTTTTGTCGCTGGCTTCCGACTCGTCGGGCAACGTGTGGATCGGCACCTCCGACGGGGCAGCACTCTACATGCCCGACGGATACTTCTCGACGTTCAAATCGACCTTTTCGGACGACGCGCCGCCGCAGGACAGAACCGCCCTCCTCGACGACGCCGTTGGCGCCAAGTCCTACGCCACACTCGGCGGCGTCTTCACCGACGGGAAGAGCGGAGACATCTGGTTTGCCTTCGACGGTGCGCTCGTGGTGCTGCACTCCCCATACTCCGCGCAAGCCGCGCTGCCCGAGCTCGAGATCTACCCAAACCCTGCCGTCGCGGCGCGGGGGATTCTGCCGACGATCTACATCGGCAACCTGCCCGCAGATGCACCCGCACTCATATACGACGCGGCGGGAAATTTGGTGAGGGAGATCCCGCACTGGTGGAAGGGGCACAGCGGCTTTGTTTCGTGGGACGGCAGAAACGACGACGGCAAGCCCGTGGCATCGGGGGTTTACGTCGTTGCGGCGCCGTCGAAAGAGGGCGTGGCAAAGGGCAAGATACTCATCGTAAGGTAGCCATGCGCCAGTCGCTCAAAGCGTTGGTCGTTTTGTTCGCCTCCCTGAGTGCGGGGTCGCTGCAGGAGCTTGATGAATCGCTCTACTCTGCCGTCCGCGACGGGCTTCGGTGCGACCTCGCCGACGCTTACTTCTCCGCCGCATCGTTCGCCGGCGGAACGGAGTGCCACCTTGCGGCAAACCTCGCGCTCGCCTGCTTCGGCGACGAGAGGATGCGCCAGAGCGCAAAGCTCGCAAGCGCCGCCCTCGGAGTTGGAATGCTTACGACACAGCTTTTGAAGTGCGCCGTCGGTCGCGAGCGACCGGAGGGTCAAAAACTTCCGCGGTGCCGCTCGTCCTTCCCGTCGGGACACGCAACGGCTGCATTCGCCGCGGCATACGTCTACGGCTCGCAGTACCCGAAGCTGCGGGTGCCGCTGTATATCTTTGCCGTCTCGGTGGCGCTTTCGAGGGTGTATCTGGGCGAGCACTACCCATCCGACGTCCTCGCCGGCGCCGCAATTGGCACGGCGGCGGGGATCGTCGTCGTCAAAAGCAAAAACTTCGTCCTCGCACTTGGGCTCTGACGGAGGGCTGACAAAAACGTCACTAAAGCGACAGAGGAGTCACGCAGACTCGCGCAGCTGAACGCGGAAAAGCCGCGTCGAAAGCTGCGTCACGTTTTGGCACGATAACTGCACCCGGATTGGTGGACGCAGGAGGCAGGCAAAAACCTGAAGGAAAGGAGGTGATACTATGGCACTCGTGAGGTGGCGCCCGTTCGACGACCTTATGAGCCTGCAGGAGGAGGTAAGTCGCTTCTTCGACGAGTTCTTCGGGGAGAGGCTTCCCGTTTGGCGGAGTGAGGAGGCTCCTTCGGCCTGGATTCCGCGGGTCGACATCTCGGAGACGGATGAGGAGATCCTCGTTCGCGCCGACGTGCCGGGGATGGAGAAGGACGACATAAAGATAACCCTTTCCGACAACGTTCTCACCATCTCCGGCGAGAAGAAGGTGGAGCGCGACGAGAAGCGCGAGAACTTCCACCGCGTCGAGCGGGTCTTCGGAAGCTTCAAGCGAAGCTTCTACATCCCCACAAACGTCGACCCGAACAAGATAACCGCCTCCTACAAAAACGGCGTCCTCACGATAAGGCTGCCGAAGAAGGAGGAGGCGAAGCCGAAGGAGATCCCTGTCCAGGTCGAATAAGCTGCGCTTGGGGGCTCCGCCCGGAGCCCCCGGACAACCACCCTTTTGAGACAAACCGTTTGCTCCAAATTCTTTTTAAGAAACCTTTTGCGGAAAGGAGGTGATAACTATGGGGAAGATTTTGGGTATAGACTTGGGCACGACGAACAGCTGCATGGCAGTTATGGAGGGCGGTAAGCCCACGGTGATTCCGAACGCCGAGGGTGGTCGCACAACGCCCTCGATGGTCGCGTTCACAAAGGACGGACAAAGGCTCATCGGCATAAGCGCCAAAAGGCAAGCCATAACAAATCCCGAGAACACGATATTCTCCATCAAGCGCTTTATGGGTCGTCGCTTCGAGGAGGTACAGAACGAGGCAGCGCAGGTTCCCTACAAGGTAGTGCGCGGTCCGCACGACGACGCAAGGGTCTACATCCCCGCCGTGGAAAAGGAGTTCTCTCCGCCCGAGATATCGGCTATGATACTCCAAAAGCTCAAGCAGGACGCCGAGGCGTATCTGGGCGAGGAGATCAAGGAGGCGGTCATCACCGTTCCGGCGTACTTCGACGACAGCCAAAGGCAAGCCACGAAGGACGCCGGCAGGATAGCGGGCTTTGACGTCAAGCGCATCATAAACGAGCCCACCGCCGCTGCGCTCGCCTACGGTCTGGACAAGAAGGGCAAAAACCTCAAAGTCGCCGTCTTCGACCTCGGAGGCGGGACGTTCGACATCTCGATCCTCGAGATAGGCGAAGGGGTTTTCGAGGTCCTCGCGACGAACGGCGACACACACCTCGGCGGCGACGACTGGGACCAAAGGATCATCGACTGGCTCGTGGCGGAGTTCAAAAAGGAGCACGGGATAGACCTCTCCACCGACCCGATGGCGATGCAGAGGCTCAAGGAGGCGGCGGAGCGCGCAAAGATCGAGCTTTCGTCGGTGATGGAGACGCAGATAAACCTTCCGTTCATAACGGCGGATGCGTCGGGACCGAAGCACCTTTCGATGACCCTCTCGCGGTCGAAGCTTGAGCAGCTCACCTCCGACCTCCTCGAGCGGACCGTTGGTCCCTGCGAGCTTGCCCTCAAGGACGCCGGACTCACCCCGCAGGACATCGACGAGGTCATCCTCGTCGGCGGGATGACGAGGATGCCAGCCGTTCAGGCGAAGGTCAAGGAGCTTTTCGGCAAAGACCCCCACAGGGGCATAAACCCCGATGAGGTCGTTGCCGTTGGCGCCGCCATCCAGGCTGGGGTGCTCGCGGGCGAGGTAAAGGACATCCTGCTTCTGGACGTCACGCCGCTTTCGCTGGGCGTCGAAACCCTCGGCGGCGTGATGACGGTCCTCATCCCGCGAAACACGACCATCCCCACGCGAAAGACGGAGATCTTCACAACCGCCGAGGACAACCAGACCCAGGTTGAGATACACGTCCTTCAGGGCGAGCGCACGATGGCGAAGGACAACAAGTCCCTCGGTCGCTTCTACCTGACGGGTATTCCGCCTGCGCCCCGCGGCGTGCCGCAGATAGAGGTCACATTCGACATCGACGCAAACGGCATCCTGCACGTCACCGCCCGCGACAAGGCGACGGGCAAGGAGCAGTCCATAAGGATCGAAGCCTCATCCGGACTCACCGAGGACGAGATTCAGCGGATGATAAAGGAGGCTGAGAGGTACGCCGAGGAGGACCGCCGCAGGCGCGAGGAGGTGGAGCTTAAAAACCGCGCCGATCAGTTCGCCTACGCGACGGAGAAGGAGCTCAACGAGCTTGGCACGAAGGTCGACTCCGCCGACCGCGCCAGGCTCGAGGCGCTCATATCGGACCTGCGGGACGCCATAAAGCGCGACGACATAGCCGCGGTGCGCGCGAAGATGAGGGAGCTTGAGGAGGCTTGGCACGAGGTTTCAAGAAAGCTCTATCAGGCTGGCGCTGGACCCACGCCACCTCCGTCCGGCGCCGCGGGAACGACCCCACCGCCGCAGGACAAAAAGCCGCCGCAGGAGGGAGGCGGCGGAGACGTGATGGACGCCGACTACACCGTCGAAGACTAAAGGCAAAGCCCGCTCCCACGCGGGCTTTTTCGCTCAGCCGCGGTGATACGGAAGCCCAGCGCAGATCGAAAGCGCACGGTATATCTGCTCCAAAAGAACAAGAAGCGCTATCTCGTGCTGCAGCGTGAGCGGACCGAGGGAGATGCTTCTCTTACAGGCTTCGATGAACTCCTCGGGCAGCCCGTCGGGTGGACCGACGACGAACGCTGGCTCCACGCCCTCGAGCATGAAGCGCTGAAGCATCCGAGCCCATCCCTGCGAGTCGAGGGGAACGCCCTGGCGGGTCAGTGCGATGGGGAAATCCCCCGCGCGCCTTAAAAGCTCCTCCTTCGTGACCCTTCCCCGCGGCTCGAGGAACCGAAGCGAAACGTTAGCAAGCGACCTTGCGCGCTCAAGCCAGTGCGAAACGGCATCGCGCGACCAAGGCGCAGGCTCTCCAAAACACAAAACGCCTATCCGAAAAGACCGAAAGATCATCCCCCCAGCCTCTCCCTTATGCCGACGGTGATGCGAAGGTCGCGCTTGCCATGGTAGAAAAGGGGCTCATCCAAAATCCACCTGCCCGTTATGTTCCGGCACATGATCCCAACGCTTAAGCCGCGCGTGTGGAACTCAACGCCGGCGGAGAAGAAGTAGAAGCCGTCAAGCCCACTTCTCCACGAAAGGTCGGTGAAAAAACCGCTTCGGTAAAACGCCTTGCCCCAGACCGAGAGCCAATCGGCAAGCTTCAGAGATGCCGAATCGACGACGGTGTACTTCGAGACCATAGGCAGTGGGTGTCCGTTTTCGGTGCGCGAGGCATCGACGGCAAGGGAAAACGCGTTTTCGAAAGGCATCGATCCCGCAAGCTTTGTCGCAAAATAAGCCCTAAGCCACCCCCGCATGACCACAGCCTCGTCGCCTTCGATTCGGATGGCTGTGTCGCCGACATTTACGACGAACGGGCACCACGCAGCCTTCCCCGCGACGGCTGCGCCCGAAAGCTTCAGCCTGGACGACCTCCACATCGCGGCGACGCCAACGGTCTCGACGACGGAGGTCGCAAGCGCCTCCGGGTCGACGGCGGGGTCGGGAAGGACATCGACCACAGGGTAGACGCGCCCACCCAAGCCGTACTCGACCTCGACGACGAAGGGATAACCCAGCCACCGCAGGGAGAGCGATGGGCGTATGTAAAGATTTCCTTCGTCTTTTCGGCGCAGCGCCTCCGCGCCAGCGCGAACCACAAGGGGCGAAAGCTTGTAAAAGCCGCCGAGCACTCCGCCCCAAAAGCTTTCCGGAAAAAGCTTCTCACCCCTGCGGACGAAGACGTAGCCCGCTTCGCCGAACGCGCCGAACCTGCCCTCCACGAACCTAAATCCCCGCACGACGGCGCTGCCCCAAAGCTCCCTGCGCTTATCCTCTGCGGGCGAGTCGGCGTCGTAGACGGCGCCGCCTGCGGAAAGCCTTGCCGAAACAAGCCCGCCCCGCCAGGGATACATTGCGCGGCAGCGCAGCCTCCCGCCGAGGACTTTGGGGTAGCGCGATCGCCACAGGCGCTTGTCGTAGACGCCCTCGACCTGCAGATCGACGGGCGCCGCGCCAAAGACCTCCGCATGCCACAAGCCACATCCCTCGGCGCGATAGTGGAACGACGCCACTGTATCGACCTCTGCGTGCAAAAGCGTCGACGCCCTCTCCGACGAAGCCCCAACCGCGCCCGAAACGCCGTTTACGCCTCCCGAGCCGAAAGCCCAGGCAAGGGTCGTACCCGCCCGCGAAAACAAAAAGCGACGGTAAGCACCCTCGAACACCCACAGAAACCTGCCGGGCAGGGCGGGGATATCCTCGTCGAGGGCAACGTCGACCTTAAGGGGTTTCCTGGGAGGATCAATCCCCTCAACGGCGCCCGCAGCGCAAATGAAAACCAAGATCCCCAAAAAAGCGTGTGCCCAACGGTAACCGAGCATTCAGGCTTTTCCTAAAACTCGTCGGGGATTTCGATTCCCTGCTGCCGCCAGAACTTGAGCTTGTTCCTGAGGGTTCGGGGCGTTATGCCGAGCGCGTTTGCAGCCTTCGTCCTGTTGCCGCCGTAGTAGCGCAGGGCGTCGAGTATGAGCTCACGCTCCATGTCCTCAAGGGTGACCCCCGGCGAAAATCGCACCTGACGAGGGGCGCCCTTCGGCATAAAGCGCAAATGCTCGACGTCTATCACCTCATCCGCCACCGCCGCAGCCGACTGGATTATGTTTATAAGCTCCCTAACGTTGCCGGGATAGTCGTAATCCATAAGCGCCTTCATCGCATCCTTGGTTATCACAAGCTTCTTCTTCCCCATCATCGCGCAGGTGCGCTCGAGGTAGTAGTTGACGAGCACAGGGATGTCCTCCTTCCTCGCGCGGAGGGGCGGGATATCTATGCGCAAAACGTTTATCCTGAAGAAGAGGTCCTGGCGGAATTTGCCCTCCTCCACGAGCTTCTCTATGTCCTGGTTGGTCGTCGCCACAACCCTGACATCAACGGGGATGACCTCGGACGATCCGAGCCTTTGTATCTCGCCCTCCTGCAGCACCCTCAAAAGCTTCGTCTGGAACTGGATCGACGTTTCGGTTATCTCATCGAGCAGGAGTGTCCCTCCGTTTGCCGCCTCGAACTTGCCTACCCTCCTCTTGGTTGCTCCGGTGAAGGCGCCGGCTTCGTGCCCGAAGAGCTCGCTTTCCAAAAGCGTTTCGGGGAGGGCGGGGCAGCTGACCGCGCAGAAGGGCTTGTCGGCTCTCTCGCTGTAGTAGTGCAGCATCCTCGCCACAACCTCCTTCCCCACGCCGCTTTCGCCGGTTATAAGCACAGGCGCGTTTATGTTGGCGAAGGTCTGCACAAGCTCGAGTATGCGCTTCGCGTGCGCAGAAGTCCCAAGGAAGGGATACTCGCCCCCCAACATCGACCTGAGCCTTCTGTTCTCCGAAAGCGCGAGGGCAAGCCTTTTGACCCGGGCGATTATAGGGTCGAGCTGGTGCGCGGTGAAGGGCTTGGGCAGATAGTCGTAAGCGCCAAGCTTTATCGCCTCCACAGCCTGCGATATCTCGGAGTAAGCCGTTATAAGAACCACGGGCGTTTTGGGCATGCGCACCCTCGCCTCCTTCAAAACGCCAAAGCCATCCACGCCCGGCATCCTTATGTCGCTTATGATGAGGTCGTAGTGATAGCGGCTCAAAAGCTCCAAAGCCTCCTCCCCCGACGCCGCAGCATCGACCCTAAAGTCGTTGGCGGAGAGGTAATCCTCCAAAAATAGCCTCACCGCCTCCTCGTCGTCGACCACAAGCGCCCTGGGCTTTATGCCAAACTGCATAGCACCCTCCCGAATACAACAATAGCGCTGGCGGCGTTTAAAGTCAAGGTGTGGGAAAATTTTTCCGAGCAGGCGCCGTCAGCGCCTCACTTCGGCGCCAAAGCGCTCGCAGAGGCGTGCAACTATCTCGGAGAAGCGCTCGTTGACCTCCTCGTCGGTGAGGGTTCTCTCCTTCGAGCGGAATACGAACACAAGCCCAACCGACTTCTTGCCCTCGGGGATTGGCTTTCCGCGGTAGAGGTCGAATATGGCGACCCTCTCCGCATCCGGCGCAAGCTCGCGTGCCGCCTCGAGGAGCTCCTGCACCAAAAGACCATCGTCGACTATGAGGGCAACGTCCCTCCTTACGGCGGGGAAGCGCGAGAAGGGCTCGTACTTCGGCGTCCTTGTAAAGTAGGGCAGAAGCGCCTCGAAGGATAGAAGGGCGAAGAAGACGGGGTTTTTAAGCTCATAGGCATCCCAAAGCGAGTGGGCAAGCTCGCCCAGGAACCCCTCCGTCTTGCCCTCAATTTTCACCTCGAGCGCAGTCTTGGGTTCGGCGTAGGGGAGCTTTGTGGGGAGGAATTTAGCCCGTGCGCCGAGCCTTTCGAGCAGCGCCTCGACGGCGCCCTTTACGTCGAAGAGGTCGGTCGGGGCATCCCGTGCATCCCAGAGGATCTCGCCCCTTGCGCCGCCGCAGGCGAGGGCGACGTAAAGCCGCTCGTCGTAGCCAGCATCGGTGCTGCCGTAGCCGAAGTCGACCTCAAAAAGCCTCACGACCCTCGCGCCCCTGTTCAGGTTCCTGGCTGCAGCTGCAATAAGCGTCGGAAGCGGATTGGGTCGAAGCACCGAAAGCTCATCCGAAAGCGGGTTCGTAAGCTCGACGAGCTTTACGCCGTGCGGCTGGGCGAAGCGCTCGAAGAGCTCGCGCCTGCCGAGGGGGTCGGTGAGGGCGTACCTGAATCCAAGCCCGCAGAGGTAGTCTTCGACGAAGCGCCTGAGTCGCACCTCCTGCGGCATCTCGGCGGGGACCTCACCCTGCGCCCTGAAGGAGGGCTCGATGCGGTTGAGCCCGTGTATCCGCCCAACCTCCTCGACGAGGTCAACCACGTGGTCGACGTCTGGGCGGAAAGAGGGAACTCTGTATGTCGTTCCGCCGGCGTTTTCGGAGACCACCTCGAACCCGAGGCAGACCAGCGTTCGCCGCACCTCCTCGCGGCTTATGCGCTTGCCCAAAAGCCTCTCAACGCGCTCGTCGGTCAGGGTGAACATTGGCTGCTCGAAGGGGGAGGCGACCTCGTCGACCGTGCGGTAAACCCGCTTTGCCCCCGCAAGCTCTTGAGCCATAGCGGCGACGACGTCGGATACCACAGGCGGCGCATTCGGGTCGGTGCCGCGCTCGAAGCGAACCGAAGACTCCGTCGAAAGCCCCAAAAGCCTCCTGCCGCGCCTTACCGCAACGGGATCGAAATAGGCGACCTCGACGACCACGTTCCGCGTCTCCTCCGAGACCTCCGTATCGGCTCCGCCCATGATCCCCGCAAGCGCAACGGCTCGCTGGGGCGTGGCGATGACCATAACGTCGCCGCCAAGCTCACGCTCAACGCCATCAAGCGTGACCAAAACCTCCCCCTCGCGCGCCTGACGCACAACGATGTGCCGCCCAAGCTTATCGCCGTCGAAGGCGTGGATCGGCTGACCCGTGAGCATCATAACGAAGTTGGTGATGTCGACGATGTTGTTTATGGGTCTTACGCCGAGCGCAGCGAGCCTGCCCTGAAGCCAAAGCGGAGAGGGTCCAACGCTTACGCCCTCGATAAGTCTTCCCGTATAGCGCGGGCACGATGGCGTCAGAAGCTCGACCTTTATGCCGCCGTCGTCGTCGACGACGTTTTCGGGTCGCTGGGGAGCGGGCTCCCAAACAACGCCCGACATCGCCGCTATCTCGCGCGCAAGACCCCAATGACCGTAGCAGTCGGGGCGGTTTGGCGTGATCTCAAGCTCGAGTATCGCCTCGCCCGTCCAGCCCAAAAGTTCGCGCAGGTCGGCGCCGAGGGGTGCATCGCCGGGGATGGGCAGAAGGCGGTCCTTCGGCAAGCCCAAACCGACCTCGACGCCGGAGCAGAGCATCCCCTCGCTGCGCGCGCCGTCGATCTCGAGGACGCCAACCTTCCTCCCGCCGAATATCGTCGCCCCGGGTTTTGCGAAGGGCGCCTTGATCCCGACTGCAACGTCGGGGGCGCCGGTTATCGTTTCGTACTTGCGCTCGCCGTCGGTGACGACGCAGGTGGAAAGCCCCGACCGGGGGCTGTCGCGAACAACCGACAAAACCTCGCAGACTACGATCCCCTCCACCCAGCGCTCCGGAAACTCCACCGACTCGACCTCGGTGCCGCTTGTCGTGAAGCGGTCGACGAGCTCATCAACGGTCCAGTCGAAGTCGACAAGCTTGTGCAGAAGCGCAACGCTCGCCCTCATCCGCACCTCCGGTGGAGGTCATTCGAAGATAGGGTCCAAAGGTTTTGGGCGCAAGCGAAACGGCATCCATCAGGGTCGAAAGTTCTTGAGTTTGCCGAAGATTTTTGGTGGCAGCGCTTCGCGGTTTTTCGCGCTCACCACGACGACCTCTACCCCGGGCGCACGTTTAAAGCGGTCGGCTACTGGGTGTGGGCGGAGCATAACCGTCGCCACAAGCGGCAGCGAAGACTCCATCGCACGCCACATTAGCGACACAAGCGCCTCGGAGAAGAACTCCATCTTCCCGAGCTCGTCTGCGACGATGATCTTGCCCTCGGAGAGTGCCCTCTCGACCGCGGGCAGCGCGATGCGCTCGATGGCATCGACGTCGACGCCGTAGGAGCCAACGCGATAGGGCGACGCAAGCCCTTTGCGCGCCATTATGGCGCGACCTCCGCGAAAGTCCGCAACCTCGAACCCAACCCTCGCGCCGCTTTCGTCGCGGAGCTCGCGCGTGAAAAAGCCTCCGACGGCGTCTGCGCCAAGCATCTCGACGAGCCTTAACACGACCGTCGTCTTGCCGACGCCCGGCGCGCCTGTGAGCAAAATCTTGGGCGCCATAACGCCAAGCCCCCGAAAGAACAACTAAAAAGGGCGGAGCCTCCAAGCCCCGCCCGAAAGGAGGAAAATCCGAGTGCGCCTACCTCACAAGCAGCATCTTTCGCGCGGCAGAACTCTTGCCCGCGTCGATGCGGCAGACGTAAACCCCACTGGGCAGAGGTCTTCCGGCGTCGTCGGTGCCGTCCCACACAACGCTGTGAACCCCTCCCGAAAGCTCGCCGCTTATAAGGGTCCTCACAAGATGCCCCGAAAGGTCGTATATGCCCAGCACAACCGACGTCGCCTCGGGGAGGGTGAAGGTTATCTCGGTTGCGGAGTTGAACGGATTCGGCACATTCGCAAGGAGTTTAAACGCAATAGGGACCTTTTCCCCGGCGCCGAGATACGTCGCGGAGACGGTAACGGTCAAGCTCCGCGCGCCGGTGTAGGTGAAGGAGTAGTGGTCGGTGGAGCGCATGTCGACGTGCTCGCCCGTTGTGGGATCGTAGAGGTCGAAGGAATACCCCGCGTAGATGTCGTTTATTCCCTGCGAGCCGTCGCCGTCTTCGGTGGGCGTCGTCACAGGCCAGCTCACAACGACCTCGCTGCCGTAGTCGGCGCCGCTTATCCGCAGCGTCCAGCTCTTTACATCACCGTCGGACATGGGCGCCTTAACGTCGCGCTGGAGGTTCCTGCCGTCGCAGACGAAGCTTGCGAGGTTCACACCCGAAGGCGGGTTTGGAGGCTCAACGGCGTCCCAGAGGTCGAACCCGTCGCTGGCGCCAGACTGGGTGGCGAAGTAGTTCCACATATCGATCTCGCCGCCGCTTTGGACCGAAAGCCTCAGGCGGAAGCACGGAAGCTCGTCCTCACTTGTGGCTTTGCCCCTCAAAAGCTCGTGGACCATCGATGTACCTGAAAACGGCAGAACGCCCGTCTGCCCTGGGCGCACGAGGACGAAGAACCCCTCGTACGGGTCGATGAACCTGTCGGCGCCGGCGGGGAAGCCCGGCGTGTAGCTCGCCCAGCCCGTGGGGGTGAGGGTGTAGTACGTCGGGTATAGCCCCTCGAAGTTCGGGTCGGCAACGACGGCATCCCAGTTGACCTTCATGTTGACCGGGTTGCCGACGAGGTTCCAGCCCGGAAGCGCCGCAGATGCATAGTAGGGCAGGGTAAGCACAAACGGATCGGAGTAGGGCGTGCCCGTTACGTCGAACCTCGTGTTATCGTACCAAGCCCACAGGAAGTATCCGCGTCCGCGCTCGAACGCATCGGGCGTCACAAACGTCCCGTGCTCCGCATCCCAGGCGTAGATCTGGGAGTTGGGCGGATCGTTGCTGAAGGGAACGATATCGTCCGAAAGCTGGGTGTAGACGTTGTTCGGGCTTGCGTCGATCGGGAAGGAGACGAGGTTCCAGCCCCTGCTAAGCGAGGGCGAAACCGTTATGTGCACAGGGTAGAAGATGGAATACCCACCCTCGAACGTGAAGGCGATCTCGAAGTCATACGCGCCCGGTGGGGTGCTGCCGGAGGTGTAGACGGCGATGGTGGTGCATGCGTTCGCGGGCAGAGTCACAGCCGAAGGCGCTATCCCAATGCCCGCGGGGATGCTGCCGCCGGGGATGTCTACGGCATAAGCCTTCTCCTGGTTCATCGACACGACCCAGAGCCTCCCTGCGGCGTCGATGGCGGCGCCCGCGAGAGCATAGCCACCCATCCAGTCGAACGAAAGGACGGTAAGCACCACGCCCGTGTTGGGGTCGAACTCGACCACGTCGTTTGTGGGGTTGTTCAGCAAAGCCCACACCGTTCTCCTTCCGGGATGGAAGGCGATACCCGCCACATCCTGCAAGCCCCAGCCGAGCATGATCTCGCCCGGATTGTCCCACGAGCGACCCTTGACCTTGTAGATCACGTTGTCGTTCCAGCCGCCGATGTAGAAGACGTCCTCGGCAGGGTCGTAGGCAACGCCGCGCTGAGAGACGGAATCCCAGACGGCGTCGGGGTCGTAGAGGGAGTCGACAAGCTCGCCCGTGGAGGGATCCCATCCGTAGAGGTAGTTGGTTCCGCCGACGTTGAGCTGCCACATAAGCGAGCCGTCGTACGTCATATCGGCGCCCCATTCGGAAGGCGGGGGCGTCCAGGATGGCTCGAAGGCGAAGCCGGTGAAGTTGCCGTCCGCGTCGAACTCGAAGTTACGCGTCGAAACGTCCCAGCCGCCCGAGAAAACCGAGCTCGTCCAGTAACGCCACTCCGAAAGGAAGCCTATGGCGCCAAAGCCCCAAGGGATGTCCATAAGCTCGGTCGGGTAGACGATGGAGTCGACTATATCGCCCGTGGCAGTGGGCGCCATAAACCGCATAAGCCCATCCCCGCGACCGAGGCGGAAACCAGCATCGTTGCCGCGACCCTTCGCAAAAAGCCTCAAGATATCGTCCTTGCTGTAGCAGGGGAGTCTTTTGCCCTCAAGCGGATGACGACCCTCAAAAAGCAGGGACCTCAAAAGCCCGCCGCCAAACGAGGTGCTCGGACCTATCGTCACATCGACGGGATGATCGTAGGGGTTGCAAAGCGTTATGTACGACGTGTCGGCGGTTCCGTACGAGATGTCTCCGTAAAGTCCGCCGCCCTCGTAGCTCGGGTCGAACAAAGGCTTCCGAAGCGGAATGTTAAGCGGACCGAATGTGGTGTCCTGAGCCACGACAGCCATCTCGTAGTTGGCGGCATAGCCGGGATAGGCGGCGTAAACCGGGTAATA
>CBEVQY010000006.1:0-80312 GCA_965552135.1 uncultured bacterium | reverse complement strand
CAGAGCCACAGAATCCTCGATCTGGGAGAGCAGAAGTCTGTACTTCTCCTCGGTGGCGAGCATCTCCCGAGCCCTTATCTCCGCCTGACGCCTTATGTACCTGCTTATCGCAAGGAAGATAGCGACAAGAAGGAGGGTGTTGAGGATAAGCAGGACATCCTGAATTGTAAGGGCTCTATGAGCGGTAAAATAGCCGCTTAAAAGCCCCCAAACGTCCATTTCACCGCTCCCAAATCACGTCCTCAAGAAGGCGTAGGGGCAACCCTACCAGGGAACCCGAAGCACCCTGACCCTGGTTATCACAAACTCCCTGTCCTTTTTCACGAAGCGCGCCCTCACCACAGCCTTTATCGGCAAAGCCTCATAAGGTATCTCCTTGCCGTTTACATCGCACACAACGATATTCTCCACGTCGACGGGGAAATACTGCTCGCTTAGTGCGATAGCATCGGGGCAAACGTCCATAACCACGCCGTCGAGGGTGAAGACGGTGTCCTCCTTCGGGTCGTTGAGGACGATCTCGGTGTCCTCCCCCAGGTTGACGAAGCGCTCCACCTCCATCCCAGCCACATCGAAGGGAACGGAGGAAACAGCCTGAGCAAAAGCCCAAAGCGGCAAAAAGAGCATTACGAGTATCGCCGGCATCTTTTATCCCTCCCTGTTTGTTTTCATCGCAAGGGTTTGCTACTTTCCTCTCCAGAACAGCCCTTTGCTCTTGGGCGAGCCGACCGCCGCCGTCTGCTGCGCAATAGCGCCCGTTGAAAGCTGCACGGCTATCATGGCTTCGTCGGTTATCCCTATGTGCGCTGCCGGAGCCGAAGGCACACCCTCGCCAAGCTCAACGAACTCGAAAAGCCAACCCTCATCGTCCATGCCGAGGATGCTCGTCTCTCCGGGAACGCCCGTGCGGAAATCGACGCCGTAAAGACGCGACGAACCACCAAAAGAGCAGATATCGTCGTTCGGGGTAAAGGTTGTGAAGAAGACCACGCCGCCTATGACGAGGGGTCTGTTTATAACACGCTCGCCGTCGGTTAATGTCATCTTCCAGCCCGAAGCCGCCGAAAGATCAACAAGCAGGCTCTCGTAAGACACAGGCTCCGAACCGTAGTTGTAAACGTAAGTGCCGGTGTCGGTCTGCTGTACCTCAAGATCAGTTATGTCAACAAGGTCGTCAAAATCCACCATTGTGGGCGATGCCCAGTCGGGGTCCTTGACGCCGAAGAAATACTGGTCGGAAAGATCCCCCTCGTCGATGTCGGAGTAGTATCTTCCAGTCCCCATGTATATCCACAGGTTGCCCTGATCGTCCATTGTGGCGGCACCGGCCGTAGTTATGGGACCGGGAACGTCCATGAAATCGGACATCGTCCAGTCGGATAGATCATCGCTTTCGTAGGTGTTTATCTTATAGACCCTTCCTCTCCACGCGCTTCCGAACCAATACGACTCACCTATGTATATAACGTCCACGCTGCCGTCCAGGTCAACATCTATAGGCATTGCGTCGGCGAAGTGGGCGTTATCGGAGCCGTAGAAGTTGCGGTACTCGTTGTCCGGATCAGCCACGTTCATTACGTAGAGCACGCTTTGCTGCGAGCTGCTGCCACCCAAAGATGTAGGACCGGAACCAATCACCAAAAACCACTTGTCACCCACCTTGGCGACGGCAGGATACGATGTGGTGAACCCGAAGTCGTCAGCCGTTTTCTCCCACATAAACTCCACATGATCAGGGTCGGTGACGTCGAGGGCGAAGTACGCGGAGCGATAGGTGTTGAAGCCGGGGATCGTATACTCCGTTCCGCCGAACCTCATCCCGCAGACAAGCACAGTCCCCCAGCCGTTCGGGTGCTTTTCGTCGTCGCGGAATATGCGGGCATCGAACGCCTTCGGCTTGAGGTCGACGTAGTAGACATGGCAGTACTCGTGGTGCGCCAACCACTGGAGATGCGGCAAGAGGTCGAACGGGATGATAGCCCAAAGCTCTTGTCCGAGGTTCTTCTTCATCTTATCCAGATACCCTCTGTCGAGCGGCGCGCCCAGGTCGATGTATCTGCCGGCGTTGAAGGCGTGGAGCATTCCATCGTTGGCACCAGCGTACACAACGCCACGCCTGTCCCTGTACTTCTGGTAGAAGTCCCTGTATGTTGCGTCGTTGTATATGAGGTCGTATCTGTCCGCCGGCGCTCCGACGTACGTTGGCGAGGAGTTGACGATATCGGCAAGCTTCCAGACCTTTTCGTCGGCGGTGCGTTTGCGCCAAAGCTGGTTCTCAAGATAATCGATGCCGCGGATGTAGTTTATGAGGCTCTCCGCATCAGCAGCCGTCGAACCATAGCAAAGGTGCGGCATTATCCTATCGAGGTTGGCGGCATCGGCCTTAAAATCTATAAGCTCAAATCCGCTTTCGCCCTCCTTGGGGACCACGACCTTTATCTTCCGCTTGTTGGGGTCCCTTTTCCAAAGTCCGGTTCCGGCACGCCACACCGACGAAACCTCGTCCAGCCCCACAACGTCGTGGAGCGCGTCCTCCTCGCAGTCGCCGTCGTTGTCGTCCCAGCGCTCAACAACGGTGGCGTTCTCTTCCGTGTCGAAGTAGATGTGGAGGATCCTGTCAACATCGAGGTTGAGATGGGCGTTGCTGTCGGTGTCCTCGCGCAGGTTCCCGAGCTGATCAACCCACAGGGCGTGCAACTCGCCGATCCAGTTTAGCTTGCTGCCCGCAACGGTCTTTTCGGGCGCAAAGTACGCCTGGAAGACGTTGCCCTCGCCCTTGTCGCTTGTGGAGACGACCGACACCGCGGCAGCAGCGGATGTCTTCCGCATTATATCCATAAATATCGCGACCAATGCGTTCTTAAGCTGCCATCCGTTGGCGGCGCCGTAATACCCGTCGGGTTCGCCGTCGCCGTCCTCGTCCCACTCCTCGGTAAGGTCGGGTATGCCGTTGTCGTTCTTATCGTCGAACGAGCCGTTTATAGCCGCACGCTTGAGAATACCTATCGCGTCCTGAGACTGACCGAAGGCGTAAACCGTGTAAAGCGTTATCATCTGATCGTCCTGGAAGTCGCTGCGCAGGTCGTTGGTATGAGCCCAAAGCGCAACGTCGTCGAGATAATCGGAACCACCTTCATTCCAAGGGTAGACGTTCGGATTACAGCCCGGTGGAATAGGGTCATCTCCGTCGCCGTCGTAGTCGCGCAGCCAGGATGGAATGTTCCTGTCCTGGGTGCTCTCGCCGTCCGTTATGAGGACGACGAAGTTGTTCTGGCACCAGTTCAAGATGGGGTCGTGGGCGGCGTAGTTAGCGTTGGTGTAGTAGCCTCTGATCGCCTGGAAATACCTTGTAGCCTCGTAGAACGACTCCGCCAGTGGCGTCCACGTGTCACAGCCTATGTTCTCTATGTCGGTGACTATCGTGTTAAGCGGCGAGCCAATCCAAA
Organism: uncultured bacterium; assembly: GCA_965552135.1. Taxonomy (GTDB): domain Bacteria; phylum UBP14; class UBA6098; order B30-G16; family B30-G16; genus CBEVQY01. The sequence continues at coordinate 76,866 of CBEVQY010000006.1, read as the reverse complement.
CAGCTATGTAACCCCCTTCGCTGGAGTTGAAGTGCTCTATCCCGTAACGGCATCTGTCGTACGTCTCGTGAATGAAACCCTCGGGGTTCTCTGGTCCCTCTATCTTCTTTCGGACCTTCCACTTGTAGCTGTAGCTTCCGCTCGAGCAATAGCTGCGTTTGTAAGCGTAGAGATATTGGTCGTAGTGGTTTTTGAATCGCCACTTGCAGCCGTCGTCGCACCACCAGTATTTGTAGTAATATCGGTTTTGGACGGGGTCTTCCCACACAAGCGTCTTCCGCCCGCTAAACTGGCGGGACTCGCACTTGCCGCCTATAAGCACCTGCCGCTCGATGTCTATCCTGCGGGACATAAGCCAGTTGAGGAAGTTGCCCGAGAAGCGTTTGTTAGCGGGATCAGCCGTGCCCGTCCAGTTGTGGATGACCTCGAAACGGTTACCGGTGTACTGATAGTAGCTATCGGGGTCGGCGTAGCCGTAATATCTTCGACCAGGATCGTAGCTCCCGTAGTCGTAAACGGCTGGGTTGCTCGACGAGGGGTCAACGTATGCGGGCCAGTTCATCGAGCCTGAGTTGTCCATTATAACAAGGACGTTCGGCGTTACGGTTTCGGAGAGGAACGGTGGGACGGCGCAGGGCATTTCTACCTCCGGCGGCGGCGCCGCAGGCGGCTCCGAGTGACAAGCGCCGTTGTACCAATAACAGCCATAATCTTCGCAGTCCGGCTGGTTGTTTAAAGCTTCGCAGCTGGGCTGGTGATCGTGGCAGGCGCCGTTCCACCAATAGCAGCCGAACCTGTCGCAGTCGGGCTCGTTGTCGAGGTCCTCACACGCGGGGGCGGTTCCTGAGCAAGCACCGTTGTACCAGTAGCAGCCGTTCGCCTCGCAATCCGCTTGATTCGTGAAGTCCTCGCACTGCAGAGGATCACTGTGACAGCTGCCGTTATACCAGTAGCAGCCGTAGCGCTCGCAGTCCGACTGATTATTTATCTGATAGCACTGAGGAGGATATGAACGGCAACTGCTGTTCCACCAGTAGCAGCCATAGCGCTCGCACGTTGTCCTGTTGCGCCAGCGCCAGCAGCGCCACTGTGCCCCAACCAAGCCGGGCAAAAACGAAACCAAAAGCAAAGCCCAAACAACCCAACTTCTCGACCTGCCCATTGTCCTCACCTCGCTTTTTATGTTTTTAGCGCACGTTTATCCCAACGACCTTTCTGTACGCCGTTTCGATTGCGGCGTGCTCCTCGACGGGTCCGGCGGCGTCGGCTTCTATACGGTAAAAGACAGCGCTTCCGCCGGATGATATCCCCGTGCCAACGCCTTCGTAGCCCGTGCCACCAAATATTATGTTCGCACCCGAGACGGTGCCGGTAAATATGTGTTCGATCGTAAGCGACACGTTTTTGCCGGCGACCTCAACGGTGCCTCCAGCGGGAACCGTTCCCTGACGAGCAGCAACCTCGACGTTGAGCATCCCTATCTCGACCCCCGACTCGGCGGCTTCGAAGACCGAAAGATACCTCCTTGTGCTGCCCGAAACCCCAGCGCCGCGGACAAGAAGGTTAAGGGCAACACCCGCTATGATGAGCATGAACAAAAGGATCATTATCACCGTCACCATTGCGATACCGCTGCGACCCAAAGCTTTCCTATCAAATGCGTCCATATCAAAGGTTGCGTGGTTTTACTATCGTTTGCCACCTATCGTATCTGAAATTGCGGCCGATGCCCGCAAGGTCCAGGACGTTGTTCTCGACCACAATGGTGTCGGCGGGGTACAGATATCCCTCACCACCCCTAACGGCTGTAACTATCGTCATCCTGACGAGGCGAATGTTATCGATAAGGGAGGGATTGCCGGAGATAACCGAAAGGTCGTTTACGATTTCGTTTGCATCCTGGACCTTATCGCCGTCTATGTCGACCCAATAGGCGATCTGAAAATCCACAACGCCGGGCATAAAAACCGTGCTGTCGCGCATGAGGTTTCCGTTCTGGATGGAGTACGTGACGGTTTGGGGTCCACTGGAGTCGCCCAAAACGAAGACGAAGTTGAGCGATGTGCTGACGGTGTTGCTTAGGGTCAAAAGCCAAGCATCCTGCCCCGCGGGTCCTACGGCTGTTTGGCGGTCGGTGACCTGATACACAGGAAGCCCCACCTGAGCCTTTGTGGGCGAAAGGATTATGATGTAGTCGCCCTCGGCTATGTCCTGGTCGGGGTCGTTCCAGCGCCTGACGAGGATGTTGTTCGCGCCGGTGACGGGGGCAAGGATATAGCTCCACTTGCCCGCGTTCCCGCTCGGACCAAAGGCGGCGGAGGCGAGGGATAAAACGTCGGAACCGTTTTCGCCAACGTTATCCTGGGACGATATTGGCAACTGCCCTCCGGGGATCCCGTAGCCCGCCATAAAGACATCCCACTTGATGAACTGTCCACCCACCTGGGCGTCGCTTTGCTCCATAGTGTGCCTCTCCTGCGAAAGAGACGCGGAAAAGAAGCTCGAAAAAACATATAGCGTGGCACTAATAAGGATTCCAACAAGCACCACCGCCACCAAAAGCTCTGGCAGCGTCACGCCCAGGTTGCCGATATGTCCCCTCTCCTCAATCATCTGCTCACCGGAGCCCTTACAGTCTCGAAGCTTACGCGATGCCGCCTGTTGTCGGTCGGATCGAGCCACGAGACGATTATGTTTATCGTTTTGACGTCTGTCTCTTTGATGTTCCACGCGACGAAGTAGGTTTCGCGTCCGATTTGGAGCGTGTCGGCGTGATCGGGGTCGGTGAGGTTGTTGAGGTCGGTGGTGTCGCCATCATCCGAAAGCATGGCGTCCTCGTAGTCGAGGCTGCGCATGTGCTCAGCATACTGCTCAGCCAAAAGACGAGCCTGCGCAAGATACTTGTTGTGAACGTTCGCCTTTATCATAAAAACTGTCATCGGCATGATCATAAGTATCCCCACAACGAGGATCGTGAACGCGACCATGACCTCAAGCAGGGTGAACCCTGCGCGCCTATTGCCACTGCCCGTTGCCAACATATCTCATCACCACCGCTGTCCCTATGGCTGTTACCATAACCGCCTGGGTCTCCTTTCCGTTTGTGAAGTAGACCACGCCCGGCTGCGGGCAACCCTGCCGCGGCACAAACGCGATCGCGTCGGCGGGGAAGGAAACGCCGTCGCTGGGGATAGGGTTACCATCGGGACCTGTGCCGCTTACGTCGCTTGAGACGCCAAACCTCACAACACGATACTCCCCCGTAAGCCGAAAGGAATCTATGACCGTAAAGTGACCCAAGCTGTCGAAACGAACGATCTCCCACCCAGGCGGATCACTGCCCGGATAGCACCTCACCAAAAACGGCTTGTTCTTCTCCAGCGCAAGCTGCCTTGCGAGGCTGCAGTCCTGCTTGAACTGAAGCACAACGCCCGAAAGATGCAGGTGCTTGCCCATCCGACCCAGAATGAAAAAGCTTGTGGCCACAAGTATCCCGATGATGGCGATGGTAACTATCACCTCGGTCATTGTAAGCCCGCGACGGCGCATCTTAACCTCCCTCCCCCCAAATCCATTATACCGAAAATTGCCTTAAGTTCAAGACATTATGGCAAGTTCGCGCACCAAGCCCTCAAGTAAAACCTTGACAGCTCACACAAAAGCAACTTTAATCCCTTCAAAAGCAATTTGCACAAGGAGGGGGGAATGGGAAAAGCTGCGACTTTTGCTTTTACTCTTTTTTTCGCCGTTTTTGCTCAGGTTCCCCGCACGATGGACTACCGTGGCTACCTCACCGACGCGGGTGGAAACCCGTTGGACGGAACGTATTCTATCACCTTCCGCATCTACGATGCCGCGACAGGGGGCAATCTTTTGTGGTACGAGACCAAGAGCGTCACAATTGCCAACGGCTACTTCGACGTGCAGCTTGATCTTTCTACAAACGGCGGAGACACACTGAAGTTTGACCGCCCGTATTGGCTGGCGCTCAAAGTCGGCTCCGATGCCGAGATGAGTCCTCGCGAGAAGCTTGCGCCCGTAAGCTTCGCGTTCAGAAGCATTTACTCGGATACCGCCAAGTACGCAAAGGCTGCCGCCGGAGGCGCTCCATCGGGCTACAAGGTGTGCGCAACTCTCTCCTCCAGCACATTTTACGGCGACCATAACTGCGACGACAACCCATCAACATGCTGCCCCGAAGGATACCATATGTGCTCGCACAGGGAGCTTGCCATCGCGTTCCTATATGGATGCGTCGATACGACTGTATGGGATAACTTTTTCGTGTCCGAGTGGGGTTGGGTGGACAACGACGTCGACGACTGCGAAGACTGGACGTGCGGCTTTTGCGACGGCTTTATAGCCCGGTTGAGGATAAGATTTGACTCAACGTCGGGCACGCTGTACGGCATCCAAGACAGCCTCGACGCCCTCTGCAACCACAAGCAGAAGGTTTGGTGCTGCAAAGAGCCCTAATAGCGCGTGTCCCTCCCTAAAACCACGACGATATCGTATCGGAAGGCGGTACTCTGGCGGAGGTACTGCGTTCCCGGTATGATCTTTGCGATCCGTTCTGCCACGTCGCGCAGCCCGGGGCGGTAGTATATCTTGCCGTGCCGAAGGTTCCTTTCGTGCTTAGAGTTGCCCACGTCCGAAACCTTAAACCCGTGTTTCTCCAAAAGCTTCGCTGTGCGCGCGGCAAGCTTTGGTATTCGGGTCGAATTTAGGACCTGTATCGTCACCCTCTCGAGCTTGGGGCGCTCCTCAGCTTGAGCGCTCTCCGCCGCGACGGCGGCGAGGGGCAAAAGCTCGTTGGGAATCAGGGCGATATCGTACGGTGTGTTTTCGCCGGAGTCGGCGTGGATGTATATTCCGTCCTTCGTCCAGCACGGACCGCCCTCGTCGCGGTCGGGGGTGTTCGTGAGCTGGACGAGCTTGGCGCCATCCAACGAGATCGCCCATATGTCGCTCCGCCTGCTCGACCTGTCCTGACGGCAGAACGCGATCCACCTCCCATCGGGCGACCAGGCCGGGTAGAAGTCGTCCCATGCGCGCTGCGACGTCAGGCGGCGAACGCTGCGCGAACGAACGTCGACTACAGCGATGTTCCAGCTCGTCCCGTCGAAGGTCGAGTAGGCAATGAGGCGTCCGTCCGGCGACCAAGCCGGTAGCATCCCGCGCGCCAGAACGCGCTCCTTCTGGCTCGAAAGATCCCTTACGACGACGAGGAGGTCGCCTTCGCCTATGCCCCGCGGCGGGATCAGGTAGTTCGTCCACCAATCTGCTCCAAGCGGCGGCGCCTGCGTGTAGGCAAGCTCCCTGCCGTCCGGCGAAAAGGATGCGCCGAAGAAGCTGTGCTCGTCGCTGTAGACAAGGGGCTTTGGCTCGCTTTCGGAGAGGGCAAGCTCCCAAAGCGCAACGCTGCGGTTGCGGTTAGAATCGAACACAACCGCCTGCCCGTCGGGCGACCAAACCGGACGGAAATCGAGGGCGGCATCCTCCGTGAGCTTCGAGTAGGTGAACCTGCGCCCCACGCGAAAGACAAGCTCGATGTCAAGCTCGTCCTGGGCAAGGCTCGCGATGGCGAAAGTCGCACCCGAAACCGCGGGGGTGAAGTCGTCGGACGAACGGGATATGACGAACTGGTACGGGAGCCTTTGCTCTTCGTGCTGCGCCGTCGGATTATCCTTCGCAACGCCAGGGCAGTGTGCACACTGAGCAAGAAAAGCAAGCACCGCAAGGGCGTGCACGGGCAGAAACATGTAGACCTCCGCCGCTGGAGGGGAAAGGGTGGGGCGCCGCCTTATTGTCCTAAGGCAGCGCCATAGGGAAGTTCCAGAGCCTACGGGTCAACCCTGAGAACGTCCTCGGGGATGTTGAAGCAAACGACACCCTGACAGTTCTCCTGAAAGCCCACGGCGGGAGAGGGCGAGGAACAGAACTCCTCCTCCACAAGCGGTCTCCAGCCACCGCCTTTGCGCTTTCCTTTGAGCATTTCCTTGAGCCCCTGCATGCACTGAGCACGCCACTGAGCCTCGCCACTGCCGCACAAAACCGCACACTTGGTAACGACCATGCCCGCATAGGTAAGCGTCAAAACATAGCGCCCAACAGGAACCTCGCGGAAGATAACAACCTGCGTCCCCATATACATCGGGATCTCTTTGGTCATGTAAGTTCCTTCGGGACCCCAAACCTCGAGGATGCCGCACCCATCGTAGAGGTAGCTTAGGGGCTGGCTGACTTTGATGCAGACCATAAGATCAGCGTACCTCTCCTCCTGCTCGCAGACGGTCCTGCAGGCGCAACCCGAAACGAAGAGCACCGCCCCCACCGCCAAAAACAAAGCAACAACCCTACCAACCCTCATTTCCTACCTCCTTGTGAGGTTTATGGGGAACATCCTGAACTTCCATTTATCAATATGAACCCCTCAAAGCTAATTGTCAAGGTTTAATTTATAACACATTGTGTTTCAACAAGTTTTGCGTGAAGGCAGGGCGCATGAAGATACAGTCCACCAAAGCAGAGCCGCGCAACATGTTGAGTTTCAACGTCATGTGCTATTCCTTTATCCGCACCACCTTTTGGACCTTGCCCGCCTTTATGCAGCGGGTGCACACAAGTATTTTTTTGACCTTGCCGTTCGGCAGGAGGGCGCGGACCTTCTGCAGATTTGGCAGAAAGCGCCGCTTGGTCTTGTGGGCGGAGTGGCTCACTCTGTTGCCAACGCCCGGGCGCTTGCCGCAGATCTCACAAACCCTCGACATCTCTTCCCTCCCGAAGAACTTTCCTCGGGGCGAGAGGATTTGAACCTCCGACCCCCTGGACCCAAACCAGGTGCGCTTCCAGACTGCGCCACGCCCCGCAGTTTCTTTATCTTAACGACAAAAGCCGCTGTGTCAAGCTGTTTTCGCACCGGGGCGAAAGTCCTTGACTTGTGCCAAAACCCTCCGTTATTTGGGCGCAAACGCACAGCCTGCTCAGGGAGGTCGTGGGAATGAGCAAGCTGCTCTTGATCCCGCTTGTTGGCGTTGTGGGGATCGTCGTGGCTTTGGTCATCTACCTTTACGTCCGCTCTCGCCCAACGGGAACGGACAAGATGCGGGCGATCTCGGACCTCATCCGCAGGGGTGCTATGGCTTTCCTCCGCCGTGAGTATTCGGTGCTTTCGATCTTCGTCGCCGTGGTGTTTCTGCTTCTTCTCTTTGGGCTCGACCAGTACCGCTGGCAGACGGCGATAGCCTTCCTTTCGGGTGCGACGTGCTCCGTTCTTGCGGGGTTTTTGGGGATGGTTGCGGCGACGACCGCGAACGTGCGCACAAGCTGGGCGGCAAAAACGGGTGGTCAGCCACTTGCGCTGCGCGTCGCGTTCCTCGGAGGCGCGGTGATGGGACTGGCTGTGGCATCCCTCGGGCTTGTGGGGCTCGGGGTGTTCTTCTACTTCTTCGGCAACACCGCCTCGGCAAGGGTTCTCTCCGTATTTGCCATGGGCGCAAGCTCCATCGCGCTCTTCCCCCGCGTGGGCGGCGTAAAAAACACCAAAAGCGCCGACGTCGGCGCCGACCTCGTTGGAAAAGTCGAGGCTGGCATCCCCGAAGACGACCCCAGAAACCCCGGCGTCATCGCCGACAACGTGGGCGACAACGTGGGCGACGTAGCCGGCATGGGAGCTGACCTGTTCGAAAGCTACATAGGCGCGATGGTTGCAACGGTCTCCATCGCGGCCGCGTCGGCGGCAACCTACGGCGATAAGGTCGGAAGCTATATGGCGTTCCCGCTGGTCGTCGCCGCGATCGGGCTTGTGTCGTCCCTCGTTGGGATACTCTCGATGAGGCTTTTCGAGCGGATAGGGCTTGCGGCAGCGCTCAACTCCGCAACGTACACCGCAAGCGTCCTGCTTTTCGTCGGAACGTTCGTGGCAACAAAGCTTATGGGGGTATCGACCAACGTCTTCTGGGTGATAATCGTGGGCAATCTGGTGGGCGTTGCCATCGGGCTTTTGGCGGAGTACTACACCTCATCGTCGCCCATAAGGAAGATAGCCGAGGCGTCGCAGTCGGGCACGGCAACGAACATCATCATGGGGCTTGCCATAGGTCTTGAGAGCGTTGCCGCCCCCGTTATTACCATCGCGCTTGGGATGTGGCTGTCGTACCACCTCGCTGAAATGTACGGCATAGGCATAGCCGCCGTGGGTATGCTTGCCACGGTTGGGATAACGATGAGCGTCGACGCTTACGGTCCCGTTGCCGACAACGCCGGCGGCATAACGGAGATGTCGGGTCTTGGCGACGACGTGCGCAGGATAACCGACCGCCTCGACGCCCTCGGGAACACGACGGCAGCCATAGGGAAGGGCTTTGCCATAGGCTCGGCGGCGCTTACGGCGCTGGCGCTCTTCTCCGCGTTCTCCAAAGCCGCTGGACTTGCAACCATAAGCCTCACAAAGCCCGTTGTGGTAATAGGGCTTCTTGTGGGCGGGTTTGTGCCCTACCTTATCGCCTCGCTTGCGATGCGCGCCGTGGGCAGAACCGCCGACAAGATGGTGGTCGAGATCCGCCGCCAGTTCAGGGAGATCAAGGGGCTTCTTGCGGGCGAGGCGGAGCCCGACGTTGAGCGCTGCGTCGACATCGCCACCAAGGGCGCGCTGGGGGAAATGATCCTCCCGGGGCTTATAGCCGTCCTTGCGCCCATCCTGGTTGGGTTCCTCCTCGGTCCGGAGGCTTTGGGCGGGCTTCTTGCGGGAGCAACCCTCTCGGGCGTTATGATAGCGCTCTTTATGGCGAACGGCGGCGGCGCATGGGACAACGCCAAAAAATACATCGAGGCGGGAAACCTTGGCGGAAAGGGCTCGGAGGCGCACAAAGCCGCCGTGGTCGGCGATACCGTCGGCGACCCATTCAAGGACACCGCCGGACCGTCGATGAACATACTCATAAAGCTTATGTCCGTCGTCTCTTTGGTCATCGCGCCGATGCTCGCAAAGCTTGCACGCTGAGCGCACCATGCGGATCGGAATAGGGTACGACATCCACAGGCTCGTCCGGGGAAGGAGGCTCGTTCTGGGGGGCGTGGAGATACCGTTCGAGAAGGGTCTTTTGGGTCACTCCGACGGCGATGCACTCGCACACGCCGTGATCGACGCCCTCCTGGGCGCGGCAGCATGCGGCGATATAGGAACCCTCTTCCCCGACACAGACGAAAGATACAAAGATGCGAACTCGCTTGAGCTTTTGCGCGCCGCCACCAGCGTGATCCACCAAAAGGGCTTTCGCGTGGTAAACGTGGACGCCACGGTCGTCGCGGAGAAGCCAAGACTCGCGCCCTACGTCGAAGCCATGCGGATGGCTTTAGCGGACGCCATGGGCGTTGGGGCCGAGGCTGTGTCCGTGAAGGCGAAGACGAACGAGGGCATAGGCGCCACAGGCGCGGGCGAGGCTATCGCGTGCCTTGCAGTGGCACTTCTTGCGGCTCAGGGCGACGGATGACCGCTCCGTTCCTCGCGTCTGCCCGAGCCCGCCAACTCCGAGGCGGCGCCCCGAAGCAGGGAGGGCGTGCGGCGCTGCATCCGCATCGATGCAACGGGTGATCGTGCTCGCGCGCATCGCAGTGAACCCAAAAGCCCGCGCCAACGCCGCCCGTCGACCAACCAGATGCACCCGCAACGGCTAAACCTCAAAGCCCTCCTGCGACTCCTCAAGTCCCTCGCGGAGGATTTTTGCGCGAAGCTGGGCGACCTCGGAGGGATCTAACGCCTCGCCGTGGGCGCTCATTATGTGCGCCGGCTGCGCCACGAACAAAAGCTCGTCGATCCTGTGGAGGGGGATATCCAAAAGCTCCATCGCCGCTCCAAGCCGCAGGACGGAGAGGAGGGAAAACATCTCCCAAAGCTCGATGACCACAGCGTTCGTCGCGACGCCGAACGCGCGGTGAATCTTGTCCTTCAGGGCGAGCTCGCTTTTTTCGGCAAGCTCGTTCCGCGCGTCGCGCTCCATGCTGACTACAGCCCTTGCCGCCCGCTCCACACTCTTTATGACGTCGTCAGGGCGCTTGCCCACAAGGGCGCGGGAGTAAATCCTCACAAACGCGCTTGTGGCAACGACCTCCTCGCGCCAAAGGCTCTGCATGCCCGCACCGAACGGCTCGAGCAAAAGCTCAAGATCACCCACCTTGCGCGTTATGAACAAAGCCGGAACGTGACACATAGCGGAGGCCATAACACCAGCGCCGCACGCGGCGGGGTTTGGGGAGAGATATCCGTAGCTTTCGTGTCGAGCCCAACTAAACTGCCGGTCGACAAGCCCCACGAACCTGGTCACGCCAGCGTACGACTCATCGAACGCCAGCGGTCCTGCCGTTGCCCGCACGAACAGGTGGTCAAGCCCTCCCGCGACGACGACGAACCTCTCGTCCTCGTCCACCATGACAGCTGCGCCGTCGTAGCCCTTCGTAAGATACGACGGCAGAGTTAGTCTTTCCACGAGGCAGCGCCGCTGCACCACAGAGAGGCTCCCCAGGCGTGTTGCCTCCGATACGTCGTAGCCCGCGGCTTCGAGCATCGTCTCGGCGATCTCGTCGCGGTCGTCGGGCGTAAGGTGGTTGCCGAAGGGTCGACCGCTCAGGTTCCTGAAGGCGGAGACCTCAACGCCCAAGACGACGTCGCTCCACTCGGAGAGCGCACCGACCCAGCCGGGCGGTCGAAGCACCTGTCCGTCACGACCCAGCATCACCCCCGCCTTTGAGCTGCGCGCGAAGCTTCTTTATCATGTCGCGGAGGCTGGCGGCGTCCTCAAAGCGCTCCTCCTCAACCGCGCGCTTAAGCTGCCACTCCAAAACCGAAAGCCTGCGCTGAAGCGAAATCGACTCGTCGTCCTCCCAAAGGCGAACCCTGTGGATGTGCTCGATTATGGTTTTCACCTCTTGGGCGAAGGCATCGTAGCAGTGCGGGCAGCCGAGCATGCTCGTATCGAGCAGGTCCTTAAGCGTCCACCCGCAGACGGGGCAGGGATAGTCGAGGTCCTGGCGGACCACAACCTGCGGTCTTTCGTCGCCAAGCTGCTCCTTTACGCCAACTGAAAGGGCGCACTTGGAGCAAACCCATATCCTTTTGCTCTTGCCGCCAATGCGCTGAACCACAGCGAACTCAGCCTCGCGAACGCCGCAGATCTCGCAAAGCCTTTTTGAACCCCCCTTCATGCCGAAACCCTCTGCAGTGTGCGCTCAATTATGCCCAAAACCCTCTCGCAGACGATCTTCGGGGTTATAGCCTCGAAGCACCTCATATCGCCCGTACGGCACTTCCCCTCGCCGTGGAGGGTGCAGGGCGAGCACGGCGCATCAGCGAAGATGTACTCCGCGAACCTGCCGCGGGGCACAAAACCAAGTGCCGGGTGCGTGGGACCGAATATAGTCACCGATGGCACATCCAGGGCGGCGGCGATGTGGCTCGGACCGCTGTCGTTGCCAACGAAAACATCGACAAACGAGATAACGCCAACAAGCTCCTCGAGCGTAAGCTCACCCGTGCATCGAAAGCTTTCGTCCGCGGCTTTGCCGTCGCTGATCATCGCAACGCTTATGCCCCTTTCGCGCAGGAGGGAGGCGAGTGCGACGAAGCGCTCACGCCCCCAGTTCTTAAGCGGATGCTTCGCGCCGGGGTGCAAAAGCGCTATCGGTCTTGGAAGATCCCCCAAAAGCTTCTTCGCCTTGGAGACCCCCGCCTTGGTTGGGAAGAGCTTTGGCACGAGGTTGCCGCTGAAAGCTGCGGGCAATCGCTTAAGCACAGCGATGATGTCGTCGACCACGGAGCGCGGGGTTCTATCTCCGATCCCAAGATGGACGAGCGCGCGCCTTCTTATCGACCTCTTGCGCACCCTAAGCACCCTCCGACCAACGAGCGCGGATATGACAAAGGTCCTCGCTGTTCCGTGCAGGTCGATGACGTAGTCGGGTTTTAGGCGACGCACCCTGCGCGCCGTCGAGAGCACTCCGTCGAAGACGACAACCTCGCTTATGCGCGGGTCCTCAGAAAACAGCGGGGCATACTCGCTTTTTGTGACGAACACCGTCTCGAAGCCGTTTTGTGCGAGGGCTTCGACCGCCGCGGTCGCCAAAACAACGTCACCTAAAGACGAAAGCCTTATCACCGCCGCCCTTCTCCTCATCGCCCCAGCCTTGCAAGCTTCTCCTTCGCCAATGCGGCTTCCTCGGACTTCGGATAGCTTCTTACGACCTCCTCAAAAAGCCTTTTTGCGCAGTCTATATCGTCGAGCTTCAGGCAAACGTTGCCCGCGTTGTAGAGCGCAGCGGGAACGAGATCACTTTCCGGATAGTTCGACCTGACCTTGAGGTACTCGCGCTTTGCCTGCTCGTACTTGCCCAGCTGGTTCAGGCACTCGGCAAGGTAGTATTGGGCGTCGTCGGCGAGGGCGCTTTTTGGGAAAAGTTCTATAAACTGCGCAAACTCCATCCGCGCAAGCTCGAACTTGCCCCTGTTGAAGTCGAGACTTGCCGTCTCGTAGAGCTGCTTTGGGTTCACCGTCGAAGCGGGGACAGATGAAGCCGTATCGGACGTATCCTCAGCCTGCGGCGTCGATGCCGACGCCATCTCGCTCTGGATCCTCTTTATCTGCTCCGTGAGCTCCGAAACCCTAAAGCCGCTTTCGCGCAGGATGTTCTCCACGATCTGCATCTCCCTCTGCAGCTGCTCCATGTTGTACTGTTGGGTTGCGCTTATTTGGCGCAGCATGTACTGTTGTGCGCGCAAGAGGGAGTCGATTTCGGCAAGTCGCCGCTCCTGCGAGGCGTTGGACTGCGTGAGGTAGTCGAGCTGTTGCTGGAAGCGCTTTATCTCGCTCCTTGTGGCGCAACCGACACACGCAAGGACGAATGCCGCAGCCACACCAAGCCGAACTATATCGCCTTGCCGCACCGACATAGCGCAGGTCGAAGCCCAAAAGCCCGGGCTATTGCGAGATTATCACGAAGTCGACGCGCCTGTTGCGCCACCAGCAGTTCTCGTTGTGCTCCCTGCAGACGGGGCGCTCCTCGCCGTAGCTTACCGTCTCGATCCTGTCGGGAGATATGCCGTATTTTACCAGGAAGTCCTTGACCGCGTTGGCGCGCTTCTCGCCCAAAGCGAGGTTATAGGCGTTCGTGCCGCGCTCGTCGCAGTTGCCCTCAAGCCTGACACGAACCGTAGGGTTATCCAAAAGCTGCTTCGCGTTATCGGTGAGAACCGCTTCCATCTCGGGCTTTATGTCGTATTTGTCGAAGTCGAAGTATATCGGCTTAAGGTTGAGCGTTGGTTTCGGCTTCGGCTTTACGACTGGCTCTTCGACCTTTGGCTTCTCCACGGGCTTTTCCTCAGCGGGGGGCGGCAGCGGCGGAGGCGGAGTCTTCTTCGGACAACCCCACATAAAAATCGCAAGAGCCACAAGCAAGCCCACAAGCAGTGCCGACGAGCGCTTCCTCATAGTCACCTCCTCATGGTTTGCTCCGTTTTGCTAAAGATAAGCCTGAGGCGGACCGACGCAAACACTTTTTGGCGCGCAGAACCAAAAGCCAAAGGAGCCAACGCTTCGGCTCAGGGCATAGTGGGAAGCCTTTCGCCCGTTTTGGCGTCGAAGATGCAGAACGAATTCGGCGACAAAGCCACATCGGCAAAGACGTCGAGTTTTACCCCGTAGGTCCTCTCGAAGTCCTTAAGTCTTTCCGCGTTGTCGAAGAGGAGCTCCTCAGCCACGGCGGGATGAACCAAAAGCACAAGCCTTTTCCCTTTGTGGCTTGGGTTTCGAATGAGCCAGCGTTCGATTCTGGCGACCACAGTCCCCGGTGAGTACACTCTTCCCACGCCGCCGCATGTGGGGCAGCGCTCCGTTATCTGCGACATCACCGACTGCTGCACGCGCTTTCGGGTCATCATGATAACGGAGAACTGGTTCATCGGCAGGACCCACGTTGTGGCGCGGTCGTTGCGGAGCGCATCCCTGAACGTTTGCTCCACACGCGAGATGCGGCTGGCGTCCTTCATATCGATGAAGTCGACGACGATGAGTCCGCCTATGTCACGCAGTCTGATCTGCCGCGCAGCCTCCTCGGCAGCCTCGAGGTTCACCTTAAACACCGTGTCCTCGTAGCTTCCGCCGCCCGTGAATCTCCCCGTGTTTACGTCGATTGCGGTGAGCGCTTCGGTCTGGTCTATGACGATCTCGCCGCCGCTGGGCAGGCGAACGACGCGCTCGGTCATCTCGTCTATCTGCTTCTCGATGCCGAAGGCGTCGAAGATGGGTTTTTGCCCCCTGTAGAGCTTTATGCGTTCGGCAAGTTCGGGTGCGACCGAGCGGGTGTAGTCGACTATGCGGCGGTATTCCTGTTCGGAGTCGACCACAAGCTCGTGCACGTCGGGCGACATCTGGTCCCTTATGAGGGCGGGTATCATCCCCGCGTCGCGGAAGACGAGGGAGCCCGGCGGCAAAGACTTCGCACGCTGAACAACTTTATCCCACGCCTTCTTGAGCTGGATGAAGTCCTGCTGAAGCACCTCGGCGCTTCTGCCCCTGGCAAGCGTTCTCACGATGGCGCCGAAACCCTCGGGGAGAAGGGCTTTGACGATGCTCCTGAGTCTTGCGCGCTCGGAGCGGTCCCTTATCTTGCGCGAGACGCCAACGTGCCGAGCCCCGGGGATAAGGACAACGTAACGCCCAGCAAGCGCAAGCTGCGTCGTGCAGCGGGGACCCTTCGTGCCTATGCCCTCGCGGATTATCTGAACCAGTATCTCCTGCCCGCGCCGAAGGACGTTTTGGATCTGCTCGTGCCCCTGCTCAACGTGGGGCTGCTGAAAGTCCTGTTCGTCGTCGGTCTCGGCGTCGGCGAAGGGATCAAAGCGGGATATATCGGATATGTGCAGGAAAGCCTTTTTGGGCAGGCCGATGTTCACGAAGGCTGCCTGAAGACCCGGAACGATATCCTCGACGACGCCCTTATATATATTCCCCACCGTTCTGCGCTGATCGGAGCGCTCTATCAAAAGCTCCACGAGCTTGCCACCCTCAAGAATTGCCACGCGCCTTTCGTGGAGCTGAACGTTTACGACTATGCGGGTCATTTCGCCCTTTCGATCGTTATTCGCCGCACCTGCTCCCCAACCCTTTCGAACCTCACAGCGACGAAACTCTGCGGAACGATCTCCTCCGGAAGTCTCTCCGCCCACTCCACAATCTTTACGGCATCGCTGTCCCAGATGTGCTCGGCTATCTCGGCTGCGGTGACCTGGTCAAGCTCCTTGGTTCTGTAGAGGTCTATGTGGTATACGGGCACATCTCCGCAGTAGACGTTCACGATGACAAACGAAGGGCTTCGAGCCCACTTCACCCCGAGTGCGCGACAGACGCCCTTAGCGAATGTCGTCTTCCCCGCGCCAAGTTCCCCGAAGAGGAGCACCACATCCCCCGGAGAAAGCGTCCTCCCAAGGCGCTCACCCTCAGCCTCGGTTTCGTCGGAGCTGTTTGTAATAACAACTTGTCGCTCAATATGATAGCTCATTTAGTTAAGATATCACTTTATACCGAGCGCAGCCTTAAGGCTCTCGAATGTTATGAAATCGGCTTTGTTTACGATGACGGCTTCGGGGCACCTGTAGCCCGAGTCGCCCTCCTTCGCGTGGACGGCGATTATGTGAACGACCTTCGGCGGTAGCCCGAACTCATAGGCAAGCGCCGCCCCGCTGAACGGGTGGCGCAGAAGCTTGCCGAAGTCGCTTTTGACGAAGCCCTCGTCGGTGCGCGTGTATTCGAGGAACTTGCCAACGTCGTGCAGTATCGCACCGGCGATAAGCGCATCCCTGTCGTATGAGAAGCGCGGATACATCTTCGCGACGGACTCGGCGCTTCTTAGGGCTATCTCCGTCACCGCAGCCGTGTGATCGACAAGCGAGACGGGGCAGTTGGGGATAAGGAGTGTGAACGGTATCCGTAAAGCCTCCTCCTCCGTCCATCCGCCCCGCTCTATCGCCGCCTCGAAGCACGCCTTAACGCCGGACCTGAGCCTATCGTCGGAGATCTGCTCCAGGTGTGGCAGCCTCGACCAGATCACGTCCATACCAACCTGCCTCCTTTTTAGAACTCGAAGGCGCTTAGAAGGCAAAACAACCGCGTCCCCCCTCTGCGCCTTTGATGTCCGAGCACGACGCCCTGTGGTAAACGAGACGCCCTCAGGCGGTTTCAGCGCCAGGGACGCATTCGCGACGCCGAACTGCAGAAATCGCCCTCCCCCTGCGAGCATCCGCAGCCCGCGCTGTAGACCCCTGTGTCCCCGAGGCGAAGAGGGCGACCCTCGCCTTCCTGATCCCGATTCCCCGCTCGAGTGCGGCGCCGCGGATCACAAGTTCACCGCTGCATAGCCGTCTGTGCCGAAGCAAAACGAACATAACCTTCCCCTAAAGCTGCGTCAAGGGAAAGCGGGCGAACGCCGCGAAAGCGCCTAACCGAAGCGAAAGCAAACTCGACGCCAGCACGGCACGCGGATGCCGCTAAGACGCCAAAAGATCTCTTCGTGCACCGCAGCCCGCTCGACTTGAAGCGCAAATATAAAACAACGCTCCCCTCACATCGCGAAGGACCAAATGCAACGCGCTTGCTTTTCGCTCTTGCACCGCTTTGGGCTTCTCATTTGATTTTTCTGTCGAGGGCTCATCTGAAAGAGGAAGTTATGAGGAGAGTGATTCTGGTTTTCTCCGTCATTTTCTCTTTCTGTTTTCCCCGGTCTTTTTCGAGTTCTTTTGAGCGCACCGCCGATGCCGGCGCCAAAGCGCGCAAAACGACCCCAACAACCGCCACAGACGGCACCCACGTCTGCGGCAACGTTTCCGGCATATGGACAGCAGAGTGCTCACCCTACTACGTGGACTGCGAAATCCACATCCCCACAGACAGCATGCTCCTGATAGAGCCGGGCTGCTCGATAATCTTTACCGGACACTACAAGTTCTGCGTGGACAGCAACGCTGTGCTGAAGGCTATAGGCACCCCGACCGATAGCATAGTCTTCACGGCTCAGGATACAGTTTTGACGGATTCCACTGGCGGTCATCACGGCATAAGGTTTTATCACGCGGCGGAGGGCTGCACGCTGATGTACTGCAGAATTGAATATGGGAATGCGTTTGGCGATCATCCTGATAACTGCGGCGGTGGGATTTACTGTGAATACTCCAGCCCGATGATAGAAAACAACACAATAAGCAAAAACTCAGCAGACCACGGCGGTGGGATTGGCTGCTTATATTCTTCCAACCCGACAATAGCAAACAACACGATAAGTGGAGATTTAGCAAGATCCAGCGGCGGCGGAATCTACTGCAACCGTTCCAGCCCGGAAGTAGTGAACAACACCATATTTAGAAACTCAGCGAATCACCGCGGGGGAGCAATTTACTGCGAATGGTACTCCAATCTAACAATAACAAACAACCAAATCGACGAAAACACAGCGGCGGATGATTGTGGCGGGATTTGTTGTTTGATCTCCAACCCAACGCTAGCAAACAACACAATAAGTAGAAATTCAGCACAGCGCGGCGGCGGAGTTTGGTGTGATAATTCCAGGCCGATAATATCAAATAATATAATAACTGAAAACTCAGCGGTTAACGGGGGCGGAATTTTCTGCCGCCATAACTCCAACCCCACGATAATAAGCAACATAATAAGCAGAAACTCGGCAATCGGCGGTAGTGGAATTTATTGCTTAGCCTCCAATCCAACAGTAATCAACAATGCGATAAACAGAAATTCGGCGTGGATTGGCGGCGGAATTTGCTGTGAATGGTATTCTAGCCCGGTGTTAGTGAACAACACAATAAGCGAAAACTCGGCAGATGGTGGCGGTGGCATCTATTGCCGCGAATCTAACCTAACGGTCTTCAATTCCATCCTATGGCAAAATACTGCCAGCTTAGGAAGTGAGATTTTTGTTAGACACTCTGGAGATCGTCCCTGCATCCTCTTTGTGGCATACACGGACATAGACTCCAGCGAATGCTATATCGAGACCGGATCCGAAATCATCTGGGGTCCCGGGAACATAAACGCCGACCCGCTTTTTGCTGATTCACTTTTCCACCTCTCCGAAACCTCCCCCTGCATAGATGCGGGGGCGGAATCCATTTATGTCCCAATCTGGGGCACAGTTATATACGCACCGGGTTACGATTTCGAAGGCGGCGATCGACCCCAAGGCGCCGGCTGGGACATCGGCGCAGACGAATACGGCTCGTCAATAATCGCTGAACACAGCCAAAACAAGCCGAAGGCAATGGAAATCTCCGTATACCCGAATCCGTTCAACTCGTCGTGCGTTATCGCTGCGCCTGCAGAAGCAACCATAGAAATCTGCAACCTGCTGGGAAAGGTGGTGAAAAAATTCCCCTCCAGCGCGAAAGACCGCGGGATGAGGCGATACATCTGGCAGCCCGACAAATCCATTCCGGCGGGGATATATCTCGTTTGCGCGACAACGCCGCAGCGAGCAACTACGGCCATCTGCGCAAAACGAATCGTCTATCTGAAATGACATCCCCACAAAAGATCACTTCCCTCTTGCGCATCTTCGAACCTCGGCTAATTTTTACAAAGAGCTTACCAAAGGAGGGAGTTATGAGGAGAGTGATTCTGGTTTTCTCCGTCATTTTCTCTTTCTGTTTTCCCCAGTCTTTTTCGGGTTCTTTTGAGCGCACCGCCGATGCCGATGCCAAAGCGCGCAAAACGACCTCAACAACTGCCACAGACGGCACCCACGTCTGTGGCGACGTTTTTGGCGTGTGGACAGTAGAGTGCTCACCGTACTACGTAGATTGCGAAATCCACATCCCCACCGACAGCATGCTCGTGATAGAGCCTGGATGCTCGATAATCTTCACCGGCCACTACAAGTTCTGCGTGGACAGTAATGCTGTGCTGAAGGCTATAGGCACCCCGACCGATAGCATAGTCTTCACGGCTCAGGATACAGTTTTGACGGATTCCACTGGCGGTCATCACGGCATAAGGTTTTATCACGCGGCGGAGGGCTGCACGCTGATGTACTGCAGAATTGAATATGGGAATGCGTTTGGCGATCATCCTGATAACTGCGGCGGTGGGATTTACTGTGAATACTCCAGCCCGATGATAGAAAACAACACAATAAGCAAAAACTCAGCAGACCACGGCGGTGGGATTGGCTGCTTATATTCTTCCAACCCGACAATAGCAAACAACATGATAAGCGGAAACACGGCAGATTACGGCGGCGGGATTTCCTGCGACAATTCCAGCCCGACGATAACAGGCAACATGATGAGCGTAAACTCGGCAGGCCTCCATGGCGGCGGGATTTACTGCGACCACTCCAGCCCGACAGTAGAAAACAACACAATAAGCGGGAACTGGGCGGACAGTCTCGGAGGCGGGATTTACTGCTATTATGAATCCAACCCAATAATAGCGAACAACATAATAAGCGGAAACTCGGCATTCCGTGGCGGCGGGATTTCCTGCAATAATTCCAGCCCGACGATAACAGGCAACACGATGAGCGTAAACTCGGCAGGCCTCCATGGCGGCGGAATTTACTGCCGCGATGAGTCCAATCCGACGATAGAAAGCAACACAATAAGCAGAAACACAGCAGAAAACTACGGCGGCGGGATTTACTGTTACTGCTCCACCCCAACAATAGAAGATAACACAATAAATGAAAACACGGCAGAATATGGCGGCGGGATTCACTGCTGGAGCTCCAGCCCGACAATAACAGGCAACACAATAAGCGAAAACTCGGCAAGCAAAGGCGGCGGAATTTACTGCTATAATAATTCCAGCCCGACAATAGAGAACAACACAATAAGCGGAAACTCGGCAGAATACGGCGGCGGGATTTACTGCCGGCGTGATGAGGACAACCCCACAATAGTGAGCAATATAATAAACGGAAACTTAGCAGATTGGACCGGCGGCGGGATTTACTGCGACAGCGCGACGATAGCGAATAACACAATAAGCGGAAACACGGCAAATTACGGCGGCGGGATTTCCTGCGGCAATGCGACGATAGCGAATAACACAATATGCGGAAACTCGGCAGACCTCCATGGCGGCGGGATTTCCTGCTGGGAGGAGTCCAACCCAACAATAATGAACAACACAATATGCGGAAACTCGGCAGGCAACAAGGGCGGCGGGATTTACTGCTGGGAAGACTCTAAGCTAATAATCTTCAACACCATCCTATGGCAAAATACCGCCAGTTCGGGAAATGAGGTTTATGTAAGATACGATGAATCCGGTGGCACACCCTATCCCTGCACTCTCTTCGTTGCATACACGGACATAGATTCCAGCGAATGCTATATCGAGACTGGATCCGAAATCATCTGGGGTCCCGGGAACATAAACGCCGACCCGCTTTTTGCTGATTCACTTTTCCACCTCTCCGAAACCTCCCCCTGCATAGATGCGGGGGCGGAATCCATTTATGTCCCAATCTGGGGCACAGTTATATACGCACCGGGTTACGATTTCGAAGGCGGCGATCGACCCCAAGGCGCCGGCTGGGACATCGGCGCAGACGAATACGGCTCGTCAATAATCGCTGAACACAGCCAAAACAAGCCGAAGGCAATGGAAATCTCCGTATACCCGAATCCGTTCAACTCGTCGTGCGTTATCGCTGCGCCCCGAGGTTCCACCGTCGAGATATGCGATGTTCTGGGCAGGCTGGTCAACGTCCCTCAGGAGTGCGTAGGGAGATGGATCTGGCAGCCCGAGGAGGGCATCACCTCGGGGGTCTACATCGCGGTGGTCCACACCACAGACGGCAAGGTCGTGCACAAAAAGCTTGCCCTCGTGCGCTGAGAACGTCGCAAAAGCAGACTATCGAAACTGCTCAAGGAAGGCGAGGTCGTTTTCGTAAAAAAGCCTTATGTCGTCTATCCCGAACTTGACCATAGCGATCCTCTCCACGCCCATGCCGAAGGCGTAGCCCTGAACTTCCTCGGGGTCGTATCCGACGGCTCTGAAGACCTCCGGTGCCACCATTCCCGCGCCCGAGATCTCGATCCAGCCGGTGTTTTTGCACAGTCTGCAGCCCGCGCCCCCGCAGACGGGACACGAAAAGTCGTACTCCACCGATGGCTCGGTGAAGGGGAAGAAGTGGGGTCTGAAGCGCACCTGCGCGCTTTCGCCCAAAAGCCTTTTGGCAAACGCGGTCAAAACGCCCTTAAGGTCGGCAAAGGTAACGTCCCTGTCGACGTAAAGCCCCTCGACCTGATGGAAGGTGTAGTAGTGGGTTGCGTCGATGGCATCCCTGCGGAAGCACCTGCCGGGCGCTATGATCCTTATGGGCGGCTTGCGGCTCTCCATCACCCTTATCTGCACAGGCGACGTCTGCGTCCGCAAAAGCCAGCCGCGCCGGGGAAGGTAAAAGGTATCCTGTATGTCCCTTGCGGGATGGTCCTCGGGCGTGTTTAGGGCATCGAAGTTGTAGTACTCCGTCTCGATCTCCGGACCGCCCACGACGGAGAAACCCATCCCGTAGAAGATGTCGACAATCTCGCGCAAAACCATCCTTATGGGGTGCAGCCCGCCCACCACGGGCTTTCTGCCGGGGAGCGTTGGATCGAAGGAGGGGGCTTTTGGCTTTGGTCTGACGCCGACGTCGGCGAAGAGAGCCTCAAGCTTCCGCTTAACCTCGTTGGCGAGTCTTCCCGCCTCGGGGCGCTGCTGCGGCGGAAGCGTGCCCAAAAGCCTCATCAGCGAGGAAAGCTCACCCTTCCTCCCCAAAAACTTAGCCTTAAGCTTGGGGAGCTCCTCCTCGGCAGCGAGCTTGCGCCTTTCCTCCGCCTCACGGAGAATCTCGGTAAGGCGGCTTTTGATCTCGGCGAGGTCCATAGCGCGGGGTTAAGATGCCTCAGTCCCCATCGCAACCTGAACCACCCGCGAGAACGCCTTGGGGTCCTCCACCGCAAGCATGGCGAGCATCTTGCGGTCGATGCGGATGTTCTTTTGCTTAAGCGCGCCCATGAGCTTGGAGTAGGTCGTTCCGTTGAGCCTTGCGGCGGCGTTTATGCGCACGATCCAAAG
This sequence comes from uncultured bacterium, assembly GCA_965552135.1. Classification (GTDB taxonomy): domain Bacteria; phylum UBP14; class UBA6098; order B30-G16; family B30-G16; genus CBEVQY01. Next base: position 54,745 of record CBEVQY010000006.1, on the reverse strand, counting down.
CCTGCGGAAGTCGCGTTTGCGCAGTTTGCGGTGGATGTACTGGAACTGCCACGCGCGCTCGACAACCTCGCGGGCGGTGCGATAGAGCCTGTGTCTGCCGCCGAAGTACCCCTTCGCAGCCTTGACGTACTTGCGCCTCCTGCGGTGCGCCGGAACCTTCGGAATGTTGCGCATAGCTCACCTCCCTAAAAATCCCCGGGCGGGGTGCAAAGCACCCTCTTGCGGTGCCCGAAGAACTTCAACCGTAAGGAAGCATCTTCTTCGCCTTGCGGGCGTCGCTTGTGCACAAAACCTGCTTCTGCCTGAGCCGCCTCTTGCGTACCGAGCTCTTCTTGCGCTTGAGGTGGATCTTGCCCGCACGATAGGCCATGACCTTGCCCGTGGCGGTTATCTTAAACCGCCTGCGAACGCCCCTTTTGGTCTTGAGCTTGGGCATATGTCAACCCCCCTTCTTCTCCTCGACGGCGGCGGCTTCGAGCTTCGAGGCTTTGCTCGTCTTCTTCCTGCCCCCAGTCGGAACAAGCTGCATCACCATAAACCTTCCCTCGAACTTCGGACCGAACTCGACCTTCCCAAGGTCGCCGGTCTCATCCACGATGCGCTGCATTATGCGCTCACCAAGCTCTTTGTGGGTTATCTCCCTACCCCTGAAGCGCAGGGAGACCCTAACCCTATGTCCCTGCTCCAAAAACTCCCTTATCCGCCGCAGCTTGACCTGATAGTCGTGCTCGCCGATCCTGGCGGTGAGGCGTATCTCCTTAAGCTGCGTTACTGCCTGGTGTTTCTTCGCCTCCTTCTCCTTCTTCTTGAGCTCGTAGAGGTACTTGCCGTAGTCCATTATCTTGCAGACCGGGGGATTTTCCTTTGGAGCGATTTCGACCAGGTCGAGGTCGAGCTCGTATGCGCGCCTCAGGGCTTCCTCTGTGGGAACTATCCCAAGCTGCCTCCCGTCGGGACCTATGAGCCTTACCTGCCTTACCCTTATCATCTCGTTCACCCTGGGGCGGTTCCCCCAGTCGCGGCGAGGCGCATTTCGTCTGTGCACTTTTTCGCCCTTACCTCCTTCTTGCGTTCCGAACGACCTAAAAGTCTAAATAAATTTTCCGTTCTGTCAACCGCAAATCCTTACTCCCCTGGCGCCGTCTGTGAGCTTCGGATGTAGCCCTCGACGAAAGCCTTGAGTATATCCAGAGGCAGCGGGAAGACTATGGTGGAGTTGTTTTCCGCGGCAATGACGTTTAGAGTCTGCAGATATCGCAGCTGCAGCGCCGCCGGGAACTCGCTCATAATCTTTGCCGCCTCCCGCAGCTTCTCCGCCGCCTGATACTCGCCCTGCGCCGATATAACCTTCGCCCGCCTCTCGCGCTCAGCCTCAGCCTGAGCCGCCATCGCACGGCGCATCTCCTCCGGAAGATCAACGTGCTTTATCTCAACCATCGAAACCTTTATGCCCCAGGGATCAGTCTCGCGGTCTATGATCTCCTGGAGCTTTTTGTTTATAGCCTCGCGGGAGCTTAAGAGGTCGTCGAGCTCGACCTCGCCCAAAACGGAGCGAAGGGTGGTTTGGGCAAGCTGGCTTGTGGCGTAGAGGTAGTTTTCCACCTCTACCACAGCCTTCGTCGGCTCTATGACGCGAAAGTACACCACCGCGTTTACCTGAACCGAGACGTTGTCGCGCGTTATGATATCCTGCGGCGGGACGTCGAGGACGTAGGTCCTGAGGCTCACCTTCACCATCTTGTCGATGATGGGGATGAGGATTATAAGCCCGGGTCCCTTGGCGCCGACGAGCCGCCCCAGCCTGAAAACAACCCCGCGCTCATACTCCCTCAAAACCCTTATCGCGCTAAAAAGGATTATGACGCCGACGACGATGAGAATAGCGATCCCCATAAAGCTCCCTCCTACCTTGGCGGTTTCGAACAATATGAAACGCCCACACCAGCAAGTCAACTCAAATCGGCGGAGTTTCGAAGGGCAAGCTTAGAAAAAGAGCTTTCGCACAAGCGCTTTTGTGGTTAAAATCGCCAAGACAAGGGCTTGCTTGGGAGGATTCGACATGGCACAAAGACGGGTGATCGTTGTGCTTCTGGCTCTGCTGTGCGCTGTGGCATCTGCCGACTGGCGGGCACTTACGCTGGCGCAGGCGAAAAAGCGCAACCCACAGGTGGCAAAGCTTTTGAGGAAGGCTAAAGGCAGGAAGCGCAAGTGGGTCAAGTTCTTGCTAAGATCGATGCCTACCACAGACCTCGTCTCGCTGAACGCCGACTCCCTTTTGGCGGAGCTTACCGCCCTTGACTCAGCCCTCGCTTTGGCGCCGTGGACAAAGGAGGTTCCCGAAAACCTCTTTATGCACTACGTGCTGCCCTACAGGGTCTCGCAGGAGCCTTTGGAGTATTTTCGGAAGAACCACTGGCGCGAGGTATGGGAGCGCGTAAAGGACTGTTCCGACCTGCGCTGCGCGGTCTACAGGCTGAACGAGTGGGCGTATGAGCAGATGAAGTACGAGCCGACTTCCCGCTGGGACCAGACAGCTGAGCAGACGCTGCGCCGCGGCATCGGCAGGTGCGAGGAGATGGCGATGCTTTTTATAAAGGCGTGCCGAGCAGTGGGGATACCCGCCAGAGACGTATACACCCCCTACTGGCCCTTCACGAACTCGAACCACGCGTGGGTTGAGGTTTGGACCGGCGACGGCTGGCACTTCCTCGGCGGCGCCGAAATGACACCGCTCGACAATGCCTGGTTCGACAAGGCATCGAAGCGGGCAGCTGTGATAAAAGGGATCGCGTGGGGGAAGGTCGAAGACCCAAGCGAGCCCGTCTACTTCGCGAACGATGGATTCACGATACTCAACCTAACGGCGAACTACACCGACACCACGGGTCTTTTCGTAACGGTTTTCGACAGCGCGGGCGAGCCCGCCGAAAGCGCGGACGTGTGGATCTCGGTCTTCAACTTCTCATCGCTGCGACCCGTGGCGCACCACTACACCGACTCCGCGGGCAAGGCTCACTTCGTCGTTGGGAAGGCGGACCTTTTCGTGTCGGCAGGAAAGGACTCGGCGTGGGATTTCCAGATAGTACCCTTCACCGTTGGCGACGGCGTTGAGAATGTGACGCTTGTGCTTTCGCGAAGGGAGCTTCCCGACACGGCGTTTTGGCTTCGCGTCCGCGAAAGGATCGAGGTCGAAAGGGACACGACCTACAAGCCCCCCAAGACCGCGTACCTTCGCCACGACCTCGTGCAGGAGAGGCTCGAGGCGGTGCCGAAGGAGGTGTTAAGCTGCATCGACGACTCATCCCTCGCCGCGCGCTTCCTTACCTGCATCAACCGCGCCAGAGGAAATCGTGAAAGCCTCTTGTCCTTCTGGAGGGCGCACCCCAACGACCACAAAGACATACTCGACCTCTGGGAGGCTATGTCGGACAAGGACCTGCTCGTCCCCGACTCGGCGGGCTGGGAGGTCCTCTGGTCGAACATCCGCGAGATGCGGGAGAGGTCGGCAAAGCTCGACGTGCCCGACTCCCTCTTCTGGAATTACGTCGCAAACCCGAGAATCCTCTGGGAGAACTTCGGCTTCTGGCAGAGCACGGTTTGGCGCAAGGTGAGGCGCTTTTCGGGCAAACCCGATGAGCTTGCGCAAAAGGTGCTCGAAAAGGTCGTCCTCAAGCTCGATACCCTTTCGGACAAAAGCTACTTCGGCGGCGTTATGAACCCTGCGCAGGTTCTAAGAGCCCGCACGGGTAGCCGACTTGAGAGGCTTGGCGTCTTCGTCGCAGCGATGAGACTCCACGGCGTGCCGGCGCGAATCGCATGGGACTACGAGGCAGCTGAGTACTTCGACGGCAAAGAGTGGAGGCGCGTCGCCCTCTCGCAGAAAAAGGAAGAGCGAAGGAGAACAAGCTCGGTGGATGTCCTCTTCTCCGACGGCGGGTTCCCGCGCACGCAGCTCGATTACTACGACGACTTCGCTTTGGTGAAGCTCTCGCCCGAGGGCAGGATGGTCGACATAACCCCGCCCAAGGAGGCGCGCGACTCGGTCGTCGTGTTCAAGGACGTTCCTGAGGGGAGCTACGCCTTCGTAACCGGCTGGCGGAACGCGAAGGGGGACGCATTCGTAAGGATCACGCCGTTTGCGGTGCCGACCGAGGGCGTCGTTGTGCCAACAGGGCTTCCACCTGTCGAAGCCGTTGAGCCCGGCGACCTGGTTGTGAGAAAGTTTAGAGGGCTCAACACAGAAAACCTCAGGGACATCTCACGCCGCAGGCTGCGCGAGGTCGACTGGCGGGAAGGAAAGGTCGTCGTCGCGTTCTTCGAAACGAAGCACGAAAGCTCAATATCCACAGCCAAAAGGCTCGCAAAGGTCGAGGGCGTGAGGAAGCTCATCTTCGTCGAGACCGAAAGCGCCGGGGAGGCAAAGAGGTTCTGCCGGCAAAACGGGCTTAAGGGCAGAATCTTCTTCGGGACGGAGGAAAGGCTTAAGTCGGTCGTTAAGTTCAAGAGGCTCCCGTCGATACTGCTCCTTGTGGACGCAAAACCCCTCCTCTGGACGGAGGGCATCAACCTCAACATAGACAAGCAAATAGAAAGCCTCATCGGTCGGCTGAGCGAGTGAACCGCTAAGCTTGTTGAAAAAAGCCGAGGACGAGCGTATCTTCGTAGTATGAACAGGACATCGATAGTTGTTGCGGTTCGCAGACCCTTCAGCTGGCTTTACGCCGGCACCTTCGCGCTTTTGGGCTTTTTGTGCGGGCTCATCGGTCCCGGCGTGATACTGTTCGTCGTGTATCTGCTCTACCTGCCGCAGCTTCCCGATCCTGAGGTGCTCGAGGAGTACCGCCCGCCGCTTGTGAGCCAGATGTACTCCGCCGACGGCGTGCTCCTCGCCGAGTTCGCCGGCGAAAAGCGGATATGGGTCTCCCTCGACGAGGTCTCGCCGTGCTTCATAAAGGCGCTCATCGCCACCGAAGACAGGCGCTTCTACAGCCACTGGGGCATAGACCCCTGGCGCATCCTCGGCGCGATGGTTGCCAACATCCGCGCGGGGCGAATAGTTCAGGGCGGAAGCACGATAACGCAGCAGCTTGCACGAAACCTCTTCCTGAGCCGCGAAAAGGTCCTGACCAGGAAGATAAAGGAAGCGCTCACAGCAATTCGGCTGGAGAAAAAGTACTCCAAAAACGAGATACTGGAGCTCTACATAAATCAGAACTACATGGGTCGGGGCTACGGCGTTGAGGCTGCCTCGCAGGCGTTTTTCGGCAAAGACGCGTCGGAGCTTGGACCGGAGGAGGCGGCGTTTTTGGTCGGGATACTCCGTGCGCCGGCGGCGTACATCCGAAACCCCAAAAGGGCGCTTATGCGCAGAAACCTTGTGCTCAGGCTCATGTCGGAGACCGATTTTCTCTCCGACACCTGCGTTGTGTGCGCCGAAAACCTCGACTCGCTGCAGAGCATCCCGCTGCGCTTCAAGCCGCGGCGACGGGGCATCGGCTGGAAGGCACCCTACTTCGTCGACTTCGTGCGCCAAAGGCTCGCCGACGAATACGGCGACGACTGGCTCTACACCCAGGGCGTGACCATCTACACAACACTCAACTACGCCCTCCAGAAGGTTGCCGAGGACACGCTCCGCGGACGCCTGCGCATGCTTCAGCGACGAATCGAGGTAACCCACCACAAAGACGACCCCATCTACACCAAGGTCGTCTGGGACAGCACATCGCACGACTCGGTCAGGGTTTGGAAAGAGATAAACGGCGCGGTCTTCGCCATCGAAAACGAGACGGGCAGGATTTTGGTTATGGTGGGCGGCAAGGACTTTCAGCAGAGCCAGTTCAACCGCGTCACGCAGGCTGTCAGGCAGCCGGGGTCTGCGTTTAAGCCTTTCGTCTACACAGCCGCCATCGACAACGGCTGGCAGCCCTCAGACATTATCGAGGACACCCCCGGCGTTTGGGACATGGCGGACGGCAGGATCTGGCGACCACACAACTACGACCACAAGTACCTCGGCAAGATAACGCTGCGCGAGGCGCTTGCGAAATCCCGGAACCTTGCGTCGATAAGGCTTTGCGAAGCCGTCGGACCCGCAAACGTGATAAAGTACGCCCGCAGGATGGGCATAACGACGCCGCTTGACCCTGTGCTCTCCATCGCGATGGGATCAAGCGGGGTGAGGCTTTGGGATATGGTCGTCGCCTACTCCGTCTTCCCGAACCAAGGCGTCCGCGTCACACCCGTCTACATCGACCGCATCGTCGACCGCGACGGAACGGTCATATACGAGGGTAAGACGAAAAAGGTCGAGGTCCTCTCGAAGGGGACGGCGTACGTTATGACGTCGATGCTCCAAAGCGTTGTCGATCACGGTACGGGCTATGCGGCGCGCAAGTTCGGCTTCCTGCACCCATGCGGCGGAAAAACCGGCACGACAAACGACTACACCGACGCGTGGTTTATTGGCTTCACCAAGAAGATCACGGCGGGCGTTCGCGTTGGCTTCGACGACCTGACCCCCATAGGCGAGGGTATGACCGGCTCGCGCGCCGCCCTGCCCGTGTGGACTAAGCTTATGCTCGCCGCATACCCCCTCGGACCCACAAAAGCCGACAGCTTCGAGGTACCCTACGACGAGGTCGTCTTCCTCGATATCTGCGCGCAGTCGGGCTTGCTCGCAACGCAGCGCTGCCCGCAGGTCCTGCACGAGGTCTTCCTGCGCAAAAACCCCGTCCCCACGCAGTACTGCCCGCTTTCGCACAGTGGCGAAGAGGCTTCTTCGCCAAAACTCCTCCGCCGCGGCACGCAGGATTCCGTCCCACCCGCCAACATAGACCAGATCAACCGCCAGCGAAAGCGAAGAAGGGGGCTTTAGTCTTTGCAAGGAGGCGTGCGATGGTTGTTGCAGCGCTTTTGGCGTCGCTTTTTGGGGCTGTCCTTGCGCATCAGCCGCCTATAAACGTCATAGTCAACGTCCACATCGAGCCGTTCGAGACGGAGCTTGGGGACACAGTCTCTTACACAACGCGCATAAGGGAGCTTTGCTGGCTCAGGGACGTTGCCGCCTCTTACGGCGCTCCGCTTTCGGTGCAGAGCACGGGCGAGTTTATGGAATACGTCGTCGACTCATCCGACCAGGGCGAGCTTGTGAGCATCCTCGCCCTCGGCGGAGACATAGGCACACACGTGCACCCCAACTACTGGCGCTACGCCCGCCACGACTGGAGGCTTTTTGCGCCGGTGGAGTACATCTACACCGCCGACCCCGAGACCGTCTGGCAGGTCATACAAATGAATAAGGTCTGCGTCGACTCGGCCATTGGTGCCGAAAACAACAGAACCATCGCCCCGTTCTTCCGCGAGTTCCTGCCGGAGATTATGGACTCATTCGGCTTCTACCAGATAGCCATAATGGAGCTCAATCAGGAGATAGAGGCGGAGTCGGTTCTTTACCACTACCCCTGGAACCCGTGGCAGGTTCGCCTCGACCCCCTCGACCTCGACGACCTCCTCCGCGAGAACCTATCGCAACCCTACGTCCAGATCCCGCTTTTGCCCGAGGCGCATCCGTGGTGCCCGACGGATCCACCGTTCTGGAAGAGACGCTTCCTTATGCTTTACATCGAGTGGCTTGCGCAGATACGCCACGGCACGCCGCAGAAGGTGTGGGTGATAAGCTGGCTTGCGCACCCAAGAGCCATACAATACCGCCACGACGACCACACCGAAATCCTGCAGTGGCTCTCGGAAAACTTCGTCGGACACACCACCCCCTTCGGCGATACCATAGCCCGCTTCGCCTCGGCAGCTGATGTAGCACAAGAGTACTACGCCTGGCGCAGCGCAAACCCATCGGCATCATCCTTCAACTTCACCCCGGGAGGACCATATCCGTACACCTACCCCACCCTGCGCCGCTTCCTCTGGGGAACGGAGTTCGACTCGAACGTGGACATCGGCGCGGGATGCGTGTGCTTTAGGTTCGTGAGGCGCGACGAGGCTATGGTGCCGCGCGATACCGTTTTCGTTGCGTGGCGCTGGACGGGCGAAACAACGGTGGACTTCTGCCCGCACGCGGCGGGCTGGCTCCTCACAGAAAACGGGCTTGGCGACACATCCATTGTCTCCTGCGATAGCGTGGTGCTCACGCCGGAACCCCTTATAATCGCCCCCACAGACAGCATCTGGGCCGTCGCCGAGACGCGCACACATAAGCCCAAAACGATGCTTTCGGCATCGCCAAACCCGTTCAACTCGGGATGTGTGGTTAAACTTCCTCCCGGAGCGCGGGCACTTTCAGTGTTCAACAGCAAGGGAGAGCTCGTGACAAGGATCTCCGTTCCCGCCGGCGCAACTAGCGTCGAAGTCGAACTGAGCACGCTGCGGTCAGGTCTCTACATACTCAGGGCAGACCCCTTTGCCGCAACGACGAGGGTCTTGTGTGTGAGGTAAAACGCACTAAAAGCAAGCTTACGCAGGAGCCCAGGCATTCAAGCTTTCGTTATCTTACAAGAGCAGCCGTTTTTGTGACCGACCCGTTATCAGTGCTTATCTTAACCACGTAGATTCCGGAGGGCAGGTTACTAGGATTCCATTTTATCGTATGGACTCCGGCACGAGGAAATAGCTGCCAGGATGCAACACTTTTGCCAAGCACATCGTACACTTCGACCTGCACGGTGCGGTTGGTGCCGGACCCCACTACAATTAAGCACGACGTGTTAAACGGATTAGGGGTTATACGGATGAACGGTAACTGAGGGCTGACAGAATTTTCTTTTGCCCGCATAGACGCAGCTTCGATGTAAAGATAACCTGCGCCGAGGTAAAGTGTTTCGGTGCTTTTCTCACCGATAGCAGTCTGCCCAATAGAGACATAGGCTGTATCATCGCTGCCGAGAATTTGCATCCCGCCACCGTTGTCGAAAACCCACCAGGGGAGAGATTGAGCCCCAGCGGAAATAATCAACAGCAAGATTCCTATCATCACCGTGAGATTCATCTTCACCTCCCCGAAAACCTGGGATTCATCCATTTAGGCATACCATTTCTAAGTTCTGGATATAAAACAGGATCAGCTTTCACTGTCTCCGTCACCCGTCTATTTCGAATATTCTCATAGCCTTTTCTTTTTGCAATTACGCGATAGCCGAAAGATGCATCTTTTTCTCCTCCAGCCACTTGTATTACATCAAAACCCGTTGCTTGCCTTACAATGTAATACTCCCCTAGAGGACTATAGGGCGTTATAAAAACTTGCATAGGATGATCCTCATCAATTGTGCAAGCCTGCAAGAAAAGTTCCTCTAATTCAATATGAGCCCTACCATTTTCAAGCTTTGCCTCACCAAAATCTTCAAACCATATCTCGGGCGACTCCACCGTGTAAAATTCATAAGCATCGTCACCAATTCTAACAACAGCTGATTTACTGCCAGAACACCCCATATCACCTGAAGCATACACACCATAATCACCGTTAAATCCATAAACGCCGTAATTGCCCCCACCTGCATTGCCTTGAACCCCCGCAAATTCATTATCGCAATACCCAAAAACACCTACAACAGAACTGCCGTATGCATAACCCCCTATTGCCGCTCCTCCACTATTTTCATTTCGGGTCATAAGCATTATTTCCCCAAAGTCAAAATCGTTTCCAACGACAACTCTCCAACTCGAACTGTTAGGGCGAAGCTTATCGCCTGACAAATACCAATTGCCACTACCTCCTGTTTCATCCGTCCCGGGAGCCCATTGTGAACCATCCCATTTAAGAACCTGACCAACCGACGGTGCATTACTTGAAACCGGCCTACCTTGAATCTTGGATACTGTCGGGTTAGGATAACTTCCCGTCAAATCACCGCCGGCGGACTGCCCTTCATTTACATACCGAGAATCCCCCCAACTCTGATCAAAGGAAACCACACCAGTTGAGGTTATAGGGTTTGGCGAACAAGAAATCCCAGTTCCTTGGGAAATGCTTATGCTACTTCCCCCACTGCCTACACTATCGTTCGCCGGTATCCAGTTTGTTCCATCCCACTTCAAGACCTGACCTATGCTAACACCGCTTGTGTTTACATCGGAGAGGTCGTTTATCGAATTATCCGAAAGATCATCGAGAACGTCGTTGCCAATGTCGTCAGTTCCATCCGCGAAACCGGCCGGAACATTCCTTAGGCTATCCCAGTATGCGACAAATGTATCCTGTGCGCTTCCGCCATCAGCACAGGATAAAGCATACACGGCAGTATCAGCATAAACGGTATATTTTGCCGTGTCAGAAAGAATTGCGTGAATGGAGTAAGCGCCAGCGGTAAGCTTGAAACGGTTCGGAAGAACAGTCATGTCAACCCTGACTTCAAGCCAATATTGAGCAGAAAAATCAAGATCTATCGGGTTCGTCTCGCCGAGAATTACATTAAACAACCCATCGCCGCTCAAAACCACATCCGGATGATACTCTGTCCACAATGGCGTGCCACCGGTCTCTGTGTCGTAGATGTAAAAATACATATCTACCGGTGAGGACACCCCCACCAACTTCCCTTGAAATGACAGAGTCCGCGGCACCTGCCCAAAAACGCACCCACAGAGAAGAAAGACCACCCAAACGCGTACGTGCCTCATGCTTCACCTCCTCGAAACGATCAAACGATCACTCGTTTCAAATATTTTGTCTACAGTCGATATTGTCAAGAAAAATTTTGTCTTTAGTCGATTTTCACAAAGACAAATTTCGCTAAGATACAAACTGACCATGGAAAAATCAGAATTTCTCCGAATAGTCGGTGAGCGGATTCGTTCGCTGCGCAAGGCGAGGGGGATAAGCCAACTCGACCTCGCACTCGAGGCGGGAGTAAACGCAAGCCACATAAGCGACATCGAGCGAGGCGCAACAAACCCCTCACTCGGGGTCCTCTTCGCAATAACTAAAGCCCTCGGCGTGCACCTGGCCGAGGTCTTCGAAGAGATACCCCAACACGGAAGAGCCGACTGGCAGAAGGAGGAGGAAATCTCAAAACTTTTGGCAGCTTACAGATCCCTCCCCTCCGACAAAAGGCATGTGGTCAGGAAAACCCTCAAAGCCCTACTGGACAGCCTCAAGGATCTGACCTAAACACCTTACCTGCGCCACACCGAGCGAATGCACTCCTAACCCCTCAAACGCACAAGCCTTCCTGAGCGTTCATCTAACGAGGATGACCCGCTTTGCCGTCTCTGCGCCCTGCGCCGAAAGCTTAACCGTGTATACGCCGCTGGGGCAACCCGCCGCATCCCACACGACGTAGCCCCTGCCTGACTTCCCAGACAGCTCGAAGCGAGCCACACACCGCCCCGTAAGATCAAGGATCGAGATGACGCCGCCGCGCGCTACGTAGCTTATTCGACACGCTGCGTTGAACGGATTGGGCGCCACCGCAAGCAAAGGCTTGGCGGGAACCGCCGTCCCTTCGAAAACGCCCGCGTAGGTCGAATCCTCGGCGAGGCGCACATCGTCGATGTACCATCCCGCCGCGGTGCCTGCGCCGTCGCTGCCAAGCTCGAACATCACCCAGATCACAGGTGACCCCGCAAAATCGTAAAGCGGGAAGTGAACCTCGTGCCAGTAGTTGCCGTTCTCCATTCCGCCAAAGGCGGGCTCGCTGCCGAGGTAGTCGTTGTGGGCGCCGACGATGCCATCGTAACCCTCAACAGGGTAGACTATCTGCCAGGTCGCGCCGCTGTCGACGGAAACCTTCACGTTGCCGCCGTCGTAAAGCATGCCCGCCCACTCGCCGTTGAATTTATACCACGTGTAGAAGCTGAGTAGCGGCCAGCGAACCTCATAAAGCGGAACCTGAACGACAAGCTTCCAGTCGGCGTTGTTGGAGTAGTTCCCCGCGAGGTTGGTCCCCCAACAAAGCGTTCCCGAGTGAGCCACCGCCGGACCGGTTTCGAAGAGTGAGTCGGGTCTGCCCCACTGCCAGCCGTCGACGGGATCAGCAGCCATATCGCCGTTGCCCTCCTCGAAATCCTCGGAGTAAAGCTCGGGCGCAAGCAGAACCTCCAAATACACCGTGTCGAACCTCGCCATGGAGAAGTATATGGAGTCGCGCGTTACGAAGTGGGGTCTTGAGATGCGCAGATAGTGCTCACCGACGTCGACGGAGTCGAAGACGAAGTAGCCACTTGTGTCGGTGAGGGTCGACCGCCCCAGATCGACGATCTCCACGAGCGCGCCGGAATCGGGCTCGAAGTAGCCAAGGTCGACGTAGCCGTGGAGGAAGCCGTAGGCCTGATGATAGCCGAAGTCGTCTATGTACCACCCGGGGCCTGTGTTTGCATCGTCGGAGATGAAGTGGAACCGCATCACAAACTCCTGCCCCGCGTAGTCCGAGAGGTCGAAGGAGACCTTATGCCATCCGCCGCTTGAGCCCGAAAACGCGTTCATGCCGGCGAGAGGACCTGTGGTCATCGTCGTCGGGTAACCGTCCTCGGGCTCAACTATAACCCAGCTTGCGCCGTCGTCGGTGGAAACCTCCACAACGCCCCCGTCGTGACCCTCCTCGCAGTCGTAGTAGTGCCAAAAGTCCACGATGGGCCAGGTTATTGTGGTTGCGTCGATGTGTGGCGTTTCGAACACCCAGTCGGCGTTGTTCGAGTAGTCGCCCGCAAGGACGGTGGCAACGCACTTCACGCCCGTCGACGGCGGGAAGGCGGGCGAGCTTGTGGGCAATATCCCCCACTCCCAGCCGGTCGTTCCGGGGAACGAAAAGTCATCGCACCCGATTTCGAAGTTGCAGCCGTAGGGCGGAGTTGCCACAGGCGTTGCGCGCAAACGGATCGCGTAGCTGTCGGGTGGATCGCTGCTCCAGCTCCAGACGTTGAGACCGACCGAGCCCGAGGCGTCCTCTATCCCAACGTATGCGGTGTGGGTGGCTACGCGCGTCTCGAGGTACTGAAAGATGATCTCCCTCCTGCCGTAGTGCAGAATGACCTCGAAAGTGGACGTCCCCGTCGCCGAGCTCCCATACTCCCTTATCTCCTTCCACTCTATCACCGCCTTGTCGCCGAAATCTTGGAAGTAGATGTCGCCCGGGCTTAAGCTCGGGTTCAGGTCCATATTGTAGGGCGCAATGACGAGGTTGGGCGAGAACGGATCAGGAAACGGACCCACGGTTATCGGATACCACGTCATCGAAAGGTCAAAGCTTATGTATCCGTTGGACGAAACCTTCGCGTGGGTGTATTCGTCGCCATAGAACTCGAACGGCGCAGACAGGGTTATTTCGTCGGTGCAGTCGTCGCAGTGGAGCGACAGAACCTCGCCCGTGGAGCTTATCTCGATCCACTCGAAGGCGGGTCCTCCGGGCTCATCGGAGTCGACCCAGCGGTACCCGAACTCATCCGGACCGCCGCTTGCGCCAAAACAAAGACCAAAAGCCAACGATAGACAAATCCAAAAACACCGCCTGACCATACCCGGCACCTCCTTGCCTTTCCACAAAAATAACCGCCGCCCTCGGAACTAATCAAGTCCTTTTTGGGGCGCCCGAGCCCCTTATCGGTTGCGCCACAACGGGATCGTGCTTAACTTGACTTCGTTATGAAAGGCAAGGGCAAAAAAACGACGCTTATGGAGCAATACTACGCCATCAAAGCCCGCTACCCCGACGCGATACTCTTCTTCCGGATGGGCGATTTTTACGAGATGTTCGACGAGGACGCCAAGATAGCCTCGGAGGTTTTGGGCATAGCGCTAACGTCGCGGGATCACGGTCAGGGCAAGCGGACGCCCCTTGCCGGCGTGCCGTATCACTCCGCGGAAAGGTATCTTGCCAAGCTTTTGCGCGCGGGCTTCAAGGTTGCCATCTGCGAGCAGCTCGAGGACCCTAAGCTCGCCAAGGGGCTCGTCAAGCGCGACGTGGTCGAGGTGATGACACCCGGCACGATAACTGTGGAGGCGGGAGCCGAAAGCGACAGAAACCAGTTCCTGGTGGCGCTCTCGCCCACAAAGGAGGGTTTTGCGCTGGCAGCAATAGATATACTCGCCGGCGAGTTCTTCACGCTGACATGCACGGCGCAAAGCCTTTGGGACGAACTCGTTAAACTCGAGCCCAAGGAGATCCTCGTTCCCGACGACATCCCCGAGGGGCTTTTGAAAAAGCTTAAGGGGCGCTTTCCAGACGTCCGCGTCTCCCTTTTTGACCCGTGGAGCTTTGGCGCGGAGCGCGCCCGAAAGGCGCTTGTCGAACACTTCGGCGTAACAACGCTTGAGGGCTTCGGAAGCTTCACGGACGAGGAGATAGGTGCTGCGGGGGCGATCATCGAGTACCTGCGCCAGCTTAAGAAAGGCAGGCTCTGCCACATCCGCGGGCTTTCGCGCGAAAGGCGAGGAGACGTCATGGAGCTCGATGAGGCGACCGTTCGAAACCTCGAGCTTGTCGCGTCCATCGCCGACGGCGGCAAACGCGGAACGCTTTTGTGGTCCCTCGACGAGACCGTGACGCCCATGGGCAAGCGCACCCTGCGCAGGTGGATCCTCCTCCCGCTGGTCGATCCCATAAAGATCCGGCAGCGCCTCGAGGCGGTAGAGGCGCTCATAAAAAGCGGCGCGAACCTGACGAGGCTGCGGGAGCTCCTCGCCCAAATGGGCGATTTCGAACGCATCGCCGGCAAAATCGGGGGGCACAAAGCCTCGCCGAAGGACCTCGTCCACTGCGCACAGGCGCTGAAAGCCGTGGAGGAGATAAGGAAGCTTGAGGTCTTCACCTCGCCGCTCCTCTCGGAGCTTCGCGCAAGACTCGACCCGATGCCAGAAGTGAGGGAACGCATCGAGCAAACCATCGTCCCAGACCCGCCGGCGCAGATAAACGAAGGCGGCATAATAAAGCCCGGCGTGATACCAGAGCTCGACGAGCTCCGAAGGCTTAAGGAGAACTCCCAGGAGGTCCTAAGGGAGATCGAACAGAGCCTGCGGAGGCGCACGGGGATCGAGAAGCTCAGGATAGGCTACAACAAGGTCTTCGGGTACTACATCGAGGTTACGAAGGCTCAGGTCAAGAGGGTTCCGCCCGACTTTGTCCGCAAGCAAACGCTTGTGAACGCGGAGCGCTACATAACGCCGCAGCTCAAGGAGCTTGAGACCAAACTCCTTGCCGCCGACGAAAGGATAAAGTACATCGAGCGGGAGTACTTCCTCAGCCTTGTGGCGGAGCTTTCGGTTTTGGCGGGCAAGCTTGCCGACGTTGCTTCGGCAGCGGCGGAGCTCGACGTGCTTGCGAACTTCGCGCATGTGGCGATAAAAAAGCGCTACGTCCGCCCGGAGATATCCGACGACGGCGTCATAGAGATCCGCGGCGGGAGGCATCCCGTGCTCGAGGACATCATGGGGCGCCCAGCCTTCGTCCCAAACGACCTCAAACTCGACAACGAACAGCAGATCATAATCCTCACAGGACCCAACATGGCAGGCAAATCGACCTACCTGCGACAAAACGGGCTTATAGTGCTTATGGCGCAGATCGGGTCGTTCGTTCCCGCGGAGTATGCCCGCATAACGCCGGTGGACCGGATATTCACCCGCGTTGGCGCAACCGACTACATCGCGCGGGGTCAGTCGACCTTCCTTGTGGAGATGCTCGAGACGGCGAACATCCTGCGCAACGCCACCGACCGCTCCCTCGTCCTCCTCGACGAGATCGGAAGGGGCACAAGCACATACGACGGGCTCTCCATCGCGTGGGCAGTCGCGGAGTACCTCCACGACGCCCGGGGACACAGGGCGAAGACGATCTTCGCCACGCACTACCACGAGCTCACAGAGCTTGCCAGCTACCTGCGCCGCGTGAGGAACTTCCAGGTGGCTGTCCGGGAGAGAGACGGGAACATAGTTTTCCTGCACAAGATAGTCCCCGGCGGCTGCGACGACTCTTACGGCATCCAGGTCGCAAAGCTTGCCGGCGTGCCCGATGAGGTCATCGTGCGGGCTCAGGAGATCCTCGACACGCTCGAATCGGGCGAAACGCCGCTCCGAAAGGTGCGCAAGCTTGGCGGCAGAAAGGGGAAGGTCGAGCGCTACGCCGGGTATCAGATATCCCTCTTCGACCCGGAGTACCATCCGCTCGTCATCGCCCTCAAGGAAATGGACCTCGACAACATTACGCCGCTTCAAGCCCTGCAGATACTCGCCGAATGGAAGAGGAAATGGGAAAGGTAAACGCAACGTGGAAAAGGGTTTTCCCGACGGCTTTGCTTTTCGCGCTTGCCTTCAGCTTTGCGTGGGGGCAGCTTCTACCGCTTCCGGGTGGCGTTCCGTTTGTGCGCGAAAATCCCCGGGCAAGTGCGGCTGAGGTTCAAACCAGAGCCGACGATCCCAGCACGGGCTGCGGCTCGCTCCTCGCAAGGTTCGGTT
The DNA here is from genome assembly GCA_965552135.1 of uncultured bacterium. Classification (GTDB taxonomy): domain Bacteria; phylum UBP14; class UBA6098; order B30-G16; family B30-G16; genus CBEVQY01. Next base: position 38,340 of record CBEVQY010000006.1, on the reverse strand, counting down.
ACCGCGGAAAGAAGGCGAAAGAGCTCGTCCATACACACGAAGATGGGCTCGTCCTCGGGGAGATAAACCCCGACACGGTCCTCGTCATCGAGCACGACACGACGATAACGGGCGACATATACCTTACGGCCAACGCCCAGCTTATAGTTCGCCGCTGCAACTTCGGGCTTTTGGGCGACCTGTGCGCAACGGGAAACTCCACCGCAAGCTTCGAAGAAGCCGAAGTCACCATATTCCAGGAGCACATATACCAGCGGACGCTTCTTGCCGTCGACAGTGCCTGCATTGCCTTCAGAGGCTGCGTTCTCAACAGCTCGAACTTTCCGATCACGGCGGCTGTGGCGGCGAGGGCGCAGTTTTCGATGGACACCGTCGAGATGGACGGCGCGTTCATCACGTTCGGAATGTTCGACAACGCCTCAGTGGACGTCCGATGCGCCGACAGGGCGGGAGAGTTCGTCCTTTTGTGCGACTCCTGCAGCCTTGTGGCGAAAAAAAGCGACTCCATCCTCATTTGGCTTGGCTTCGCGGACGGCTCACGCTGCGAACTGCACAACCCATTCGGCGAAGCTGGATTTGTGGAATCGTTCGTCTTTCCCGACACGCTCTGCGGGGGCATAGGCTACGTTGTGCGCCTCGACAGCCTCAACGACCCGCTGTGGGCGCTTATGGTCGAGGACGGAGCCGAGGTGGAGGCGCACGACGCCGACATATTCGGGTGCGGCAACATATTCCTCAGCGCCTCGGGCGACACGATACGCGGCATAGTCAACGGAGCCTACTACGACGACTTTTTCGCCCCACTGCCGGCGCGGTCGCTGCACCTCGTCAACTCATCGGTGCGAACCTGGAACTTCTACGCCTTCGAAAACGCCGATATAGTCCTCCAAAGCTGCATATTCGGCGAATGTCTGGCAGACAGCACAAGCAGCGCAACCATACTTAACGCCACCTGCGACGGCACAGGAGGTCACATCGGCGCAAACGGGTCGTCCGTGATGACCGTGCTTCAGTCAACCCTCTTCTCCGAGGCGCTGCTTGGAGGGAGGTCTGTGTCGCTCCTTTTCTACACGAACTTCGTTTGGGGCAACCTCATAGCCTGCGACAGAGCGCTCGCCCTTTTGTACAACTCGGTCGTTCCCGACCCGATCCTGGTTTACGACTCTGCTGCGGTCTTCGAGGCAAGTCTGAACCTGCCTGCTCCAACCCGCGTGGACGACTCGATCTACATAACCGGCACGGCAAGAGACGTGCGAACCGACCTCTCCCCCTTTGAATACGAAGGCTACCGCATCGAGTACGCGCCCGAAGGCGACACAAGCCACTTCACCCCCCTCACGGGGACGATCGAGCACCCCGTCCACAACGACACGCTGTGTTGCTTCCCAACCTTGGGGCTTGAGCCGGGTAGTTATGTGATCAGGCTTTGGTACATCTTCAGCGCCTACGGAGCGCGCGACAGCGTGCCGCTTACAAGCACCGTCTATCTTGCGCCAAACGCGGGAATCGGACGGAAAGATGCCCCCAAAGTCACCCTGACCGCGTCCCCAAACCCCTTCAAGACATCGTGCAGTTTCAACGTGCCGTCCGGGGCTTGCCTGAGCATATACGACCACACCGGAAGGCTTGTCTACCGCGCCGAGGCGCCCGCTAAGCGCAAGAGCCGCACAAGCACGATCACGTGGAGTCCACCGCACAAGCTGCCCCAGGGAATCTACATCGCGGCCCTAAGCCTCGGAGGGGAAAGAAAGACGACGAAGCTTTTGTACATAAAGTAAAACGAGGTTGCGTATGCCGCTCCTTGTGTTCGAAAAGGTCGGGAAGATATACGACGACAGGTGGGTTGCGCTCTCAGAGGTGTCGTTCGTCCTCGAGGAGGGCGAGTTTGCGTTTTTGGTTGGTCCCTCCGGGGCGGGGAAATCGACATTAATAAAGCTTGTTCTTGTGCAGGAGCGCCCCGACACCGGACGGATAGAGTTTGCCGGAAAGTGTTTGAACGACATCTCAAAAGACGAGATCCCGTTTTTAAGGCGCAAGCTTGGCGTAGTCTTTCAGGACTTCAGGCTTTTGGACGATATGACAGCGCTGGGCAACGTGGAGTTTGCGCTGCGCGTGTGCGGATATCCGCCGAAGCTTGTGAAGGAAAGATCCCGGGAGCTTCTTTCGCGCGTTGGGCTTTTGCACAAGGCGCGCTCATACCCCCAGGAGCTTTCGGGCGGCGAGCGTCAGCGCGTGGCAATAGCGAGGGCGCTTGTGCACTCACCCCTGCTGCTCCTTGCGGATGAGCCCACGGGCAACCTCGACCCGCACGCCACGGAGGAGATAATGGAGCTCCTTCTGGACATAAACCGCCAGGGGACGGCGGTCCTTATGGCGACCCACGACGTTGATCTGGTGGAGCGGTTTGGCTTCAGGGTGCTCGAGCTTTCGGACGGGATCCTTGTGGGCGACCGCCCGCCCCAAAGACCCTGAACAAAAAAGCCTTGAACAGCGCAACAACACGCGACATCTTTATACAAAGATGGCGGTCGAGGAGGAAATATCGCGGGCGTTCTCCCTTTTGGCGAAGGGGCTTTTCTCCGACGCGGAGCTACTTCTGGAGGTTTTGCACGCAAAGGACCCCTCAAACTGTGACGTTGTGCTCGGGCTTGCTACGCTCAGGATGCACTGCGCCGACTACGAGAAAGCGCTTGATCTTTTGCTTCGCGCAGCCGAGATGCGCCCCGAGATAGGCAGGATACACCTCCTCATTGCCCTTGCGCTCGCCAAACTTCATCGTCCGCGCGAGGCGCAGGAGTTTCTGGCGACGGCGCGCGAACTCGACGCATCGGACGAACGAATCCCGAGGGTCGAGGCGGCGATACTCATGGAGGAGGGAAAGCTCGAGCAGGCTCTGGAGCTCCTTACGACCTACGCCCTCGACAACCCGGAGGGCTCTTGGGACGTGTGGAACGACCTCGGGACGCTCTACTACCAGCTTGAGCAGTATGAGCGCGCACAGGAGTCGTTCCGGCGCGCCATAGACGTCGCCCAAACGATGGGGCTTGATGTGCCCTTTGTGCACTTCAACCTCGGTCTTTGCCACAACGCCGTTGGCGATTACGACGCCGCGAAGGACGAGTTCAGCGCGGCGCTGGCGCTCGACTCGAGCTTCGCCCCCGCCTGGGCAGCGCTGGGGCTGCTTATCGCCGCCGATGGAGACTACGAGCGTGCCGCAGACTTCGTCGGGCGCGCCATAGACATCGACCCCGATACACCCGCCCACTGGTACGCCATGGGGCAGGTTATGGAGTTTGCCGGAGACAAACAGGCGGCGAAACACTACTTCACCGAAGGCTACAAGGCTCTGCGACGACAACGCCCAGAACTCTTCGGAGACGGACCCAAAGGCTAAAGCCTAAGACCCGTTTTGGGGTCGAAGAACTTTATCCTCTCTGTGTCGATGCGGATGGGGACTTTATCGCCCACGCGGACGGCGTAGCTTGCGGGTATGCGAGCCACAACCTGCCTCCCGCCGAGCTGGAAGTAGATGAAGGTCTCGTTCCCCATAGGCTCCACAACCTCGACGACGGCGGAAAGATGCGGAGCCTCCGGATCGACGACGAAGTGCTCCGGTCTTATCCCGACCACAAGCTCCCCACCGGGCGGCTCAACCTGCCTGGGCTTCGGCAATAAGACCTCACCAAGCGTTATGACCTCGCCCGAAACCGACCCATCGATGAAGTTCATTGCGGGGGAGCCTATGAAACCCGCAACGAACATGTTCACGGGATCGTTGTAAAGCTTCATCGGCGTGTCGTGCTGCTGGATGACGCCATCCTTGAGGACGGCGATCCTGTCGCCCATCGTCATCGCCTCGACCTGGTCGTGGGTTACGTATATCATCGTGGTCCCAAGCCTCTGGTGGAGCTTGCTTATCTCGGTCCTCATGTGCACCCTAAGCTTTGCGTCGAGATTTGACAAAGGCTCGTCGAACAAGAACACCTTGGGCTTTCGCACGATGGCTCTGCCGAGCGCAACACGCTGCCTCTGCCCGCCGGAGAGAGCCTTGGGCTTGCGATCCAGAAGGTCCGTCAGACCCAGCATCTCCGCCGCCTCCCTCACACGCCTGTCGATCTCATCCTTCGGGAACTTGCGTATCTTAAGTCCGAACGCCATGTTCTCGTAGACCGTCATGTGCGGGTAGAGGGCGTAGTTCTGAAAGACCATCGATATATCCCTGTCCTTCGGCGCAACGTCGTTTACAACCCTGCCGCCTATTATGATCTCGCCCGACGTAGCCTCCTCAAGACCGGCGATGAGCCTAAGAAGCGTCGACTTTCCACACCCGGAAGGACCGACGAGAACGAGAAACTCACCGTCCTCTACCTCGAGCGAAACGTCCTTTATGGCATGCACGCCGCCGGGATATATTTTATTTACCTTTTTCAGAACGACCTCCGCCATACTGCACCTCGCTGTGCTTTTTATTCCTTAACGCTGCCAAGCGTCAAGCCGCTTATGAGCCATCGGCTCAAGATTATAAAAAGCACGACGACGGGAATCGACACAACGACGGCGCCAGCGGCATAAAGCCCCCACTGCGTCGTCATGTTGGACTGAAACTGCTTCAACCCGAGGGGGAGAGTAAACATATCGGGCTGCTGTAGTATCTGCGCAGCAACAATATATTCCGACCACGCAGACATAAACGAGAACAAAGCCGTTATAACGAGCGCTGGAGCAGCAAGGGGCAGAATAACCTTATAAAACGCCTGGAAGTGGGAACACCCATCGATTATGGCAGCCTCGTAGAGCGAGTTTGGGATGGTATCGTAATAACCCTTCATCTGCCATATGCAAAACGGCAGAGCTGTGGCAGTGTAAACTATAATCAATCCTAAGTAACTGTTGATCAGCCCAAGCTTAGACAACATAATATACATGGGCAGAAGCAACATAGTAGCGGGGAACATCTGCGTCGTCAGAATTGCCGTTAGGCTGAGTTTTTTTCCAATAAAATCGTGCTTAGAGAAAATATAACCAGCGGTCGCAGCAAGCACAACACCGGTTAAAGTTACGGCAGCTGAGACGATGAGGGAGTTTAACATCCAGCGCAAGAAGGGTGTTTCGGTGAAAAGGCGTCTATATGCCTCTAAGGTCGCGTCCTTGGGTATTATCCGCAGCGATGTGGACAGAAGTCTGTCGCCAGGTCGAAGCGATATCGACACAACCCGCACAACGGGATAAAGGGTTGCAGCCGTAAAGCAGGTTAGAAATACATAAATAAGGGCATCTACTATTCGTCGTCGCCTCTTCATGGCCGAACCTCTCAATATATGCTTTCCGTCGCCTTAGTCTGCTTTATGAAAAGCACAGCGAATATAAGCAGAATTAGGAATATAACCATCGACAACGCCGCAGCGTAGCCGTAACGATACAGGTTAAAAGCCGCTTTATATACATATGAGACGAGAATATGCGTTTTATCTGAAGGTTCTCCGCCGTTCGACACAAGCCAGACCACGTTCAGGTTGTTGAACGTCCATATGATGCCCAAGATAATGGCAGGCGTCATAACAGGTTTAAGGTAAGGCACAGTTATTTTCCAGAACTTCTGCCAAGCAGTTGCGCCATCGACCTCAGCGGCGTCGTAGAGCTCGCGCGGTATTGCTTGAAGCCCACCGTAGGCGATAACCATCATAAACGGAAAACCAAGCCAAACGTTCGTTATTATACATGCGACAAAAGCATAAAACGGATGTTTGAGCCATTGGATCATAGGTAGATGCAGGAATTTGGACAGGAAGAGGTTGACAGCGCCGTACTCATAGTTAAACATTCCGCGCCAGGTCAGAGCAGTAATATACTGCGGAACAGCCCAGGGAATGATAAGCAACGTTCTGTACACGCTTTTCCCAGGAAGATTGCGGTTGAGCAAAACAGCCAAAAAAACGCCTATGACGACATGGAAAAATACGTTGACAACCGTCCAAATCACCGTTTTCAGGAAGACAGAGTAAAATATTGGTTCCGTAAAAACCTTTTTATATTGAGCAAAACCGACGAGCCTCCAGTCGCGGAAGTGGGTCATGCTCATGTTAGATAGTGATAACACGATATTATATACGAACGGATAAACGACTACGGCAAAAATAACCAAAAGCGCTGGAGTGAGGAATATATACTTAAAAAATGCTTCGCTCTTGTGTAAACTTCCCTTCATTTTATTCATACATCTCCTTTATTTTTTTAATGGCTTCTTTTTGCATAGCTTTGGCTGCATCCTCAGGGGTCATCGTACCCGCTAAGACCGCTTGATAAGCCGGTCTCATCGCGTCCCAGATCGCGCGCAGCTCCGGCACAACAGGCATAGGCTTACAAACCTCAAGCTGCTCCTTGGAGGCTTTTATAATCGGATTATTCACAACAACCGTATCCTTTTGTGCCTCCAGCCTCGATGGTATCGTCCCGAGCACCTTAGTAAACTCAAGCTCAGAACGCGGTGAGGTGAGATAATACAGTAACTCAACGACTTGCTTCAGTTTGCTCGCAGAAATATTTTCGTTTATTGAATACCCTTTAGGCGAGAACATAGGTGTTGGCCATAGTCCAGTCTCAGACATTTTAGGAATGCGAGCAATACCAATATCGATCCCCGCTTTAATATATCCACCCCACGACCAAGGACCGTTTATAATCATGGCAGCTCGCCCTTCCTTGAAAAGAGCATCAGCCATATCATAATCACATTCCTTCGGAATAATCTTGTAGCTGTCGCGAAGCGCCACGATAAACTTAAATGCGTTTACGACAGCTGGTGTATTCAGAGTTGGACGGGCATTTTCGTCCATAATCCAGCCTCCAAAACCCCCTATGAACGGAACAAAGAAATAAGGTTCAGTGTAATTCCAGACAAGAGCATATTGGTCTATCCGTCCATCGCCGTCGATGTCTTTGGTTAATTGCCCACCTATTTTAATAAGCTCTTCCGATGTTTGAGGAGGGGTAGAAACAAGCCCTTTATTGTAAACTAGCGCTAAATGGTTGCCGACTCTATCACCTATTTGATACAGATGACCCTCAAAGTAGGTTAATGACTTAGGATCAAAATGCTTTAATGTATCCGATGAGAACAGTGTGTCAAGAGGCAATATAATCTTCATTTTAGCAAAAGGTCCAATTTGATCAGCAGGACCATACACAAGTTCAGGTCCCGAGCCAGCCAGAGCAGCAGTTTGGAACGCTGAACGCAGCTCCTCCGTTTCTTTATACAAAAGTTCAATTTTAACATTTGGATGTAGTTTTTGATACTCATCGCATAATTTCCTAAGTACACTGCGCCCTTCGACTTGCATCTGGTGCCAAATCGTTATGGTCGTGACCCTATTCTGTTTCCTGCCGCAGGACGTCAAAATCGCCAAAGCTGCCGTCAGAAGTAGGAGTATTCTTATAATACGCATTGTTACCTCCTTAGGTTAGTTAGTCCATTTTCCCAAAAATATCTCGAACGATCATCGTGCCATTTCCTTCGTCACGAACATATATTTTCCGATTTATCGCCGGAAACTCCTCGCTCGGGCTCCAAACACCGATTTTGCCGGAGTTAGTATATTTATACTGAACGGATGTGCCAACAGGGAACTCGAAGGTTATGGTCCATATCCCATCGCCTGCAACTTCGTCACCGTGAGTGCCGTCGTCATACATGCGTACTTTATTAGGTACCCAAGAACCAAGCTCGGGATATTCACCCGCTATATATATAGCATCGGGTACATTTATCGCACGCGCATCACAGGTAAATATAACTTTTACCATTTTGCTGGACTCTGCCATAACACCGCCTCCACCGGCGAGGCCGGTAAGGATCGGCTCAAACTGCGGCATCTCCCCTTTCCAACCGCACTCCTTCATAAAACTATACACGCTTTTAAGATGAGTCAAGAATATACGTTCAAACGGCTTGTCCCCGCCGGGGGCTCCTTGGTCCTGCCCATACCACCAGAACCAGTCGCTTCCCTCGGCCGCATACATTTCCTCCCACGCCATATATCTGCAGTAGGCCGGCGAACCAGCATCTGGACAACTTTCAGCGGGATCCGGTGGCGCAATCCCAGACGTGCCCAAGTCCTGCCGAGTTTGAAGCAAGTACTCCCAGGCGCGATTCTCTTCGTCTTCACCGATCCAAGTATCGAAGTTGGCGTTGATCCACGAACCAGGCCAAAGAGGCTCTATCTCTGGCATCGCAGTTACGGGATGAGGGGGAACGCCTCGGGCTGGATTACCCATTATATACTCGATAGGTGTCACCGTTATAACCTTCCCTTCCTCAGTCAGCTTCGACAATTTACGATATAACGCGTGAAGAAACTGTTTACCATCATTGTCAAGTCGATACCACTCCCATGCGTTCTCGCCGTCGAGAATCACCGTCAGCAACCTGTCCTCGTCCGGGGAAGCGTATTTTATAATAGAACGAATAAAGTCATCCGCAGCTTGCTCACCCGTTTTTCGCTGATACCTAAACCCTATTTTGTCTGACAGCTCAGTATTCCTAAAAACAATGGCAAGGGCATTTTCCGAAAAGCCTGGGATAGTGTCGGTGTCAACCCGATAGGGAAAGTAGAAAGGAGCTCCAGGAAGAGAACGGTAAAGAACGCCGTCGCCAGTTGCCATCCATAATATATTATTCAAAGCCAACACGGACAAAATGTTTTCTGCAACAGCTCCTTCAGCCGGCCACATTCCATACGGTGCCTTTCCGAAAATAGACTTATAATATGCAACAGCTTTAGCGACCTGCGCTTGCGCATCTTCAGGGTATGAGAAAAGCTTGGGCAGCGGCGCGCCAGGTTGACAAACGCGAGCTATATCCGTTGAACATATTAAAGGAAGAATAGGGTGATAATACGGTGTTGTTATAATTTCGATCTGACCCTGATGTGTGTCTGGATCGTACATTAGTTTCTTATGAATCGGGATAATCGCGGCACATACTTTATAAACTTCGGCAATGATTCTATTACAATCATCTTCAGTTACCGGATGGCGGAGATAAAATTTGCCGTCTCGCTCTTCGACTAAGTCCGATAGATCGCAAACATAACCGGTGGCGAGCTTCACGGGTCCTCGCAGAAAATCGGGATCGAACCAAGCAAGATAGTGCCAGAACTTGATCTGACGCTTTTCGTCAATACTATAATTCCCGCCCTTCTCTTTCAGCGCTTTATATTCAGGAAATCGTTCAATCATAACATCCGAAATTCCAAAAGCATTCCACGCATTTTTATAAAGGTACGCATCGTCCTCCGCAGTAAAAAGCTCGGTAGGTTTCAACGCAAGGTCGATCCAGGGATCTACGCGCCCACCCCATTTCGCCCAGTATTTTGCAGTATCAACTCTATTCGCACTTAAGTCAACGCACTCTCCTAGGCGCTTTACATAATATTCCTGCAATTGGAATAACAGAACTGAAGTTAAATTGATCGTACAGTGAACGTTGGGAAATTTCTCGAGCATTGCCGCCATATCGTAATAATCCTTTGTAGCGTGTGCACGAACCCAAGGACCTATTAATTTATCATCTTCTGGATCGAGATACAACGGCTGATGCTGGTGCCAAATTATATTTAAATACAACTTCCCATTAACCACATATTCGTCGGACAAAGGACCCGTATATGGAAGTTCTCCCAGTACAACATCACCATCAGCAGTTATCGTCAAAACGGAATTGTAACCTCCGAAGTTGTCATCGACTTTATAGGGATTATTTGGATCCTCGCGCCAATCGATTCCATCTATTACAAACTTATATTGATAAACGCCGGGCTCAAGCTGCAACTCAACTATCCACATACCTGATGAGTCTCTCTGCATTGGCAGCGCGCGAGGGTTCCAGCTGTTGAACTCGCCAGCAAGGTAAACAATCCTAGCCTGTGGAGCCCAAAAGCGAAATAGAACATTATCACCATGTTTCACAGGCTGCGCAACGAGAAGAGACACGTACAATAACGACGCCCAAAACAACATCCTTGCATCCCTCCATACCATCATAATGACTCCTCATGTTATTATTCCACAATTAAGAGAGAGTTTTCAATACCATCTTCATAGTCAGTCAATGGATTATTGGGATCAAGGACCCAACTAGCTCCGTTATCGATGACGAATTTATATTGATACCGTCCGGGCGGCAATGGAACAATAATTTCCCATATTCCATCCCCATCATCATCGTGCATTACACCTATCGACGGATCAAATCTACCGTACTCCTTTGTGCCGCACCAGCCGTTGAAGTTTCCCGCAAGGTTGACGGAATGGGCGGCTTTGTTTTCATATTGAAAAAGTATCCCGCCATCAACCTTATGCGGTGGGGGTAATCTATTTTTTATAAGATGTGCACAACCGATACATGAAATGACAAACAAAATCCAAATGCAAACCATAAGTTGCATAGTTCTTTCCGCCATTTTCAAAACCTCACGCTTGCGTACAAGTTAACACATCGATAAGCCTCGAGACGTTGCAGTGCAGTAATAAAACTCAGCGAATTCTGCCGCATTGTGTTGTATACCCATTCCGTTCTGCCGACATATTGACCTATCACATTATAGGGTCTTACCCCATATGAAATCTCAAGCCGTGTATGAGGAACTGGCTCATATAAAAATGCGCAATAAGGCGCCAAAACAAGACCAGTTACGCTTTCGCTGGTGTCGCTCCGAACTCTGAGCCACCGACCAAATAGATCAAACTCCAATCCCCAATCACGCAGTATCTCAAATTGTACATTCACAACACCGCCTGCGTCACAGAAATCGTACGCATTGGCATTACCCCTGGCATAGAAACCCTTGCTCTTAATTCTTATCCTTCGAAAAGGCGAGCAATTTCCATTCAAATCAGCAAAAAACGTATTCCATTCGGTCGACTTATCCCAACCGATGTGCACGGCAGAGCTAAAAGCAGCTGTGGTCACCCGCAGCGATCCTTCTATACGCGAACGATTATAGTTGGGCATATGCAAGTACGCCAATGTAGGCCTTCCAGTAGAACCATCGTTAGACATAGGATATATATAAACATCTTCTCGCGCCATACTATCATAGCGTTCAAGCAAATAAGTAAGACCGATAGTAATTGGCTCATATATGTTCACATTCACACACCCCGACGCTAAATAACCAGTTTGTGCGCCAAGTGTGATGTTGATTGTTGAATCCCCTGTATGATCACTGTTCTCGCGATTGCCTGCATCGATAGAAGAACGATAGCTCCACAACATATACTCACCCGAAAAATCCCAGCCTTTCAATGGTGAGATTAACAAATCAACCCCCGTTCCTAACTCATACGAGCCAAGCTCCAGCCAATCGGAATGGAGCTCATAGGCTTCATAAATTGAATCAATGTTTTCATAGGTAATTTCTGACAAAGGCAGCCACCATCCATTCTTGTCAAATCGCACGGTAAGACCAAGCTTACCAAACTGCAACGAGCGCGTTATGCGCGCGATCAACATATCGGTGCCGTAATCGGAAAAATCGCGAGGTTCACTGGTGCTAATTATATCCGAGCGCCAAAAACCCACCGCACGTCTTCGAAGCATGTTTATGAAATCAAAAGAGTCCGGACTGAAGCTCCAATCCTTGAATAGATTTGCGAACAATATATCAAAAGCTGTTCCTCGCAAGATACCCTCAGCCCACTGCTTCCGCAAATAAAGCCCTGCATATCCCAACCCCAGCGACCTGCAAGGCTCGAAAGTCGGTTCGGGATACTTCATGCCACCCACAGCCCTCAAAGGATCGTCGGTGGAAAACACGTCCATGTTATAAAAAAGTCGTAAATTAAAATTATCCGACTCAAATGAAGCGCCAATTGAGTCGATCCGAAAGTGCGCTTCGTAAATCTTCTCGGCATCAAAAGCGTTGACATCAAACGATGTCGTCAAAGAGACTCCTTCACTTATATGAACCCTCAAATCTACAGCCGCCAAGATCGCTGGTTTATACAGCTTTAGGCGCCCGTCGCCGTTATAATCGCCCGGCAGATCACGATCGTGATAGGTAACAAGATGCGACGTAAACAAACCACCGAACAAAATCCGCGACGACGCAATGGAATTAGCCAAAAGGCGCGCACCTCGAGGATATGTCGCCGTGCCGTCGGGGTTTATTTTTATGACAGAATTTCCCATTGGACCGCGTGTAACCGGATTCAATGGATCAGCAGTCCAAACACCGTCAACCACAAATTTATATTCATATTCACCCGGGGGCAAGTCAAGCCTAATTTCCCAAGTGCCGTCGTGATTCTCCATTAATAGCTGACGGGGATTCCAATTATTGAACTCGCCCGCAAGGTATACTTCCCGTGCACTTGGATTATAATACGTAAATAAAGCTTTACCACCAATCTTTACGGACTGCAGTTCAATATCCTTTGATCTACGCCCGACCCACAAGACGGAATTTTTGCCTCCATACGGGTCGGGAACAGTTTCGGGATTATCTGGATCCTCCTTCCAAATACCATCGACTATAAATTTATACTCATGACGCCCCGGGGAAACGAAGATCGTAATAGTAAAGATGCCATCGCTACGCTCCAGCCTAATGTCGCGAGGATCCCAGTTATTGAAATCTCCGGCTACGTAAACCTCGCGCGCGCTGGAGTCAGCATAAACGAAGGTAACGCTGTCGCCTTTGACAATGTATTTCGCATGGCTTGCTGAAAAGAAGATGAAGAACACTAATATGATATATAAATCTTGCCTCATCAAAGCCTCCTTAGAAGTAAAATCGAATATATGTCTTCAGTTGCTTGCTTATACCGTGATTGGCAGAAACATCGACAAAATCGTCATCGTTAGTTAAGTCGTTGTCTGAATCATATGGATTACCGAACTCAATAAAGAAATCGGTATTAGACCAGCCGTGATATTGAAGCTGAGCGAAAACAGTTTGTCTCGACTCCGCAATTTCATTTACATTCATCGAACGTATATAGAGTTTCCAGTTGCGTGAGATATTAGCGTTTATTTCAATGCCGAAAGCTTGCAAATCATACGGAGTGCCAATGTCTTTCCACTTTGCCTGCAAACGAACTTTTGCAAAATAGTTCTCGAAGGATATCTCTCCAAAAAGAGAGGGGTAGGTTTTATAGGCGTCATAATTCATGTCCCAGCCACGGTAATACCGATACCAAATCTTACATTTAACATCGTATATAAACTCGATATATAACTCATTATACCACTCCTGATAACGCCGTTTTGGGTTAGTCGAACATACCGGGAATGCCCGATTGACCGGGGATACATAGTAAGAATATTTCGACGTAAAGTTCACTGCCTTCATGGGAAAGAAATAGGTTCCCTGGACGGAAAAACCTTCTTCATTATATTTCTGCCCCCAATCGTAGTCGCTCGACAAATATGAACGAAAATTCTCCTGAACCTTATGATAGGAGAACTGCGCGTCCAGTCCACCCCAGCGAATATTCCTTACCTCCGCCGCAAAAGCCAGGTTCCTCTGGGGATTCTCCGGAATGTGACTTCTTGCAACCTCCGTCCACAGCGCTATGTTCCCGAAGCGATGCAGGAACGGCAAGAGTCTGCCTACGGAGAGGTGCGCGTCAAGTGAGTAAATGGCGTTATAGTTGCCGCTCTCGGTTCCCCAATCCTTGCGCGCCAGCGTTGACGATATTCGCACTTTATTATCAAAAAGTGGCAGGTTCCAGCGCAATATGTTTGCGTCCTCCCCAGAGGACTGGGAATAATCGCTATGGATGATAACCCCGTAAAATTTCCACAGGTTCCAGAAGTCTATCCGAACGCCCTGCGCGTTGCCGCCGTCGTTGACCACCCATTGTGAAACCAGCTCCATAAGCCCCTGCGGAAACCAAAAGCGATTTTCGCGGGAGAACACAACCACCTCCAACCCCCTGTCCCAGCGAAACTTACCGTGCATCTCAAGCATATCGTAGATCGTATAGCGACAAGCGCGGTTATTGTTCAAAAACTTGTCGGATTCAGCGTGAAATTTAATAAAAGCCTCTATATTTTTAGCCGGCGTCCCTGTGAAACGGAGCTCAAGGTTGTTATGTGGTTCACTCATATACCAGCGGAGATTCCAGTCGCAGTGGTTGACGTTCTCGAAATAACCGTCCAACCGAACAGCGCCGTAGCAAATCAAAGGCAGCAGAAGCACCACTAATTTATAAAACTGCGTCATAGCTCAACGTCTTAATTTTATTGAAAACTGATATCTGTTTCCAAGGACTCGGTGTGAATACACGCCGAAGTCGGCTTTCCAGTTCTTCGCGAAAAGTCCAACTCCCAGTCCTAACCTACCGTTGGAAAAACCGCTGCGGAGCGCCAGCGCCCCGAAAAACCTGACTTCCGTACCTATATTAAATCTCCAATCGTCCATGTCGAATCCACCGGCAAGGTCGGCGCTGAGAACTAAATATTGCTGTAAGTGATACGCAAGTCCCAATCTAATTTCGCGCCTGAGTCTATCTTTTTCTGCAGTCGATGTTAGCAGAGAGACTTCGGGCTCCAGAAGGTCATCGAGGACAAGCGCGCAGTCGAGATTATACAGAGGCTTACAATCCAAAGCCAGACTTAGCGTGAGCGCAACGCAGCGGCGTCTGAAGCTGGGGTCAGAATATTTAAGATAACCCGGGGCAGATATATATATGCCTTTAGCAGCTCCTCCAAGCGAAATGGAGCGCGAAACCGACCGCGACACTCCAAGAAGCACAACGTTTTCACCGTAAACATCGCTCAATATATTCCCGTTCCAACCTACCCCCAACGCCCACTTCGAGAAACTGAGCGTAAAAGCAGAGGAAAAGTTATATAATCCACCTACCCCGTACATCCTCGCGTAGTTTGCGGCAAAGTTTACCCGTTTGTCCGAGTGCATGCGCGCCGGGTTCCAGAAAACTGCGTCGGCGGCGTCACACAAAGCCGTATACGCATTGCCCACCGACACAGCGCGGGTGCCACCGTTGACGTAAATATCCAGATCCGAGCCAAAAGCGGAGCCAACAAACAACAGAACGCAAAGCAATTTGAACGATATCTGCCCCTTCATCTCACCACCACGATGGCTTCGTTCCGCCTATCAATCCGTTCATTTCCCTCGAAAATATAAGTAAAACGAACCGAAAGCATATATATACCCATCGGCTGAGTCCTGCCGTCAGCGCCGCGACCATCCCAAACTAAATTGATATTTCTCCCCTCCGAAACCTGCAGATTCCTCGCAAGTACTTTGATTAAGCGCCCGTGCATATCGAATATATCGGCATCGAGACGACCGTCGTAGGCTAAGTCAAAGGTGATATTCGTCTCATCGTATAAACCGTCGCCGTTGGGCGAGAACGGGTTAGGAGTTATTATTATGTTAGATATAGGTTCATCAAGCGGCTTCAGGGTTGAGTCGTAGAAAACGCCGAGGAAAACCGTTCCGTTTGCGTCGTACATGGCTTCCATCGAGTTAGATTGTGCGTCGTTGCTGCCCCCAAGGGATATCCACCGCGGCACACCCGCCCGCCAAACACAAAGAACAGGCTCGCCATCACCCAAAGAGGTGCTCCAATCGCAGTAGTGAAGGGAGATCGTCGCCCTCTGCTCGAAAACCTGGTCCCCTTTTTCGGATGAGACCCGAAGCCGGCGATATATCCCAAGCGGCGTCAGCTCGGGCAGAAAGGCTTGAGGCGCGCCAAGCTCATCGGGAGCATCGCCGGCGGCAAAGCTTATTATAATAGTATCGACATCCGGAAAGACCGCGCTTCGGTCAAACACAAGGATCGTTCCGTCGGGGAACTTTATATCCTTTTCGCCCACGAACGTGTTGATTGCGATACGCTCGGCGAAGGAGTCGATCTCCTCGACTGCGGGCAGCACACGCGTGGGATCAGGGGAACACGTCGAAAGAGGATATGTTGGCTCGCAGGGCGTCGCGGTGTCGGGATAATCCTGCGGAAAATACGCCACGTTGCCCGCCGAATCGAACGCCTCGAAGAACATCTCGAAAGAATCGGGCTTAAGCTGCTCGAAGGGTATATCGCCGACAAAGCGATCGACCCTTTCCCGGTATCCCATATCGACAGCATGCCATTCGGCGTCCCCAATATTTCGCCAATAAAGGCGCACATCCGCAACAGCCACGTCGTCGTCGACGGAGACCTCGATATATACCCCCCCGCTTCCCGAAAGATATAAAAGCTCGGAGGGCGGCTCATACTCAATCGTGGGCGGAGTGATGTCGTAGCTTCTTGCAGCTTCGAGCACGACGGGGCTTTGTATCGTGTAGTCGAGCATCTCCTCCTGGCTTCGACCGGGCTCTTTGGGTTGACCGCTGGCGTCCAGGCCGGGCATGACGACCAGGTCGATCACGTTGGGGTCGACGTCGCCGTCGGCGCCGTTGTTGAACTCCCACTGATTCGACGTGCCCGAATTCACCCACCTGACGCCCTCAACACCCGAAAAATCGTGCCCAAGCATAAGAACGATAAAGTCCCACTGATCGAACTTGCTTGTATCGGCAAGCCCCATATGGTCGACGAGCGCATCCTTGGAGACGGTTATCCACATCCTGTCCGTCGCAGTATCGGCGTCGACCGTTACGTCCGACGTGTTTTGGGTGTAGTTGGAGAATATATCTTGTCCGTTCGAGGCGAGCAAGCCCACCCACCAGCCGTCGGCGGATATTGCGAAATCCCATGCGTCGGTTGCGGCGAAGGTGACGTTTCGGTTTGGCAGCCCAACGCGTGAACCGCCCCTGTGACAGTCGATATATATATCGATCTTCTGCAGGTTGAGCGGCGGGTAGTAGGGGTTCCAGTCGACGACGGAGGGACCAGGTATATCGCCCACACCGATTTCGAACTGATAGCTTTCGCCAAGGTCCCTGATCTTGACGAACTCTATGTCGAACGCACCGTCGACGAAGACCCTGTCGGTGGGGTATTGGTACCATCCCGGTCCGTAGTCGTCGCCTGTGGCGTCGGTGACCTCGCGCACAACGCCGGCGCGCTCGAGCGCTATATCGACTCGCGTCGCAGAGTCCAAACCGACCCAAACGCTCTCCACGACCTGCGGCAGGTAGTCGCTCGATTGCGGCTGCGCAACAACCTCGAAGAAGCCCGGAGGAAGGTGTGTGATTTCGTACTCCCCGCTGCCCGCCTCCGTCGTATCTCCGAAGCCGACGACAGTCGTCCCCTGGCGGGCGTAAACCACCGTGGGGAAATCGGACGGGCTTACGACCCCGTAGATCGAGCCGCCGTAGGGCTCCAAAACGAAGTCAAGCTCGTTTACACCCTCCGAGGCGACGAAGCCCGCCGCCGTGTCGGGTGCAAAGCCGTTGGCGCTCGCGACAACGTCGTAGATCTGCCCCGCAACAAGCCCGGCCAGAAAATATGAGCCGTCCTCGCTTGATGACCTTGCGCTTGCCACAAGCTCGCCGCTTGCCTCCGAGAAGACCTCGACGAGCGCCTGCGGGTAGGGCGGCTCCGCAAAGAGCGTATCGTCAAAGGTGATGTACCCCGAAAGCGCCTCTCCTTCGTAGTCGGGTATGCCGTCGCCATCGGCATCGACCAGAACGGAGGCGAGTTGGTTTATATCGTGTGGTCCTGCGCCGCCGTCGATGGAGCTGTTGTCGGGGGCGGCGTCGCAGCCGCCGTAGTCGTCCCCGCCAACTATAACGCACACAACCCTAAGCTCAGCCCCCGCCTGAACAACGCCCGAAGCCGAAGAATAAATAAGCTCCCACGGAACGGCTACCTCCTGCTCAAAACCTCCCCCCGTTGCGACGATGCACGACGAGGTCACGTCGGTGCTCGAGCTGTCGGCGAGAAGATACACGTAAGGTCCCTCGCCGTTCCAGCTGCCGATCATAAGGTCGATGCCGCAGTCGCTCGGGAATCTTATGTTCCGCGGGAAGGCGCCGCGGTAGCCCCTCGCGCTGCTAAAGTCGGTGACGCCCCCCGGAAGACCCGACTCAACATAAAGCACCATCCCGTTGTCGGAGACGGTGAACCTGATGCCAAGGTAAAGGTATTGGGCATCCCAAGTCAGGAACACATCGTCGATGTCGTTGTTCGAACCCCAGTACGAATCGCCGAGAGGATCGTCGACGAGGAGCTCATCGGCATCCCAGTCGTCGGGCGCTATATTGATCGTGCCGTCCACACTGGGCGTGTTGTAAGGCGCTGCGTACACAAAAGCCGCAAGCACAAAAACGCTTTTTATCGCCCTTCCCCTCATTTCACGAGGATCATCCTCCCACCCACACTTATTCCCTCGCCCTCGAGGCGATATATATACACGCCCGCTGCGGCATCACCGCCGTCCCAAACGACGCGATAAACGCCAGGGGCAGATATCCCGTCCACAAGGACGTCGACGAGCTTGCCGTCGAGGTCGTACACGCAAAGCCTTGCGGGTTGCGCAGGAGGCTCCGTCAAACCAAACTCGATGACCGTAGAGGCGTTGAAGGGATTGGGATAGTTCCGCACGAAAAGCTTTGTGGGAACGCGCCGCTCAACCGCTACGCCCTCCAGAACGCCGAAGATCACAACGGGCAGCCAGAGCGTATCGGTATCCTCCGTAAGGGTGAACCTGTGGTTTGTGTAGGGTGGCAACGGCTCGTTATCGGTGCCGTCTGTGGTGAACTTATACTCTATATCGCGGTACGTTCCGGCGGGGAACTCGATTATCGTCGTGTAAATACCGTCGCCGGCGACCTCGTCCATGTGGGTTCCGTCGTCGTATATGCGGTCGGCGTCGGTCCAGCCGTCGTCCCAGCCCCAGTGAAGCGGCGGCTGACTGCCGGCTATGTAGGGGTCAATCACCTCCTCCGCGGACATGTCGACGCGAAATACCACCCAAATGGGCTTCGTGCTCCTGTTGTTCCAGTAATCGAGGGGCAGGTATTGATCAGGGTTTGAGTCGTCGACCTCGAAGCTCCGGTTACCTATCTCCTCCCAGACGTAGCTTGGGGCGGTGCCCATGATGTATTTGTACTCCTGATGTCTCGACGAACCAGCAGGTATGACCACAGCGCCTTCGTATATGCCGTCCTCGTCGGGGTCGGAGAGCTCCACAGGGCTTGTGCCCCAGTCGGTAAACGTGCCGGCAACGCTTACGGGCTCGATCAGTTCAGATACGCCGTTCATGTTGACGGAGAAGTGCACCGTAACATCGATCGACGTTGGCGATATGATGTGATAGACGAGAGGGTCGTCCTCGGTTGCGGGGTTGCCGCTCTGGTCGTTGCCCTGGCAGGTGGTCATGTCCGTGGAGTCGAGACCCTCGCAGTACACCTCCACATCGGTTCCAGCCACAAGGAGCGAGCCGGGGATGGTCGCCATAAACTCATCGTTGTTGCCGACGTCGACGTTGTAGTGCATCGGGATGGCGTTCCACGAGGTCTCGCCGCTTAGGCGGTAGAACAGCGTCGCCGCAAGACCCTCGCCCCTGGCGAATGGGTCGGCGTCGGTCACGCCGTCCTTCCAGATCTGGAAGTACACCGCAAGGTCAGCGCCCTCGACCTGCTCGGAGCCATCTAAGGGCCAAACGTTTCCGCACCAGCCTATCTCACCAAACGCCGCAGACGTAGCCAAAAAAGCACACAAAAGACAGATAATCATGCCTCACCCCCTTCTTCGCGCTTTCGAGACAAAATTACGCTCACCCAAAGCTTTGGGCAAAACATTTTGCCATTCCACAGGCACATAGTTCGCGGAGCTTTTGGCATCACCTTCGGCTCCACGAAAGCGCGCCGCCGTACGATGTTCCGAGTTCGGGGTGTAGCGTTCCCTCCCAGGCGAGTGCAGCGCCCCTCCAGGCGAGGCGAAGCCCGAGATACAGCTTTGTGGGTCTGCCGCCGACGCCGCCGGAGAGCGCGAGCCAGTCGGAGAGGCGAACGATCTGCCCAAGATACAGTTCGCCAGGTCCGCCCTTGCGGAACTGGACATCCGCAAAAAGATAAGCCCACTCCGCAGGACGAAGCGAGACCCCAAACGTCACAGCCTCCTCAAGCTCGCAGTCAACAAGCTTCCCCAAGTCGGCGACGTTGTTCCAGAAGAGCCCGACAGCAGCTTTTTCGCCCAAAGCCTTCCGCAAGCCCGCGTCTGCAAGCACGGTGGAGGCTTTGCCGTAAGGCTCGGGGAAACCTACCTGCTCGAACCTAAGGCGGATGCCCAGGGCAAGCCCTCTCCAGATGTCGGAGGCTGCAACCACCCCGGCGCCAAGCTCACTGTAGAGCTCTGCGTTGCCGAAGAAGTGAGCGAAAGCACCCAGGGAGACGTACTTCGTCCGGAACGAGGCGGCGATGGAGTAAGCGCCGTACTGCGATATCCCCCAAAAGCTGTGGTACAAAGCCCTCAGCTCGAGCATGTCGCCCTCTGCAGCGCCGGCTGGATTAGCGAAGGCTGAAGCTGCGCCCCAGGCCGTCGACGCCCCGGCGCCAACGCCCAAAAGCGAAAACTCGTCCAAAGCGCAGCCCAAACCAAAGGCGGAGGCGAAAACCCAAGCGAAAACCACACAAAGGGCGAAAAACCTCATAGCACCTCTCCCGCGTGTTCACTACATTATCAAAGTTAAATCGACTCGCTTCGATCGTCCAGAGCTTTTCGGGGGGTCGTTATGGATGCGCTTGGCTGGGTTTTGGAGCTTTCCTTTCCGCGTCCTGCCGGCAGCGACGCCGAAAGGCGTGCGGCAGAACTCGTAGCCCTGTGGCTTTCGGAGATGGGTCTGCACCCAAGGCGGGAGGGGTTCGAGTTTATAGCCTTCGACGTCGGCGAGGCGTTTCTCGAGCTGCCGGATGGGGGTCAGGTGCCTGCGCTGCCGGTTGGACTTTCGGCGGATGGCGACGTCACCGCGGAGATAGCAATAGTCGATGCGCCAAAGCCCAAGCTCGCCGAAAAAGACGCCGTTCGCGGCAGGATCGCCTTCCTCAGCCACCTCCCGCGCTACGAGTGGGTGGAGTTTTTGTGCGACGCCGGCGCCGCAGCCTGCGTCATCGCCGTTCCCGACCAGAAAGCAGATGTGGCATTGACGCTGTCGCAGGGCACAGCGAGAGACTTCGGCGAAAGGATCCCTATCATCACCGTACCCTACAGCGACGCAGTAGCTTTGGTCAACAATGGGGTTAGGCGCGTGACGGTCCACTCGCGGCAGAGGCGCTTTTGGGCGGCGTCCGAGAACATCATCGCCGACGTTGCGGGCGAGACGGATGAGGTCGTTCTCGTCTGCGCGCACTACGACAGCGTGCCCTCATCGCCGGGCGCACAGGATAACGCCGCAGGCGTCGCCACCGTCCTTGAGGTCGCATCGAGGCTCGCCAGCGCAAAGCCGCGAAGAACGATACGTTTCGCGCTCTTCGGCGCAGAGGAGATGGGGCTTTTGGGGAGCAAGGCGTACGTGAGGGCGCACATCGATGAGCTTGCAAGGATCGCTCTTGTCGTCAACGTTGACGTGGGCGGCGACCCCTTTGCGCCAACGAAGGCTCGCGTGCTGGGAGACGACCAGCTTGCGCAGCTCGTCCGGGGCGAGATGCTGGGACGCGGATATCCCGTCGAGGTCGAGCAGGACATATACTCCAGCGACGGTATGCCCTTTGCGCGCTACGGCGTTCCGTCGGTCTCATTTGCAAAAGCGGGAACGAACCCCGTCGGTCACTCCGCGCTCGATGCCGCCAGCGGGGTGGCACAGGAGGCGCTCCTTAAGGTCGCGGATGCGGTGTGCGCGCTTGTGGAGGTTGTTGCGAACGCAAGGATACTGCCGTTCGAGAAGACGATACCAGACGAGCTTCGCAAGAAGGTCGAGGAATACTTCTCGCAGCGGCGTTAGGTTAGGTGTTAGAACAGGAGCTCTCCGCGGGTCGCTTCGCCCTTGAATTGCGTCACGGCGTTGTGCGCGGCGCGGGTTGGCTCCGGCAGACGGAACCTTGTCGCCGTCGCCAATGTCCACCTGAGGCACGCCTCGAAGCCGATGAGGTTCCCTGGGCTTACGAACACGGGGCGCACGCCGTCCTTCGTGCGAACCACAACACCGACCTTCCTTCCCCCAAAAACAAGCCACGACCAATCGCCCTTGTGGGGACCGGGCTCATCGTAGTCGCCAACGAGCCTGCT
This sequence comes from uncultured bacterium, assembly GCA_965552135.1. Taxonomy (GTDB): domain Bacteria; phylum UBP14; class UBA6098; order B30-G16; family B30-G16; genus CBEVQY01. The sequence goes on along the minus strand of CBEVQY010000006.1, from coordinate 16,200 downwards.
CTTCGCGACGCCTATGGTGGGCAGCCCGAGGAACAACCCCACATGCGCCGCAAGCCCAAGCCCTCGCGGATGGGCTATGCCCTGACCGTCTATCATCACGAGATCAGGCGTTCTGCTGAGCCGCTCGAAGAGCGAAAGCAGCAAAGGCGCCTCGCGAAAGCTGAGATACCCGGGTACGTACGGAAACCTCACCCGCTCCCTGCCGGTATGGACCTCGACGACGCGCATCTCAGGGTACGTCATAAGCACAACCGCGGCGAACGCCGTTCCTTCTTTCGAGAACGCGAGGTCGCCCGAGGCGATGAGCCTCACGTCGCCGGGGTCGCCGTCAACTATCACCTGCTCCGAGAGGCGCTCCTGCAGCGCCTTCGCCTCGGGGATGGTGAGACCCTCCCAACTATGGATGCGCTTTATCCTCATTGCTCCGAAAGCCCTCCCCTAAAAAGCACGACCTCCCCCTTCGGCACGCCGACGTGCCCCGAGACAACCTCGCACTTCACCGTCATAACGAAGAATACCTCCCTGCCTATGCCGTCGAGGGTTTCGTAGTTGCCCTGTCCCTTCGCGATCACGACGTCGGCGCAGCGGAAGATACGCGCGAAATCCTCGCTCACCTCATCCATAAGGATCCCTGGCGCATCGGACCCTGTGTCGACAAGCTTGGCCACCTTGTCGATTCCTGCGGCTTCGGCGTCTTTTCGAGTGGCGTCGTTTATGACCGCGCCGCCGCGGACAGCGTAAAACAGGCTCGCCGCGGGGAAAAGCTCCCCAAGCACCTCGAGCAGAACCCTGTCGAAGACGGCTTCGCCGGCGTTGTCGCCAACAACGAGCACCTTCTGCGCCTTGCGCAGCCTTTCACGCAGGGCGTCGAGCTGCCAGAGAGCTTGTTCCGTCGAAAGCACGCGCTCAAGGGTCTCCTCAAGGTCGACGACCCCTTTGTGCGCGCCGAAATCAAGCACATTCCCCGCCGCGGAGACAAGAAGGGCGGAGTCGAGTTTGTCGTCGGAGTGGGAGATGAATTCGTAGACGAAATCCAGTGCGGCGAGGGCAAGCTTTGTGTGTCTGCGCTTTGCCTCGGCGAAGGGATCATCGACGCCGCTTCGCCTTCGAACAAGCCCGTAGACGAATTTTCCGAACTTCGGCGGCGGGTCGGTTGGAGCAAAGTCACGGACAGCCGCGGCAACGTCGAGCAGGAGGGACCAGATATCCTCCTCCGCCATCCCAGCCATCCGCGCAGCCCTGAGCGCCTGACCGAAGAAGCAAGGTATGCAGTCGATATAGGTTCGCATCTTCAAAGCCCAAACGGCAGCCCGAATACGCCGCCTTTGCGCTTGCCGAGCTTTTTAAACATCTGCTTCATCGCGAAGAACTCCTTGAGGAGGCGGTTGACCTCCTGCACCGACGTACCGCTTCCGCGTGCGATGCGCTTTCGGCGGCTGCCGTCTATTATCTCGGGGTGCTCGCGTTCCTCGGGCGTCATCGAGTTTATTATCGCCTCGATGTGCACAAGCTCCTTCTCGTCGAACTCAAGCTTCATCTTCCCCGCGCCCGGGATAAGCTTAACAAGCTCGTCCAGAGGACCCATCTTGCGAAGCTGTTTGAGCTGCTCGAGGAAATCCGCAAGTGTGAACTCGGCGGAGAGAAGCTTTTTGCGCATCTTCTGCGCCTGTTTCTGGTCGAACGCGCGCTGCGCCCTCTCGACGAGGGTGACCACATCGCCCATGCCGAGGATCCTTTTCGCCATTCTGTCGGGGTAGAAGGGCTCGAGTGCGTCGAGCTTCTCCCCCACGCCCACGAAGATGATGGGCTTTCCGACGACGGCTCTGAGCGAGAGCGCGGCGCCGCCTTTTGCGTCGCCGTCGAGCTTGGTGAGGATGAAGCCGTCGATCCCAACGCGCCGGGCAAACTCCTGACCCACATCGACGGCGGTCTGACCCGTCATAGCGTCGACGACGAGGAAGACCGCGTGCGGACGAAGCTGAAGCTGAAGCATCTCGAGCTCGCGCATCATCTGGTCGTCTATCTGGAGCCTTCCCGCGGTGTCGTGGATGAGCAGGTCCAAGCCCTGCCTTTGTGCTTCCTGCACTGCGCGCTGCGCCGTGGCGAGGGGGGTCTCCATAAACTGCGGCAGAAACGTTGGCACCGCCGCCTGTCTGCCCAAAACCTCAAGCTGCTGCGCCGCGGCGGGTCTGTACACATCGAGGGCGACGAGAGCAGGCTTCCAGCCACGCTCCCGAAGCCAGCACGCAAGCTTGGCTGCCTGTGTGGTCTTGCCGCTGCCCTGAAGACCAACAAGCATTATGATCGTCGGGTTCGCCTTTGGAAGCTGAATTCGCGGCGGTGCAGGTCCTCCCAAAAGCTCCACGAGCCTGTCGTGAACTATCTTTATCACCTGCTGCCCCGGCGCGATCGATTTGAGCACGCGCTCGCCAACCGCATCCCTCTCGACCTGCGCAATGAAGTCCCTGACGACCTTGTAGTTCACGTCCGCCTCAAGGAGCGCCCTGCGAACAGCTGCCAAACCCTCGCGGATGTTCTGCGGGGTAAGCTTGCCGCGGCTCGTGAAGAACCTAAAGGCGCCCGAAAGCCTTTCGGTCAACTGCTCGAACATACCCAAGCCCCCAACCTGCGTTCATATCAATTTATGCCTCTGCCCCCTGCGTGACAAGCAAAGCTTTCCGGATAACCACATATCGTTTGACACAGCTACGTGGCGGGTTTATTTTGGCTTGGTTAAGCCGGAGGGATTCGATGAGGAGGCTTGCGTTCAGCGACGACGCGCAGGCGGCGGAGCTTTTGGGCGAAGCCGCAGAGAGGATAAAGGAGCAGATAGCGCGGCGGATCATAGGTCAGGAGCAAGTTATAGAGGAGCTTCTCATAGCGCTTCTTTCGGGCGGGCACGTGCTGCTTATCGGGGTTCCCGGGCTTGCCAAAACGCTTATGGTGAGCACTCTCGCCGAAGCTCTCGACCTCGAGTTCTCCAGAATTCAGTTCACCCCCGACCTCATGCCCTCGGACATAACCGGGACGGAAATCCTCCAGGAGGATCGCGCCACGGGCGAGCGGTTCTTCAGGTTCGTTAAGGGTCCGATATTCGGCAACATCATCCTTGCCGACGAGATCAACCGCACGCCGCCCAAAACGCAGGCGGCGCTTCTGCAGGCAATGCAGGAGCATGAGGTCACAGCCGGCGACAAAACGTATAAGCTTCCCGAGCCCTTCTTCGTCCTCGCAACGCAAAACCCCATCGAACAGGAGGGGACCTATCCGCTCCCCGAGGCGCAGCTTGACAGATTTATGTTCAACGTCAACATCGACTACCCATCCCAAAGCGAGGAGATAGAGATAGTAAAGAGGACGACCGGCGCAACCGAGGCTGAGATAGAACCCACGCTAAGCGGCGAGGACATAATAGCGCTGCAGAAGCTCGTAAGGCGCGTTCCGGTTTCGGACAGGCTTGTGGAGTATGCGGTAAGGCTTGTTGGTGCAAGCCGTCCGCAGCGAAGCGAGATCGACTTTGTGAAGCGCTACGTCCGCTGGGGGGCGGGTCCGAGGGCGAGCCAGTTCCTGATACTCGGCGCGAAAACACGCGCCGTCCTCCACGGAAGGCTCACGCCGGCAATCGAGGACGTCAAAGCCATTGCGCACCCTGTGCTCAGGCACAGGATCATAACGTCGTTCAACGCCGAAGCTGAGGGCGTAACGCCGGATGAGATCATAGACCACCTGCTCGACGCCGTGAGGGAATAAGCTGTGGGCAAGGTGACCGTAAAGACGCTTGCCGAGATGAAGCGCAAGGGCGAGCCCATAGCCGCGCTGACGGCTTACGACTACTTCACCGCGGCGTTCCTCGACCAGGCGGGGGTCGACCTCATACTCATAGGCGACTCCATCGGGATGGTCGTCTACGGCGATACGACCACCCTCCGCGTCGACATGGATACGATGCTCCGCCACACCGAGGCCGTTGCCAGAGCGGTTGAGAGGGCGCTTGTCGTGGCTGATATGCCTTTCTTAAGCTACCAGTGCGGTCTTTCGGAGGCGGTTTACAACGCGGGTCTTTTGCTTCAGGCGGGCGCAAGCGCCGTCAAGCTCGAGGGCGGGTGGAAGTTCGCCCCAACGGTAAAGGCTATCGTCGACTCGGGCATACCCGTCCTCGGACACATCGGGATGCTGCCCCAGTCGATCCACAAAATGGGCGGCTACACAACCCAAGGCAAGGACGACGAAAGCGCAGCGGCGCTTTTGGAAGATGCGGCAGCACTTGAGGAGGCGGGTGCCTTCGCCGTAGTGCTCGAAAAGGTCTACCCCAAAACGGCAAAAAGGATCACAGAGGCTCTGGAGATACCGACGATAGGCATAGGCTCTGGACCACACTGCGACGGGCAGATACTCGTCGTAAACGACATCCTCGGGCTGTTCGACAGGTTTACGCCGCCCTTCGTCAAGAAGTACGCCGACCTCAAGGAAAAGATAATAAAGGCGGCGCGAGAATACGTTGACGACGTCAAGAACAAGCGCTACCCCGAACGGGACCTTTGAAAGGAGAGTACGATGGGAAAATGGCTTAGGCTTTTTGCGCTTTTGCTTCTCTTCGACGTTTTGGCTTTAAGCAGCTGCAGCGAGGATGGCGGCGGACCGTCGCCTGTGGATACGACCTTCTCCTTCGTGGATTCGGTTGTGACCGAGTCGATCCCCGCGCGGCTGGTCGTAAGCGGCGATGTGCTTGTCGCCTCCGCGAGCTATTCCGTAGCCCTGTTCTCGCTGTCCGATCCAGCGCGACCGCAGTACACGTCCGACTGCCCGCAGAGCTTCTCCGCGCAGATACTGTCCATCGCTGCCGACAATGGCGTCCTTTACGTCGCCGTCGACAACCCGTACAGAAAGGTCGTCGCCTTCGACGTAAGCGTGCCTACATCCCCGCAGACGCTGGGCGAGATCACCCTCCCAAGCTCGCCCCTGGGAATCTGTGTCTCCGGGAGCCACGTCTTCGTTGGCTACGGCGCCTCCGCAGACGGCGACGTGATAGACTTCTCCAACCCCGCCGAGCCGCAGGTCGTGGCGTCGCTTGGGCAGAAGTTCTCCTGCTGCTTCGCGCGCGAGGGGTATCTCTACGCAGCATCAAGCGACGGATGGCTATATATGTTCGACGTCTCGACTCCCGAAGCCCCGCAGCTTCTCGACTACTGCAACACCGGCGGTCAGAACCTCGACGTGGACGTGACCGCAGGCGGGGTCGTCTACGTCGCCGGCGGGGTCGAGCCGGGGACGAACAACGCCCGAATAGTCGCCTACAGCACCGACGAGCTCGGCACGGAGGTGCTCTCCGAAAACGTGCCTGGATTCTCCGCAAAGTCGGTAAGCACGCAAGCCGACTTCGCCTATATGCTCCTGCGCCCGACGACAGGACCCGACTACGAGCTTCGGGTGTACTCCCCAACGCCTGAGGGTCCTGAGCTCTTTTTCGCCGACACTTTGGTTTACGCCAATGATCTTATCGCCCGGGGCGGATATCTGTACGTTGGCGCGCGCTCCGCAGGCGGCACAGGCGGCGTTATACTCGTCTACAGGCACACGTTTTAGACCAAAGGAGCGCAGCGATGCTGCAAAAGCTTTTCAACTCGCTGCAGAAGACGCGCGACAAGTTCCTAGGCGCACTGCGATCGATCCTCCCCGCGGGCAAAAAGCTCACCGAGGAGGACACCGAGCTTCTGGAGGAGATCTTGATAAGCGCCGACGTTGGCGTTGAGGCGACGACGGAGATAATCGATGAGCTCAGGGAGCGCCTCAAGCGGGGCGACTTAAGCGGCGCAGACGCCATAAAGTTTTTGGAGGAGCATCTCCTGGACCTTCTCGGGGAGCCTTCACCGCTAAGGCTTTTCGGCAAGCCCCACGTGATGCTCATAGTCGGCGTAAACGGCACGGGCAAGACGACCACCATAGGCAAGCTTGCGCACAGGTTTAGGTCTTCGGGTAGTCGCGTTTTGGTTGCGGCTGCCGACACTTTCCGTGCCGCGGCTGGCGAGCAGCTTGCGGCGTGGGCGGAGCGCGCCGGAGCAGACATCGTCTCGGGGCAGCCGGGCGCAGACCCCGCCGCCGTCGTGTTCGACGCAATACAGAAGGCAAAAGCACGCGGATACGACGTCGTCATCGCGGACACGGCGGGAAGACTCCACACGAAGAAGAACCTCATGGAGGAGCTTCGGAAGATAGTCCGCGTTGCGGGAAAAGCCGCGGACGGTGCACCGCACGACTCGCTGCTTGTCATCGACGCCACAACAGGGCAAAACGGGCTGACGCAAGCCGAGGTCTTCCACCAGGCGATATCGCTTACAGGGATCATTCTCACCAAGCTCGACAGCACTGCGCGCGGCGGGATCGCTGTGGCGATAAAGAAGAAGCTGGGGCTGCCGATCCGCGCCGTTGGCACGGGCGAAGGCATCGAGGACATCGAGGACTTCGTCCCCGAGGAATACGTTCGCGCCCTCATCTCCCCCGTCGACGCCGATGTCGAATGAAACCCAAAGCAGGCTAACTCCACGCGCAGGGCGTCTGAGGGAGCTGGTCGACGTCATCGCAGGGAGGCTTGGCGAATCCGGCATCCCGCAGCCGCGCAGGGAGGCGCTCTTGATCCTCGCCCACTTCCTGAACCTCTCGCTCGGCGCCCTTGAGGCACAATGCGCCGCAGATTCCCAGACCACGCTCCCGAGGGAGCTTGCGCAGAGGATCGCCGAGGTCGTCGAAAGACGATGCCGAAGCCGAAAGCCTTTGGCGTACCTGCTCGGAGAGTGGGAGTTCTACGGCTTGACGCTGAAGCTTGGGGAGGGGGTCTTCGTTCCGCGCCCGGAGACGGAGGTCTTGGTCGACGTGGTTTTAGATGAGCTTGGCGACGAGCCGCTCTTTGGCATCGATGTGGGCACGGGCTGCGGCGCAATAGCCGTCGCCCTGCTGAGCAACCGCGGAAGCTGGCGCATCGCAGGGACCGATACGTCCACTTGCGCGCTGGCTCTGGCGCGCGAAAACGCACGCGAAAACGGCGTTGGAGATAGGTTTTTTGCCGTCGCGTGCGATATGGCAAAAGCCTTTGGGAAAGCCGACCTCGTCGTGTCCAATCCGCCGTATGTTCCGAGGTCGCAGTTTGGGCGACTTCCGCCCGAGGTTCGCTGGGAGCCGCGCGAAGCCATCGACGGCGGAGACGACGGCGTCCTGCTCATCCGCAGGCTCGTGGACGAGATCGAGCGACTATCGCCGGTCATCGCCGCGTTCGAGATCTCGCCCGACGTGCTCGACAGAGTCGAGGCGCTGCTTGAGGGAAGGGGCTGGCGCTGGAGGGTGATCGACGACCTCTCCGGCGCGCCGAGGGTCGTTGTGGTAAAGCGCGGAGGTCGACTCCGATGACGAAGCCGCTTCTGTGCGACAGCCACGCACACCTCGACTTCGAACAGTTCGATTCCGATAGGGACGACGTCATCGCGCGGGCGTTCGACGCGGGCGTGGCGCGAATCGTAAACGTTGGCGTGGACATCAAAAGCTCGAAAAGGTCAATACGCCTCGCGGAAAGCGACGTACGCATCTGGGCGGCTGTTGGCGTGCACCCGCACGAGGTCTCGAAAGCACCCAACCGCTGGCTCGAAACGCTCGCAAAGCTCGCCTCGCACCCAAAGGTGGTGGCTGTAGGCGAGATCGGACTCGACTTCTACAGGGACATTTCGCCCCGCGAAGCCCAGGAGAGAGCTTTCGCCGAGCAGATACGCCTCGCAAAAAGCCTTGATCTGCCCATCATCGTCCACATCAGGAACGCCCACGCGAGGGCAAAAGAGATCCTTGAGCGCGAGGGCTACCGAAGGGGCGTTCTCCACGCCTTCTCGGGCGACGAGGCGTTCCTTAAGTGGGCGCTCGAGAAGGGCTTTTACGTTGGCTTCGGCGGACCCATAACGTTTAAGAACTACCGCAAACACCACATCGTTGCCCAGACGCCTCTGTCGCGGCTTTTGGTGGAGACCGACTGTCCGTATCTCTCGCCCCATCCCTACCGGGGCAGGCGCAACGAGCCCGCGAGGGTGGTTCTTGTGGCGCAGAAGGTTGCCGAGGTGCACGGCTGCGGCATCGAGGCTGTGGCGCGTGCGACGACGGAGAACGCATCGAAACTGTTTGGCTTCGCATCCCCCTATCTGCACCGCGGGCGCAAGGCAATGGGACAAAACTTTTTGGTAAACGCGGGCGTTGCGGAGAAGATCGCGGAATCGACCGGGGAGGGCGAGCTTGTGGTCGAGATCGGACCGGGGCGCGGCATCCTCACCAAGATGCTTGCCGAACGCTTCAACAGGGTCGTCGCGGTCGAGCTCGACGAAGAACTCGCCGCGCAGGTCCAAAACCTAAAGCCGAACCTACTCGTCGTAAACAAGGATATCCTCCTCTTCGACCTCGCGGGTGCGGAAAGATACTACGGGCACAAACCCGTCGTCGCCGGGAACATACCGTATTCGATAACATCGCCCATTCTGTTCTGGCTTGTGCGGCAAAGGCAAAGCCTGAGGCGCGCGATCCTTATGGTCCAGCGCGAGGTTGCAGAAAGACTTGTTGCGCCGCCCAAAACGAAGGAATACGGCATCCCAACCGTCATCCTGAGGCGATACTTCGAGGTGAAAAAGCTTTTCCCGGTAAGCGCAGGAAGCTTTTCTCCCGCGCCGAAGGTCTCGTCGGCGGTCGTGAGCCTCGTCCCCAGGGAAGAGCCCATTTGCCCCGAGGTCGACGATAAGCTTTTCGCGTCGGTGGTCCGAAGCGCATTCGCGCACAGACGAAAGCTTTTGGTCACAAACCTCAGGGATGCCTTCCCCACCGTCGACTGGAACGAGGCGCTGCGCAAGCTGAAGCTACCCCAAAACGCGCGAGGCGAAGCGCTCTCGGTGGAGTGCTTCTGCAAGCTTGCGTCGTTTATCGAGAAAAGTTGAGGCAAAACACCTCCGCCCCGCAGCAGGCACCCGCCAAGCGCAGCGACACACTCCCGCAGCTCCGTCAAATCGACCGCGACAGCCAAAAAAACACGCGCTCCTCAACGGCTCCAACCGCGGCAGCGCTTGGAAGCTTATCGCAGTGACGGGGACCCGACCCCAGGCTCAATCCGATATAGCCCGATTCAGGTCCTCCAAAAGTGGCTCGAGCAGGATGCCTCGACTTTCGGCTATTATCCGCAGCGGAACCCACATCTCCGCCGGGCAGGCAACACCGTGGAAACCGTGACGCGCAAGAATCGGGATCGCCTCTGGGTAATTCGCCAATATCTCCTCCAAAACGGTATCGGGAGTAATTTTCATAAAATCGCTCCCGACTCGCCTCACTTTTATTATAGCGATAACACTCGCCATTTCAATACAATTCTTTCGGCTGTTGACACGGGTGGAGGCGAGGCTATTTTTGTGTAACAAAGGCAATCGATGGGGGTAAATGGAATGGCTCGAAGCCTTTTTTGGCTGGGTCTTTTTTTCGCCCTGCTTGCTGCAGCGGCGTTTAGGGACGTCGTCTTCCTGAAGAGCGGCGAGGAGGTGCGCTGCAACATAGAGCGTATAGACAAAAAAAGCGTCGTAGTGGAGACTGTGGAGGGCAAAAGGAGTTTTCCGCGGGAGGAGGTGGTCAGGATCACCTTGACCCACCCGCGCCCCGGAGACGACTGGGAGAAGACCTCCGACATAACCGACTCACTTTTGCTCTACGCCCTTTCGCTCGTCGACAGCGCCGCCGATTATCCGAAGGCAAGCTATGTGGTTCTCTACAGGGGTGTTCACTACGATTTTTCCCGGAACGGGGGATGCAGGCGGACGGAGCGCAAGATAGTTTTGATAAAGACCTCGCGCGGTAAGGACCTGAACGCCTCCCACAGGTTTTACTATATTTCGCCCTGGCAGCGCGGCGACGTCGACTTCTGCCGCACGATAACGCCCGATGGGCTTGTGTACCATCTGGACGACGCTGCCCTCGAATTCGCCGAGCCGTACCAAAGATGGCCACAGTACAACCTCCTCCACAGGGTCAAGTTTGCTCCGCCGCAGATATCCGAAGGCGCCGTCGTCGACATCCAATTCCACATAGACTACGACACGTGCGACGCCCTGCACCCAATAACCGAAAAGCTTTCGTTTCGCTCGGAGGAACCTGTGCTGCACCAGGTTCTCGAGGTGTCTTTCCCGAAGGGCTGGGGCAAGGGGTTCTGCCGCTACCACGCCTTTGCGGAACCCGAGGTGACCGAAAGTGGCGACAAACTTGTGCTCCGCTGGAGCAAAGACTACGCAGAGCCTTTCGTCTACGAGCCCTACACAGCTCCGCGGGAGCTTTTCGTCCCAACGGTTTGGCTTGGCTTTGGCGTCGACGAGGCTTTGCTGCTTGCCGCGCTTTCGGACTCGCTGAGCTCCTCCCTCGATGGCTCAGACGCTCTGGATCGCCTCGTCGACTCGCTCGTGCAGAAGGCGACATCGCCGCGCGAAAAGCTCTACGAGATCTACGAGTACCTCAACCTCTCCTTCCGCGGGGCGCCCATCGGTCCTGAAAAGAGCCTGTGGTTCCCGCGGCGCGTGTCGGAGATCTTCGCCGACGGCATCGCAAACCGGCTCGATAAGGCAACGCTTATGCTCTATATGCTCAAAAGGGTCGGTATAGAGTGCAAGCTCGCCTACGGATGCGACATAGTCGACGCCCAAGCCGTCGAGGATGTGCCATCGCTCGGCTTCTTCAAAAATCCCTGCGTTCTCGTTGAGCTCGAAGGCGAGGTCATTGCGTGTCAGCCCTACGTAAAATACCTTGCCCCAGGCGTGCTTCAAAGCAACATTGCGGGGCAGCCTGCGATAGTTGTTGGCGCGAGGTCGTCGCAGATAACGGCGCTGCCGCAAAACCCGCCCGACGCAAACTCCATAACCGACACCCTTTGGGTCGAGCTTGCCCCCAACGGCGACGCCACAGTGCACCTAAAGCGGGTTTACGGAAAACTTAAGAGCACAAGCGTAAGGTCTATGCGTGAGCTCCGCGAGGACGAGCGCACAAAGCGCTTCCAGCAGGATGCGGGAAGGATCTACGACAGCGCTCAGCTCGTCAAGTATTCCCTGCGTGGGCTTGAAAGCTTCGATTCGACCGTTGTCCTCGAGGCGGAGTATTCGGTTCCCAAGCTCGCTCAGGAAGCCGGGAGGAAGCTTATGGCCCTGAGGCTTCCGATGCTCAAGTATTCGGCGTGGTCGGCGGGTGTTCCCGTGCGCGAAACGCCCATGTGGTTTTCGTCGCCGAGCATCCAGAGCCGCACCTGGATCATATCGCCGCCGGGCGGCTTTGCCCCGCGCTTCCTGCCAGGCGACGTGACCGAAGCAGCGGGCGACTCGATAAGGTTCGAGATGCGCTTCACCCACGACGACGAGCGCGGCACGATCAAGGCAACTCTGCTTGACGCACGCACCGACAAACTCATCCCACCAAACGAATACCCGCGCTACCGCGAATACGTCTTCACACGCGTCGACGCGGCGAAAAGATGGATAGTCTTAGAAAGATAGCTCCATCCCCGGCATCTTGAAGGAGCGGCGGTGGAGTATTGTTGCGCCGAGGGTCATAAGGGCTGCGCGGTGCTGCGGGGTTGGGTAGCCCTTGTGCCTCTCGAACCCGAAATCGGGGAAGCACCTTGCGTACGCACACATCAGGGCATCTCTGGCGACCTTTGCGACGATCGAGGCGGCTGCAATGATCGAAACGGTTGCGTCGCCGCGAACTATCGCCCTCTGCGGAACGCCGAGACGCGGGATCTCGTCCCTTCCGTCGACGAGGACCACATCGGGCATGATGCCCAAAGCCTCCACGGCGTTGCGCATGGCAAGGAGCGCGGCGCGCCTTATGTTTATTCTGTCGATGAGGAAGGGGGGTAGTGCGCAGACGCCAACGTCACGCGCCTTCGAAAGGACCTCGCGATAAAGCTCCCACCTCGCCGCGGGCGAAAGCCCCTTGGAGTCAGGGATCTTTTTGGGGAAGTCGTTTTCGCCGGCAACGACGGCTGCAGCTACAACCGGTCCAGCCAGTGGACCACGCCCGGCCTCGTCGACGCCGGCAACCAACATCAGCTCCCCTGCTCCTTCTGAGGCTTGGTTTCGCGAAGCTCCTTCACGCGCGCAGCCTTGCCGACCTTCTTGCGAAGGTAGTAGAGCTTTGCGCGCCTGACACGACCGCGACGAACAACCTCTATCTTCTCTATCACCGGAGCGTGGAGGGGGAATATGCGCTCAACGCCTATCCTTCCGGCGGCTATCTTGCGGACGGTGAAGGTTTCGTCGGTGCCGCTGCCGCGACGACTTATAACAATCCCCTGGAAAACCTGAACGCGGCTTTTGCCGCCCTCGGTGATGCGAACGTGAACCTTCACGGTATCGCCCGCCTTAAACTGAGGGATGTCATCCCTCATATAAAGACTCTGCACCTTTCTTATAAGCTCGTCGCTCATGCTCCACCTCCCGGGCTTTTGGTTTTATTTACTTTCGTTGCGCGGCTTTGGCAAGCCCTTTTTGACACCACAGACTTTCCGGAAAAACCTTGCGAAGCGAAAAAGCCGCTCTAATTTTGTCGAAGCGGGATCTGACGCCTTGGAGGTCTGTGTATGGGGTCGAAGCTCTACCGCGGCATGCGGGACTTCCTCCCGCAGCAGATGATTCCACGCGAAAAGCTTTTGGACCGGATCCGCGACGTCTTCAGGCGCTGGGGCTACATCCCCATCGAGACGCCGGCGATAGAGCTTTTGGACACGCTTTTGGGCAAATACGGCGACGAGGCGGACAAGCTCATCTATCGCCTCGACCACCCCGATGGTTTGGGGTTGCGCTACGACCTCACCGTGCCGCTTGCGCGCGTTGTAGCCACATACTGGCAGAACCTGCCGAAGCCCTTCCGCAGATATCAGATCCAACCCGTTTGGCGAGCGGAGCGAGCACAAAAGCAAAAGGGGCGATTCAGGGAGTTCGTTCAGTGCGACGTGGACATCGTCGGAACAAGCTCCCCCATCGCCGACGCGGAAATAATAGCCATCTCCGCCGAAATTCTGCACGACATCGGGTTCGAGGGATACAAGATCATAATCAATCACCGCAACATACTGCGGGGACTCGTCCGCAAAGCCGGCTTCCTCCCTGAGGATGAGGTCAGCGTGCTGCGCTCGCTGGACAAATGGGACAAGATAGGCAGAGAGGGCGTCGAGTCGGAGCTTCGAGCCAAAGGGTACGACGCCTGCAGGGTCAAAAGCCTCTTCGAGCTTGTGGACATCGAGGGAGGGAACTGGGAGCTTTTGGGCGCGCTCGAGCGCTACGGGGACGAGAGAATATCCTCCGGCGTAAACAACCTGCGCGAGATTTTGGAGTGTGCGTCTGCCTTGGGGGTTGGTCAGGATGAGCTTTTGTTTTCGCCCCGCATGGCCCGCGGACTCGACTACTACACCGGCGCTATCTTCGAAACGGTGCTGCCCGCGCTGCCCTCTATGGGGAGCCTCACCGGCGGCGGAAGATACGACAACCTCATCGGGATGTTCACCAAAAAGGGCGAACAAATCCCAGCCTGCGGAACGACCATAGGTCTCGACAGGATAATCGCCGCCATGGAGGAGCTTGGCATCCTCCCGCAGGCGCACACCTACACGAAGGTTCTGGTCACGCTCTTTTCGAAGGACCTTTTGGCGGAAACGCTCTCCTTCGCCCAAAAGCTGCGCAGCGCAGGGATACCGACCGAGGTCTTCGTCGAGGAGAAGAAGCTTTCCAAGCAGTTCGAATATGCGAACAGGTGGGGGATTCCCTTCGTCGTCGTCATAGGCGAGGATGAGGCGCGCGAGGGGATGTGCGTTGTGAAGGAGATGTCGAGCGGGGCGCAGAAGAAGATACCGCAAAGCGAAGCGGTCCGGATACTCCTCGACTACACGATGGAGTGATATGTTTGCGGGCGGGGTTTTAACCGTTCAGGGGGGCGCCTACGAGCTTGGCGTCATGCAGGGCTCTTATCTTGCCAACCAAATCCTTTCGAGCTGGAGCGCGCTTTTGGAGTTCGGCGCAATGCACGTCAAGTGCCCGCGCTGGATGCCAAAGGCGCTCTTTGCACGAACTTTGGGCTTCAAAGCCCAAAGCGAGCTTAGGAGGACCTTCGAGCAGTTCCCCGAGTTCTACGAGCGCTTCCGCGGCATAGCCGAGGGATGCGGGATATCCTTCTGGAAGCTTGCGCTTTTGCACTACACCGAGGCGCTGGGTGCCGACGCGCCAAGGCTGCTTATGGGATGCACGAGCATAGCGGTCGTCCCTCCCCGAAGCGACGAGCCGATTCTGGCGAAAAACTTCGACTTCGTCGCCGAGTTCGAGCAGTTCAACATACTGCGCAAAAGCCTTGTGAGGTTCGGCTACTCCAGCGTTGAGCTCACGCTTGCGCCCCTTGCGGGATCACACACGGGCTTCAACGAGGCTGGGCTTGCCGTCACGTACAACTACGGGGTTTCGCGCGAGAAGCCGCGGCGTGCGCCGCTGATCACGGCGAGGGTTCAGGATGTCCTCCAGCACTGCGCGCTCGTCCAAGAGGCGGTGCCGATCCTGCGCCGAAAGCCGAACATCGCATCGGGGATCGTGACGATAATAGACGCCGAGGGCAACTGCGCAGCCGTGGAGCTATCGCCCGACGGAACGGCGCTTGTGGAACCCAGGGACGGCGTCATCGCCAACGCAAACCTGTTCCAGAACCGGGCGATGCAGCGGAGGATGATACCCTTCGACGCCGTCTACGGCGAAGACGCCCCCGAAGGGCTTCGGGGAAGCCTGATCCAGAAGACGAACATCGTCCGCACCAGGCGCCTCGAGACGCTTCTGGCACGGGAACGCAAGATAACCGTCGAGCTTTTAAAGCGCATCCTCGCCGACCACGGCGAACAAAACGAACCCTCCGCCGACACGATATGCCGCCACCACGAAAGCTTCGGAACGCAAGCGGCAACGATAATCCTACCCAAAAGGCGCAGGATCATATACCTCCTCGGCAAACCTTGCCAGGCCCAGTGGAGGGAGATGGAGTTCTAACTAAAACCACGCCCTAACGCCAAAGGTCGGCGTAAGGGGCAGAAGGCGGATATCGTTCTCGTAGACCTCGCCGGTGAAATAATCGTAGTCGTAATAGCGCGAGTAGATGTTTTTGCGATTAAGCAGGTTTAGGATCTGAAAGTACGCCTCCACATCCAACCACCTTCCAACCCAGCGCTTCGAGATCGAGATGTCGACCCTGCTGTAGTAAGGCACCCTTGCGTTGTGATATCCGCCGTAGTAGAACCGCGTTTCCCATCCGCCGTCGTCCGGCGCCTGGTATACCGCGAGGGGCTTTGTGTAAGGGGAGCCGCTGTTGTACTTCCACACAAGCGACAGCGTCCAGTTTCTTCCGATGTCACGTGCGGCGCAGAACGAGAGGCTGTGGCGCCTGTCGTGCTTCGGGTAGAACGGCTCGCCGTCGGAAATGCCCGGGAAGGAGTAGACAACGTATCCGAAGGAGTACCCGAGCCACCCCTGCCAGCGCATCGTGTTGAACCTGAGCATAACGTCCGCGCCCGAGGACCAGCCAAAGCCCTCCTCGAATATATCCGCAAAGCGCTCGTTGGGCGAGTAGAACTGCTTGTGGCGCCAGAGGTTCCCCATGCGCTTGTAGTATATATCGACCGTAAGGGGCAGCCCCAAAAGCCTTTCGGTTTCGGCGCGCAGGACCACGTGCGTTGCCCAAAGCGGCTCAAGACCGTCCTGCGCCAAAACCCAAGTGTCGAAAACCGAAAGCCCAAGCTCCTCGTCCTTCGGCACAGCCTGGAAGAACTGATAATACTGTCCCACAGAAAGCTTGAGCCTCGTTTTCTCGTCTATCACCCTCATCGCCGACACACGCGGCGATAGTCGGAAGTAAAGCCCCGAGGTGCAAAGCTCGTTTCGCAGCCCGAAGTTGAACCTCCACACAGGCGAAGGCGCAAACTCGTCCTGACCGTAGAGCGAGATTATCGCGCCGAAGTTGTGCCAGTCCCACAAAGGCTCGGGATAATCGAAGAACTCCACGTGGTTGAGCACCCAAAGAAGCTTCGTCTCGAACCCGAGGTCGACCGTGTGCTTTGGGAACGCCGTGGAGAGGACGCCACGCACCGTAAAGTCGCGGACGAAGTCCTTCATAAGGTCGCCCTCGGGGGCGTCG